>CAZEAE010000002.1:0-279625 GCA_964510095.1 uncultured Elusimicrobia bacterium | reverse complement strand
GCCTTTATTTCAGCAGTTCAGGCCGGCCCAATGCAAAATCCGGGACGTGGATAGTAAGTCCGACGTCGGTGTTGTTTCGAGCGCCCGCCTGGCGGCAAGCCGGGATGTTTTCCTAGAACGTCACGCGCAGCTCGGCGCTGGTGCGGTTGGTGACGTAGTTGAACTGGTGGGAGAAGTTGGAGAAGCGCGCCAGCCGCTTGAACCCGATGCCCGCGGCCAGCCAGTTGCGGATGTCGTAGTCCGCGGAGAGCTGAAGGCCATAGAGGTGATCGCGCCGTTTGGCCGTGAGGCCTCCGGCCGTGACGGGGTCGGAATAGCCGTCCACTCCCACGGATCCTTCTACCCCCAACGACATCTTGTGCAGGCTCTGGCGCAGGCCCAGGCTGCCAGCGTTGGAGATATAGAATCGGTTGGCGCCGAAGGTGGACTCGTTGACGACGCGCGTGAAGGTGCCGTGCAATTCGGTGTTGCGGGCGGCCCTATAGGACAGCTCGACGGAGGACTGCCAAGCCCGGTTGTCGCGCACCGAACCGGTGACGTCTCGGTCGTAGCGGCGCACGTTGTAGCCGGCCGAAACCGAGCCGTTGAGCTTGCTGGTCAACTCACCCGAGAGGCCTAGATCGACGGCGTGGTTCTTGGAATCGGCGTCTCGGCCTGCGGTATAGTGGAGGATCTTGCGGTGATAGGCGGTGTAGACCTTGCTTTTCGGTCCTAAACGGAGCCCCAGGCTGCCGCCGAATGCGAGCTCATAGTGGTTCAAGAAGCCGCCTAGCCCCGGGCTCAGGTATTTGGTCATGGTGTCCTGGAAGTCCAGCGACGTCACCAGCCGCTTGTGTTCGATCTCGAGCTTGACTCCGGCCATGTTCTGCCAATGGCGCTCACGCACGACTATCTCGCTGAAGGCCGGGTCCTGGGTGTTGGCGTAAGAGTCGGTGAGGGTCAGCGATACTGCGCGGGTCGGCTGGTAGCGATAGCCCAAGGAGATGCTTTGATCCAAGGCGTTGTTCCCACGAGATTGCTTGGCGTAGTTGGTGGCTTGGAAATCATAGCTGCCGCCGAACTTGTGGCGTTCGCTCAGAGGCACGTCGAATCTTACCCCAAGGTTGTTCTGCATGATCATCGAACTGACGACGCCGCCCCCGACCACGGGATTTCCGGCCGGTACCATATAGATGTTGCTGTCGTAGATCTGCCGAAGTTTATAATAGGGATGAAGCTCGATCTGAAGGTTCAGCGACGGCTTCTCCAGGGTGTCTAGCTTCGCCAAGGCCTTGAGCGGGTCCCAGTTCGATGTCATCGGGCTGGCGGCTTCGGGGCTCATCGGCCCGGCTTCGGGCATGGGGGCAAGGGAGGGCGCGAGGAGCGCCAAGTCGCCTGGCTTATAAGCGGAGGTCTCCCCCTGGCTCGAGGTCACTTCGACCGCGCCGGCGCGCACCAGGACGGCGGGCTGGCCGTTGGTCAAAAGAAAGATCAGGCTGTCGCCCTTGTCGGCTTTGATGGAAGCGCCGTCGTTCATCAGGGTCGCTTCTCCGGTAACGACCGTCAGCTCCTCGCCAGGCTGGATGGAATAGGTCGCCGCGCCCGGCTTCAGGCTTGTATACCTGCCGCCGGACAGGAGGTCCAGGCTTCCGGAGAAGCTTATGATGTCCAAGGTCGGCTCGGCGGAACCGGCCCCGAACGCGGTGGTCGTTCCTAGCAGGACCGCCACCAGTGTCAGGAGTCTCATGCTCCGCAAGAGTACTTAAAGTCTGTTAACGAAATATTGCTGGGGGCATTAACAGAATATTTCATCGTCTGAGAAATGCTACTTTATTTGCGCGATGGGAAGCCTCGATTGCGACCTCTTGGTGATCGGGGGCGGCATCGTGGGGCTCAGCGTCGCCCGGGAGTGGAAGGCGCGCCAGCCCGACCAAAAGGTCGTACTCCTTGAGAAAGAGCCCTCCTGCGGCCTTCACGCCAGTGGCCGCAACAGCGGCGTCATCCATGCCGGTTTCTACTACTCCGCCGACAGCTTGAAGGCCAGATTGACTCGTCAGGGCAACGAACTCTTGACGGCTTACTGTGAGAGCCGCGGCTTGCCTCTCAACCGCTGCGGCAAGCTGGTCCTGGCCAAGGGCCCCGAGGAGCTCCCAGCCCTGGAGGAGCTCTTGCGCCGTGGAAAGGCCAACGGCGTCGACTTGCGGGAAGTCTCAGCCGCGGAAGCCCGGTGCCTCGAGCCCCGGGCCAAGACCTATCAGAAGGCGCTCTTCTCCCCCTCCACTTCGTCGGTGGACCCAGGTCTGGTCGTGGCGACGATGAAGGCCGACGCTTTGAAGGAAGGCATCGTGATCCGAGAAGGCGTCTCTTATACGGGCCGAACGGACAGGGGCGTTACCACCTCGGCGGGACCGCTGCGGGCCTCCTTCGTGGTCAATGCCGCTGGATTGTACGCAGACCGCATCGCCAGGGATTTCGGCTTCTCCAAGCGCTACCGGATATTACCCTTCAAGGGCCTCTATCTCTACTCGGACGAGCCTAAAGGCGCGCTGAAGGTCAACCTATACCCCGTCCCCGACCTGCGCAACCCGTTCCTCGGAGTCCATTTCACCGTGACGGCTCACGGCGACGTCAAGATCGGCCCGACGGCCATCCCGGCGCTCTGGCGCGAGCAGTACGAGGGCTTCGAGAACTTCAGCGCGACCGAGCTTCTGGAGATCGCCTGGCGCGACCTCGGGCTGCTGTTTTCCTCAGATTTCGACTTCAAGCGCCTGGCCATCGAGGAGCTCCGGAAACGCTCGGCGGCCCGGATGGCGGAGCTGGCCTCCGGGTTGGCCGAAGGAGTGCGTCCCGAGCATTACCGGCGCTGGGGCAAGCCGGGCATCCGGGCCCAGCTCTTGGATATCGAGACCCGGCGCCTGGAGATGGACTTCGTCATCGAAGGAGATTCGCGATCCCTTCATATACTCAATGCCGTCTCTCCTGGATTCACCTGTGCACTTTCGTTCTCCCGTCATATTTGCGACAGGGCCGCGTCACTTCGTTGACGCCCAACGGGAAAGGAGCTAGAATAGCAGTCGTGCAGCCCGCCGCAACACCCCGACGAGGCGACTTCCTCTTTCTCCTAGCGGTGTTTTTCACGGCGCTGGCCTTCCGCGTCGCCCTCTTCTATTCCGGGTTCGTGGACATCGACTACAACACCAACGATTCCTGGCAATATCTGGATATGGGGCGTTCGCTGCTGAGAGGTACTTTCGCCCAGGACGGCGTCATCACGATGAACCGGACCCCGGGCTATCCGGCCTTTCTCGCGGCCGTCTTCGCGCTGTTCGGGGAATCTCAACTTTCCGTCACGGCGTCGCAGATGGTCCTTGACGCTCTGAGCTGCGTGATGGTCCTTCAGATGGGCTTATGGCTGGGGGTCAATCGCTGGGCGGCGGGGCTGACGGCGGTGATGGTCGCCACTTGTCTCTTTACCGCGACCTACACGACTCAAGCTTTGACCGAAACGGTTTATACCTTCGTGCTGACTTTGGGCTTATGGGTGCTGCTTTTGCCTTCGCGTGCCGGCTCCGAAGAGGCTTACGGCACGACGACCTCACGGGTCTTGCTCAGCGGCCTGGTCTTCGGTTTCGGCGTGCTGGTGCGTCCCAGCATGGCCCTGGCGGCGCTGCCCTTCGCGGCCTTGATGCTCCTGCGGTCGGTCCTGATGCACGGCTGGCGCGGCGCGCTGTCCCTTAGGCGGCTGGCTGCCCCTGCGGCATTCTCGGCGGGGCTCCTGGTGCTGGTGCTGCCTTGGATGGCCCGGAACTATCTGACCTTTCCGGCGCAGTATGGCGCGCCCGACGAGCAGGTGACGCTCTTAGGCATGAAGTCCGGGATCCCTACTTATAAGCATGTCTACACCAAGGAGTTCAACGCGTTCCTGCGGTCCCAGGAGGAGCCGTATGTGCAGACAGAGGCCTGCACCTTCCCGGTCGTCGCTCGCTTCGTCTACCCTGAAGAGACGCAGGACCTGAAGCGCGCTTTCGCGAAGCTCGAGCATGACGTCAAGACGACCTCTATCTACCGGAAGGAGAGCCTGCCGGCCTTCGTGGAGATCACTCGAAAGCGCTACGCCGCGGCTCCGCGGCTCTACGTCACCGCCCCCCTGTCTAAATTTCTCAAGATCTGGATCGCGCCGCGCATCTCGGTGCTTTGGAAGGGCACTTCCGGGCATAACTCCGGGCGCGGTTTGATCGTGCTGATGACTCTCTACAGCACTTTCTACGTGGGGCTGGGGTTCTTGGGCCTGACTGTGGGCTTGCGGCAAGCGAGCCCTGTCGCGGCTGTCTATCTCCTCAGCCAGATCCTAGGCCATAGTCTGACCTATATGTACATCTTCCCCACCCCGCAGTCGCGTTATGCGGTCCCGGTGTTCCCGCTTTTCTGCCTTGCCGCGGGTCTGCTGGCGAGCCATGCTCACAAACTGGCGTCGGCTCGCTGGAAGTTGTAAGATAGACCGACCTTGAAGGCCGAACTCGATATCGTCATTCCGGTTTATAACGAGGGCGCCAACATCGCGGCCAGCCTGGCCTCCCTGGCGAGCAAGGTCAAGACCCCTTTCCGCGTCCTCATCTGCTATGACCGTGATGATGACGACACGCTCCCCGCGTTGAGCGTCTTTCGCGGCGGAGCCATGGAGATCGTGCTGGTCAAGAACCGCGGCCGCGGTCCGCATTCGGCCGTCATCTCCGGCTTCTCGGCCAGCTCCGCGCCTCTGGTGTTGGTCTTCCCGGCCGATGACGACTACAATGCCGCGATCGTCGACCAGATGGTCGCCCTGTCCCGATCAGGCTGCGAGATCGTCTGCGCCAGCCGGTTCATCAAAGGCGGCCTGATGGTGGGCTGCCCTTGGCTCAAGGCCGTTCTCGTGCGCTGGTCCGCTTTCGCGCTGCGCCATGCCGCGCGCGTGCCTTCTCATGATTCGAGCAACGGCTTTCGCCTGTTTACCCGGCGGGTGCTCGATTCCATCGAGATCGAGTCGGACGCCGGCTTCATCTACAGCATCGAGCTCCTGGTCAAATGCCATCGGCTGCGCTGGAAGATAGGCGAGGTGCCTTCGGAGTGGCGGGAACGGGCGCGCGGCACGAGCCGTTTTCAAGTTTTGACCTGGCTGCCGAAGTACTTCCAGTGGTTCAGCTACGCCTTCGCGACGACCTATCTCCTTCGCTCCCCGCAGACGGTCGCTTTGAAATCGCCTCCCGCCGCGGCCCCTGTCCTCTTGCCATGAGATGCGTGGCGGTGACGCCGGGCTCGGCGCGAACGCATCATGTCGTGGATCTGCCCGCGCCGGTCCCGCGCGACTCCCAGGTCCTGGTTCGGATGCTGGAGGTCGGACTCTGCGGCACCGATGGTGAGATCAACGACGGCCTTTATGGCGAGGCCCCGAGGGGCGACGGGCTTCTGGTCCTTGGCCATGAGGGATTGGGACGGCTAGCGGATGGGACGCTGGTCGTCCCCATGGTGCGCCTGCCTTGTCCGGATTGCCCCAACTGCGCGGTGGAAAGCCAGGATATGTGCATCTCCGGCGGCTTCACGGAGCGCGGCATCAAAGGGCTCCATGGGATGATCTGCGAGTACCTCGTCGAGGACCCACGGTTCCTCATAGAGATCCCAGAGAGCGCGCGCGGCTATGGCGTCCTGATGGAGCCCATGAGCGTGGTCGCCAAGGGCTTGCGTCAGGCTGAGCTTATCCAGCAGCGGCTGCGCTGGGCGCCGAAACGAGCGCTGGTCCTTGGCGCCGGCCCCATCGGCCTCCTGGCGACCCTTGCGCTGCGGACCCAAGGCTGGGAGACCGTGACTGTCGCCCGCAAGCCCGCCACCGGCGCGAAGGCGGCTATTGCGGCCGCTGCAGGGGCTGTTTACCGGAGCACGGCCGACCTTGCCATCTCGGAGTTGAGCGCCGGCGAGAAGCCTTTCGACCTCATCTTCGAGGCCACGGGCAGCGCCGCGGCCGCCTTCGACTGCATCGGCGCTTTGGCGGTCAATGGCGTCCTCTGCCTGACCAGCGTGACCGCGGGAGACAGCCTTAAGAACATCCCCGTCGACCGGGTCAACCGCGAGCTGGTCCTGGGCAACAAGCTCATCTTCGGCACGGTCAACGCCAACCGCGTGGATTTCCTGCAGGGGCTGAGCATCCTGCAGGCCATCGACAGGCGTTTCCCCGGCTTGCTCGGCCGCCTTTTCAGCGGGAGGGTCGCTTTCGAAACGGCCGCGGAGATGTTCCAGGTCCAAGCCGCCGGCATCAAGACGGTCTTTGCCGTGGCCCATGACTAAATTGGTATACTGACCGGATGTCGAACCTGGCAGGCCTCTCCGTCGTCATCCCCTCTTATCGCAGCCGGACCCTCCTGCAGGTCGTCAAGCACCTCCAGACGTTGGGCCTCATGGAGATCATCGTCGTCGATTCCTCCCCGGAGGCCCCGGTCTTGGATGGCAGCGGCGCGACGCTGATCTGGTCCAAGGAACGGCTGCCGGCGGGCGCGGCGCGCAATCTGGGCGCGCGCGGCACGAAGGGTAGCCATCTTCTTTTCGTCGATTCCGACGTCATCCTCACGGAGCAGGCCGGCAAGCTCATCCAGAGCTACAAGGAGTCTCCCCCGAGCGACATCATCGTGGGAGTCTATGCCGACCCCGATGCGCAAGAAGGCTTCTTTTCGCGGCTGCACGCCCGGATCCTTAAGTTCCGCATCCTTAGGAGCGCCGCCCTTCCCTTCCCTCTCTTTTCCAGCTCTCATTTCATCATCCCCAAGGCCGATTTCGAGCGGCTGGGCGGCTTCAATGAGGAGCTTCAGACTTACGAGGATATCGAGCTCGGGGCGCGCTGCGTCAAAGGGGGATTTAAAACCGTCCTGCATCAGGATTTCACCGCTGTCCACCTCAAGGGTTACACGCTTGGGACCTTTTTCAGCGATATGTTCTGCAAGGCGTACAATGCCATCCAAACCCGCCTGCGCTACCCGGCGGTATTCAAGGATATCCCGACCTTTCGCGGCTTGCCTTTCTCCGTGAGCTTAGTCGGCAGCGCCGGCATCTTCCCGGCGCTGGCGGCGGCCTGCTGGACTGGTTTTTCGACGCCTTGGGCTGCCGCCTTGATCGCCTTGGGACTTTTGCCCATGCCCATGATCCTGACCATCGCTGCCAGGGAATCCTGGCTGACCCGGCTCGGCGCGCTCGCGGTCTGGCCTCTCATCGGGGGCACGCTCGTCGTGGCCGCGGTCTCTGCCTGGGCCGCTTATGGCTGGCGTCGGATCGTTCTGGCGGTGTTCTTCCTTGCCGACATGGCACGCGGCGCCTGGCGCGTCGTGCTGCGTTCCGGGCTTCCGATCCAGATCATCGCCTATGTCACGGCGCGCTGCAACCTTCGCTGCGAGCATTGCTTCTATAAGAATACGCTCGACGCTCCCGATCCCGGGGAGCTTTCCCTGGAGGTCTTCGAGCGCACGACTAAGAGCATCGGCCCGGTGCTATGGTTCTCGCTGGCCGGCGGCGAACCTTTCGTTCGCAAGGACCTGGCTGCTTTGATCGAGCTGGTCCAACGCAACTGCCGTCCCAAGGTTTTCTCCTTCCCGACCAACGGCTGGTACACCGAGAAGACCTTCGAGACCTGCGTGAAGATCCTGCGCAGGCTGGAAGCTGGGAATCTGATCCTCTTCTTCTCGTTGGATGGCCCTAAGGATATGCATGACGCTATACGCGGCCCCGGATCCTTCGACCGCGTCAAGGCCACCATGGACCGGCTTCGCCCGCTGACCAAGCTCTATCCTAATTTCTATCTTAATGTGATCACGACCGTCACCGAGCGCAACGCACAGCTGGCGGCGGGGTTCATCGATGAGCTTGTCACCGATTTCGAGCCTAGCGCCATCTCGATCAATCTCTTCCGGTATCATTCCTATGAGCACCCGGCGCTGCCGGCGGCCCTGATCGAGGGCTACGAGGCGGCCATCGACTCTTACAGTAAATATCTGCGCGAAGGGGCCCTGAAGCACTATGGGTTCTTCGGCGGGCGCGTGCTCCTCTTCAAGGAGATCCTTCAAAAGGAGCTGATCTTGCGGGTGGCCAAGGGCAACGAGTTCGTCACGCCCTGCACCGCCGGGACGCTCAGCTACGTGATCATGGAGGATGGCAAGGTGACGCCTTGCGAGATCCTTCCTGATTCCATCGGCAACGTGGGTGACGCCGGCGCTGATTTTGCGGCGATGACCCAGAGCCCCGCTGCGCAGACGCTGCGCAAGCGCATCCTCGACACCGAGTGCAAGTGCACCTACGAATGCGCCATGTCGACCAACACGCTGTTCTCCTGGCCGATGACCCGCCGGCTGACCAAGGCCCTGGCAGGAGACCTGGTGGGGCTCTCTTGAACTATGACAAAGATACCGACTGACATCTGCATCGTGGGCGGCGCCGGGCATGTGGGCTTGCCCTTGGCGATCGTTTTCGCGCTCAAGGGACAGAACGTCCTGATCTACGACACCAATCCCGCCGCGCTCGACTTGATCGCCCGCGGTGAGATGCCATTCATGGAAAAGGGCGCCGAGCCGCTGCTCAAGCAGGCCCTGAAGGAAGGGCGATTGAGGCTGTCGAGCCGACCTTCCGATATCGCGGGGGCCCGCGCGCTGGTCATCACCATCGGCACCCCGATCGACGAGTTCCTCAATCCGACGGTCGTGGAGATGGCCCGGGCTTTCGAGCCGCTTCTGCCGTTCCTGTCGGACGGCCAGCTCATCATCCTGCGCTCCACGGTCTTCCCAGGCACGACGGCATGGCTTGCCTCCCACCTCTCCGATCGCGGCAAGCGCGTGCTTCTCTCCTTCTGCCCCGAGCGCATCGTCCAAGGGCTGGCCATAGAGGAGCTTCAGAAGCTCCCCCAGATCATCAGCGGCATGACGCCGGAGGCCGAGGAGGCGGCCGGCAAGCTCTTCTCTTTGATCGCGCCCGAAGTGGTCCGTCTGGCGCCGCAAGAGGCGGAGTTCTCGAAGCTCTTCTGCAACGCCTATCGCTATATCCAATTCGCCATCTCCAACCAGTTCTATACGATGGTCTCGGCCCACGGGCTGGACTACTATAAGATCCTGGACGCCCTCAAGAAGAACTACTCACGCATGGCCGACATGCCCAAGGCGGGCTTGGCCGCGGGGCCCTGCCTGCTGAAGGACACGATGCAGCTGACGGCGTTCTCCAACAACGAGTTCAGCCTGGGGCTGAGCGCCATGCAGGTCAACGAAGGGCTTCCTTTGCGCATCGTCGAGCAGCTGGGGTGGAAGCACGACCTCTCCAAGATGACCGTCGGCCTGCTCGGGATGGCGTTCAAGGCCGATATCGACGATCCGCGCTCATCGCTGAGCTACAAGCTCAAGAAGGTGCTCATCTTCAAAACCCGCAAGGTGCTCACCACGGACCCTTATGTAAAGGACGCGGACCTTGTTCCGCTGGAGACCGTGGTCGCCGAGAGCGACATCCTGATCCTCTGTACGCCGCACAAGATCTATAAAGGTCTCGATACCAAGGGCAAGATCGTGATCGACATCTGGAACTATTTCGGCAAAGGCGGCCTCATCTGACCCGGAAGATCAAGGCCGGCGTCATCGGCATAGGATTCGGCCAGCAGGGCCTCGTTCCTGCCTTGCGCTTGGCCGGCTTCGAGGTCGCGGCCGTCGCGGCGAGCACCGCGGAGCGCGCGCGCAAGGCGGCCCGGAGCATGCGAGTCCCCCAGGCCTTCGCCGGCTGGCGCGAGATCGTCGAGTCTCCCGAGATCGAAGCCGTGGTTATCGCCGTGCCCCCCGCCGCCCAGCCTGAGATCGCTTTGGCCGCTCTGGCGCGGGGCAAGCATGTTTTCTGCGAGAAGCCGTTGGCGCCCACGCTCGAGATGGCGGGACTGATGCTGGAAGCGGCCCGACGCTCCGGCGCGGCCCACATGATCGACCTGGAGTTCCCGGAGGGCGCGGCTTGGCGCAAGGCGCGCGACGTCCTCGCCGGCGGAGGCATCGGCTCTCTGCGGCATGCGGCTTTGACCTGGCATGTCGAGACGCGGGCCAGCCGCTTGAAGCTGGAGTCTTGGAAGACCCGCTCCGTTCAAGGCGGCGGCGTCTTGAACGCCTTCGGCTCGCATATGTTCCACAACGTCGAATGGCTCCTCGGCCCGGTCCGCAGCCTTTCGGCCCGCTTCCCCAAAGGCGAGGCTTCGGCCTTCCTGCTGCTGGAGTTGGCGGGCGGCGCGCTGGTCTCGGCGGCTGCCAGCACCGACGCCGTCATGGGCAGCGGCCATCGGCTCGAGGTCTACGGCGACGAAGGCTGCTTGATCCTGGAGAACCAGGGCGCCGACTACATCGACGGCTTCCGCCTCTCGCGGGGGCGCCGCGGCGAGCAGGTTCTCGAGACGCTGGTGCGGCCCCATGCGCGCCCTGGCCGAGATGGGCGCGTCGCGGCGACGGCCGGCCTGCTCAAACGCTTCGCGGCTTGGATAAACGGCGGCTCTTCCGCCGAACCTAATTTCGAGCAAGGCCTTCGGGTCCAGCGGCTCATCGACGCCGCCCGCCGCTCCAATGCCGCCGGCGTGAGCTTCGACGTCGCGCCTGCGGCTTCGCCCGCGTCGTCCGGGAGGGCGTCATGAAGCGAGGAAAGCGTTATCTGGTCACGGGCGGCACGGGGTTCCTGGGCGCCGCGCTCGTCAAGAAGCTGGTAGCCCAGGGCTGCTCGGTGCGCGTGTTCGACGACGGCTCCAGGGGCCGGTCGCGGCGTCTGGGAGAGACCCTCAGGCACGTCGAGATGATCGACGGCGACATCCGCGACCCTCAGGCCGTGGCCAAGGCCGCGCGCGGCGTCGACGGCATCTGGCACCTGGCCTTCGTCAATGGGACGGAGTTCTTCTACACCAAGCCCGAGCTCGTCCTGGAAGTCGGGGTCAAGGGCATGATGAACGTGCTCGACGCCTGCCTGAAGCACGACATCGGCGAGCTGATCACGGCGTCTTCCTCTGAGGTCTATCAGACGCCGCCGCGGGTGCCGACCGACGAGTCGGCGCCCATGACGATCCCCGACCCGCTCAATGCCCGCTATTCCTACGCTGCCGGCAAGATGATCAGCGAGATCCTCACCCTCAACTACGGCCGCAGCCTCATCGGCCGCGTGGTGGTCTTCCGCCCTCATAACGTCTATGGCCCCGACATGGGCTTCGAACATGTGATCCCGCAGTTCGTGCTGAGGATGCGAGAGCTCGTGGAGAAACAGGCCTCCGGTCTTCTTCCTTTCAAGATCCAAGGCGACGGCCGGCAGACGCGCTCCTTCATCTACGTCGACGACTTCATCGACGGCCTGATGCTGCTGCGCAAGCGCGGCGCGCACCGCGGCATCTACCACATCGGGACCACCGAGGAGCTCACGATCGCGAGGCTGGCCCGCGAGGTGGGCGGCTTCTTCGGGCGGCGCATCGAACTCGTCGCCGGCAAACCCGCCCCCGGCGGCACGTCCCGGCGCTGCCCGGACATCGGCAAGATGGCCAAGCTCGGATTCGCGCCTAAGATATCGCTCAAGCAAGGCCTGGCGCTGACCGCGCCTTGGTACGTCGCGCATGCCGGAGACAAGAGATAACCCTATGACCACGACCACCGCCACGCCGCTCACTATCGGGACCCGTTCCAGCGCCGTCGTCGACCAATGCCAGGTCTGCCGCTCCGGCGACCTGCGCTCCCTGGTCTTCCTGGGCTTTTTGCCCCCCGTCAACGAGATGCGCCCCATCGGGGAGCGTCCGAAGGAGCAGCCCAGCTATCCCGCTGAGATGCTTCTCTGCAAGAAGTGCGGCCTGGCCCAGCTCGGGCTGGTCGTCGACCCGCAGATCCTCTTCCCCCCGGAGTACCCCTATACCAGCGGCACCACGAAGATCCTCCGCGAGAACTTCGCGGAGCTTTATACGGACTGTCAGGGCGTCCTGGCTCTCAAGCCCGAGGATCTGGTCGTCGACATCGGCTCCAACGACGGCACGCTTTTGAGCAACTTCCAGGGCAAGCATCGGGTCCAGGGCATCGAGCCGACCAATGCCGGGCTCCTGGCCCGCAAGCGCGGTATAGCCACCAAGACGGCCTTCTTCAATCAAGCCGTCGCGGGCGAAGTCCGCGCCGACGTTGGGCCGGCCAAGGTCGTCACGGCCGCCAACGTCTTCGCTCATATCGAGGATGTCCATGCGATCACGGCCGGCGTCGTCTCGATGCTGGCCGACGACGGCGTATTCATATCCGAGTCTCATTATCTGCGCGGCCTCATCGAGACGGTCCAATACGACACGATCTATCACGAGCACCTGCGCTACTACTCGCTGCGCAGCCTCAAGCATCTGCTCGAGATGCACGGCCTGACGGTCATCCATGCCAAGCGCATCCCCACCCACGGCGGCTCCATCCGCGTCTACGCGGCGCGCGCCGGGCGCTACGAGCCTCGGCCCAGCGTCGAGGCGCTGATGAAGGAAGAGGACGCCGTCTTGACGGACGAGGGCTTCGCGAAGTTCAAGGAGAAGGTGGTCCTCTCCAAGCTGCAGCTCTACGATCTGCTCTGGGACATCAAGCGCCAGGGCAAGAGGGTCTACGCCATCAGCGCGCCTTCGCGGGCCAGTACGCTGGTGACCTATGTGGGCTTGGACGACGGCTTGCTCGACTGCGTGCTGGAGATCAAGGGCTCTTACAAGATCGGCAAGTGCATGCCGGGCACCCTGATCCCGGTCTTGGATGAAGAGAAGCTGTTCACCGACCAGCCCGATTACGCCCTGCTCTTGTCCTGGCACATCGCCGATGAGCTGATCCCTAAGCTCACCGCCCGGGGCTTCAAGGGGCGCTTCATCGTGCCCTTGCCCGAGGCGCGCATCGTCTAGCGTCCTCTGAGATATCCCCAGCACTTCCAGCGTTGGAAGTGCTGGGGATAACTTTCACGGTCTTATTCGTTTCTGGATCGCCCCAGAGTCGAGCAGTGTCCGGGCGATCACGCCATGGCCTTCGGCGTTCGGGTGGGCGTCGAGGCGGAAATGGAGCCAGCGGCCCGAGCTCTTGGTGGCAGAGCGGAAGGCGTCGAGCGTGTCGACGTAGGCGATCGATCGGTCCCTGCACCAGGCCGCGACGCGCTCGATGGCGGCCGTCTTGCTGAAACCCTCGCTGCCCCCGAACGTCGTGTCCCAGACCTCGTCGTAGACTTGGGGCAGGTAGGGGATCCCGACGACCACGAGCTGGGCGCCTTGGCGGCGGGATTCCTTCTGGAGCTCGCCCAGCAAGGCGAAGAACAGCCGCCATTGGTAGGCGTGAGCCGGGCTGACCTCGCGTTCCAAGACCACCTCCATGTTCGGCCAGAGGCTTTGGCCCCGGAACTTCAGCTTGCTGCCCAAGAAGAGCGCCAGCTTCGACCGGCGGAGGTATCGGAACGAGGCGAAATGCTCGAGGAACCGGCGGGCGCTGATAGCCGGGCTCAGCGGCGCGCGCCCCGCGGCGGAGGATTCCTCCTTCCAGTGGCGCGGCACGAGCTTGCCAGCGGCGTCGAAGTCGAAGTAGTCGCGCTCCATGCGCTCGGCATAAGTCCAGCCGCCGCGGTCGGCGGGCAGCAGGTCGTAGAGGTCCGTGGCATAGGACAAGCCGACGACCACATAGTGAGGCTTGACGGTCGGGCCTTGGTCCTTCAGCCGCAGGAGGTACTGGTGCAGGTTGTAGCCGGGGTAAGCGGAGTTATACGCGCGAAAGCCGGGCCCAAGAAGTCCTTCCAACGCCTGCGGCCAGGTGTCCTGCAGCGAGACGCCGACGGCGAAGGTGTGGGAGTCCCCCAGCACTAGGATCCGGGTCCGCCGAGCGTCGGCTGGCGCATCGTAGGGCGGCCCGTTCATGATCAGCTCGTTGATGTTGCCCGTGGCCCGGAACTCCGGCGAGCCGCTCTCGAAGGTGCCGGTGCTTGGCTTCCAGCCCCAGCGAGGGTCCGGCAGGTGGACCCGGCCTGGTCCATGGTGGAAGGTCTGGGCCAGGGCTCTCCGTTCCAATAGGCGAAAACCCGCCTCGAACAATAGCGCGGCGAAGACGGCAAGGCCGAGCATCAAGACCGCGAAGAAAGCCAGCTCTTTGCGTTGAGGAATCTTCAAAACAACCGGCTTTCCAATACGAGGACGCGTTGGGATGGCAGGTACCAGCCGTCTCCGACCTTGATGAGGAGTTCCTTCGGGTCGCGTCGGGGCTCGAAGAGCGGGCGCCAGCGCGCCTCCAGCAGTTCGTCGGGCACCCTTTGGCTGACGCCCTCCTTGCGGTTTAGGATGACGACGTAGGTCCGGCCTCGGAAGGTCCAGGCCTTGGCTTCGACGCTGTCGGGATTAGGCGGGAACGGGAGAATGGCGGCGCGTCCTCCCTCCAGCATGGGCTGCAGGGCCTTGAGCTCCTGGGTCACGCGGGTCACGGCCTGCCACAGCTCGGGCTCATCGAAGAGCGTCCCCCCGGCGGGGTGCTGCAGCCGGAAATAGAACAGTCCCTTGGCGCCGTGCAGGATGGCCAGATAGGTCATGAGCCGGATCTCACCGTGCGTAGGGAAGCGGCCGACGCGCGGCTTGGAGGGGTCTCGCTGCGGCTCCTCCTTCCAGTCGAAGGCCTGCAGCACCATCCAGAACGGCTTGCTGGGCGGCAGCGCGGCGACGGCGGCGTCGGCCTGATCGGCGACAGAGTCGAGCTTGAGATGCGGCACGGGGTACCAGTCCAGCATCAGGATATCCGCGATATCCGCGTAGCGGGCGGCGGCGGCGGCGTCCCCGATGACGAAGGATTGCAGGCGCTGCGGATCCCAAGCCCTGACGTCCTCGGAGCGCTTGCGCAGCGCTTCCGGCGAGAGATCGTTCACATCCGGCTCGTCCATGAGATGCCAGGCGTCGACGGGCCAGCCGGCGGTCTTGGACCTCGGGACTTCGAGCGGGCCGCGATAGACCGGAACCAGCATCCTCATGCCCCGGCGTTTGGCCGCGGCGGCCAGCGCGGGGAGCTTCGCGTCTTCGCTGGGCGCGGCCACGAAGGCGTCGAAGCCGGCCTCTTGGACCGGGCCAAGCTGGTCGGGGTCCTCGACGCTGTAGAGGCCGATCGGAAAGCGTGCTAAGGCCGCCTTGGGCCGCTCTGCGGACAGCGGGGCGCAGCCGAGCGGCATCAGGAAGACGGCGGCGAAGCTCAAGGCGGCCTTCAAGCGAGGCGCTTGACGAGCCGGTCCGGATCCTGCCTGAAGGTAGGCACCAGCTCCTGGATCTTAGAGACGATGGCCGCCGTCGAGCCGACGCGGCTGAGCTCTTCGAGGGCGGCGACGCCGGGCTCCAAGCCCACGAGGTCGCGCTCGTCGAGCTTGAGCACGAGGAGGTCGGGATGCTCCGATGCGTCGACGAGCTTGGGGTCCTCGGCGAGCTCCTCATGCATCTTCTCGCCGGGCTTTAGGCCGGTGACCTTGATCTCGATCTGGCGCCCGGGCTCGAGGCCGGAGAGCAGGATGAGGTTCTTGGCCATGTCGATGATCTTGACCGGGGTGCCCATCTTAAGAAGGAAGACCTCGCCGCCGCGGGCCAGGGCGGCGGCCTGCAGGATGAGCTGGACGGATTCCTCGACCGTCATGAAGTAGCGGGTCACGCCCTCGTCGGTGACGGTGATGGGCCCCCCCTTGGCGATCTGGGCGAGGAAGATCTCGAGGACGGAGCCGGAGCTGCCGAGCACATTGCCGAAGCGCACGGCGACGAAGCGAGTCTTGCCCTTGCGGCCGAAGTGGCGGATGATGAGCTCGGCGATCCGCTTGGTGGCGCCCATGACGCTGGCCGGACGCACCGCCTTGTCGGTGGAGACGAGCAGGAAGGTCTCCGCATTGTGGTCGTAAGCGGCCTGGGCGATGCGGTAGGTGCCCAGGACGTTGTTGGCGACGGCTTCGGCGGCGTTGGTCTCCAGCTGGTAGACGTGCTTGTGGGCGGCGGCATGAAGGACGACCTGGGGGCGGTGCTCGCTGAAGACCTTCTTGAGCAGGGCCACGTCGCGGATGTCGCCCAGGACGGGGATGATCCGGGTGCCGCGGGTGCGTTCGCGCAGGTCGGCCTCGGAGTAGAAAAGGGAGGTGGCATGGTTCTCGAAGAGGATGATGGCCTCGGGGGCGTATTGGAGCGCTTGGCGGCAGAGCTCGGACCCGATGGTCCCCCCCGCCCCGCTGATGAGCACGGTCTTGCGGCCGAGGACCTTGGTGATCTTGGCCAGGTCCAGGCGGATGACGTCTCGGTTGAGGAGGTCGGCCGGGCGGACCTTGCGCAGGCCGACATCGGAGCTGGGGGTCTTGAGCATCTCCTCGAGCGAAGGCGCGATCTTGATCTCCGGCTTGACCTCGCGGTCGCGCAGGCCCTCGACGATGGACCGCACGAGTTCACCCCGCTTGGCTTCCATGGTCACGACGATCTCGTCGACATCGAATTTGTCGAGGACGCTGGTCAGGGAGTCTCGGCCTCCGAACACGGTGTAGCCGTGGATGCGCATGTCCCACTTGGCCCGGTCGTCATCTAAGAAGCCGACGACTTTGTAGTTGGCCTCAGGGGTCTTGAGCATTTGCCGCAGGATGCTTTCTCCCAGTTCGCCGGCGCCGATGAGCAGCACGCGCCGGCGCGGGGCCAGCCCGTTGGCAGGCGCGTTCATATAGCTCTTGGTCAGCCGGATGCCGAAGCGGATGCCGCCGATGAAGAGGAAGGTGAGCATGGGATGAAGGATGAGCACCGATCGAGGGAAGACGCGGAAGCGCATGAAGAGCACGAAGGCGCCGGCGGCGACGGCGCCGACCGCCATGGATTTGGCGATGTTGAGCAGGTCCGAGAAGCTGGAGAAGTAGTAGATGCCGCGATATAGCGCGAACGAATAACAGCTGGCGATGTAGATGATCAGGACCATCGGCATGCTCTGCAGCATGAAAGGGAAAGCCTCTGGGTCGATGTGGAAGTCGAAACGCAGCAGGAATGCCAGGTAGTAGGCCCCGAGGACGGCCAGCATGTCGAAAAGGACGACGAAGATGCGCCTAGCGCTGACGGTGGGATTCATCGCTTCTTATGGTGATTGTACCATATTTCCGCGACAGCGCTGCTGCGGCGTAGATGACGAAAAAGGGCTCCAGCGGCGCCCGGTAGCGCATGACGCCGTTGACCATGCCCGTGCAGACGGTCAGGGCGAAACAGGCCAGGAGGATCGGTCCATGCCGCCGGTCCAGCCAAACCCTGCTTCGCCGCATCTCCCAGGCCGCCAGCAGAAAGATCGGGACCCATGTCATCGCCATGACGAGGGCATGGAGCCAGATATGGGCGCTGCGGTTGGCTCCCGTCCGAGGGAAGGGCCTCCAAACGTACCAGACGCGCCAAAGGAAGGACCGGAGATAACCGGCTGGATCATCCAGGATATGCCGGAGTCCCATCTTAAAAAGAAGCCGGTCGAAATCGGGCTCGCCGAGACGCGTCGCCAGTTCATGGGTCCCGGGAAGGGTCTTTAGGTAGTCCACCTGCCATACCCCGCCATTGGCGAAGGCTAACGGATTGTTGGATTCGTAGAAGCATATCCCTCCCTCGGTTGAGGTCAGCAGGAGGCGATGGTGGACGCTCCAATTCCGATAACCCCAGGCCGACAAGATCAGGATGACGGGCAGGCAGAATCGCCACAGAGCCGCCGCTCTCGTTCCGCGTTTCATCGTGGCGGCGAGCCAAAGACAGAGTAAGAGGAAATAAGGCAGAAAGACGGGGCGGATCGTGACCAGCGCACCCGTCGCCAGTCCGCCAAGCAGGGCGTGGTCTTCAGCTAGCAGGCGTGTCAGCAGGAGCAATGCCGTCATCGCAAAGGTCTCTGGTCCGAGGGTGCCGCACCAATAGATCAGATTCGGGAATAACGCGGCGAGCAGGGCCGCAGTCAGCGCCGTGTGCGCACCATAAAACCTGAAAGCCAGCAGGGCGACAAGCAGGACGTTCATCGTCGAGATTGCCGCCATGGCCAGCTTCGCCGCCAGGACGCTGGGCCCGGTGAGGGTCCAGAGGCCGTAAAAGAATAGCGGTATCGTGGGCATCCGGAACGAGGCACGCGGCGGACCGGGGCCGAAGTCGAGGGTGTAGCCCTTCCCCGCCAGCATGTTCAGAGCGATGCCGGCCCCTTGGTCGGCTTGTTCCCGATCGAATCCCGGGCCGCTGGGGCTGTAGACGGCCCAGAGGATGCGGAGCAGGAGAGCGAGGGCTAGGACCGTCGCCAGCATCGGCGTCCGTTCCCTGGACCAAAGCTTCAGGTCTTTCTCGCTTTCGTCCAGCAAAGGACGCCTCCTCGGGCAGCGAAGATCAACAGGATCGGCATGACCAGCACGCGGTGGCGGCCTTCGACATAGGTCGGGCAGTGGATCAGAGCCACCCCGAGAGCCGCCGCGGTCATGGAAAGCGCGACGGCTCTCGAAGAGGGGTGGGCGAGAGCGGACGCCGCGCCGAGCAGGACCAGCAGCAGGAGCCCTCCATAGAGGAGCTTGTAACCGCTGAAGATGGAGGGCGGCAGCCAGGTGTAGTACTTCCCCGCGCCGAAGCGCGGCGGGAACCACCAGAAGGAGACGAAGCTCCGAGCGCAGCGCATCAAGAAGGCCGCCGGGTCGGCGGCGATGAAGCGGACGGCGGCTTCATGATAGTCGTCCAGGTTCGCCAGCTCCCCCCCGCCTTCGATGCGTGCCTGCAGATCGGCCGGCGCCTCGAAGATCTGAGGGCGTCCTTCTTGGGTCCAGAGCGTACCGGTGCTCTTGGGGTTATTACCCACCCACAGGATTTCTCCCGGCAGGCTGCTGAAGGGCATGAAGCGGTGATGGATGAGCAGGTTGCGCAGCGCCCATGGTCCCACCAAGAGGAAGATGCCAAGACCGGTCCAGGCCGCCGCCTTCCAGGCGGCCGCCCGTCCGCGTTCCAGGACCAGGTTCATCAAAGGGGCTATCCAAGCGGCGATGATATCGGGGCGAGACAGCGCGCCCAACCCCATCAGGAGGCCGGAAGCCAACCAGCGCTTCGGCGCGGGCGACTCCTTTGCGGCGTGAAAAGTGTAGAGAGATGCTAAGAGCAGCAGCGCTGAAAGGGAGGTGACCTCGACCGTATAGGACTGGTATAAAACGAGTCCCGGCTCGAAGGCCGCCAGCCAAGCGGCCGGCAAGGCCGCCCCACGGCCGAACCAGCGCTCGGCGCAGGCGTAGACGAGCCAGATCAGCAGGGCGGCGGAGGAGAGTTGGAAGAGGTAGTAGGCGATAAAGCCCGGTCCCGTCAAGGCGTGGAGGCCGGCGCTGAGCAGCGGGAAGACCGGCACGTAGGCCGATTTATAAGAAGTCCCATGATAGGAAAACACATAGCCTTGTCCGGACAGCAGATTGCGGGCGATGGCCTCCGGTTCCCATGTCTTGACCTGCCACTGATGCGTGGCCAGATAGAAAAGCAGGATGGCCAGGCGAGCGGCCAAGCCCAGGGCGATGGCCGCAGCCAAGCCCGGATTGCGCCGCGCATAGGCGAGCGCCTTTCCCATCAGCCCTTGGCCTCGACCAGCGAGGATAATTTTTCAGCTAGCACTTTCGCCTGGCGCTCACGCGTGAAGCGCGCCACTTCGTCGGGCCGGCGCTCCGGCATCAAGGGCGCTCCGGTCTGGTGGGCGGCGAAAGCCTTCAAGAGCGCCTCCTTGACCTCGCCGAGTTCGGAGACGACGGCGCCCATGCCGGTCTTGCGCAGAGCTTGGTCCATCACGCCTTCTTTCTGGCCGATGGCCAGGATCGGCCGGCCCGCGCCCAAGTACTCGAACAATTTTCCGGGGAAGACTCCTTTAGAGACGGCATCGTTCCAGTCGAGGACGAGCAGCAGGTGTGCGCGTTGCTGAAGCTCTAGCGCCTGGGCGGCAGGGACCATGCCGGGGCAATCGACGAGTTCCTCGATGCCCGCTTCTCTCGCCAGGTCCTTGGTCACGTCATGGTTCGGGCCGTAGAACGCCAGCCGCAGGCCCGGGATCAGTCGGCCCTCGTCCTTCAGGGATCGGACCGCGCGAAAGAGCAGGTCGGGGTCGAGCTTGCCCGGGTAGGTCATACCCGTGAAGAGGACGGTGAAGTCTTTCAGGGGCTGGACGTCCTTTTTGTAGTCCTCCGGCTCGAAGCCGTTCATCACGACGAAGACGTCCTTGCCCAGCGTCCGGCGAAGCTCTTCGGCGAAGGGTTCGGACGCCGTGCAGAGAGCGCTGGCGCGGCGCAGGACCCTAGCCTCGAACTTCTCCCTTTCCCAGCGGGCAAAGGGCGAGTATTGGACCTGGGTGTTGCCGCTCCAAAGGTCGCGCAGCTCGGCCACCCAAGGCACGCCCAGCGCCTTTTGGATCTCGGCGGCCATGACATGCGACATGAACGGGTAAGACGTCGAGAGGATGAGGTCGGGCTTCACGCGGGCGGCGAAGGCTAGGGCCTGCCGGCGGCCGAGGAAGTACCAAGGCCAAGTCGAATCAGGGAAGGCGAGGAGGCTGTCGTAGATCGACATGCCGAAGGCGAGCAGGGAGAAGCCGTTCTTCCGGCGGGATCGGCTCCTCGTGACTCCCCCTGCCCGGAACAGGCCTCCGAAGAGCCGCGGCACGACCTTGTTGACATCCACGCAGGCGGTTCGGCAAACGGATTCCGGGGGCTCTCCCTCAGGGATCGGCGCGTCAGACAAGACCCAACTTCCCGGCTTGACCGTGATCACGTACGGCTGCCAGCCCAGCTTCGGGAGATGGCGAGCGAAGGATGCGGCGCGGACCGCTCCCATCGCCGTCATAGGCGGGTAGAGATAGCTGACGATGAGGACCTTCTTGGGAGGCATGGGAGCCATGGGCGGCGCGACGGGGTCTCGGTCAGGTATTATAGCCTTTTCCCGGATTTCGAGGAGTTCCGGGCGCTGAGGAGCGTCTTTCTCAGTTCCCTGGCATAATATTCGAGGAATCCGTCGGCGATGAGGCGATGGCCCGCATCGTTCCAGTGGACATCTCCCGGGATGAAGTAGCGCCGGATGGTCTCTTGAGGCGAAGCCTGACCCAGGAATGACGGGAAATAATCGATGAAGCCGGCCTTCTGACTCTTGGCCCATCGGCTCCAGGCGAGTGCTTGTTTGGACGGAGTGTCGTGACGGGCTATTTGGTCAGGCCACGGATAGACGGCGATGGTCAATCCGATATGATGGCGGCGGAGCAGATCGGCCAACGCGTCCATGTGAACGGTAGCGCGCGCCAAGCCTTCCTGGCCGTATGACAGGAATAGGCCCGGGTCGACGGTCCAAAGGCCTCGCCGGCGGTTCACACCCGTCGCCAGCGGCTCGGCCTGGAACAGCCGCTCCGCCGCTCTTAAGAGCGAGTGGAGGACCAATGCCCGCCGTTCAAGGGCACCGCGCAGTCTCACGGGGAGCGGATGGGGATTTCGGCATTTTATAGACTCCCGACCGGCTGAACTCACATCCTCGCATAGGGTCTCATCATGTATGTCGGAGAGGTCGAGGAACACCACGAGGTGGTCGAACTGTAGTCCCTCGATGTCTAATAGGTCACGCGTCCGTCGAAGATGGATACCGGGATAATAGGAGCTGACGCCCCCGTTGAGTGTCTCTACGCCATCTTCCGAGAGGCGCGCGCTGATCCTGCCGACGAAAGTATCGTCGAAATCATATCCCAGCCCCTCGGTAAAGGAGTCTCCAGTCACGATGATCCTGGGGCCGGAGGAAGCCGGCACAATGTGGCGTGGGCTCGCATGTCGCATGCCAAGAGAATTGGTGCACGTCGTATATCTCAGATCACCCCATCGGTCAGGCGTGCAGAGAAGCGGCGCCAGGCCGTGGTCAAAGCGTTCTGATCTTACGCGGATCTTCCGAGTTTGCCGTTCCGGGTCGAACCACTTGCGGTAGGCCGCCGTACATCCTAGGTCAGCGGCGAGCAACATGAACGCCAGCAGGCAAGCGATCGTCAGCCGAGGGTGGCGCTCGAAGCGGTTTTGAGCTTGGGGGCCTGGTTGGCTGGGCGATGTCATCGGAAAGGCTATAATATACAATCAGCGAGGACAGTGAGAGATGCTTTTCAATTCATTCCAGTTTTTTCTATTCTTCCCCACCGTCACCATCCTATATTTTCTCTGCCCCCATCCCACCCGCTGGCTTCTCTTGCTCTTGGCGAGCTGCTTCTTTTACATGGCGTTCATCCCAGCCTACATCTTCATCCTCTTCATCCTGATCATCATCGACTACTTCGCTGGAAGGTTGATCGAAAGCGCCGAGGGCAAAAACAGGCTGAGAATCCTGGTCGTGAGCATCTTCGCCAACTGCGGCGTGCTTTTCGCTTTCAAGTATTTCAATTTCTTCAACGCGACTCTTGCCGGGGCGGCGCGCTTATTGAACTGGGATTACTCGGTCGCCAACTTATCGATCATCCTCCCCATCGGGCTGTCCTTTCACACCTTTCAAAGCTTAAGCTATGTCATCGAAGTCTACAGAAGAAAACAAAAAGCCGAGCGGCATATCGGCATCTACGCGCTCTATGTCTTGTTTTATCCGCAATTGGTCGCTGGCCCTATCGAGCGGCCCGGAAACCTGCTTCACCAGTTCCATGAAAAACATTTTGCGGTGTCTTCCAGGATCGTCCGCGGTCTACAGATCATGCTCTGGGGGCTCTTCAAGAAAGTGGTCATCGCGGATCGGATCGCCCCTATGGTCGATCAGGTCTATCAAGCCCCTGCCCAGTATCAAGGCCTCCCTCTCATCGTCGCGACCGTGCTTTTTGCCTTTCAGATCTATTGTGACTTCTCGGGATATTCGGATATCGCGATCGGAGCGGCAGAGGTCATGGGGTTCAAGCTGATGAGGAATTTCAACCGGCCTTATTTTTCTAAATCCATCGCGGAATTCTGGAGACGATGGCACATCTCCCTCTCGACATGGTTCAAAGATTATCTTTATACCCCCCTGGGCGGCAGTCGCGTGCCTGCAGGGCAGTGGCGTTTCAATTTATTCTTCACTTTTTTAGTCAGCGGCTTATGGCACGGAGCCAGCTGGACTTTTGTGATCTGGGGGGCCTTGAACGGCTTCTATATAATCTTTTCCGCTTGGACAAAGCCCGCCCGGCGAAGTCTGGCGGAATACTCCGGGCTCCATCGATTTCCTGGAATCCATAGATCCATCCAGATAGGGATTACTTTCGCTTTGACCTGCTTCGCCTGGATTTTTTTCCGGGCACGGACCGCTCAAGACGCCTTCTACATCGCCAGTCACTTATGCAGCGGGCTCGACCTGGCGGCCCCCCTGCAGATGCTGAAAAACGAGTTCTTCCAAAAAAATGCCGATGAATTGGTTCTGGCCGTCTGCTCCATCGGGCTTATGCAGACGGTCTACCTCGTCCAAAGAAAGGGAAGCGTGCGCGACCTCTTCGCGCAAAAGCCGCTCTGGTTCAAGGTCGGAGCCTACACGGCGATGTTTCTCTCCATCATCCTCTTTGGGAAGATAGGCGGGGAGAATAATCGCCAGTTCATCTATTTTCAATTCTAAAAATGGAATTTAAAATCGAAGAGGAAACGCTCAAAAAGTCGCTGTTCGGCGGGGCCCTTGCATTGATGACCTTCCTCGTGCCCATGATCCTGGCGGAAGCGGGGATCCGCCTCGGCGCTTCGCGCCTCATGATCTACGATATGGAGATGTACAAATACGCCAAAGAACTCAAGAGGCCAAGCCCCATCGCTTCGCTCGGTCATGAACACATCCCGAACGCGAGCGCGCATCTGATGGGCGTCGACGTTTCTCTCAATGATCTGGGGTTCCGGGATCGCGAAGTCGCTCCGCTCAAGAAGAATGAATACCGGATCCTGGCCGTTGGGAGCTCGATCACGATGGGCTGGGGCGTGGATTTTGAATCGGTCTTCACGGAAGTGCTGGAGCGGAGATTGTCCGAATCGGGTATTTTCGGCAAAGGCACTCGCGTCGAAGTCGTCAACAGCGGGATCGGCAATTACAACACCAAACTGGAAAGCATCGCCTTTCCGGGGCATTTCTCCCAAGTGGAGCCGGACCTCGTGATCCTGCATTACTTTCTCAGAGACGCGGAAGAGATCCCCCCCAAAAGGCAGGGTTTCCTGCTCTCCCGCTCTTATTTCGCCGCCTTCATTTATCTTCGATGGCAGCAGGCTGTTTCACGGGTGAAGGAGGTTCGCATCGGGGATTACTACCGCGGACTCTACAACGATGAATCGAAGGGATGGAAGGACGCACAAGAGGCGGTCTTGGAAATGCGGCGGATCAGCCGTTCCAAAGGTGCCGAGTTCATGGTGGTCGTCCAGCCGGACCTGCACGATTTTTCCGTGAACAGCCCCCAGAGCGAGTGTCATGAGATCATAAAGGGCTTTCTGTCGAATAACGGGATCCCTTTCGTCGACCTGCTCGGGAGATTCCGGGCCGAAATAAAGGACCCCGCGAAGGTCTGGGTGAGTCCGGATGACGCCCACCCGAACGCCCATGGCCACCGGCTGATCAGCGACGGGATCTACGAAGCCTTGAGAAAAACGAAGCAGGGACGCTAGCCGGGCTGGCAAGGGGACTAAAACAGCGCATAAATAAACGGAGACACCGCGCTGCTTTTCGCGATGACGATGATCACGCCTACCACAAGCAGCATGATGATGATCGGGGCAGCCCACCAGGACTTTTTTTCCAGCACGAAATCCCAGAACTCCCGAAAAAACCCTTTATTCTTCATCAGACGATCTCCTTTCAGGATGGTAATGCCCGGGATATTTCTTTGCAAGATAAGGAGCGAGGCGGTCATAGAGGATCTCCGCTACCTTTGCAGCCCCTTCATTGCCGTAATGCATGGAATCGTAATAATATCGCGTGCTCTTAGGCAATTCCCGCGCCAAATCAACCAGGTGGATCTTCTCCTTTTTTCCGACTCGCCGGGTAACATCGTTGTACATCTCCAGCTGTTCCCATTGGAATAGGCCGTTGGTGCTGCCCTTGGGGGCGGCGCCAATCTCCCTCAAGATCTGGCTGACGTCTATTCTCCCCAAGTCCACTCGCGTGACATCGTCGATCACATCCCCAAAAAGCATCGGGTGCGTCACCAGGATCGGCTCAATGTCATTTTGCCGGCAAAGCAGGATAAGCCGGCGTAGTCTATTCTCGTAAGGCAGCAGATATCTTTGATTGTCGAGAATCAGGGTTTGAGCCCTGATTTCCGGGGACATCTCGAGCGTTCTGCGGTTCTTGAAGTCGATAGGGTTGGGCCGCCGCATATTCCTCCCCTTGTAATATCTAAAGACATTGATCGCGAGCGCGAAAACTTCGCTTTGGTTCGCGGCAGAAACCAGCCACCCCTTGACCGAATGGCGGCTGAGCTTCCCCAAAGCAGTCCGATCGTCAAAGGGGTTCGGGTTTTCCCGCTGGATGTCGATGGATCCGACCAAAAATAAAACGACCTTGGGCTTTATCTTAAAAACATGGTTTTCCAGAAGCGCAATATGACCGAAAGTGGAATGCCCATCCAATCCGGCATTGTTGATCCAAAATGGGTTGAATTTTTTCTTCAGCTTCTCCCCAAGAAGATGCGGCCAAGTTTTATCATCCGATAGATAGAAGCACTCCGTCGCGCTCCCGCCGATCGCGATCACGCTCAATGATTTTTCAAAATCAGCGGGTTTCTCAGCCCCCCTGAAGCCCAGGGAGTTCTTGCGGTGGACGATGAGATTGTCCAGCTTATCCGATTTATCGCTGGGTATGATGTACTCTTTGTGCGCCGGCAAAACTATTTTGTTGGCTTTGACGCGAAACTCAAAAGGCTGGTAGACCCTGAAGATCCCCTCCATCATGGCAAGCGCCAGGACAGACCCTAGGAACAAGGCAAGGACGTTCTTAAGCATCGAGATCGATTTTTTCCTCATCGAATATCTGATGGCATGCCGCGAAGCTCGCTGAACAGGCTGTGCCATGCGGTCTCCAGATCGGCGAATCTATGCTTCGTTCGGGCCTTGCGCCGGGCGTTCTCGCCCAGCCGGGCGCGAAGCCCCGGGTCTTGCGCGAGGCGCAGCAGACAGTCGGCCTGGGCTTGCGAATCCAGCGGATCGACGAGCAGGCCGTCGACCTCGTTCTCGATCGCTTCAGGGATGCCTCCGCAATCGGCCCCCACGCAGGGCTTGCCAAACCGCATCGCTTCCAGGAAAACCAAGCCGTAGCCTTCCTTGCGGCTTAGGAGGATGAAGGCATCGCAATCCTGGTAGAGCAGCGCTAGCTCCGATTCCGAGACCTTCCCAGGGAAGCGGACCTGTTTGTCGAGGCCGAGGCTTTTCGCCAGTTGCATGAGCCGGGGCCGGTCGTCCCCGTCTCCTCCGATTGTCAAACGAGCGTCGGGCCGACGGTCATGAAGGAGCTTGAAGGCCGCAAGGACCGAGTCGAAGCCTTTCAGGCGGTCTCGCTGGCTCAGTCGGCCTACCGAGAGCAGGTGGAATGCTCCCACGCGGGGGGATCCGGGTTGCGCAATGGCCTCGCTAGAGGCGGCCGGAAGGATTACGCGGATACGCGCGGGGTCGACCTCGTTGTGCTTGGCGAACTCGGCGGCCGTATAACGTGATAACGCCACGATGGCCGATGCTTGCGCGATACCGAGGCGTTCGAGCGCGCTCCGGCGGCGCCACGCCTCCACGCCGTAGAGGATTAGGACATACCCTTCGATCAAGGACAGCTTCTTCAAGAGCCAGGCGATCGGCGCCAGGTCGAGGTAGCCCACGACGATAAGGGCGTCGGGCAAGCGCCAGGCCGCCCGGAAGGCTTCCAGGAGGAATCTGAACCGGCTGCCCGCGCAAGGGATGAAGCTCGTCTGGCCGATCGGTCTCTGATAGAGTCTGAGATCGTCCTTATGATCCAGGTAGGAGAGGCAGACGACTTTGCAGCCGCGCGTCTGGCTGAAGCTCTGCGCCAACTCACGGAGCATGCGCAGAAAGGTCGGCACCCCCCCTACGGCAACGGTCTTGTCGAAGAAGAGGAACAGCGGCGCGGCTGCGCTCATGGGCTGACGAGGGCGCCGTCCGGGCCCAAGTCTAGCGAGCGGCCGGCCCAGGCCCACGCCTCGTCGCAGGCCAGCTGTACGAAGGCTTCCGCGGCCGCTTCCGGAGGTTTGACCTTGGCCGGGTCTTCCTTCGGGGCGTAGGCGCGGCGCATGGCGGTGCGGGTCGGTCCGGGGTTGACCGCATACACCCGGATGCCGTGCTCCTTGAGCTCGGCGGCGGCGATCTGCGTCAGGCCTTCCAGTGCGAACTTGCTGACGCCGTAGGGCCCCCCGAGCTTGCGGCCCTGCCGTCCGGCGCCTGACGTCAGGTTTAAGATGCAGCCGGAGCGGCGCGCCTTCATGGGGCCCGATACGGCTTGGATCATGTGGACCGTGCCCATGAGGTTGACATCCAGCACCCGGCGCCAATCCGCGGCGCCGCAGTCCGCCAATTCCAAGCGGGGGCCCAGGATCGCGGCGTTGTTGATCAGGATGTCGATGCGTCCATGACGTTCCAGAGTCTGATCGACGAAAGCGCGGACCTGCCCGGCGTCGGCGACATCGCAGTCGGAGGAAGAGCAAAGGGCCAGGCTCGCCCCTTCATGCGCAAAAGCCTCGGCTAGGGCCTTTC
Organism: uncultured Elusimicrobia bacterium; assembly: GCA_964510095.1. GTDB lineage: Bacteria > Elusimicrobiota > Elusimicrobia > UBA1565 > UBA9628 > JBBTLF01. The sequence continues at coordinate 251,974 of CAZEAE010000002.1, read as the reverse complement.
CGATGCCGCGTCCGGCGCCCGTAATCAGAGCGACCTTGCCCTTCAATCGCTCTGGCATGCGGTCAGGCCAGCGGCTCGGGCAGACGGTAGGTGTCGTCCTCGAAGCCGATTCCTTGGCGCGGGCCGCGCGACAAGGAAAGGAGGGCGCAATCCTCCAGGGCCACGAAGGTATGCGTCTCGCTCGGCGGGCTTTCGACCAAGTCTCCCGGTCGCAGGATGCGGCGAGAGACGCGGCCCGCGCCGTCGCTGGTCAGATAGCGCATGCGGCCGGAGATAAGGTAGGTGTATTGGACGGTCTTCTTATGGAAGTGGTTGCCGCGGACCGCCCCTTTCTTGGAAGTCAGGTAGGTGACGGCGTCGATCTTGACGCCGACAAGGACATCGATGATGACGCCGCGCGCGTCTCGGTGCGCCGGAGGAAGCCTGCGGACCTTCATGCCACCACTCTCGGTTCCGGGACGGGCAGGATGAACTTGCCGCCTCGGGCGCGGTACTCGCTCAGATTGCCCATGATCTCCTCGGCGAAATTCCACGCCAGGAGCAGGGCATGGCTGGGCATGCGCTCGAGGAGCGCAGAATCAGGCAGCACGGGGATGTGGTCCCCGGGGGTGAAGCGTCCGATCTTGAGCGGCGACTTCTCGGTGGCGAAATCGATGGTCTCGCGGCCTAGCCGGCAGAAGTTGAGCAAGCTCATCCCCTTGGCCGGGGCGCTGAGGGCGGCGATGTGGGCGCCTTCCTGCTTGAGCGAACGCAGCAGCCGGAGCAGCTTGTCGCGGCTGTCCAGCACGCGTCGCGAGAAATCGCGCATCGTATCCATCGAGTGGAGCCTGAAGTCCGATTCTTCCTGGAGCGCGACGGCCACCGCAGGTTCGACCGGCCGGTCGCCCTTGCGTGCGATGAAGACCCGTATCGAGCCGCCGTGGATGGCTTGGCGCTGGACATCGAAGACCTCCATGCCTAACTCCGCCATGAAGCCGACGACGGGCTTGAGCGACAGATAGGAGAGATGCTCGTGATAGATCGTGTCGTACTCCAGGTCGCGCACCAGCGAAAGCATGTCGGGAGACTCGAAGATGAATACGCCTCCGGGTTTGAGCAGGCGGTCGACGGCCTTCATGAAGCCCGCCAGATCGTCGACGTGGGCGAAGACGTTGGAGCCCGTGACCAGCGCGGCCTGGCCATGTGAGGATAAGATCTGCTCGGCGAGGTCCGGGCCGAAGAAGTCGACGAGGGTCTCCGTCCCGCGTCGCTCCGCCAGCCGAGCGATATTGGCCGCCGGTTCGACGCCCAGCGTCTTGGCGCCGAGCCCCCGAAACGCCTCGAGCAGGACGCCGACGTTGCTGCCGACGTCGACGACCAGATCGCCGGGTTTGAGTCCCAAGCGCCGCCCGGCTGAGTCGGCGAAATCCGCGAAGTGCTTGCGTCCCGTGGCCGTGGTGGAAGCTTCGTAAGGATAATCATGTCTATAGAGGATCTCGGGGCTGACGACGCATGTGAGCTGGGAGAGCCCACAGTCCAGACAGAGGCAGACCTCCAGCGGGTAGTGGACCACCGGAAGGTTCAATTGATCTTTGCGGCGGAATTCATCGGCGGGCGGATGCTGGCCCAGGTCGAGAAAGGTCTCGAGGCGGTCCCCCCGGCACATTCGGCAAACCATCTGGTTATTTTATAACTTTTGCTTCCGGCCTGCGCGGCAGCAGCAGCTTCAAGATCTCATCCCAGCGGGGGCCCAGCAGGCGCCGAGCGGCCCAAAGGTAGATGCCGACTCCGGCCGGCACCAGCAGCGCCAAAGTCGCGAGCGGACCGATGGAGGCGGGCAACCCATGGCGGAGCGGCAGCAGGAGGGCGGCCATGAAGAGGCCCGCAGCCAGCGGGCGCCGCAGGACGAAGGCGACCTCGCGCAGGGGCAGGCCGAGCAGGTTGTAGGCCGCCGCGCCCGACAGGGGCGCCAGGATCAGCGAGGTCGCCGCGTAGGCCGCGGTCACGCCCACGATCCCCCACCGGAGCCCGGCGAAGAAGGAAGCGACGACGAGCACGGTGAGGCCGGATTCTAATGCCAGCTGGCGGCCCATGCGCCCCGTGGCGCGGTAGATCGCTCCATTCATCGTCAGGATGGACTGGACCATGCCCAGGGGCGCTAGGATCAGGATCAGCGGAACTGCGGGGATCCAGGTTTGGCCGAAAACGGCGAGGATGAAGGGGCGGCAGAGCGCCATGAGCCCCAGCAGCATGGGGAAGGAGGCCAGGGCCACGGTCTCGGCCACCAAGAGGAATGTCCGTCGCAGGCGCGGTATGTCATGCTGCATGCGGGCGTAGACCGGAAAGGCGGCGCGGCCGATGACCACTGAGACACTCATGAGCGGGTATAGCATCAGGGTGTAGGCCAGGTTGTAGTACCCCAAGGCTTCGGCGCCCAATGCGCGCCCGATGATGACGTTGTCAGCGTTTCGAGAAGCGAAGTTGATCGCGTTGAAGGCGGTCAGGTTAAGGCTGTAGCGAGCCACTTCGCGCACGGCCCCCCAGCGAAAGAGCAACCTCGGCCGCCATTTGCTGGCCGACCAGATGAGGGCGCTGGCCACCCCCCCCGATACGATGGGTTGGGCGGCAAGGCTCCAGACACCCCCCCCGCAAAGTGCCAAGCCTATGGCCGCTGCCGAACCGAAGACGGCCGCTATGAACTCCGCGCGAGCTAGAGGGGCGAACTGCAGGCTTCTTTCAAGCAAGGATTGCTGTAGGACGCGGGGGCCCCAGCAAAGGAGGGTCAAGGAAAGCACTCGCACGATGCCGCTGACCGCAGGCTCGCCGTAGAACCTCGCCACGGCGGGCGCGGCGGCCCAGACCAGAGCCGCGGTCGTCGCGGCGAAGGACATGTGGATCCAAAAAAGAGTGGACAGCATCTCGTCGCTGGGCTCTCGGTGCTGGATCACCGCCGAGCCCGTTCCCAGATCCCGGAATGTGGCCGGCAGGCGGGTGGCGACCATCGCCATGCTCAGCAGGCCGAAGTCGGCGGGGTGCAATAGGCGAGACAGCGCCGCCGTAGTCAGCAGCAGCAAAGCGTGCTGGCCGTAGGTTGACAGGCTGGACCAGCGTATCCCGGAAAGGATCGGCGCGCTTAGGCCGAGGGGGTCGGCCGCCGTCTCAGGCGGCTTCACTGGCGGATTTCTCGATGCGCCATCGACCTATCTTATCTCATTTACCGCTGCCTTGAAATGTTATCATCAGCTGTGAGATGGCGGGCGCTTTTCCTCCCGGGGATTTTGGCGGGCGCCGTCGCTTTTGGGGCCTCCATCCTGCTCGACCGATTCCTCGGGCTGCTGCACCTGCCGTCGGCTTTCGCCAACCCGCCTCTTTTTCGCGAAGTGCGCGACAACCTCGAGTTCAAAGTGCGCTTCGAGACCAACAGCCAGGGCCTGCGATACCGCGAGATCCCGCTGGCCAAGCCCGCCGGGAGGAGGCGTACGCTCGTGCTGGGAGACTCCTTCGTCGAGGGCGTCGGCGTCGAGGGCGAGCAGACCTTCAGTTCCCTGCTGGAGCGCGACGCTTCGCGCTCGGGCAAGCCGGCCGAGTACATCAACGGAGGCTTGAGCGGGGCCGGGCCCAAGCAGTACCGAGATCTTTTTTTGGAGGTAGGTCTTCGCTACCAGCCGGATGCGGTCCTCCTCTGCGTCTACGCCAACGACCTTGTCGATACGGTCCCTAGGTCTTTCATCGGGGACGCCGGCAGGACCGTTGCGCGGCTCTTATGGCCGAACGCTTACAACCTCCTTTGCCGAGGCCTGGCCTCGCGGGCAGTTGCGGGGCAGAGCCGGGCCTTCAAGCGCATCGAAGCCGCAGCTTACCGCAGCGGCGTACCGAAGGCGCTCGTGGCCGCCGCGATGGCGGGGCGGTTCAACGCCAGCATCCTCGCCCATGGCCTCTTCCAGCCTGACTATTGGGGGCAATCCCTCGATCTTACCGGACCTCAAGCAGAAAGGCGCTGGGCAGCTATGTCGGGCTACTTAGGAGAAGTGCTGGCCGAGTGCCGCCGGCGGGGAATCGCCGTCAGGGTGGTATTCATCCCAGCTCAATTCCAGTATTCGCCGGAGTCGCACCTCCCCTCGAATCCTTGGATCGCCGCCGGCGCCCGGGTCGAGCGAAGGTGGCTTAGCGGGGACTGCGAGCTGGTCAAGCGTCTGAGGGCTTGGAGCACCTCTCAAGAGACGGCCTTTTTAGACTTGACGCCGCCCTTGCGCCGGGCAGCCTCATCGGGAGTCCGAATCGATTACCCTCTGGATGGCCATTGGGCGGCCGCAGGCCATGCCGCCGTCGCCGCCGCGTTGACGGCCTGGCTTCAATGACGGACGCCGGCACCGACGACCACCTTGAGGAAGGTGATCGCTAGGATCTTGAGGTCGAAGAAGAAGCTGCGGTTTTCGAGATAATACGCATCATGCTCGACCTTGACCGGCACCGGCAGCTCGTCGCGGCCGTTGACCTGCGCCCACCCCGTCAGCCCCGGCACCAGCTCATGCACGCCCTTGGCCGTCCTCATCGCCACCAGGTCGTCTTGGTTGAACAAGGCCGGCCGGGGTCCGACGAAGCTGATCTCGCCGCGCAGGATGGTGTAGAGCTGCGGCAGCTCATCGAGGCTGCTCACGCGGAGGAAGTGGCCTATCGGCGTCAGGTAACGCTCCGGGCTTTTTAGCAGATGGGTCGCCTGTTGAGGCGTGCCGACCTTCATCGTTCGGAACTTCGGCATCTGGAAGAGCGTATTGCCGCGCCCCACCCGCTTGGACCAATGGAGCACCGGACCCAGCGACGTCAGCTTGACGGCCAGCGCGACCACCAGCATCGGCAAGGCCAGCACCACGGCGGCCACCGCGGCCAAGATCAGGTCGAAGGCACGTTTGAGCGGCGTCATAGTCCCTCCGCCGTCAGGCGCAACCCTTCGTCAACAGAATAGGGCGGCTTCCATCCCAGCACCCGGCGAAGCTTGCCGCTGTCGACTTGCAAAGACCCCAGCAGACGGTCGGCCTCCGACGAGCGGCCGGCCAGTGCCGCGCCGGCCCGAAGCAGGCCCGCCGGGACCGGCACCAGGCGCGCCGGCCGTGCCAACGCCCGGGCGATGCCCCGCACCAGCTCCGGGGTTGAAAGGTCTTCCCCGTCGCTGACCAGGAAAGTCTGCCCGGCGGCTTGCGGGTGCTCGAGGCTCGCGATGATCGCATCGGCCAGATTGCCGACATAGACCAGGCTCCGGCTGTTCTGGACGCCGCCGAGGGGCAGCGGCAGCCCTCGCTGGACCGCCTTGAACAAGCGCGCCATGTTGGCCATCACTCCTGGTCCGTAGACCAAGGGAGACCTGAGGATGACGGTTTCGAGTCTCGAGTCTGCCGCAACTTCCAGCAACGCCTCCTCGGCGCGTTTCTTGCTGCGGCCGTAGGCGTCCAGGGGCTTGCACGGAGACTCTTCGTTCCAGCGCGCGCCCGGTTCGGTCGATTCCCCCATCGCCTTGACGGAGCTGAGGAACACAAAGCGCCGTATCCCCGCCGCGGTCGCGGCTAGAGTCAATGACCGTGTCAGTCCCACATTGTCGCGCTCGCAGGCCGCCTCGGCCTCGGCGCCGGATTCCCCCATCCGGTGGACGCGCGCTGCCAGGTGGACGACGGCCTGGGCGCCTTTGAGTGCCGGTTCCCATGTCGCAGGGCTATGTCCAGCGGCTCGGGGAAGCCAGCCTGCCTTCGCCAAGGCCGGCATGAGCGTACGCCCGACGAAGCCCGAACTGCCGGTGACGGCGACGATCCTCATCGCGCGCCCCCTCCCAGCAGATCCGAGTAGATGTCCAAGGTCCGCTGGACGACTCCCGCCTGGGAGAACTCAGCCGCGACCAAGTCGCGTCCCGCCTGCCCCATCCGCGCACGCAGGCCTGCGTCTTTGAGCAGGATACGCAGAGCGTCGGCCAAGGCGCGCGCGTCGCGGGCCGGCACCAGCAGCCCGTTGCGTCCCCGGGTGACCACTTCCCGGCAGCCGGGCACGTCGGTGGCTACGATCGGCCGGCCGCAGGCGGCGGCCTCAAGCAGGCTTTGGGGCAGACCCTCCCGATACGACGGCAGGCAGGCGATGTGGCATGACGCCGTCACAGCCGGCATGTCGTCGCGGCGGCCCCACCATTCCACGACGCCGGACTCGGCCCAGGCGCGCAGCTGCGAGGACTTGATAGCTGCTGGATTGTCGGCGTCGCCTTCTCCGACGAGCACGAACCGCGCGTTGGACCCTTCCTCTCGAAGCTGGGCGGCTGCTTCTACGAACTGGCCGATGCCTTTGTCCCACAGCATCCGGCCCGCGAGCAGGACGATCGGAGGGCCTGGCGGCTCCGGCGTTTGGACGAAGGCGGAGAGGTCGACGCCGGCCGATCCCCGGATCACGACCGCCCGTTCACGCGGCAGGAGGCCCTCGAAGACCGCCAGATCGTCGGGATTTTGAAAAATGGCTCGCCCGCGGCTCGCTGCCAAAGCCCAGCCTAGGACTCGCTGGGTCAGGACCCTCAGGGCGCGTCTTTTCCAGCCGGAGGCGATGAAGGTGAAGCCCAAGCCGACCGAGGTGTTGACGACCCACGGCACTCCGGCCAGCCAAGCGGCCAGAGAGCCGTAGAGCACGGGCTTAAGGGCCACGTGATGCGCCAGATCGGGCTTCTCCGCGGCATAGAGGGCGCGCAGCTCCAGGATGGACCTCAGCTCTTGAAAAGGGTTCAAACTGCGGCGGCGCAGGCCGATCGGGATGAGCTTGAAGCCTTCCCTTGTGATCTGCGCGCCATGATTCTGGACGCGGGTGGCCACGGTGACCTGATAACCTGCGCGCAGGGCGGCGCGCGGCACGGCCAGATGGTGCAGGCAAAAATACCAGTCCTCGGTCACTAGATAGAGGATGCTGGTTTTTGGAGAGCGATGCGGCGTCGGGGGCAGACCGGCGCGCGCTGTCCCCTCTAGGAGCAAGCTGTACACCTCGAGTGTCCGTTCGACGACATCGGCCTGCGAGAACTCGGCGACGGCGATCTCGCGGGACCGTCGCGCCATTCGGGCGCGAAGGAGCGGGTCTTCGATCAGGCGTCGCAGAGCCTCGGCGAGAGCGACGGCATCCCTGGGCGGGACCAGCAGGCCGTTGTCTCCGGAGCGCACGACCTCGCGGCAGCCGGGCACGTCGGCGGCGACCATGGCCCGGCCGCAGGCCGCCGCTTCGATCAGCGCTTTGGGGAAGCCTTCGCGGTATGAGGGCAGGCAAACCACGTGCGCCTGGGCGTAGACGGCGGGCATGTCGTCGCGCCGTCCCCAGATCTCGACGTCTCCCTCGCGCCGCCAGCGCTCGATCTCCTCGGATGGTACGGCGGCGGGATTGTCCGCGTCGACGTCGCCGGCTAGGGCGAAACGGGCTTTGACGCCCGCCTGCCTGAGCGCGATGGCGGCCGCGACGAACTCGCCTGCGCCCTTGTCCCAGAGGAGGCGGGAAGACATGAGCACCAAGGGTACGCCGGGAGCTTCGGGGGAAGGCTTGAACTCGTCAAGGTCCACGCCCGAGCCGCGGATCACCGTGACCGCTTCCGGCAGGGTCATGCCTTCTTCGACCAACACGGCTAAGTCGTCGTCGTTTTGGAGGATCAGTCGGGAACTGCGCCCCCCCAGCGCCAGTTTATAAGCCCAGCTCAGCAGATGCCGGCGGATGCGGGCGCGCCAGCCTGAAGCGATGAAGGCGTAGCCGAGGCCGCCCAGAGCGTTGACCACGGCGGGTACGCCGGTCAGACGGGCCGCCACCGAGCCGTAGAGGACGGGCTTGTGCGCCACGTGATGGACCAGATCGGGTCGATGGGTCAGATAGAGGTTGGCCACCTCGAGCAAGGACAGCAGCTCGCGAAACGGGTTGCGGCTGCTGCGCCTCAGCGAGAGCGGCAGGACGGTGACGCCGTCGGCCTCGATGAGCACGCGGTGCCGGTCTACATGGGTGGCCAGCAGGACCTCGAAGCCGGCTTTGAGCGCCGCCTGGGCTAGAGGCCTTCGATGGGACCAGAAATACCAGTCCTCCGTCACCAGGAAGAGTATCTTCGGCATGGGGGCGCTAGCGCTTCACAGCGGTGATTTCGATGCGGTCTCCCATGCGGAGCAGGTCGAGCATGAGGCCTACAGGGAAGAACACTAGGCGGGAAAGCCTCGAGTCCCTTAGCAGCATCGAAGTGCGCTTGCCGCCCAGGAGCCGGGAGATCCATTCGTTCAAAAAGAATTGGAGGCTGGCGGGAAAATCTTCCGGCAGCGAGCGGTGCTGGAGCCTGATGATGGTGAACCCCGCCTCCTCAAGATACCGTTCGAGGCTTTTCGGGCTGAAGAAATTGAGGTGGATCGGGACGCTCAGGTTGTACCAATAAGGCCCCCAGAACCGGGCGGAGAAGCTGTCATAGTTGGGGACCCCCAGATAGAGGCGGCCGCCGGGCTTGAGCAGCTGCGCGAAGCGCGCCAGAGCGGCTTTAGGGTCGTAGATGTGTTCCAGGGAGTGGTAGGATGTGATCCAATCGTAGCCGCCGGCGGGCATCGTCTTGTCGAAGAGGTCGTCCCCCGCCGATACTCCTCGCTGCCTTAGCATAGGGAACCAGCTTTTATCGGCGTCGACTCCCCAGCAGTCCCAGCCCAGATCACGCATCAGAAGAAGGTAGTCCGGGCCTCCGAAACCGAAGTCGAGCATCCGTCCGTCGGGTTGATAGGGGAGGATGCGTCGGAAGCGGAAATTATAGACGAGATAGAGCAGAGGCAGCACCGCCCGCAAGACCGGCAGCCACTCGCTTTGTTCCGTGACGACCTTTGGATATCCGAAATAGCGTTGGGCCACCAGCTTGTAGATATCGCGTTTGACCCGCCGTGCCGGGCTCTCCTCCGGACGGGCGCTCCTCGTATAGTAAGTCTGAGGGTAGAAGGATGAGATCCTGCCTTCCTTGACGCGGGGGTCGAGATAGACATGCCCGCAATCCGCGCACTGCACGACCCCGAATTCCACGGAACAGACGACGTCTTTGTATTGACGTTCCTTGCTCGAGAAAAGCAGCCTGCTTTTGGCCGACCGGCAGAGGTTGCAGGCAGCGGACTCGATGAGCCCAAGGGCGTCCTGGGGCGTCTGGTCGGATGTCGAAGTCATGGGGCCTTTCATATTTTAGCTTATTGCCTCACGTAGGCGAATCGGGCTTTCAGCTTCAATAGTCGCTTCTCGAACAGATTATAGCTGGCGGTTGCGATCCCGATGGCCATTGCGAGGGCCAAGGGCGTGGCGAGGAAGACGACCTGCCACGCCTCGCGATCCCATCCTAGACGTTTGAGGATCGCGCTGGTAGCGGTGATCGCGATGATGTGGTAGCAGTAGAGGCCGTAGGTGTATTGTCCCAGCTTCGTGGCGCGCGGGAAGCTCGACATCTTGAACAGGGAGTTGCCGGCAAAATTCTGCTCTAGGATGATCATCAGGAAGATGCCCGAGATGACGAGGCGTTCGATGACCTGCAGCGCAGGTGTCGTGAAGATATATTGCCTCCCGAAAAACACACTCCCGGCCAGGAGATAGATGCCTGAGATGGACCAACGGGAGAGGTTTTTGAGGGTCGAGAGGAAGCTCGGGGTCGTGAACGCGTAGTACGCACCTAGGCCGCCCATGGCCATATCCGATATCACGGCCAGCGTGTGCCAGCCGTAGATCCGAGCGTCGCCGACGTGAAGCGCCCTGAAAACGATCGAGGCCGTTATGATCGCCAGGAAGACGAGCTTGTAGAAACGTTGCGGGGTGAACCGGATGATCAGCGGCCAGCAAAGGTAGAATTGCTCCTCGATCGCGATCGACCAGAGCAGCGTGAGGATGGGGATCCCAGCCGGGCCGTTCTCGATGAGGTCGAAATTGTTCCAGAACAGGAGGTAGGACCAGAGGTTGGCCTTGCCCGTGACCGTGGCGCCGAGGTGCCGGCCCAGCCACGGAAAAACGAAGAATCCGAAAAAGACGATGAGATAGAAAAGTGGCCAGATGCGCAGTATCCTGCGGATATAGAACGAACGCACATCGACCTGTCCCCGCGTTTCTTTCTCTTTGAGCAGGAGATAGGTGATCAGGAAGCCGCTCAGGACGAAGAAGAAATTGACTCCGAGATAGCCGTTCACGGAGAAATCCGAGGTGGCGAAGCGATGGAGCGGGTGGGCTTTGACGGACTCGAACCGCGTATAGAAGCTGTGGACGAGGAACACCGCCAGGAAGGAGAAGAACCGCAGGCCGTCCAGATTCGGGAAATGGATCTTTTCCTTGGCCGTCAGAAGGCCTCCCGGCACGCCAAGCAGACCCGGTCCATCTGGCGGGCGAACCAGCAGCAGGCCCGGCGGTAGAGCCTGAGCAGAGGGTGGGCGCGAGGCTCGCCATGGTAGGCGGCGAAATACCGGTGCCGGTGGAACGCCCAGAAACCCATTTCCGAGCGATAGCGTCGGATCACTTTCATGTAAGTGGCGAAATGGATGGCGGGATCCTGCCGCGATATGGCGTTGGGGTCGGAGGTGGCGTAATCCGCGAGACATTCCTGCGCAACGGCAAGCTGTCCGCGGCGGGCCAGGCGCATCCAGAGGTCCCAGTCCTGGGTGTTGGTCAGGCTCTCGTCGTGGCCGCCGGCCTCGATGAGGTCCGCCTTGCGGAACAGACCCATCGAGAACGCGCCGATGACGTTGGCGCTCTGCAGCAGGCGGCCTGAGACCAGCGCGGGAGGGGCTTGGAGCGAGCCGTCCCTCATGAACCAGCAGCCCACAAGCGAGACCTCCGGCCGATCCTTGATGAGGGCGACTTGAAGTTCGAGCTTCCGGGGACGCCAGCTGTCGTCATCGTCCAGGTAGGCGAGGTAGGTTCCGCGCGCCATGGCCGCCCCGGCGTTGCGGGCGTGATTGGCGCCCATCGAGGCCGTCAGTCGGAGGCTTCTTAGCTTCCCGCCGGCCTCATAGCCGCGCAGGAGCTCGAAGGTCCCGTCCGAGGAACCGTCGTCCACGACGATGAGTTCTCGGTCCGGGAGCGTCTGCGCCAGGACGCTGTCGATGGCCGAGCGCAGGAGGCGCTCCCGGTTCTTCGTCGTGATGATGACGCTGACCAGCGGTGGGGAGAGGTCGTTCAAGGCCGAGAGCCTCCGATGTACTCCTTCCACCAGAGCGCGAAGTTCAAGAGGTACCAGGCTTGGTGCCCCGGGCCTCGGGTCATCAGGGCGCAGGCCTCCTCCTTATCGAGGAAATCGGTCTGAGCGCAGAAATCCTCCATCTCCTTGAGCGCCAGGCCCCCGAGCCGCTCGAAGAACCACTCGTGGACCGGGACGTTGAAGCCCTGCTTCTGCCGATCGATGATCTCGTCGGGGATCACCCCGCGCACGGCTCTTTTGAGGATGTGTTTGAGCTCGCCGTGCCTGGTCTTGACCGCCGTCGGGATGCTCATCGCGAGCTCGACGAACTTGTGGTCGAGGAAGGGAACCCGCCCCTCAAGGCTGACGCCCATGCTCATCTTATCGACACGCATGAGCATGAGCTCGGGCAGCCTTATCCTCAGATCGGCGTATGACATCCAATTGAGGGTGGTCTGTTCCCAGGCGGCTTCTCGGAAGCGCCGGTGGATCGGGGCCAGCGGCTCCCAGGAGGAAAGGTCCTTGAAGCGGCGACGCAGCCGGGGTGAAAGGAGTTGGCGCTTGCGCTCCTCAGTGATCGCATCGGTCCCCCCCCAGAAGATCGGCAGGCCGGCGAGGTCGCGCCGCAGCCATTCGCTGTATAGCTTTGCGCCCTTTCCCGCTTGCCGGAGCCCTAAAAGAGCGAGGGATTTGAGGAACCTGGGCACAGGCAGGGCGCGTGCTTGCTCGAGGCGGATCGGCCGCCGCCAGCCTGGATAGCCCCAGAAAAGCTCATCGGCCCCCTCACCGACTTGACAGACGATGACCCCGTTGCTCCTTGCGAGCTTCGAAACGTAATAAAGTGGTACGGAGACGGGGTCGCCCAAGGGCTCGTCCTGAAGCTTGATCATCTGCGGCAGGAAAGCGACGAGATCGTCCAAGCTAAGGACTAGTTCGTGGTGTTCCGCTTTGATCAGCTCGGCCATCAGGCGCGCATAGCGCAGTTCGTTCGGGTAGCTCTTGTATTCCCCGTCGTACGAGATCGTGAAGGTCTTTACCGGCGAGCTCTCACCCTCGGAGAAGAGGACGGCGTTCGTGCTGGAATCGACGCCGCCCGAGAGGAATACGCCTACGGGGACGTCGCTTTCCTTGCGCAGACGCACGGATGTCCTCAATTCCGCCAGCAGCTGTTCCGCGATAGCCTCGTCAGAGCGCCCTGTCATCGGGACCGTGTGGTCCCAGACGTCCCAGTAGGTCTTTTCCAGCGTCGACCCGTCCTCTTGAATCCTCAGCCAGGTGCCGGGAGGGAGTTTTTTGATCCCTTCGAAGAATGTGTTCGGGGCAGGCGCCGTCAGGAAAGTCATGTAGTGGTAGAATGATTCCTCGTCGACGCGCCTTTCCTGCTCGGGGTCTTGGAGGAGGGCCTTCAGCTCTGAGGCGAACGTGATCCGCCCGTGATGCATGCTGTAATAGAGGGGCTTGATCCCGATCCGGTCGCGCACCAGCCACATCTCACGGGACCGCGAGTCCCAAAGCGCGAACGCGAACATCCCGCGGAACCGATCGAGACAATCGATCCCCCATTGCTCGAAGGCTTGAAGGATGACTTCGGTATCGGAGTGATCGGTCTTCCAGCGGGTCCGGCCGCAGGCCACCAGCTCGCGCCGTATATCGGCGTGGTTGTATATCTCACCATTGAACGAGAGCCAGAGGGTCCCGGCCTCGTTCGACATGGGCTGGGCCGCGGAAGGCGAAAGGTCGATGATGGACAAGCGCCTGTGGCCTAACGCCACTCGTCCGCCCGGTTCGATCCAAACGCCGGCCCCATCGGGACCGCGATGGATCATCACGTCCCGCATGGCCGCGATGTAGTCTTGCGTGAACGTGAAGGGGGCCCCTTTGAAGGAAAGGGCTCCTACGACGCCGCACATGGGGCACCTTTCCCGAGGAGAGCATCGACCCGCAGAGCGATGCGCGTCGCTTGCAGCTGTTGCCAGAGAGGGGACGGCCATTGACCGGAGCGGACGCCTTGAGCGAAGGCCGCCAGTTCCTCTTGGTAGCCTTTTTCGATGAGCCGCAGGTCGATCCCCGCCTCGGAGCCGCCGCGTATGTGGAGCTGCTTGTAGTTGTCCAAGACGAGGACTTTGCCCTCGACGAAGACCTCCATCTGCTCCTTGGGGTGGGCCGGGCTGCCCAACGCGGTATAGGTCAGGGTCGCCAGCGAGCCGTCGGCGAAAGCCATCGTCGCCACGAAATTATCGCGGTGGCTGTAGTAGGCGGTCGCCGGGGTGATCGTCATGGCCTGGATGTCGGTGCAGAGGCTGTCTGTGAGGAACGTGAAGAGGTCGTAGATGTGGCAGGCCTCTCCCTTGTTGCGCCCGCCTCCCTCTGCGGAGTGGGTCCAGTGATCCTTGGGCAGGTAGCCGGCGTTCATCCGGTAGTTGATGAGCAAGGGGCTCTTCCGGTGCTTCGTAAGCTCCTTTAGCCGCGACGCGAACGGTGAAAACCGGCGGTTGAATCCGGTCAACAGGATGCTGCGTGCTCCGCCGAGGCCGCTCGTCAGGTGGGTTTCCAGGGGGGCTAGTTCTTCCTCGCTGAGCGCCAAGGGCTTTTCGACGAGGACATGCTTGCCCGCCTGCAATGCGCGCAGCGCCATCGAGGCATGGAGATCGTGCCTGGTGCAGAGGATGACGGCGTCCACATCGGGGTCGGCGAGAACAGCGTCGTAGTCAGCCGTCGCATAAGCGGCCCCGAACTGCTTGGAGACGATAGCGGCGTTCTCTGCGTGCCGGCTGACGATGGCCTGGAGCTGGAAGCTCTCCCCCAGAGCTCGGAGATTCGGCAGCAGGGTCTCCTTGGCGAAGGCTCCGGCGCCCACCAGCGCGACGCGTATGCGCCCGGTGACTGCCGGCTTGGCCATCGGATTGGCGACGCGCCGCGAAGCGGCGGCGGTTGAGAGGCTCTGTCCAGGGTAGCGCAGCAGGATCATCGGAGGAAAGACCCGCCCACTTTTGAGCTTGTCGTAGGCCGCCGGAGCCTCTTCGATGGGCGCGGTTTCCGCGATCAGGGGGGCTACTTTGACCCTGCTTTCGGAGAGGAGCCTGAGGTATTCCGCCATATTGCGGTTCTCGGTCCAGCGCACGTAGCTGACCGGGTAATCGAGGCCGTTCTCCTCGTAACCGCGGTCGTAGCGTCCCGGACCGTACGAGGTGGAGATGAAGAAATCCAGCTCTTTCTCGTAGATGTCGGCGCGGTGCAAGTTCAGGCCCACTTCGCCGATGACGACCACCCGGCCCTTCTTGCGGCACATCTTGAATGCGGTGGAGATCACGGCGTCTGAGGGGGTCGCCGCCGTGATGATGACCCCGTCGGCGCCGATGCCGTCGGTGAGACGCGCGACGCTTTGCTCGAGCGCGTCGGCGCCAGGGAGCAGCCCGACGTCCAAGCCCAGGCCCTCGGCCAGCTTCACACGGGCTTCGTCCAGGTCGCTGCCGATGACGCGGCAGCCGTTGGCCTTGAGGAGCTGTGCCGTGAGCTGGCCGATGATGCCTAGGCCGATGACCACGAAGGTCTCCCCAAGGGTCGGGTTCGCCCTGCGCACTCCCTGAAGGGCGATCGCCCCGAGCGTGACCGTGCTCGCCGACGCGAAATCCAGGCCCTCCGGAATGGCTACGGTCAGGTTTCGCGGCACCGCGACGATCTCGGCGTGGTAGGCACACTGGGCGCCGGCGCAGGCGACGCGGTCCCCGGGACGGAGGTCCTCGATGCCGGCGCCGACGGCCAGCACGGTGCCGGCGACGGAATAGCCTGTCGGGCCTTCCGCCGAGAGCCGGCTTTGTACGAGGTTCTTGGTGGCGGCTAGGCCTTGGTTCTTGACCAGCTCGAAGACCTTGGCCATGTTGCCCGGACGGACCACGCGCTTCCATAGGGGCGTGCCGCTGGACTTGAGGCCGCTGAGCTCTGTTCCGATGGAGACGCAGGAGTGATCGACGGCTACTAGGACTCGGCCGGGCTCGGCCATGGGCGCAGGAACCTCCGCCAGGATCGCCTTGCCTTCTTTTATGAGTACCTGCTTCATGCTCGACTCCTTGGTGTTACGACTGATCCGTCCAGGAGACGGCGTGCGTCAGCCGACTCCCCGCTTCGATTTGGTAGCGCCCAAAAATGGAGCGCGTCGTTTGCCCGGCTCCATAGCTGGCGGCGCAATGGGCGCTCTCGTCTAGCTCGAAGGAGCCTCCTTCGGCGGCCAGGGCCAGCGTCAGCCGCCTGCCTTTCGGCGTGGTCAGGCGGAATCGGCCGCCCTCCAGGCGCTCGCACCGGACCTCTGGGTGAAGATGGAAGGCGATGACGGCTTGGTGACGGCCGGCGGCCTCAAAACGGTCTTCGATGAAGAGGCCGTCGGCACCCCATCGGAAGCTGCGGATGTGGCCGACCGGATCGGCCAGCCTTTCATAGCAGTGGATCCGCATCTCTAGGAGCCCCCCCTCCCCTTCTCCTTCCCAGCGCACGTCCGCGCCGTCGATGAGGTAGTCGGAGGTGAAGAGGTCTCGTTTGGCGAAGGGCGTCTGTTCGAAGCCATCGATGGCGACGGTGTTCTGCGCAAGGGTGGCTCGCCCGTCCCAGGCGGCGCCGGGACCGACGCGGTAGGACTCTCGCCCGCAATCGATGAAGAGGGGCTCCCCTTCAAGGTGCAGTTGGAAGCCGCCCCAATCGTTGTGCGAGTGGAAGCGCTTGCGCCCAGCGGGGCGGGCATGCCACCAGAGCGTGGTCAGCTCTCCGTCCCAGCGGTAGTAGCCTGAATTCGGGCGGCAGTCCCACCCTCTGCGAGGCGGAGCTAACTCGTTTCTTCCATCGGAGCGTTGCGCGAACCAAGGGATGGCGAAGGCTTCAGAGCCGAGGCTCTTGCCTTGAGCGGCCTCCTGGGCCAGTTCCCATAGCCGCAGAGTCCCCGCGAAGAGATGCGGGGGCGGATCGGGAGAGATGTCTCCGAAGAACGGGAAATCCCAACCCGCCGGCGCATGGTGGTCCGGAAAGAACGCCAGGGCCTTGAGCATCCGCTCTACCGGCGGCTTGAGCTTTTCCAGGGTCGTGGTGTCGCCGCACCCGAGCGCGGCGCGCAGGACGTCTAGATATACGCGTGTGAACACCAGGTGATAGTCGCTGGACCCTTCGTCCAGGAAACCGTCCGCCGTGAACTGGCGTTCGGCTTCATGGACCAGGATCGACGCCCCCAGCCGGCGCAGGCTTTCCCGTCCGAGGAACGCTCCCGCCACGTAGAGGCCGCGGCCGTTGTTGATGAGGTGGTTGTTGATGTCAGCGCCTTTGCGGTAAGATTCAAGGTGACGGGATAAGTGCAGAGCCTGAGAGGCGATGCTGGAAATGACATCCTTAGGCGCGGGCCCGGGCTCGATCGATCTTAGGATGTCGATCCAGTTGCACAGCCGCTCGGAGATCGAGAAGCTCCGCCAGGCGGGGTCCTCCGGGCGTCGTCCTAGGCGCTCTACCCAGGATGCCATGTGCGCCCGGCAATGGTCAGCCGGGACGCCGGGGCCCTTTGCCCGGACTAACGTCAAAAGCCAGTTGAATTGGTGGAGGGTCCAGTACACTTCGGGATCCTCTTGAGGTTTCAGCGAGTCTTCTAGGAATGCGATGTACAGGCCCTGGTAGCGCTCTGCCCACTCCAAGGCGGCGGGGCGCATCTGGACCTTCGGCGCTGGGGGCGAGGTGATGATCTTAGGCTCATGAGGAACGTCGGCACCGGCGGCCTCGACTTCGACCTCGCTCAGGTAGTCGGGCAGGAGCTGGCCGCCGAGCATCTTCCATTGCAGGCGCGTGGCGGCGCCGTCGGCCAGGCGGCTCACGGCGTTCAGCCGCTGCAGCAGGCTGCGCCGTGTCGCCCAGTAGTTCCCCCAGTCTCCGCCTGCGGTGGTCACTCGGATTCTATGGACATCATTTCCCGGCTGAAGAGCTCAAGCTTGACCTTTATCCCTAGGATGCGCTGAGCATGGCCGAGCTTCTCTCTGATGTCCGCCGGGTCGAACCCATAGAAATTGCCGCTGCCGGTCAGCGCTTCATAGTCCCGCTGTTTTTGGCTGAAAAAAGGCCGGACGAGCTTCTTCGCCTCCGCGACGGCCTGATGGGCCGCCTCTGTCAGGCGATAGCTCGTTCGGTCGAAAGAGGCCGGGGTTTGCCGCGACTCGGCCTCGGCCTCCGCGATGACCTTGGCTAATCGTTCGAAGCTGTCGCCATGGAGATTGTATAGGATCGGCGAGGCCGCTTGGTCGAAAGCGGAACTCGAAGGCTCCTGCCAGCGCGAGTCGAAAGCTTTGACCACGTTGTCGACCACCTCTTCCTGTGTCGTGCATTGCACTCCCACGAGGTTAGGCAAGGTCATCTCGTACTTCATGTCGGAATAGGGCTTATAGGTGATGACTTTGGCGCCCACCATGGTCCCCTCGACGGCGGTCGTGCAGCCGTTGTGGATGAGGACCTTGCAGGCCAAAAGCCAGGGGATCACGCTTCCCTCATGAAGGATATGGATGTTCTTGACGTTCTTGAACACGAGCTTGTAGAAGTTGAAGTCCTCGGAAGGATGCGGCCTCAGGACGATGTTGGTTTCAGGGAACCGGATGCTGAGAAGATTGAGGAGCTCTATGAAGCAGGGGAAGATCCGGCCGGTGCATGCCCACGCGCCGAGATAGTCGGTCCTTCGGACCGGCTCTTCCGAGTAGTAGGCGGAGTCCTTCGCAAAGGTGTGGGCAACCCCCAGGGAGTTGTTCGCGAAAGTAAGGTTCGTGTTGATGAGGATGAAGTCGCCGAGCCGGGCGTGGAGACGTTCCACCGTCGGCGTGAAGTACGCGCGCTTCTCGGGCTTGAGGATGTCGAAGCGCGGATGCCCCGTGGTCTCTATATGGCTGCGGCATTTGGGGTCTTTCGATCTGTAATGGTCTCTTTGGAAATCTCCCCAGGTGCAGACGCGGTCCTCAGCCGCCAGGACCCGCGGGTCGAGATGCAGATCCAGCATGGTCTTGTGCATCTCCATATCGCCGGAGAAGAAGCCGCCCTCCTCATTGAGATGGATGACGATGAATCCTTTCTGTTTTATCTCTCCGTAGCGGGTTAAGTCGGTGGTCGGGAAGTTCCCCCGGATGAACATGTTTTTCCCGACATAGACACCGCCGCGCATATGTTTCATGAGCCGATAAATGGCGTCATGCTGGCCTATGAAGATCCGATTGGTTTTCTTTGCCGTAAGGCAGGACAAGAAGAGCCTGAAATCCAGTTCCCGGTTCAGGATCTCAACGGGGTAAAGGATGTTGGTCTTTTCGCTCATTTATGACTAGAGGGCCGGGGACTGCCTAGGTCTAGCTGCAGGTATCCGTCTATCCGCTAGAATTTGGATTTTAGCATTTGATTCCATCAACCGTAAATAGATTAATTCCTCAAGCATTCACGACGTTATTCTCGAGACGGAGCAATATAATGTATCATGGTCCGATGTTGCGGGTAAATCAACATGGATGAGGATTAAGCATGTCTGCGGCTAACGAAAAGGACCGTGGAATCACCTCAAGACATTTTAAGCCAAGCGATGGCCAGCGTATCATGGCTTTATTTCAGAAGGTCTTCGGCAATTCTCGTACTGGGGAAGAATGGGAATGGAAATTCCCAAAGCATTGTCTTAGCGATGTCTATATCCGGATAGCGGAAGACAGCGGAACCCAGGAACTCATCGGCCAATACGCGCTGATCCCCGTGAATGTGCAGGTCGATCAGGCTGTCGTGCACGCGGCGCTCTCCCTTGATACCATGGTGGATGAGCGTTTTCGCGGCAGAGGTTTGTTCACTCGGCTGGCTGAAGAACTTTATTCATCCCCTGAGTGCAGCAAGGTCGGTATTCTGATCGGCTTTCCGAACCCCAGTTCTTACCCGGGGTTCATCAGGCGCTTGAAATGGGAGCATATCGGCGACTTCGATCTGATGTTGAGGCCGCTGGTATTTTCAGAGACTCTCTCATCCCTTGGCTTTCGGTGGGCGGCGTGGCCGGTCGTCAGGCAAACCTTAGCGGCGGCGGGGTGGGTTTTTGGCTTGATTTTCCGGGTCGACCAGGGGCGCTCTGCCGATTTCGCTGATATCGTGCCGGTGAAGGAGTTCGATCAAACATTCGATTCGTTTTTTCAAAGGCTGGTCCAGAGCCAGCCAGGGTGCCGGATCCATAAAGACCATCGGTACATGAACTGGCGTTATATCGAGCCGGTCCACGTCAAATACGAGGTTTTTGCGATGAAGGACGCTGGTGTTCCAGGCGGCGTTTGCGGCTACCTTGTGCTTAGCCAATCTAAAGCGCGTGGAGTCGTCGTTGACCTATTGAGCCTCTCCGAGGAGGCATCCTCGACGCTCATCCGCTTCGCCGTGTCCCGCTTCCGGGAACAGGGGGCCGCCTATTGTCTCACCTGGGCGAACCCCGCGCGGAAATTCAAGGGGATCCTCAAGCGGCAAGGGTTCCTCAAGGCGAAGTCCACACCGTTCATCGTGAGGGATCTCTCAGGGCGCGGCGCCGCCATCAAGAGCGCCGCCTCCTGGTGTCTTATGCCAGGGGACAACGACACGTTTTAGGATGAAGTTCGGCTTCACGCCGCAGTTGGAACGACGACGGTTCAAGAGGATGGTTCTATGTTAAAACGATGCATAAAATGCGGCTTGCCCGAGACCTACGAGACCATCGAATTCGATGAGAAGGGCTTGTGCAATATCTGCGACCAAAGGGTCTTCAGAGACGAGAAGATAGATTGGCCTAAGAGAAAACAGGTTCTTGACCAGCTCATCGGGGAATATCGCGGGAAATCCGAATATGACTGCATCGTCCCTTTTTCCGGAGGCAAGGATTCGACCTTCACGCTGCTCTATCTGATCAAGGAATACGGGCTCAAGCCTTTGGTGGTCCAGTTCAACCACGGCTTTTTGCGCCCCACTCTTCTCCAGAACAACGAACGCACTTTCAAGAGATTGGGGGTCGAATTCCTCAGCTTCACCCCGAATTGGAAGCTTGTGAAGCGCATGATGCTCGAGGCCTTGGTCCGCAAGGGTGACTTTTGTTGGCATTGCCATACGGGGATCTTCGCCTATCCCATGCATGTCGCCATCAAGCATTCGACCCCTCTTGTCATTTGGGGCGAGCCTTCGTCGGAATACACCGCTTATTATGATTATCGCGAAGACGAGATCGAGGAGGTGGACGAGGTTCGTTTCAATAAATACATCAACCTCGGCATCACCGCCGATGACATGGCGGGCATGATCCAGGATGATTTCAAATTCGATCCTCGTGATCTGAACCCCTTTCGTTATCCCCCGCTGCGCGACCTGAAGAAGCTGAAATATCGCTCCGTGTGTCTGGGGTCTTTCATCCCTTGGGATGTGCGGACGCAAGCGGCCCTGATCCAGAAGGACCTGGGCTGGAAAGGCGAACAGGTCGAAGGGATGCCCGCCGAGAACTTCAAGTACGAGAAGATCGAATGCTATATGCAGGGCATGCGGGACTACATCAAGTTCCTGAAGCGGGGCTACTCCCGCGTCACGCAGATGACCGCCCTCGATATCCGGAATGGCCGCATCACGAAAGAAGCCGCTGATAAGCTCATCGGTGAATATGAGGGAAAGAAGCCGCCGTCGCTTGAGATCTTCCTGGAATATCTCGATCTGAGCGAAGTGGAGTTCAACGAGATCGTTAAAAAGACCGTCGTGCCTCCGCATAAGCCTGATTTTGAGAATATGGGAACGGGTCCTAAGACCTGGGATTTCGACCTTTGGTATAGAGAAAAGAGTGATCGGAGTCCTTGATTTCGGGATGTGCAATCTGCGCTCCGTGTGGAGCGCCGTGCACCATCTGGGGTTCGACCCGGTCCTGGTCAAAGACTCCGGCCATGATTTTTCCGATATCACGCACCTCATCATCCCCGGGGTGGGGTCCTTCGCTCATGCGATGGGCAACATCAGAGACCGGGGCCTTGAGAAAAGCATCCAGGATTTCGACCGAAAAAAACGGCCGATACTCGGCATCTGCCTTGGGATGCAGCTCCTCGCCTGCGAAGGCGCCGAGGGCGGCGGCAGCAGGGGACTGGGCCTGATCGAAGGCAAGGTGAAGAACCTCGATCACGGAATCGGCCTTCCTATCCCGCATATGGGATGGAACGATCTGCGCATCAAGAGGCGCCATCCGGTCCTGGCCCGGATCAAGGACCATACCGACTACTATTTCGTGCATTCCTATCATTTCGAGCATGCCAGGGATGCGGATGTCATCGCGACCACTGATTATGGCGGGGAGTTCAGTTCAGTCGTGGGCAGGGAGAACATCATCGGAGTGCAGTTCCATCCCGAAAAGAGTCAGAGCAACGGATTGAAGGTTTTGGAGGCTTTTTTGGATTGGACCGGGCAGTGATCAAGAAACGCATCATCCCGATCCAGCTTCTGAAAGGAGGCCGATTGTTCAAGACCGTGCAGTTCGAAGGCCCCAGGGACGTGGGGCATCCGGTCTATAGCTCCAAAGTCTATAGCGACCAGTTGGCTGATGAGCTGGTATTCCTGAACATCGATCGGGATGACCGCGACCCCGCTGTCTTGCTCTCCGTGATCGAGCAGGTGGCGGATGTTTGTTTCATGCCCTTGACCTTCGGCGGCGGGATATCGACCCTTGAGCAAGTCTCTGCGCTCATCGAGAATGGGGCCGATAAGGTCTTGATCAATTCCGAGGCCTACACCAACAAGGCCCTGCTCGAGAAGGTCTCCTCGAAGTACGGGGTCCAAGCCCTGGTGCTGGGGGTGGATGTTCGAAGGCGGGGCGATGACTATGAGCTCTTCAAGTCTTGCGGACGCGTCCGGGAGAGCGTGGGGTTGGAGGACCATATCCTTGGATGCATCGCCTCTGGCGTGGGAGAGTTGTTGATCAATTCGATCGACCGAGACGGGGTCATGAAGGGGTACGATCTGGAGCTCATCAACCGGGTCTGCGGGATATCAAAGGTCCCGGTCGTGGCCGCGGGAGGCGCGGGTTCCTACGAGGATCTAAAAGAGGCTTTTCTGCATTCAGGCGTGCAAGGTCTGGCCTGTGGGAGTTTGTTCAATTTTGGCGATAACAACCCGATGCGGGCTAAGGCGCATCTCAGCAATTACGGGATCCCTTTCAAGAAGGTCTAAGCGGCGAGCTCGCCGTAGTGGATCAGCCGCAGGGGGGTGCCGTTTTCGGCCAGCCAGTCTCTGATGCTGAAGGCGCTCAGGACCCGGTGTTCCGCCTCCCCTAGCGCGAAAAATCTGGATTTTCGCCGGTACCAGCCGGGAGCGGAGTAGACCTCCTTCAACTCGTCGGATAGGATGTAAGGATGGATCATCAGTTCGTGAGGAGAGCCCTTTCGCTGCTCGATCAAGGAGCGGTAGTCTTCTACGCAGGGAGTCCGGCGCGGATAGACGTCGAAGATGGAATTGAAGGTGGCGTTGCTGGGCGATTTCTTAAGGGCTTCGCAGCGGCGCAGCAGCCGCGATAGCAGCCGATGCTTCGTCTCGCGGTAAAGGTATGCCGCGCCAAGGGCGGCCTCCGGGCGACAGATGGCTTGGGTGTAGGGCATCCTGACCGGCACTCCTTGGGAGGCGGCAAATGCCGTAACGACCTTGAAGATAGGCGGGAAAGCGTGCACGTGCTGATGGCTGTCGATATGGGTAGGGGCCACGCCCAAGCTCTTCAAGCGCGCGTATTGCGCCTCAAGCTCCTGGCGCAGGTCCGCCGCGGTGATCAAGCGTGCGGCCACCCGCAGCATGAGGGCATTCCTCGCGAAGAACCGGCCGTCGGGCGAGGCTGTCAGGCGGTTCTTCCCGCCCACGGCGCTGAAGCCTTCGGTCAGAGTGAAGTGGAGTCCTACGCCGAGCGCGGGGTTTTCTTTGGCCAGGCCCGCCGCGTAGGCGGCGCCGGGCATCGTCGCCATGAGGCTGGCGCTCGTGGCCGAGCCGTTGCGGTGGACTTCGATGACGGCGTCGGAGACCGCCCGGGTGAGGCCGAAGTCGTCGGCGTTGATGATCAGTTTATCGGAGCTCATAGCTTGAGGTCAGCCCTTCTTGAAACCGACGGCGCACCAGAACGGCCCCGTCGGGCTGAAGCGGATCCGTTCGAGAGAGGCATCCTCCATCATCCGCCGGATGCTTTGGGCGGTGAAGCGCTGCTCGAGCCGCGTGCCGAAACGGTCAAGCGCATCGGTCCTCATGACGTAGAAGCTGCGGTTTCGATAGGTCGAGAGCGGGAACCCCGAGACCTCGATGCCCAGGCGCTCGAGGATAAGAGCCATGCGGGCCAGGGGATAGTAGACCAGGCCGGCCAGCACCTGGCTCATGAAAAATCGTATCGCATGCGGCGTACGGGAGATGAGCCTGCGGAGCAGGTCCGAGGCCAGCCACAAGGCGCGGAACCAAGCGGGCCGATTGTCGAAGGCGTAGTAAAGGTAGAGCAAGAAAGGGGCTCCGGCCTTGAGCTTGGCGGTGCAGGAGCGCAGGCCTCGCGCCGTATCGGGCACGTGGTGCAGGACGCCTAGCGAGTAGCCGAAATCCATAGAGGCGTCCTCGATAGGCAGGTCTCCGACCGAGGCGAGATGCAGGCGGCAATTCGGGAAGCCCGCCAGGTTGCGGCGCGCCACCTCCAGAGCGGCGGGACTGGCATCGATGCAATGCAGCTCGCCCACACGCGGCGCGGCGAGCTTCGCCCAGCGGCCGCTCCCGCAGCCCAGGTCGAATCCCCGAGCGTCCGATGGCAGGGCGGCCCAGGGAAAAACAGCGAAGTATTGGTCGAACATGACCTCCAGTTCGCGGGGCTCGGGGGCGGACTGGTCGAAGCGGGTCCATTCATCGCCAAAGCCCTCTACCGTAGGAGCGTCGCGGTTGTCGTCAAGCATCGGTCGCCTTCGACGCTAGCGCGGCTTCAAGGAGCCGGTCCCAAGCGAGCAGCGCGGCTTCCTCGCTGGAATGCTGCTGGACATAGGCGCGGCCGAGCTGTCCCGCGTCCTTGCGTGCCTGTTCGTCGGCGATGTAGTGCTCCAACATCTTCAGCCACTCGTCTTCAGTCCGGCAGGCCATCGGCAATCGGGCCTCGGACATCGTGGCGAGGTAGGCCGGGGTCGCGGAGGTCACGGCCGGCACGCCCATCCGCCAAAACAGCAGGAGCTTGTTGGAGGGCTTCGCGCAGGCCAACGGGTTATCGAGCGGCAAGGGGATCACGGCGAGGTCGCAGGCCGTGGCGATGACGGGCAGGAAGGTCTCGCTCCATTCATAGAGGTACGCGGGCTGGAAGATCCTTCGGACTTCGTCGATGGAGTGCCTGCGCCCGTAGAGGCCCATGTATCGATGATAGTCGAGGTTCGTGACCAGATGAAGGGCGAGCCGGTGCCTCGCGCTCAGCGTCCGAAGGACCTCGCGGATCACGCTGAAGCAATGAAGGTTCGTGGGCAGGCCCTCCCAGACCAGGTTGAACACTTCCTTGCGCGCGTAGTCCTGCTTGACCGTCCCTTCGCACATCATGTGGAAGTCCAGGATCGGGTGCACGGATCGGCAGAACGGCAGGATATCCCTGCGCTGGGCCTCCGTGCTGCAGGCGACCGCATCGGCGCGGCGGCAGATGTCTTGGAGGGTTTTCCAATAATCCAATTGGAGGTAGCGGGTCTTCCCCCCTACATACTTCGCCAAACCTCTCAGCAGGCCCTTGGGGTCGGTGCGCGCGACGGAAAGATAGGAGTCGGGAAGATCGAAGATGATCCTGCTTTTGGCATGCCGGACCCAGAGCCCCAGGTCCGCGTTCTGGGTGACGACCACCAGATCATAGGACTTGGCGGGATCGGCGATCTCAAAGGGGATGCCCCTGCGGCGGGCGTAATAAGCGAAGCGGCGCTTGTCGCCGGGGTGTTCGAAGTCGGGGCTATGCGGGACATAGCCGACCTTGGCGGGCTTCTTGAAGACCATAGCGGCTTTTAGGGGCTTTGCATCGCAGGCTTCAGCGCGAGAGCGGACGAAGCCGGCAGCAGCCCCCGCTTCCTGCTGAAGTAGATCAGCAGGCATAGCATCGTGGGCATGATCTGGAGACGGAATCGGACGGCCGTGCCAAGGTTTTGGTACGATGCGAAGCCATAGACGGTGGCCCAGAGCAGGACGAGGACGATGCCCCATAGGGGCACGCCCGACAATTCATTCAAACGGGTGCGGGTGATACATCGATATAGAAGGACGAGCAGGCAGAAGTTCTCGAACCCCGCCAGCAGCCCGAAGGGGTTCAGGATCTCTCCGGGCAGCGGCCGGAACAGCGCGGTGACGATGCCTAGAGGCATGAAGCTGATGATCTGAGCGGTGCTCTCAAGGCCTCCTTCGATGACCTGGCCGCCTCCGCCTATGGCCCAGCTTTGGGAGATCGCCCCGGTGGACTTCACCAAATCCTCGCTGGTCTCGATGTTGAAATTCGTCTTGAATCGGCCCAGCGCGAAGAAGAAGGCGACGGCGATGACGGCGGTGAACATGATCCGGGTCATCATGCCGCGCATCTTCCCGAGCGTGAATACGCTCAAAGGCGCCATGAGGATGGGGCCAAGCCAGGGCCGGAAGCTCATGGCCAATAGGGTGCCTATCGCGGCGATGAATATGTTGCTGATGCGATAGTTCGCCCTCCAACTGACGACGCCGTAGACGTAGAGGGCTATGCCCAGGAGCACCACGGGGTCTTTGCCCAACACGGAGGACCAAAACAGGTTCGACGGGAGCAAGACGAGCACGTAGAGGATCTTGATCCTTTCTTCCTTGAGGAAGAGGACCACCGCGCGGTAGAACGTATAGAGAGCGAGCAGCCCGACCATGGAGAACGAGACTTTCATCATGTGGTAAGAATGCGGGAAGATCTGGGTGTGCGCCCAAGCTAGCCAGGTCACGTTCGTGGTTCCGGCGCCGAAGGTGAACGGTGCGATCAGGCCCCTGGGGTCCGCCGCGGCCGCGAAATAGCCGTAGGAGTCTAGGCCGTAATGGCTCTCGTAGAGGAGCATGAAGCCCAGGGTCACTAGGCACTTGGCGGCCCAGCAGCGGATCAGGGGCAGGCGGTCCCTGGAGATCGGCCAGATCACGATGGAGAGCCCCAGGAGCAGGGCCCAGATGACGCCGGTGACGTAGTCGCTGGCGACGTCGTCCTGCGGGATGCCCTGTCCCAGAAGCACGACCAAGTCGAGGAACCCATAGAGAAAGAGCCCGCCGCCGATGAAAACACAGAGCCCCACCAGAATGGCGACGACGTTCTTTTGCATGCTTGTTCTATTGTATCAACTTAGGGGCTTGCTTCGTCTCGTTTTCCAGCCAAGATTGGAAGACCAGGATGTTCCAGAGCTCGTTCTGCCAGTTGCGTTCTCCGCTGAGGTGCTCGGCCCATTTGCGCCTGATCGGGCCGGCGCGGAGCAGTCCTTCATCGTTCAAGCGAGCCTCCGCCAGCAGCGCTTCCGCCCATGGCCGCAAGGGCCCTCTGAGCCAGGCTCCTACGGGCATGTCGAACCCCATCTTAGGCCGCTCGATGAGCCTTTTGGGGACGTAGCGGTCCAGGACCTGCCTGAGCACCCATTTGCCGACGCCGCCGCGGATCTTCATTGGGAGCGGAAGGCTCCAGGCGAAGGCGACGACGCGGTGGTCTAGGAAGGGCGCCCTGGTCTCTAGGCTGGCCGACATGGCGGCTCGATCGACTTTGACGAGGATGTCATCGGGCAGATAGGTTGCGGCATCCCAGAACATCATCCTTTCCGTGAAGTCTTGGAAATCTTGCGGCGGCAGGTCGTCATGGCCTCCTATGGTCTCGATCATGGCCTCCTCGGGTCGGGGCCAAGTGCTCACTAGGCGGTCGTACATGGCGTCTGTTCCTGGAAGCGAGATGATCTCGGCCAACCGGCTGATGCGCTGGCTCAGGCTTCCACGGGCTTCGCCGCGGCCGAGGACCCGTCGATAGGCTTGTGCGGCGAGATCCCAGGTGCTGGCCGCGGGGGCGGTCAGGACGCCGGCTAAACCTCGACGAAGAGTCACCGGCAGCCAACCCATCCGCCGCCAAAGCGCCCGCAGGACGAGGTAGCGGCGATAGCCTCCGAACAGCTCGTCTCCGGCGTCCCCGGAAAGGCTCACTGTCACATGCTTTCGCGTCAAGGCCGCCAGCATCAGCGTCGGGATCTGGGAAGCGTCGGCGAAGGGCTCATCATAGGATTCATGGAGCCCCGGGATCAGCTTGAGGGCGTCCTGGGGTGACGCATAAAGCTCGGTATGTTCGCAGCCCAGATGGGCCGCCACGGCCTTGGCGTGGACTGCCTCGTCATAGCCCGCTTCATGGAACCCTATGGTGAAGGTCTTGACCGGGCGAGGGCTTTGCGTCTGCATCAAGGCGGCCACGGTCGAGGAATCCACCCCGCCGGAAAGGAATACCCCCAAAGGCACGTCAGCCTCCATTCGGATCTTGACGGCGTCTCTCAGCAGGCCGTCAAGATGGGTGACCCCCTCTTCTTGCGAACCGCTGAAGGGCTGGGCCAGACCTTTGGCGGCGGTGTCTTTCAGGGACCAATAGACTTCGGGTTGGGCTTTGCTGTCGGCATCCTGCGCTACGCTCAGCAGCGTCCCAGGGGGGAGCTTGGCGATGCCTTGGTAGATCGAGCGGGGGCCGGGGACATAGCTGCGGCGAAGATAATCGGCAAGAGCGCGGCGGTCGATCTTGCCTTCGAAGCCGGGGTGGGCCCTGATCGCCTTGAGTTCCGAAGCGAAGACGAAGCGGGCGCCCAGCCAGCCGTAATAGATAGGCTTTTCTCCCATCCGGTCGCGCGCCAGGGTCAGGCGCCGCTCGTGACGGTCATAGACGGCGAAGGCGAACATCCCGTTGAAGCGCTCCAGGGCTGGACGCAGGCCCCAGCGGCTGAAGGCGGCGAGCATGACCTCGGTATCGGAGCGTCCGCGCAGCCGCACGCCCAGCGTTTCTAGCTGCGTGCGCAGCTCCTGGAAGTTGTAGACCTCGCCGTTGTAGGTGATGACGTAGCGGCCGCAGGCCGAGGACATCGGTTGGTGTCCCAACGGGGATAGGTCTATGATGGAGAGGCGCGTATGTCCCAGCGCGATTCCGGCCTGGAGATCGGTCCAGACCCCCGAATCATCGGGGCCGCGGTGGCGGAGCGTGGCCGTCATGCCGCGGATCCAGGATTCGGCATCCGGCGCAGGCGGACCGAAGGAACCTACGATGCCGCACATGGCGCGCTCCTAGCCAGGACGAGCCGCCTGAATTCCGGCGCGATCATATCCGCAGCGTAGCGGGCTGCGACGGTTTGGGCCGCTTTCAACCTGATGCGACGGACCAGGTCCGCGTCTCCCAGGACCTGTGCGCACTTGGCGGCGGCACCGGCCGGGTCGCCCCATCGGATGATCACGCCATCGGCCAGATCCTCGATGACCTCGGAAGTCGACCCGACGTCGGTGGCGATGAGCAGGCAGCCGGTGGCCATAGCTTCCAGGTGGACCCGGGAGAAGGATTCGGAGCGAGAGGCCATAAGCACGCAGCCGGCGCTCTTCATGAGCGGCAGGATATCGCGAACCTCCCCGAGCATGACGATCTCGCCGGATAGGCCGGCCCCGGCGATCTTTTCCAAGATCGCGCGGCGATAACGCTCGTTGTTCGCGTTGCCGTTGGTCCCCCCCGCCAGGTAAAGCTTGGTCTTGGGCCTCAGACGGCGAAGCTCGGCGAACAGGTCTATGGCGAAATCCTGCCCTTTGCCTTCGATCATCTGCGACACGACGAGGACTGGCTGGAAGCCGGCAGGCAGACCCGGAAGGGCCGCCGGCGGGACGCGGCTGGCGTCGAGGGCGCAGGCATCGAGCGATATCCAATTGGGAACGTAGGCTACATCCTTCCTCTTGAAATGCTCCCGGTCCTTGAGGGAGACGCAGATGATCGCGTCGGCCAGCAGCTCTGCGCAAGCCACCCAGAAACGGTAGAGCAGGTCCGGGGATTTCTCGCGGGCTTCTCTGACATGGACGACGAGGCGTCGTCCGCAGAGTCGGGCGGCGAGCATCGGCTGCGAGAGGTAGACGCTGTTGCAATGGACGATGTCGACGCGATGCCGCCAGATGAGGTAGGCGTAGAGCAAGACGAAGCACGGGAAGCTAAGGAGATAATGCAGGTTGCCTAAGAACCTTCGGCTGATCTGCGGGCATGTGACCTTCAGCTCACGGCGCCGCTCGATCCGGGCGTCAGGGAAAGGGCCGGGCGTCGAGGTCCACAGATCGCAGTGGCCCCGAAGCGCCTCTAGGATGAGCAGCCAGCTCTTCCCCGCGCCGTTGAGCCCGACGCTGGGGTGGATGGATAAGAGGACGACCGGTCGTTCGGTCATCTGCCGCGGGCTTAGCTTCTGCGTCTGACCACGCCGACGTTGCCTTGGCCGCCGTTCTTGCAGACGAGCATCTCGCCGTCAGCCAGGCTGTTGAGGTCGGCCTGCCAGCTCCCGAAGGTTTGCGGGCAGTCGTAGCGCGGCGCCCACATATCGAAAGTGTCCATGACCGACCAGCGGAACGCCGTCTCACTGTCGAGCCGGCCGGCGAGCTCCAGATTTATGGGATAAACGGAGTTCGGGGATCTTGCGACAAAATAGCCGAGGTATCTCCTCAGGCCGGGCCCTTTGGTCCAGCGCAGCAGCCGCCGTTGGATGGGGATCGCCGATCGGCAGGTCCACTCCGCCAGAGCCAGCACGGTCAAGGCCGGCAGCCTTTTGAGCAGGGGGCGAAGCAGGTATTTGATGGGGTGGGCGCTGCGCAGGCTAAGTTGGTAGCGGTCCACTAGCAGCCTTCCGCCCGGCCGTACATGCTCCCAGAGGCTCAGCAGGGCTCGATGCGCGTCCCCTGTGTGCTGGAGCATCCCGTAGCCTATGACGAGATCGAAGGCCTGAGGCCGGAAGGGAAGGGCAAAGGCGTCGGCCTGGGCGTTCCAGAGCCGGCCTTCGGCGCGAGCGGCTTGGTTGGAGGCGGCGCAGGCCTCCACGGCGGCTGAGTAGTCGACGGCGACGACCTTGGCTCCTAAAGAGAGGAGTATCTCGGTGAAGCGGCCCGCTCCGCAGCCGACCTCCAGTATCGTCTTCCCGCGAAAATCCTCAGGCTTCATCTCGGATTGAAAGAGAAGGCGGTCGCGGGAGTCGCTGAGCCCGTTGCGGCTGTCGAGCTGGACGTCCGAGAATTTCTTCCACTGGATCGCGAAGTTCTCGTGCTTCTGGCTGGAGATGAATCTGGCGATGCCGTCCTTGACGGGAAAGAGGGCTCCGCAGCCTAGGCAGCGGAGCTGGTCCTCGAACGCGAGGTCAGCCCGGCATGAGGGACAACAGGCTAGGCCGGCGATATCAGGGTTCATCCTAGGTCGATCGCATCCGATGGCCTGCATTGTAGCTATTTTGGGGCGGGCAGGGAACCGGCGTCACGGCGGGAGCTCAAAATGCTGTAATGGTTATCATGAAGCCTCCCTCTTCCGCCGATTCCCAGTTCAGGAAACATCTTCGCTTCGGCCCGCTCAACCGCCTGCGGAGCTGGTATCAGTGGACCCGCATCGGGTATTGCGGCAGGGATGTTTTTTTAGACTCGGATGTCCATCTCTTGCGCTATCCTAAGAACATCCATCTTGCCGACGAGGTGGTGATCAACCGGGGCTGTCAGCTCTGCCCCTGCAATCCTGGAGCGCAGATACGGGTAGGGAAGCGGACTGTTCTTGGGGCCTATAGCTTTCTATACGCGTCCCAATCCATAACCCTGGGCGACGACTGCTTGATCGCGCCGTTCGTCTATTTCGTCGACAGCGATCATGCCAGGTCAAGGGAAGCTCCCATGAACACTCAAGGGATGGAGACCGCTCCCATCGTCATCGGTAACGACGTCTGGATCGGGGCCCGGGTCGTCGTCACCAGGGGCGTTACCGTCGGGGACGGGGCTATCCTCGCCGCCGGGGCGGTGGTGAACCAGGATGTGCCGCCTTACGCGATCTTCGGCGGCGTCCCGGCCAAGCAGATCGGCGTGCGCTAGGCGCCTTCTCGGATCGAGAAGGCCGTCGGCTTCCAGTCCTCACGTGTCAGGCCGTACCAAAGGTGGTCCTGCCACCCCTCTGGGCCGCGCAGTTTTCTGACAAAGCAGCCTTCGCGCGCGTAACCGGCTTTTTCAAGAGCCCGCGCGCTCCCCGCGTTCTCTGCATAGACCCCGGCCTGCACTCGGTGCAGGTCTAAGATTGTGAAGGCGAACCATGTGACGGCGGCGATGGCTTCGCTGGCATAGCCCTTGCCCCATTCGTCGCGTTCGCCGATGAAGTAGCTGACGTCGCCGTAGGCGTGGCGTGCGCTGATCGGCCCGAGCTTGATATTGCCGATGTGCCGGTCGCCGATGAAGATGCCCAGAAGGTAGGAATCCGGGCTGGCGAGCATGGCGCCTACGAAGGCCTGGATCGATGCGATGCTTTGCGGCTCCCAGCGCGTCTCAAGGTAGCGGTTGACCTGCGGATCCTCGAGCCAGGCCAAGTAGCCTGGCGTGCAGTCCGCCAAGTCGAGGAGGCGCAATCTCACTCGGTCGCCGGATATCGATTGTCGGCGGGAGAGGGCCTTCATACGGGTCATTATATCGCTTCAGGGCGGCATTTACTAACGGAGAGGGCCTTGAGAGCCGCGTAAGCCTTGAGCAGCTTCGGGATGTTCTTATGCCAGTCCCCTCTCTTCTTGACCAGCGTGATGTTCCGCCGGCCGATGCGCCGGAGGGCGGCGCGGTTTCCGGCTGCTTTTAGGAAGGTCCTAGCGAGGCTGGCCGGGTCTCCCACGGGGGTCAGCCAGCCGTTGCGGCCATGTGTGACCCACTCCCGGTTGCTGGGCAGGTCGGTCAAAACCAAGGGCAAGGCGCAGGACATCGCCTCCAACATCGATATGGACGTACCATCGGCGGCCGCGCAGCTGACGTAAAGGTCTGCCGCCCTAAGGTAATCGGGCAGCCGGTCGTTGGGCAGCCTTCCTGGGAGATGGACTTTTTCAGCTAGCCCACGCTCCGCTATCAGCGCTTGGATCTTCGGCGCTAGCGACCCCGAGCCGGCCAGGATGAGCCGGAGCGCCGGTTCCTTGCGCAGCGCGAGCCTGAATGCCTCGAGCAGGACCTCGATCCGGTAGACCTTCTCCCAGGAGCGTACCGATAGGAGTATGAAGGCGTCGGACCAGCCAAGGCTGCGGCGCAGTCCGGCGGAGTCCTTGCCGGCGATGAAGTCGGCCAGCTCGATGCCCCAAGGGAATTGGAGCACGCGGCTATCTGGGAACGGCGTCAGGCGTCGAGCTGCGGCCTTGACGACGTCGCTGTCGCAGAACAGCATGTCGGCGCCCCGGAGGGCCGTGCGCGTCATCTCCCGCCAGCGCGCGCCGCGGCGCGCGTCGATGAGCAGGTCCGAGCCCCAG
Source organism: uncultured Elusimicrobia bacterium (assembly GCA_964510095.1). Classification (GTDB taxonomy): domain Bacteria; phylum Elusimicrobiota; class Elusimicrobia; order UBA1565; family UBA9628; genus JBBTLF01. The sequence goes on along the minus strand of CAZEAE010000002.1, from coordinate 219,391 downwards.
GACATGGCCAGGAAAGGGTGGAAGGCTGCCTGCACCGTCAGCCAGCCGCAGGACTGGATCGGTCCGGCATGGACCAAGTCCGGGGCCACCTTCTTGAGGACGGTTTGGTAGGCCGGCAGCAGCTTCAGCCAGTCCGCGGGGCCGGGATGCTTGGCGCGCCCGCCCGCCCAACGGATCTGGCGCACGCCTTTGGGAAGGGGCCGCTTCTCATAGCGGTTGCCGTCGTCCTCCAGTCGGAGGTAGAAGACCTCGCGCCCCGGGGCCGCGATCGCGGCGAGGAACCGGCGGTCATGCGTCGTGTAGTCGCGGGAGAAGTAGAGTACGCGCATGTATCAGGGCATCTTCTCCAGGTCCGTCCAGCGCAGTTCCTCCCCTAGCGGCAGGTCCTTGCGCAGCTTCATGCCGAGCACACGGTCCAGGTCGAAGGGGAAGATGCCGTCGCGCGGAGCGGGACGAAGGGCCACGACGTCGTCCTTGGCGAGCACGGCGCCGGCCTTAAGGTCTCGCGACACCCGCAGCGCGCGCCGCTGGATGACGACGGTCTCGCTCTCGTTTTCCGCGACGCTCTTCTCGGACCTGCCCAGCGCGCTCTCGAGCTCGCGGGTGCGGTCCACCATGTCGCGCCAGGTCTTCGGGTTCATCGAGAACGGATGATCAGGGCCTTTGCGCGCGTTGTCGTCCGTGAAGTGCTTCTCGATGACGCGCGCTCCCAAGGCGACGGCGCCCAGCACCGTGGCATGCCCCGGCGTGTGGTCGGAGAGCCCCAGGACGACGCCCGGGAACATAGCGGCGTAGCTCTTCAAGACGTTGAGGTGGATATGTCTGAGATTGTCCGGCTCGGCGGTGTAGTTCGTATTGCACTGCATGAGGACCAGTTGCGAGTTGAGCTCCCGGATGGCGCCTACTGCTCGCTGCACGTCGCCGATGTCGGAGGCGCCGGTGGCCAGCAGGACCGGCTTGCCTTTGGAGGCGATCTTGCGGATGATCTCCAGCCACGTGATGTCTCCAGAGCCGATCTTGTATAGCGCCATGTGCGGGTCCAGCATGTCCACGGCATCGAGGTCGTATGGAGCGGAGAAATAGTCGATGCCGACGGCGTCGCATTCCGCCTTCAGGGCCGGGGTCCATTCCCAGGGGAGGCTGGCTGCTTCGTAGACTTCGGACACGGACTTGTCCCATTTGGCTTGGTGGCTCACCTGGGCGCCCAGGTTTCGGAACCCCCGGTCGCTGACGATCTTTGCCGCCCTAAAATTCTGGAATTTCGCCGAATCGGCGCCGGCCTCGGCGGCTAGGCGGATAAGCTGCTTGGCCCTGCCCAGCTGCCCGTCATGGTTGGCGGAAATGTCCGCGACGAAATAAGTCGGGTGGTCAGGGCCTATCCTGCGGTTTGCGAATTCGATGTCTGCCATGGGATTAACCTCGCTTTTCTTTGAAGTCGATAAGACCGCTTGCGATGTCCGGCATGGGACGCGCGAGCGCCAGCGCCGCTTTGCGCGTGTCTAGGGTGGGGTTCCTGGGCCGAGGGGCTTTGAGGGGGCCGCCGATGACCGAGATGGAATCCACCAGGCTGGCGTCGAGCTCGAAGATCTCTGCTAGGCGGGTTGCGAAGTCCCGCTTGCTGATGGCCTGAGAGCCTGCGACATGGTAGATCCCCGTCAGGCGCTGCGCCATCATGTCCAGGAGGAACTCACCGAGGTGGTCGACCAGGATGGGCGTAAAGAACGCGTCGTGGAATCCCGGCACCCGCAGGCCCCGCTCGAGACGGTCTAATATCCATTCCGCCAGGCTCAGTTTTCCACTTTGGGCGTTCCAGCCGTAGATGTTGGTGCGCACGATAAGAGCGTCTTTTAGGATGTCCATGACCGCCCGCTCGCCAGCAAGCTTGGTGCGGCCATAGACGTTGATGGGCGATGTCGGCGATACCTCGGTGTAGCCGCCTGTCTCCCCGTCGAAGACCCCGTCGGTCGATATGTGGACCAGCCGCGCGCCGGCGCGCGCGGCGGCGATGGCCACTCGGCGAGTCATGAGGACATTCGTGCGTTCCGCTTCCTCGGGGTGCTCCTCGCAGAAATCGAGGTTCGTCAGGGCGGCGCAGTGGACGATCCAGGCGGGTCGGCAGCGGTCGACGAGGGCCTCCGCCGCGCCATCTTCGCGCAGGTCGGCTTGCACGAGGTCCCAGCCTCTGGGCTGGACCGGATGTCCGTGGAAGACCCCCGTGACGGCCCCTAAGCGCCTCTGGGCCAAGGCGCAGAAGTTGGCTCCGAGGAGGCCGCTGGCGCCTGTGACGAGGATCAAGCCGGGCTCCCTAGGAGCCGGTGATCGAGCGCATCATGCCTTCGAGGCCTTTTTCGGTCAGCCATTCCGAGTTTGTCTCGCTGGCATAGCGGAAGTCCGGAGCGACGGGGATGCCGGGCATAGGGCGCGTGGGGTCTCCCGGGGCAGCGGCGGGATGGATCGCGTAGTGATCGCCGAGGTCGCGCGTCCGCGCCGATTCGTCATCGGTGAGGAGGACCTCGTGGAGCCGCTCTCCTGGGCGCATCCCGATCTTCATGAGTTTGCAGCCGGGAGCCAAGGCCTTGGCGAGGTCCACGATCCGCATGCTGGAGATCTTCGGGACGAATATCTCGCCTCCGGTCATGGACCTTAGGCAGTTCACGACGAAATTGACCCCTTGGTCGAGCGTGATCCAGAAACGGGTCATGCGCTCATCGGTGATCGGCACCGAACCGCTCTCTTTTCGGGCCAGGAAGAGCGGCACGACGCTGCCGCGGCTCCCGATCACGTTGCCATAGCGCACCGCGCTGAACCGCGTGCTCTTGGTGCCGGCGTAGGAGTTGCCGGCGACGAAGAGCTTCTCGGAGCACAGCTTCGTGGCGCCGTAGAGGTTGCAGGGGTTTGCCGCCTTGTCGGTCGAGAGGGCGATGACGCGCTCGACGCCTTGGTTGATGGCGGCGTCGATGATGTTCTGGGACCCGATGACGTTGGTCTTGATAGCCTCAAAAGGGTTGTATTCCAGCGTCGGCACCTGCTTCAACGCCGCCGCATGGACCACGTAGTTGACGCCGACGAAGGCGCGGTGCAGCCGCTCCTGGTCCCGGATGTCGCCGAGGAAGAACCTCAGCTTCTCAAGAGGGTCCTTCAGCGACGCCTGCATCTCGGATTGCTTGAGCTCGTCTCGGCTGAATATGATGATCTTTCGGGCCTCCGTCTTCAAGAGCTTATCGATGAAGCGCTTGCCGAAGGAACCGGTCCCCCCCGTGACGAGGATGACCTTGTCCTTCAGGTACCCGGAGTCCGACGTATCAAGGACGGATTGCTGGGATCGCGCGGCCTTGGGATGTTTCGATTTCATAGGTGTCATATTATAATCAATTCATTCGGCCGCGGCCAACGCCTTGAAGTCCGCGCTGCTCTTCAGCAGTTCGGCGTAAGGGCCGGAAGCCACGACCTTGCCCCGCTTCAGGAGGTACAGACGATCGCAGTTTCTGACCGTGGAGAGCTTGTGAGCGACGATGACGAGGGTCTTGCTCCCGCTGAAGGCCGAGATCGCCCGGGCGATCTCGGCTTCGGTCTCGTTGTCCAGACCGGAAGTCGCCTCATCGAGGACGAGGATCTCGGGGTCGCGGTAGAGCACTCTTGCGATGCCGATGCGCTGACGCTGGCCGCCTGAAAGCCGGACCCCGCGCTCTCCCACTTGGGTATCGAGTTGCTCCGGCAGGCTGCGTATGTGACTCTCGAGCTGGGCGGTTTGGAGCGCCCTCCAGACTTCGCCGTCATCGATCTCTTCATCGGGCAGCCCGAAGGCCACGTTGCGTCGGATCGTGTCGTCATAAAGGTAGACCGGCTGGGGGATGTAGCCGATCTTCTTTTGCCAAGCTGAGATATCCGAACGGATATCGACGCCGTCGACGAGCACCTCGCCGGACTGGGGCGTCAGCAGCCCCAGCAAGATGTCGATGGCTGTCGATTTTCCGCCGCCGGAGGTCCCGATCAGCGCCACGGAGCTCCCTTTGGGGATCGAAAGAGAGAGGCCGTCGAGCGCCGGCCCGGCCTCCGGCGCGTAACGGAAGGTCAGGCCGCGGAGTTCTATGCACTCGATGAACCCTAGCCTGCTTCCTTTGGGCTGGTCGATCGGGTCTTTCGGCGCGGCGGAGTCGGCCGCCTGAAGGTCGCGGCAGATCAGGTCGATACGAGGAAGGTTGGCTCGGATCGCCGTCACGGCGGAGATGATCCTGTTGGCCGACGGCATCAAGCGGAAGGCCGCGGCTACGAACATCGCCAGCGTGGGGAGCACGCTCTGCACCTGGCTGCCGCCCGCGAGCATGAAGGTCACGACCGAAAGGATGGCCCCGATGGAGAGCGTCTCGATGACTAACCGGGGCAGAAGTCCGGCTACCTGCAGGAACTCAGCTCCTTCGGCATAAGCGCTTCGGTGCGCCGCATAGTGGTCCACGAAGAAACTCTCCCGGCGGAGCACCTTGGCTTCCTTGAAGCCGCCCAGGCCTTGTTGGACCCAACGCATCATGTACTCCACATGGTGGAGCTGTTCGCGCCCTATGGAATCCAACCGTAGGCGCAGCTTCAGGAAGAAAGCGACTCCGAGGGCGCCCAGCAGCAGGAGGGCTGTCAGAGACATGGCCGGGGCGCTCGTCAAGAGCACCGCCATGATCGCGACGACCACGGAGGCCTCGGTGACCATGGTCAACGTCGGGATGACGACGTAATCGAAGACAAGGAAGACATCGGTGTTGATGATCCTCTGGATCTCCGCGGAGTCTCGGAGCAGATGGGCGGCATAGGGCTGGTTCATGTATCCGGTGAAGAGCCGGCAGGCAAGCTGAGACTGCTTCTCGAATAAGAAATGGAATTGCACCTTGAATAGGACGGCGAGAAAGACGTTCTTGAAGATGTTGAAAGCCAAGAGGATGATGCCGGTCCATGCCAGGGCCCGGCTCAGCGTCGTCAGGCCTAGGCTCAGGTAGATCCCCTGAAGGGGGCCGGGCAGGAGGCTCAGGTCCGGTTTTGCGATCAGGCCGATGAAGGGGACGACTAAGCCTATCCCCAGCGCTTCCAGGAGGGCGCCTAGGGCCATGAAGGCGAGCAGCGCGGTCATCCGCCCGCGCTCCCCGTTCAGGACGACGATGATCTTGCGATAGAGTTCCAGGATCCTTCCTTTTTATCGGACCTTGAACAGCGGCTCCAGGGTCTTGCACCGCAGGCGCGCTTCAAGGTCTCCCCGCTCGACGCAGTCCCGCAGGATCGGGAAGACCTCGTTGTAGGCGGCGGTGAGCAGAGCCAGATCCCCATCGGTGTGCGCGTAGCTCATGTTATGAGTCCCAAGGGTCAAGACGCCGCGGGCGAACATCTCCTGGAGGAATAGGGTCTTGAGCTCGTGCTGCTTGTATCGCCCGGCGTCGGCTATCTGGAGGAAGGACCAGGAGGGGTGGCCGGACAGCTTGAAGATATGGCCGACGTCGTGCCTGGCGATGAGAGCCTCCGCCTCCTGGAGGAGCTTGGTCCCCTGCGCCCGCATGGTGGCGACCACCGGTTTGGCCTTGAGCTTAGTCATGGTCGCGACGGCGGCCGCTAGCGATAAGGTCTCCCCGCCGAAGGTGAAGGAAAAAAATATTTCTTCCATCAGCTTCATGTACCTCTCCTGCCCCGCTAGCGCGGAGAGAGGGTAGCCGTTGGCGATCCCTTTGCCGAAGGTCGCTAGATCGGGGATGACCCCGAAGTGCTCCTGGGCGCCTCCGTTGGCATACCGGAAGCCGGTGATGGTTTCATCGAAGACCAGGAGCGAACCGTGCTGATGCGCCAGTTCCCGGACGCTTTCTAAGAACCCCGGCTGAGGCTCGATGATGTTCATGGGCTCCATGATGACAGCCGCGACTTGTCCTGGAAAATCTCGGAACACGCGATGCAGGGAGTCCAGCGAATTGTAGGTGAAGGGATGGGTCAGCTCACGGGTCGACTGCGGCACGCCTAGACTGCGCGGCGTCGTTCCGATGTACCAGTCCTGCCAGCCATGATAGCCGCAGGCGGCTATGTGGTCGCGCCCTGTATGCGCCCGAGCCAGGCGGACCGCGCCTGAAGTCACATCCGAGCCGTTCTTGCCGAAACGAACCATCTCCGCGCATGGCACCAGCTCGGCCACCATTTCAGCCGCATGGACCTCCACTGGATGAGGGAGGGTGAAGATCGTGCCGTAAGCCAGCTGCTCGGTGACGGCCGCGAGGACCTCGGGGTCGTTATAGCCGAGGGTGATGGCGCATAAGCTGTTGACGAAATCGACATACTCGTTGCCGTCGACATCCCAGACCTTGCTGCCGAGGCCGCGGGATATGAAATAGGGCGAGACACCGAGCGGATACTGCGTCTTGCTCTTGCTGAAGGTCTGCGTCCCCAACGGTATAGTCCGCTGCGCTCGCTCAAGCAGTTGTTCCGATCGGCTGTATCTTGTAGTCATGACCGTCCTACCCTCCGGTGTCTTCCTTGAGTGATTTTTGGTAACCCTCGTTGCGGCCGTGCTCGGTATTCGCCGTCTTTAGCCGGGGGTTGGCGTCGAGGTAGCCCAGGATGTCGGCCATGGTGAAGGCTGGTTTTACGGGATATAGGGCCGCGTAGATGGCGCTAACCAGGTCGAAGTCATCCTGATGATCGACCGTCCAGCGGAGCTGGGAAAGATCGACATTTCCCTCGATGCTCCCCAGCTTGAAGCGTTCTGGATGCTTGTAGAGGAAGGGCATCACATGCTCTCGCTCGGAGGGCAAGACTGCTTCTTTCCAGGCCCTCTCCAGGCTCTCTAGCCGCGCGACTTCGACATCCAACCCGTCTGGGTAGGTGGGCCGGGTCTGATTGGAGGTATAATCGAATCCGCCTTCTAGGTGGAACTGGCAGGCCAGATCGATCAATCCGGGGTCGATCAAGGGGCAGTCGCCATTGAGCCTGACGATATGGCGGCAGCCGACGCCTTGAGCGGCCTGGTACATCCGATCGAGGACGTCGGTGAGGCTTCCTCGGAAGCAGCGGACGCCAGCCTCCGCGCAGAGGCCGACGAGCGGTTCGTCGGAGGGGTCTACGCTCGTGGCTACGACGATGCTGCTCAGGCGCCGCGCACGCTGTATCCGCTCGAGCTGGCGCGACAACATCGGTTTGCCGAGGATCGGCTTGAGCACCTTGCCGGGAAGTCTGGTCGAGGAGACCCGGGCCTGGAGCACCGCGAGGATCATGCGATCGCCTTCCAGCGCGAGGGATCGACGATGGCCGGGTCTTGCAGGGAGAATGAAGCGAAGCGCTTTCGCTCGGCGGGGCTCAATGCCGTCGTGAGCGCGGCCGAGTCCTGAGTCAGCTGTCCTTTATGGTCGACGCCGCAGACGACGACGCTGAGCTCCGGCGTGCTGGCTAGGAAGCGGAGGGCGGCTGCCGCCGGCGTCAGATTCAGGCGCAAGGCTTCGGCCTGGAAGGCTATCAGCCGCTCTCGCGCCGCCTGCAGATGGGCGGGAAGCGCGTCCGGCTCGGAGACTAGGAGCCCTTGAAGGAAGGCCGAGCGGGCGTGGATCTCGACTCCCGCCTCCTTTAATCGGCGCAGGTGGCCCCCCTCGATGAGCCTTTGATCGAAGACGTTTATGGGGACCTGGATGAGGTCGATCGGGAAGGCGGCCAGGACTCGATCGACCTGCTCTCCGGTGTAGACCGAGACTCCGATCTTATCCACAAGCCCCTCGGATTTTAGCGCGGACATGGCCTCCATCAAGTTCTGCCCCCCCGCGCCGAGGAGTTCGTCGGCATGATGGACCATCAGCCCGTAGACCGAAGACCGGCCAAGCAATTTCAATGATCCCAAGAAGGTTTCGCGGAGCTGGCCTGCATGCACGGGCGTGATAGACGGCGAGCGGAAAACGGGTGTCTTGGTCACAATAGCAAGGCCGGCGCCAGCGGGGAGAGCGCGGCCGATCGCCTCCTCGCTGCGACCGTAGGCAGGGGCGGTATCTACTAGGCGGACCCCTGTCTGCGAGGCTTCTTCAAGGATTTCGGCGACCTCCGCTTGCGGGATCCGTCCGCGGACGTTGGCCATGCCGTAATCCATGCCGAATTGCGCCGTGCCGAGGCCGAGCTTAATCATCGATAGCGGAATCTCCTGCGGCTATTGTATGAATTTTAAAAGGCATCCTCGCTGCGGCCCAGCCTCCGGAGCAACTCTGACTGGCGAAACCGGAGATCTAGGCTTAAAGGGTCCTGCATCAAACCTCGCTCCGCCAACCTCAGGTCCGCCCTCAGTGCTGCGGCGCCGCAAGGCCGTCCGCCGCGCTCTTCTTCTATGAGGCAGGAGGACGCCGCATGTGACAAGTACTGGGGCTTCATATCCCAGAGATACGCACGCTGGAAAAGTCCGCTTCGGGCGGATAGTGGTCCGGAGAGGGCTTGGCGCTTGAAGCTCCAAGCCACGGCGGGCGGCAGCGCCAGCGCCGTTAAAGCGAGGCCGGCGACGGCGGCGGCCCCCGCGGCCCATCGGGAGCGAGGCATCGGTTCTTGGGGGAGCCAGCTCCTGGCATCGACCCAGCTCAGCAGGCAGAGGAAGATCACCGCATTCGCGGGGATATGAAAGCTGAAATCGACGAGTCCGTGGAGGGCGAAGGCGAGGACGCCGGTCAAGGCCCCTCCCATTAGGCAGCGTTGCCTCCGCGACGCCATGGAGAGCCAGGTGCGGCGGGCCCGAAGCGCCAGACAGAGCAAGCCCAGGAGCAAGGCTGCGGCACCGGCCGCGCCTTCTTCCGTCAGGAATTCCAGCCAATCGTTGTGCAGATGGTCGACCAGGCCGACGACTATCGGCTCACGGTAGGGCGGAAAAGCGGCGATCAATCCTCCGGGCCCCACTCCCCAAACGGGATGGTCTCGCCATAAATCCAAGCCGCCGCGATACATGGCCGCCCTGACCGGCACGGAATTGCTCGAGACGGGTAGTAGGGGAGACCGCCCTGCCGGGGCCCAGATCATCAGAGCCGCCGCCGCTGGCAGCAGAAGCAGGAGCCCCCTGGCCAGGCGGACCACCTGGGGGCGTTTCATGAATGCAGCACCCTGGAAGAGGACAAGCCAGACCGCGGCGCCCAGGGAAAGCAGCGCTCCGCGGTTCTGGCTTCGTACAAGGCCTATGAGGACGGTTGCCAGCATGGCGCCGGGGATCATCTGAGCTAGAAGGTAATGCGAGACGCGCGCGCCGTCTGCCGATTCCCTGAGGAAGCGGAAGAAGCTCGCCAGCAAGAGTCCTCCTCCGACCGCCGAGGCGACAGCCAGCAGAGAGGCCGCATGGGCGCGGTTGAAGTAGGGTCCGAAAGGGCTGTGGCCGGAGCTCACCTCGCGAAGACCATAAAGCGGGAAATCCACACGGCCGCTTCGCTGTTGGATCAGGCCGATGACGGCTACGAGGAAGCCGATCGCGAACAGGGCCCATAAGAAACGGCGCGCGGGCTCCGGCTCGGCCAAGAGGGCCGGCGTCTTCCAGAGCAGCAGTGCGTAGATGCTCCAGAGCAGCAAAGTCGAGCCGCTTTCAGCGGCCGAGGCCGTGAAGGGGCGCCACGTCGATGGTCCCCAAGGCGCGGCGGGATTGAGCCATTGCCCGAGGCCGAGCAGGAGGATGAAGCCCATCGCCCAGAGCGGGCCCGATCCGGGAGCGCGCCATCGGCTTTTGCCGCCCAGCGCGAAAGCCAATACCGTGGTCTCGAGTATCGCCAGGGACCAGGGCTCGACGGAGCCGAAGGCCAACGGCCCGAAGAAGACGGCGAAGAGGAGCAGCGGCTCCATCAGCCGGCTTTATTGGACGGGGTCGGCTCCTCGAGGTATTGCTGGTAGTAGTAGTTGTAGCCGGAGTAGGACAGCCCGCCCGTCTTAGCAGAGTTTAGGGCCACGCCCAGCAGCTGGATGCCGCCTGTCTGCAGCTTCTTGGTGGCGGTCTTGATCAGCGGGACGCGCGTTTTGCCGTAACGGCAGACGAATACGGCGGAGCGTACATGTCGGCCCCAGAGCAAGGTGTCGTTGATCGGGAACATCGGGGTGCAGTCGATGATGACGCGATCGAAGTTGTCCTTGGCCCAATTGAGCAGAGCGCCGACACGCGGTGTGTTTAGGAGTTCTGAGGGGTTCGGCGGGCGCGTGCCGCAGACCAGGACCTTGAGGTTGGTCACGTCGGTGGGTTGGAGTAAATCCTCGATGTCGTCGACTTTCAAGCCTGTAGCCAGGAAGTCGCTGAGGCCCTTCTGGGCGGACAACGAGAAGTTCTTGTGTATCTTGGGCCGGCGCAGGTCGCCGTCGATGAGCAGGACGGTTTCCCCATGCTGTGCCAATGCGACGGCCAGGTTGGAGGCGATATAAGATTTCCCCTCCTCCTGGACGGAGCTGGTCACCAAGATCTGCTGAGCTTTCCCGGCCATTCCCGCGAAGTCCACCATCGTCCGGAGGTTGCGGAACGCTTCGCTCGTCAAGCTCTGCTCAGTCGATAAAAGCGCGTCATGGGCATTTTTGCCCTTGCGGACGGCGATCATAGGGATGCTGCCTAGGAACGGCAGGCTGAGCTTCTCTTCTATGTCCTTTTGCGTTCGCACGGATTGGTCCAGGAAATCAAGGAGGAACGCCACCGCCATGCCGAGCAGCAAACCTCCTATCAAACCCATCGGCACGAGAGCCCTCTTCTTCGGGCGGATAGGCGACTCCGGGAGCGTCGCCACATCGATGATCCGGACATTGTTTCCTTTCAGCTGGCCCGAGAGCTCCGTCTTGAGGCTTTGGACGACCTTGTCGGTCTCGGACCGGATCTGCGCTTGAACGGCCAACATGTTGGATCGGATGGCCAGCATGCTGGGATGCTTCGGAGTGACCTTTTGCGCCATTTCCGCCGCTTGGGATTCCAGCTTCGAGTAATCCGACTTCAGGCCCTGCACCAGCGGGTTGGCGACGACCGTCGGTAGGGATTCGTACATCTGTCGCGCTTTGGGATCGTTGCCGCTGACTTGAAGGGTCTGCAGGACCTCTTTGGAAATGAAGAGCTGGTTGGCCAGGTTCTCGGAGACGAAGGTCTCGGCAAGGGTGTTCGACAGGTCCATCGCCATCTTGGGATCGGCCGACTCGGCGTTGAGGTAGACCAAACGGCTGCCAAGGATCGGGCTGATGCTGATGGCGTCGGCCAGGGCGCGGACTCCGTGGCGCCCGGCGAATTCAGGGGTCTTCTCGAGGTGGAGAGCGTCGTAGACTTTCTTCAGCAGGGAGTTGCTCTTGAGGAGCTTGTATTGGGTCCTGTAGTAGTCGTCGTTCTTGTTCTCGACTTGTGAGCCGTTGCTGTAAACGGCGCCCGAGCCGCGCTCCTTCTCGATGATCACCATCGACGTGGCCTGGAAGATCGGCGTAGTCGTATATATGTAGAAAGCGGTCGCCGCGATGGTCCCGATCCAAACGAGGGCCACTACCCAGGCGCGATGAAGGATGCCGTCGAGTACCTGGGCGAGGTCGAGGTCGGTTTCCTGCACGGCGGGCTCTGTCATGAGGGTTCCCCTGGATTGATCTAGAAGAAGCTTTGCGGGACGACGACGACGTCGTTGGGCTCGAGCTGTATGTCCTGATCTTTTCGGCCATGCTTTGTGATCGCGGAGACTTCGATGGTGAAATTCTGGCTTTGGCCGTTGACGTTCCGGATGACCTTTGTCCGGTCCGGGGCGGCGATCGGGGTGAATCCTCCGGCCAGGGTTATCGCCTCGAGAACGGTCAGTTTAGATTCTGTCGGGAGCTCGTAGGAACCGGGGCTTTTGACCTCGCCCAGGATGAAGACCTTCTTGTTGCCGTACTCTCGGATGAAGATCGTCACTTGCGGATTTATGACGAACTCTTTGAGCTTCTCGGAGAGCGTTGCCTCTGCCTCGTTGATCGATAAGCCGCCCACCTTGACGACCCCGATGAGGGGCAGGGACACCGTGCCGTTCTGGCTGACCCGGAGCTTGCGGTCCATGTCAGCCTGTTGATAGACCGTGATCTCGATGAGGTCGGCGCCGCCGATCTTATAGTCGGTCTTCGGTCGACCTTGGACCTTGGCCAGCTCGAGGGCGGCGCTGATTGCCGCCTCCTCGGTCAGGGCCTGGGGCCGGCCTTGCTCGGCGGTTTTGGGGGCGACGGGCGTCCCGGTTGGCGCGGGGCTGGCGCAAGACGAGATGGCTGTGCAGGCTGCGACCAGTAGCGCTAGATGCTTCACTCTGGTAGTATACTAAAATTCAGGTCGGCTTGCTGTCTTGGGCGTAGTACTTGTAGTAGTGGTAGTAGTAGCCGCCGTAGCCCCGGGCCTTCCATGTGACCTGGTTTACCACGGCCCCGAGGATCTTCATTCCGCCTTCCTGTATCTTCTGGGAGGCCTTTCGTGACAGCTTGGTGCTGACGCCGCTGAACTGGGCGACGAAGACGGCCGCGTCGACCTCCTTGCCCCAGAGCAGGGCGTCGGTCACCGGGAAGACCGGGGTGCCGTCGATGATGATGTGATCGTAGTGTTCCTGCGCCCAGGCCAGCAGCGCCTTGAGCCTCGGCGTGCTGAGAAGCTCGGCCGGGTTGGGCGGTATGGGGCCGCAGACCAGGACTTCCAGGTTCGGCAGCTGAGGGTCTTGGATCAAGGCGGGGAGTTCATCGGTGCTTTTCCCGTGAGCCAGAAAAGTGCTCAGGCCGGCGGCTTTGGATAAGCCGAAGCGTTTGTGCAGGTTTGGGCGCCGCAGATCCCCCTCGATGAGCAGGACCTTCTCCCCGAGCTGGGCGAAGACCAGGGCCAGATTGATCGCGATGAAGGTCTTCCCTTCCCCTTGGATCGAGCTGGTGACGAGGATCCTTTTCAGGGGCTTGCCGGCGGCGGCAAAGCCGACCATCGTGCGGATGTTCTTGAGGGATTCGCCGGTCACCGACTGCGGCCCCACGATCAAATCGTTGTATTGCTGGACGGTCGTCCCCTCGAAGCTCTCGGATCTGGGTACGGATCCCAAGAACGGTATGCCAAGCTTATTCTCCACGTCTTCCTGCGAGCGGATGGTTTGGTCCAGGGCGTCGATCGTCAAGGCGAGCAAAAATCCGACCACGGCGCCCACGAGCGCCGCGCTCGCCAGGATCCGTCCCTTGTGCGGCTTGAACGGACCCTTGGGGACCTCGGCCGGGTCGACGATGCGGACGTTGTTGCCCAAGAGATGGCCGGAGAGCTCCGCTTTGGTGCTGTCGATCGCTTTCGACGTCTCGACCTCGATGCGCGCACGCAGGGCGTCGATCTGGGATTTGAGGCGGATGCGCTCGGGGTGTTCGACCGTGTAGCGGCTCGAGAGGTCTCCTAGTCGCGCCTCAAGAGCCGCCAGATCCGCCTTGAATTGCTGGAGCAGGGGGTTGTTGAAGACGGAGGGCAGGGATTCGAAATTTTGCCGCCCGCCGTTGCTGCGAAGCGCCTGGAGGATCTCCTTGGAGATGAAGAGCTTGTTCTCGATGTTCTGCGCCACGTAGATCTCGGACACCTTATTGCTCAAGATCGCCGCCAGTTCAGGGTTGAAAGATTGCGCCGAGACGTTCACTAGGCGGCTGCGCGGCAGAGGGGCGACCGTGACGGCCGCGGCTAGCCGGTCGACGCCGTCGGGCCCGGCGAACTCCTCGACATCGCCCAGGGCGGTCGCCGCGTAGGCTTTTTTTAGGAGGTTGCGGCTCTTCAGGAGGCGGTATTGCGTCTGGTAATAATCGTCCGATTTCGACTCCGTCAGCGTCGGATCGTTGAACGCCCGGCCTCCCTTCTCCTCCTTCTCGATGAGCAGGAGCGTCGTCGCGCTGTAGACCGGCCGTGCCTTCGAAAGATAGACGCCGGCGAGCATGACGCAGAGCAGGAAGAATCCGCCGATGATCCACCAGCGCCGGACCAGCACATCGATGAAGTAGCCGAAGTCTACTTCCAGGACCTCCTCTTGGGCGGCCATCTAGAAGAATCCCTCGGGGATGTAGACGACGTCGTTGGCCTCGAGCGGGATGTCTTGGCTTTTGTCGCCCTTTTTGGTGATCGCGGAGATGTTGACGACGATCTTGCGTTCCGCGGCGCCCGCTTTGCGTATGATGCGGGTGGCGTCGCGGTCGGCGTATTGGGTGAACCCGCCGGCCAGGGTGATGGCTTCCAGGACCGACAGCGTCGCCTCCGCCGGCAGCGGATAGGAACCGGGCTTCATGACTTCACCTAGGATGTAGATGGTTCTGCTGCCGTAGCCTTGGATAAGGATGGAAACCTGGGGCGAGACGATGAACCTCTTGAGGGCGTCGACGACAGCCTGTTCGGCTTCGGCGACCAGGAGGCCCCCCACCTTGACGCTGCCCACGAGCGGGAACCCGATCATCCCGTCCGGGCCTACCCGGACCTTGCGGTCCATATCCTTCTCTTGGTAAACGGTGATCTCCAGAAGATCGGCCGGGCTGATGCGATAGGCGACGGCGGCGTTCTGGGCTTTCTGCAGGGCCGCTTGGATCGCGCCCGCCTCGTCCTTGACGGGTCTGGGGGCCGGCATCCTCCCGGGCGCCGCCAGGGGAACGGGGGCCCCGTCGCCTGGGGCCGGGGGGATCGTGAAGGATATCCCTCCGCAGCCGATGCCGGCCATGGCGAGCGTCAAGGAGAACCAGGCCAAGGGACTCTTCACCGCTAGGATTATAACGCCTCTCTGTTGCCTATTAATGAACGGCGGGCTATTCTTCCCGCCGGAAGGTCGTGAATCCCTTCTTCTTGAAAAGCAGGTCGCGCTCGGCCAGCTTCAGGTCTTCCATGGCCATCTCACGGACCAGGTCCGCAAAAGAGGTCCGAGGCCGCCAGCCCAGCTTCTTGCGCGCCCGGGAGGCGTCTCCGAGCAGGGTCTGGACTTCCGTGGGACGGAAATAGCGGGGAGAGACGCTGATGATGGGGGTGCGGCTTTTGCCGCTGTAGGCCTTCTCGGCTCGGCCGCGGCCCGTCCAGCGCAGAGGGAGGCCAAGCTCGGCGGCGGCCGCTTCGATGAATTCCTTGACCGAGCGCTCCACGCCGGTGGCGATGACGAAATCCTCCGGCGTCTTTTGCTGGAGCATCAGCCACTGCATCTCGACGTAGTCGCGGGCATGTCCCCAATCCCGCTTGGCCTCTAGATTGCCCAGGTAGATCGTTTCCTGCAAGCCCAGCTTGATGCGGGCCAGCCCGCGCGTGATCTTGCGGGTGACGAAGGTCTCCCCTCGGACCGGAGATTCATGGTTAAAAAGGATCCCGTTGCAGGCGTAGAGACCATAGGCCTCTCGATAGTTGACTGTGATCCAGTAAGCATACAGCTTGGCGACGGCGTAGGGGGAGCGGGGATAGAAGGGCGTATCTTCGTTCTGCGGGCTTTGCCGCACCTTTCCAAAGAGCTCGGAGGTCGAAGCTTGGTAGAAACGGGTGTGCTTCTCCAGGCCGAGGATCTTGATGGCCTCCAGCAGGCGCAGCGTGCCGATGCCGTCGGCGTTGGCCGTGTATTCGGGCTCTTCGAAGCTGACGGCCACGTGGCTTTGCGCGGCCAGGTTGTAGACTTCATCGGGCTGGACCTTCTGCAGGATGCGCACGAGGCTCGAGCTGTCGGTCATGTCCCCGTGATGGAGGATGAAACGAAGCTTGTCTTCGTGGGGGTCCTGAAAAAGGTGGTCGATGCGGTCGGTGTTGAAGAGCGAGGTCCGTCGCTTGATCCCGTGAACCTCATAGCCCTTATTAAGAAGGAATTCCGCCAGGTAAGCGCCGTCTTGCCCAGTAACGCCGGTGATCAGGGCTCTTTTCATCCTTTTATGGTATTAAATAAAAAGGCCCCTTTCCATGCATCGGAAAGGGGCCTTCTTTTACTTGAGCGTTTGGTCGCTGAACGACTAGAACATGACCTTCAAGTTCCAGGACGTCAAGCTGCCTTTGTAGCTGTACTGATCGCTGAAGCGCGAGAAGCGCCGGGTGTGCTTGTAGGCCAACCCCGTGGAGATCCATTCCTGGATCTTGTAGTCGGCCTTCAGGCCCGCCTGGTACGTGTCGTCGCGCCGAGTGGTCGTGAGGCCGCCCAGGTTGATCGTTTCAGCGTACTTGTCATACTGCACGCCGGTGTTGGCGCCGACCGTCAGCTTGCTGAAGTCATGCTCCATGTCCAGCCCCGCGCCGGTAGACACCATGTTCGAACCACCGGAGGCGTTCGACGAAGTATCGTTGATGCCACGGTTGAACAGCAGCGTGGTGCGGCAGCGGTCGGTGGCCTTGTAGGTCAATCCGACCTGCGTCGTCCACGTGTTGTAGACGCTCTGCCCGGTGCTGAGCTGGCGGGCGCCGGGGTTGCCGGCCGTCGGGTCGAAGCTCGGGTTGCCGCGGTCGAGGTCGTAGCGGACGTGGGAGAGACCGGTCTGGACCGTGCCCTTCAGCTTCGCCGTCATCTCGCCCTCGACTCCGAAGTCGAGATTCCAATCCTTGTGGTTGGCGGCGCGGCCGGCGGAGTAGTGCGTGATCCCGCGGTGGATGGCCGTGTAGACCCGGGTCTTGGGCGCGACCTTGTAGCCGCCCTTGACGCCGAACAGGAGTTCGGAGTTGTTCAGCGCCGCCCCTAAGCTGCGGGAGAGGTACTTGTTGATGGTGTTCGAGATGTCGGCGCCGACGAAGAACTTTTCGCCGAGGAAGTACTCGCCCGCCAAGCCCATGGTGTCGTTCCAGCGCCGTTCGCGCCGGGTGAGTTCGCCGGTCAACGCGCTCTTGTTGGTGTTGAACGCCGGGTCCTGGGTGTTCACGTAGTTGTTGTACGCGTTGGCCTTGGTCCGGGAGCCCTTAAACTCGTAGCCCACGTTGACGGCCTGGCTGATGGCGTTGTTGGCGCTGGACTTCGCGCGGTAGGTGTCCGCCCGGAAGTCGTAGAGCGCGGTGACCTTGTGCATCTCGTTCAACGGAAGGTCGAACGCGACGCCGAGGTTGTTGGCCATGATCCAGGAGCCGATCACGCCGTCGTTGCCGGCGTTGACAGGGTATCCCGCCTTGTTGGCGTGGACCTTGTATATGTTGTCGTCATAGGTCAGGTTGAGCCCATAATAAGGATGAAGGGCCAACTGACCGACCTTGATGTTTCCGGCAGAGGCCGGGATGCTATTGACGAACAACAGTGCGGCAAGGGCGAGGCAGGCTTTGCGCATCATTATTCGATCTCCTTGACTGCTCTATACTTTGATTTTTATCGGCTAGTTACAAAACCGCAATAAATATACATGTAATCATCAGCCCTGTCAAGAGATTCTTTTGAATAATATATAATGCTTCCGTGGTCCAGGCTAAAGAACGGGCGCTTGTCGTCGGAGGGACGGGATTGATCGGCAACGCGCTGCTGCGCGTTTTATTGCGGCGAGGATGGGAAGTGGCCGGCGCGACCTACCACTGCCATCCCAGTGCGGCCTTCCGCGCGCTCGATATGCAGGACGCGCTTCAGGTCTCTGAACTGCTCGCGGAGCTCAAGCCTTCGCTGGTGGCCGTGCCGGCCGCCAACCCTTATGTGGACGGCTGCCAGCTTCATCCTGAGGAGACGCGCAAGGTCAACGTGGAGGGCACGCTGAACGTGGCGCGCGCCTGCGCGAAGGCGCGCGCGAAGATGATCTTCTATTCATCTGATTACGTGTTCGACGGCTTGAAAGGCACCTATAATGAGGAAGACGCCGTTTGCCCGATCAACGAATATGGACGCCAAAAGGCCGAAACGGAAGCCGGCGTGCTGGCTGCTTCCGCAGGCAACCTTATTATAAGGACGTCCGGGGCTTATGGCTGGCAATGGGAGCCGAAGAACTTCGTGCTGCAGATCCTGCGCGCTTTGGGCGAGGGGCGCGAGATGAGGGTGGCGTCCGATCTGCGCTACAACCCCACCTATGTGGAGAATCTGGCCGAGGTCGTCGCCGACCTGGCTAGCTCCGGCGCCTCCGGCATCTTTCATGCGGTGGGCGCCGAGAAGATCTCTCGCGTGGACTTCGCCAGGCTGGCTGCCCGCGTCTTCGTCTTAGATGAGTCCCTGATCAAGCCCGTGCCCATCGCGGAGTTCGGTTCCCCCACCCCGCGCCCCAAGGAGACTTCGCTGGATACGAGGAAGGTCAGGGCCTCGGTGGCCACTGCGCTCTGGGGGCCGCGGCAGGGCTTGGAGCATATGAAGACCTTCGAAGCCGAGTGGAGGGCCTACGCCGGCGAGCACCTCCCTTCGAAGATCATTAAGCCCTAGTTTATTCTCGAATGATTTGATATAATCCATTTCCCCCAGGGGATGCGCACCAGCCGCAAACGGTACTTATATAAGGAACGGAGGAAGCAAAGCGGATGATTAACGTATCTATGAAGGCCATGTTGGAAGCCGGCGTCCATTTCGGACATCAGACCCGGCGCTGGAACCCTAAGATGGGCCGCTTCATCTTCGGCGAGCGCAACGCGATCCATATCATCGATCTTCAGAAGACCGTCAAGGAGATCAAGAAGGTCTACGGCTACGTCAGGGACCAGGCCGCCCTCGGTAAAAAGTTCTTGTTCGTCGGGACCAAGAAGCAGGCACAGGACATCCTCAGGACCGAGGCCGAGCGCTGCGGCTCCGCTTACGTCTGCGAGAAGTGGCTGGGCGGCACGCTCACCAACTTTACTACCTTGCGCAAGTCCGTCAAGCGGCTCGAGGAGCTCGAGAAGTGGGAAAAGGACCGCATCTTCACCGTCCTCCCCAAGAAGGAGGTTTCCCGCCTTAATAAGGAAAAGACCCGCCTCGTTAAAGTGCTGTCGGGCATCCGCAGCCTGAGCACGCTCCCCGATGTGCTCTTCGTCATCGACCCTGTCGAGGAGGAGTTGGCCGTCGCCGAAGCGCGCCGGCTCAACATCCCCATCGTGGCCGTCTGCGACACCGACTGCGACCCGGACTTGATCGACCATCCGATCCCAGGCAACGACGACGCCGCCCGTTCCATCAAGCTGTTCTGCGGCATCATCGCCGACGCCGTCGCCGAGGGCCATGCCGCTGCCGAGACGGCGAAGAACGCCGCCTCCGTCGCCGCGGCGGAAGCCGCCATGCTCGCCGATAGCGGCGGCCAGCAGCTCACGGGCGGCGAAGCCCCCGTCGAGAGCATGGAAAGCGCCGAGGCCCAGACCTTATGACGACGACCATGGACCTCAACAAGCTGATCCTCGATCTGCGCGAGAAGACGGGCGCGGGCATGAGCGACTGCAAGAAGGCCCTGACGGAGGCCAACGGCAAGTTCGACGACGCGCTGACCATCCTGCGCAAGAAGGGGCTTTCCGACGCGGCCAAGAAGTCCAGCCGGGTCACTAAGGAAGGCGTCATCGCGTTCGCGCTCAGCGGGAAGGCCGGCGCCATCATCGAGCTCAACAGCGAGACCGACTTCGTGGCGCGCACCGCTGAGTTCCAGGCGCTGGGCGGGGCGTTGGCCCAGAAGGCCGCCGACGGGACGCTGGCGAAGGTGGAAGACGCCCAGCCGCTGGTGCAGCCGGTGTTCGCCAAGCTCGGCGAGAACATGGGCCTGCGCCGCTTCGAGCGCTTCGAGCTCAAAGCCGACGGCCTCATCGCCGGCTACATCCATCTTGGCGCCAAGAAGGGCGCCTTGGTTGAGCTGACCGCCCCTGCTGGAAAGGGCGGCGCTCCGGAATTGGCCGAACTGGCTAAGGAACTGCTGCTTCAGATCGTCGGGTTCTCGCCGAAATATCTGGACCGGACCAGCGTGCCTCCCGCCGACATAGAGAAGGAGAAGGAGATCTATACCGAGCTCCTGCGCAAGGAAGGCAAGCCCGAGGCCCAGATCCCCAAGATCATCGAGGGCAAGATCAACAAGCTCTTTTATCAGAGCCTGTGCCTCGTCGATCAGCTCAGCGTGCGCGATAACAAGACCTCGGTCTCCGTTATTATAAAGGAAACCGGAACCAAGCTGGGAGGCCCTGTCACGGTGACGCGCTTTGCGCGCTACCAGCTCGGCGAATGACCACCGGCGCCTATAAGCGGGTCCTCCTCAAGCTTTCAGGCGAGTCGCTTTGCGACAACTCGGCGCGCGGGATAAACTCCCGCGCGCTGTCTTCTATAGCGTCTGAGATCAAGCTGGCCTGGGAGAAGGGCTGCGAGATCGGCATCGTCGTCGGCGGCGGCAACATCTGGCGAGGCAGCCAGGACCGCGGCGAGGCTATCGGCCGCGTCACGGCCGATTACATGGGCATGCTGGCCACCATCATCAATGCGCTGGCGCTGCAGGACGCGCTGGAGAGCGTGGGCGTGCCGACCCGGGTCCAGGCCGCCATCGAGATCTCGAAGCTGGCAGAAGCCTATATCCGGCGCCGCGCCATCCGCCACCTCGAGAAGAAGCGCATCGTCATCTTCGCCGGCGGCACGGGCAATCCTTATTTCACGACCGATACGGCGGCGGCGCTTCGCGCCGTCGAGATCGAAGCGCAGGTCCTTCTGAAGGCCACGAAAGTCGACGGGGTCTACACCGACGACCCCCGCATCAATAAGAAGGCCAAGCGCCTTGAGAAGGTGAAGTTCATGGACTCGATCCGCGACCGCCTGAAGGTCATGGACGCCACGGCCTTGACGCTGTGCATGGAGAACCGCATGCCCATCGTCGTCTTCGACCTGGCGGTCCCGGGCAACATCGCGCGCGCCGTCTTCGGCAAGAAGGTCGGAACCCTCATCACGGAGTGATCCCCATGCCCATCACCGATGCCGTCAATGCCGTCATGTCCAAGATGGAAGAGAGCATGAAGGACCGCCTCGCGAAGCTGGCCAAGGATTATTCCGTCCTGCGCACCGGCCGGGCCAACCCCATGATCCTCGAGGCCGTCAAGGTCGAGTATTACGGGCAGCTGGTGCCGCTCAAACAGGTCGCGGCGGTCTCCGTGCCCGAGGCGCGTACCCTCGAGGTCCGCCCCTGGGACCCGACGGCTTTGACGGACATCGAGAAGGCTTTGCAGAAGGCCGACCTGGGGACCCTGCCGCAGAACGACGGCAAGATGATCCGCCTGACCATGCCGACCATGACGGAAGATCGCCGCAAGGACATGATCAAGACCGTGAAGAAGATGGGCGAGGAGTTCCGCGTGGCCGTGCGTTCCGAGCGCCATGAGGCCCTCGACAAGGTCAAGAAGGCCGAAAAGGCCAAGGAGATCAGCCAGGACGACCTGAAGGCGCTCGAGCTCCGCATCCAGAAGACCACCGACGCCTACGTCAAGCAGGTAGACGAGCAGGTGGCGGTCAAAGAAAAAGAGATCACCACGATTTGACCCCCCCTCGCCACGTCGCTGTCATCATGGACGGCAACGGGCGGTGGGCGAGATCCCGCGGCCTGCCTCGCCTGGCCGGACACAAGGCGGGGGTGGAATCGGTCCGCGACATCGTCAAATCCTGTTCCGACCTGAAGATCCCCTATCTGACGCTGTATTCGTTCTCGACGGAGAACTGGCTGCGGCCCAAGCAGGAGGTCTCCCAGCTGATGAGCCTTCTGGGCTACGCTCTCAAGCGCGAGACGCTGGACCTTGAGAAGCACAACGTCCGCCTGCGCGCCATCGGCCGGATCGAGGAGCTCCCGGCCGCCGTGCGCGACGCGTTGAAGCACGCCCTCAAGCGCTTGGGCGGCAACACCGGCCTGACTCTGACCTTGGCCCTGAACTACGGCTCGCGGCAGGAGCTCGTCGACGCGGCCAATGCCTTGCTGCATTCGGGCGTCAAGAAGGCCGCTGAGGCGGACCTGGCGGCTTGCCTCTATACCGCCGGGATGCCCGACCCGGACCTCGTGATCCGCACCTCGGGCGAGATGCGCTTGTCCAACTTCCTGCTCTGGCAGCTGGCTTACGCCGAGCTCTACGTCACGGACGTCTACTGGCCGGATTTCCGAAAACCCCACCTGCTCAAGGCCTTGGCCGAATTCTCGCGCCGTCAGCGCCGCTTCGGCGGGCTCTAAATTTGTAGAATGCTTCCATGCTGCTTCCGCGGGTTCTGACCGCCATCGTCGGGATCCCCTTCCTCTTGTATCTGATCCACGCCGGCGGCCTTTGCTTCTCCCTCTTCATCGTCGCCGTGGCGGCGCTTTGCCTGCATGAATACGGCCTGATCCTGACCCTGGGCGGGCGCCCGACCCAGCGCGTCAACGCCGTCGTCCTGGGCGGCGCCTTGGCCGCCTGCGTGGCCCTTTCCGGCCCCGTCGGCTTGTTCCTGACCGCCGTCATCGCCGTCTTGATGCTGCGCGAGATGCTCAGCCGCGAGCACTCGCTCGACCGGGTCGCCTTGACCCTCTTCGGCGCGCTCTTCCTCGGCTGGATGCCGGCGCATCTGGCCCTCATCCGCGACCTGCGGCCCTACGGAGAGCGGCTGACGTTCCTGTTCTTCGTCTCGGTCTGGGCGATGGACACCGCCGCGATGGCCGCCGGCAAGTCCTTCGGACGCCACAAGCTGGCGGAAACCCTCAGCCCCAAGAAGACCTGGGAAGGCGCCGCGGCGGGTTTCCTATCGGCGAACCTCGTCGCGCTGCTCTTTCAGCGCTTCGCCCTCCCCGAGGCGCTGAGCGTGCCGCAAGCCCTGGCCTTAGGGTCCTTGATCGGCCTCTTCGGCCAGCTCTCCGACTTGGCCGAGAGCCTGGTCAAGCGCGCCGTCGGGGCCAAGGACTCCGGGCGCCTGCTTCCGGGCCACGGCGGCGTCATGGACCGCTTCGACTCGTTCATCCTCTGCGCGCCCGCCGTCTACTATTTCCTGGTGCTCATATGAAGCGCATCGCCATACTCGGCTCCACCGGCTCGATCGGCGTCAACGCGCTGAAGGTCGTAGACTCCATGCCCGGCGAGTTTTCGGTCGTCGGCCTGGCCGCCCACAGCAACGGCGAAGCCCTGGCCAGGCAGGCCAAGCGCTACCGCCCGAAGATGGTCACGCTCTTCGACCACAAGGCCTCTCTCGACCTCAAGAACCGCGTCAACGGCGGAGCCCGCCACCTGCCCTCCGGCGTCGAAGGCCTCTGCGAGCTGGCCTCGCACCCCGACGTCGACGTCGTCTTGACCAGCCTCGTCGGCGGCGTGGGCTTCGCGCCTCTCTTGGCGGCCATCCGGGCCGGCAAGACCATCGCGCTGGCGAACAAGGAACCCATGGTCATGGCCGGCGCGCAGTTCATGAAGGAGGCCGCCAGATGGGAAGCCACGATCGTCCCGGTAGACTCGGAGCCTTCGGCCATCTTCCAGTGCGTGCAGGGGGCCCCATCCCTGACCTCTAAAAAACCTCTCCAGTGCCTGAAGATCGGGGAAACCATCCGTCGAGTCTTCTTGACGGCCTCCGGCGGAGCGTTCTATAAGCGTAAAGGCAGCCTTTCCAACGTGACGGTGGAAGAAGCGCTCGATCACCCCACCTGGAAGATGGGCAAAAAGATCACCATCGACTGCGCCACCCTGATGAACAAGGGCTTCGAGTCCATCGAGATCATGAACCTCTTCGGGCTCAAGCGCGACCAGGTCCAGATCGTCATCCATCCGCAGTCGATCATCCACTCCGGCGTCGAGTTCTCCGACGGCTCCGTTTTGACCCAGCTGAGCCCGCCGGATATGCGGCTGCCCATCCAGTATGCGATGACCTTCCCGGCGCGCGCGCGGTGCGTCGTCGAGCGCCTGGACTTCTTCAAGGTCGGGCGGCTTGATTTCAGCGAGCCCGACTTCCGCCGGTTCCCCTGCCTCGAGCTCTCTCGCGGCGCCGCTAAGGCCGGCGGCGGGATGCCCGCCGTGCTCAACGCCGCCGACGAGGTCGCCGTCGACGCCTTCACCCAGGGCCGCATCCGCTTCACCGACATCCCCCGGCTCATCGAGCGGACGATGAAGGCTTACCGCCCGGACGGAGGGCTCCCCAGCTTCTCCGAAGTCGTCGAGATCGACCAATGGGCCCGAACAAGGGCCCAGGAGCTCAGCGCCAAGATATGAACCTATACTACCTGCAGTCCATCGCCGCCGTCATCCTGACTTTCGGGATGGTCATCTTCCTGCACGAGTCGGGGCATTTCCTCCTCTGCCGCTGGCTGGGCGTCAAGGTGGAACGCTTCGCCTTCGGCATGGGCCCCGAGCTCATCGGCTTCACCCGTGGAGAGACGCGCTATTCCATCTGCGCCTTCCCGCTGGGCGGCTTCGTCAAGCCGGCCGGCGAGGACACCTTGGACGGCACCGCCAAGCCCGACGAGTACTTCGGCCAGGTCTGGTACCGCCGCCTGGCCATCGTGGCCGCCGGCCCGGCGATGAACTATCTGCTCGCCTTCGTCCTGTTCACCGGCGTGGTCTACATCAAGGGCATGCCCGAGGCCGGCAGCGAGGCCGTCATCGGCAACATGATGACCGGATTCCCCGCCGACCGGGCGGGCATCCAGATCGGCGACGCCGTGACCGCCATAGACGGCAAGGCCGTCGCCGACTGGGAGTCCTTGGCCGGCACGATCCACAAGTTCCCCAATCAGGAGCTGGAGCTGACCTACAAACGCGAGGGCAAGGTCTTCAAGACCAAGGTCACGCCGAAGCTCGATGACGCCAGCGGCCACGGCGTCATAGGCATCATGCCCAAGTCCATCTTCAAGGAAGTCGGCTTCGCCGCCGCCGTCTCGGAAGGCGTCAAGCAATGCTACGTCCTCACGAAGTTCACGATCACGACCATCGGCTCCAAGATCTACAAGCGGGAACGGCCCGACCTGGCGGGGCCCGTCGGCATCGTGCAGATGGTCAGCCGCGCGGCGCATTCCGGCTGGGAGGACCTGATCTTCCTGATCGGGCTCATCTCGGTGGCCATCGGCTTCTTCAATATCCTCCCGGTGCCGCTGCTCGACGGCGGCCATGCCGCCATGTACATATGGGAGGGCCTCTCCGGCAAGCGGCTGACCCAGGAGATCATCAACAGGGCCAACACCGCCGGCATCGTCTTCCTGCTCACGATGCTGGTGTTCGCCACCTATAGCGACCTCACGCGCATGCGCACCGAGCGCGCTACGCGCAAGGCGCAGCCCGCGCCGATCGCCCAGCCCGCCCCCTGATATGTCTTGCGTCAAGCTCAGCCGCTATCTGCTGCCGACCCTGCGCGAGGCGCCCAATGACGCCGACAACGTCTCCGCCCAGTTGATGCAGCGCGCCGGCATGATCCGCAAGGTCGCCTCCGGCATCTACGAGTGGCTGCCGCTGGGCCTGCGCGCCCTGCGCAAGGTCGAGGCTGTCGTGCGCGAGGAGATGGATGGGATCGGCGGACAGGAAGTCTCGTTGCCGGTGATCCAGCCCAAAGGATTGTGGGTCGAGACGGGCCGCTGGCCCGTCTACGGCAAGGAGCTCCTGCGCCTGAAGGACCGCAAGGACGCGGAGTTCTGCTTTGCGCCGACCGCGGAAGAAGTCGTCACCGATCTCGTGCGCCGCGAGGTTCGCTCCTGGCGCCAGCTGCCCACGATGCTCTATCAGATCGGACTCAAGTTCCGCGACGAGGTCCGCCCCCGCTTCGGCGTCATGCGCGCTCGAGAGTTCCTGATGAAGGACGCGTACTCCTTCCATGCCGACGAAGCCGACGCGGCCTCGTACTACAAGACGATCTATGAGGCCTACAAGCGCGTGTTCACCCGCTGCGGCCTGAAGTTCAAGCCCGTCGAGGCCCAGGCGGGCGCCATCGGCGGCTCCTACTCTCACGAGTTCATGGTGCTGGCCGCGACGGGCGAAGAAACCATCGTGTCCTGCTCGGATTGCGATTACGGCGCGAACATCGAGCGTTCGGAGATCAAGGACGCGTTCAAGGCTCCCGAGCCCGCGGGCTTCAAGCCGCTGTCTGAGTTCGACACGCAGGGCAAGACGACCGTCGCCGACGTCGCGGCGCTCGTCGGCCGCCCGCTGCCCGACTTCCTGAAGACCCAGTTGTACATGATCGACGGCAAAGTCCCCGTCATCGCGTTGATGCGCGGCGATCATGAACTGCACGAAGCGAAGCTTGCCGCCGTCGTCGGCGCGCCGAATCTGTACCGCGCCACCCCGGCCCAGTACGAACAGATCATGGGCTGCAAGGTCGGATTCGGCGGCCCTCAGGACCATCCCGAGGCCGCGATCTATTGCGACTTCGCGACGCGCGCCGTGCTCAACGGCGTGACCGGCGCCAATAAGGACGCCCTGCACAGCGATAATTTCAACATCGCCCGCGACCTCCCCGGGATCAAAGGCTTCTTCGATCTGCGCTCCGCGACGCTCGATGACGCCTGCCCCCGCTGCGGCGGCAAGACGCAGTTCTTCAAGGGCATCGAGGTCGGACACACCTTCAAACTCGGCACGAAGTATTCGACGTCCATGAAGGCCGAGTATTTGGACCAGGCCCAGAAGCCGCAGGTCATGGTGATGGGGTGCTACGGCATCGGCGTCTCGCGGGTGGTCGCCGCCGCCATAGAGCAGGGGCATGACAAGGACGGCATCGTTTGGCCGCCCGCGATAGCGCCCTTCACCGTCATCCTGATAGTCATCGACGAGAAGGACGACGCCCGGGTGCGCCCGGAGGCCGACAAGGTCTTGGCCGAGCTCGAGAAAGCCGGCTTGGACGTCCTGGAGGACGACCGCGACGCCAAGCCCGGCGTCAAATTCAAGGACGCCGACCTCATCGGCATCCCCTTCCGGCTGGTCGTCAGCCGCAAGACCTTGGACGCCTCCTGCATCGAGTTCAAGCGCCGCGGCTCCGCCGCCCCCGAGACCTGGCCGGTGGCCGAGGCGGCCTCCCGGCTGACCGCATTGCTTGCCTGATTAAAGACTCCATGTTCACGGGGTTTTAGGCGCCCAGCTTCCAGATGTTGCCCCGGGGCAAGTCGATCATAATAGTTCCTGCAGCGAGAAGCTCTTTTCCAAATCGAGCCTGCGGAAGCGCATGAGCGCCGTCCGTAGATCCGGGGTTTCGAGCCGACAGCAATCTTCATAGTGCTACCACGCGCGTCGTTCCGCTACCCTAGAAGGTAGCAGAAGACTCTCCGTGACTATTGCGCTATCTCCTCGGGTAGCACAAGACGGCAGGCGCCGCCGCAAGTGGTTCAGAAGAAGTCTTGTCGCGCATGAAGATTAATGAGTATTGACTGTATCGCGATATCGCGATATACTATCACCATGGAGATTCAGGGGACGTATCTAAGGCTTCCTAAGACCACCTTGAGGCGGCTGAAGGCTTTGGCGGTCGCCCAGGATAAGAGTCTTGCCGCGCTCGTCCGTGACGCGATAGAGCAGACCTACCACATCGACGCTTCCATCGAGCCCAAGGACCCCGCCGCGGACCCCTTCATGAAGCTGATAGGCTCCATCCACAGCGGCCATCGCAACGACTCGGTCGATCACGACAAGTACATCTACGGCGAGTGAGGGTTTTCACCGACACGGGCGCCTTCGCCGCCCTGCAGGACGACTGCGACCGGCATCATCCGGCGGCTGCAGGATTCATGAGGTCACCCCCGCCTTCCTGTCGATTTTATACGAGCAACTTCATCGTCGATGAGACGATCACCTTGCTGCGCAATCGCGTGGGGCACGAAAGCGCCGCCGCGTTCGCCGATGCCATGCTGCAGACGAGTCGCTTCGAGATCGTCTCCGTGGACTCTGCGGTCGAGCGCTCGGCCGTCGAGGTCTTTAGGCGGTTTAAGGACAAGAAGCTCAGCTTCACCGACTGCGTGACGATTTCCCTGGTCAAGTCCTTGAGACTCGATGGCGTATTCGGCTTTGACTCCGACTTCACCGCAGTCGGCCTAAGACTTTTCCCCGGGGTTTAGGGCTTCTTCGCGGGGTTCTTGCGATACATCCCTTTCAGCCAGAAGTCGACTTCTTTCTGAAAGAGTTCTTTGATGCGAGGCGACTTGATATCCTGAACCTCGGTTACACCTGAGCCCGGAATGGGGTTGTCGTTCTCATCGAGTTTGATGCGACCAAAAATTGCTTTGCGGAGTTCTCCGTCCAGGTCCACCTGAAAGTAGGTGTCGTCGCGCTCATTTTTGAAGAGGCCCGGCGTTTTGGTGCTGAGAACGAACCATAGGCGCTTTGGTGGTGTTACCGAGGTGTCGAAGGCGAGCCCGCAACCATGATACTGGGCATCGGAAGTATCTTCGGAAAATACCTCACTACCTTTTGCAATCGCCCCTGCCGGGGGGGTGAACATGGAACCCACCTTTGCTTCTTCTGTGCCTTCGACCTCCAGTTTTTGGGCAAAGGCTCCCCAACTCAAGAAATTGGACTTGGTGGGAGATGCGGCATTGACAAAGGCGGCTCCCAGGGCTACGCTAAGAATCGAGATATTAAGCATGTCATCAGTGTAATGTTTTGAGTATCCAACTTCAAGCCGCCAATCGATTGCTCCTGATAGGATTTATTTTTGGTCTGACGGCGGCGGGGCCGCCGCTGCCGGCAGGAAAGAAGAAGCCCGCATACCAAGTCGGAGGCGAATTCGACGCTCCTACCGCCAAGGCCATCAAAGAAGCGGGTATTGAACAAGCCACAGACGACAAAACCCTCTCCCCGAAGGCCTTGGAAGACAAGCAGAAGAAACTCACCCAGCTCGACTCCTTCGTCCAAGACCGCGCTGAGAAGCACCCCGAGAGCCTGGCCGTCCAGCGCACGGCCTCCCACTACTCCCTCCAGCGCGGCGACTTCAAGACGGCCGGAACCCGCGCCGACCAAGCCTTGGCCCTGGCCACTCCGGAGGGCGATCCCAAACTCACCGCCGAGATGCTTGTCGTGCGCGGCACCGCCAAGTACCAGCAAGGAGACATTCCCGGCGCCGCCGCCGACGGCCGGGCCGCCGTCGAGTTCGACCCCAAGAACCGCGCCGCCGTCGAGCTGACCAAATACACCGAAGGTCGCGGCCCCCGCGTTGAAGAAGGCGTCGAAGCCGCCAAGGACAGCGAAAACGTCTCCCGCATGGTCGCTCGCCAGGCCCCCATCTCGCCGCACACTCCCCAAGAATGGGCGAACGACCCCGAGAAGGTCGGCAGCCCTTGCGGGCAGGCCACCCTGGCCGCCATCGAGTCCCGAAAAAATGGCGACAACGCCCAAGCCCTTCAGCACTCTGAATCCGCTGTGCGCGCCGATCCGCAGGACCCCATGGCTTATTTCCAGCGAGGCCGCAGCCGCAAGGACCTGGGCGACAACAACGGCGCCGTTTTGGACCTCACCCAAAGCATCAAGCTCGGCTGGGACGACCCCGTTCTTTTCACCGCCCGCGCCGACGCCCTCATGAAGGCCGGCGGCCGCGAGCGCGCGCAAGCCGCCTTCCATGACGCCGATATGGCCGTGCGGCTCGACCCTAAGCAGGCTGGAGCATATATGGTCCGCAGTGCCGCCGGCCTATCTGTGGGGCGGCCGGTCGACGCCATCCTGGCTGATCTTAAGATGGCAGCCGAGCTCGATGCACCGCGCTACGGTGCCTTCTATGACCAGCAGCGACCGATACTCGAGAAGCTCATCGCCGATGGCCACAATCGTAAGGCCGGTGCCGTAGCGGCAGCCAAGGGCGCGGTGAGTCAGCCTCAAACCGGTGCAGCGGCACTTGGGGGATTCGAGGGCTTCAAGCGCCGGGCCCTGGGCACTGGCAGGTGGGGCGGATTGGCCGTCGGCGGTCTTGGGTTGTCGCTGCTGGCCTTTGCGGTCATCGGGTTGGCGCGCAAGTAAGGCCGATTTCACCCCGATTCGGAGTTTGACAACCCCCTCCAGGTTTCCTATCATGTAGCCTGTAGTTCGCAGTCAGGCCGTTCGCAAATAAAAGTGGCGACGTTCGAGCCACTTTTTTTATTGGGTAAAAACTGGATGGAAACAAGAGAACTAGAAGCGCTTTTGGCCCCGCTCGTGGAGCAGGAGTCGGCCGAGCTTGTGGACCTGACCTTCCGCAAGGAAGGGGCCCAATGGGTCCTGCGCGTCTTCCTGGACAAGGCGGACGGCTTCACGCTCGACGACTGCGCCTATTTCTCCGACCGCATCGGCGCCCTGCTCGACGAGAAGAACGCCGTCTCGCGCGCGTATGTGCTCGAGGTCTCCTCTCCGGGCTTGGACCGCGTCATCAAGAAGGAGAAGGATTTCATCCGGTTCTCGGGCAAGGCCGTGAAGCTCCGTCTGAAGGCGCCCGAGGCCGGGCAGCGCAACTATGCGGGTCTGCTGCGCGGCTGGAAGGATGGGAAGGTGCTGCTCGAGTGCGAAGGGCAGCAGAAGCAGTTCGGCGCCGGCCTCATCGACGAGGTCCGGCTCGATTATACGGCGGAAGAGATCTGACGGGAGTCCCCTATGGCTAAATCAGAACTGATCGTCGCTTTGGAGCAGATCGCGCGCGAGAAGGGCATCAAGCCCGAGGAGATCCTGAAGATGATCGAGGGTGCCGTCATCAGCTCCCTGCGCAAGCACGTCGGCGCGGAAACCGTCATCGAGGCCGTCATCGACCCTGAGACGGCCGAGTTCCGCGCCAACGTCGTCAAAAAGGTCGTGGAGACCGTCTCCGACCCGGAGATGGAGGTCACCCTCGCCGAGGCGCGCCGCCACCGCAAGGACGCCGCCGTCGGCGAGGACGTGCGCCTGCCCGCTCCGGCCGCGGATTTCGCCCGCATCGCCGCCCAGACCGCCAAGCAGGTGCTGACCCAGCGCGTGCGCGAGGTCGAGCGCGATAAGCTTTATGACGAGTTCAAGCCGAAGGAAGGCGAGATCGTCTCCGGCGCCGTCCACCGCTTCATGGAGCGCAACATCGTCGTCGATCTCGGGAAGACCGAAGCCATCCTGCCCGTGCGCGAGCAGATCCGCCGCGAGCGCTACGCCGTCGGCGCCCGGGTGCGCGCCGTCATATTGCGCGTGGACAAGGCCCAGCGCGGGCCGCAGGTCCTCATCTCCCGGGCCCATCCCTTGTTCTTGAGGCGGCTCTTCGAGCTCGAGGTCCCCGAAGTCAATGAGAAGATCGTCGAGATCGTCGAGATCGTCCGCGATCCGGGCTTCCGCGCCAAGGTCGTCGTCAAATCGAACGACGCGAAAGTCGACGCCATCGGCTCCTGCGTCGGCATCCGGGGCTCTCGGATCCGAAGCATCATGAACGAGTTGGCCGGAGAGCGCATCGACCTCATCGCCTGGCACGAGGACCCCGCGGTCTACCTCGCCAACTCCTTGGCCCCAGCGAGGGTCGCCACGGTTCGCATCATCGATCTTGACAATCGCCGGGCCGAGGTGATCGTCTCGGAAGAACAGCTGTCCCTGGCCATCGGCAAGGAAGGCCAGAACATCAGGTTGGCCTGCAAGCTTACCGGCTGGCATATGGAGGTCAAGTCCGCGGGCCAGAAGGGCGGGGAGTCGAAGTCCTCGGGCGAAGCCGCCGGGCCGCTATCGGCGCTGGAAGGCATCGGGCCCAAGACCGCGGAGCTTCTGGTCATGGGCGGCATGACCGACCCGTATAAGCTGGCGGAGTGCAAGCCGGAGGAACTGACGAAGCTGCAGGGCATCGGCGAGAAGACGGCGGGCAAGATCATCGCCAGCGCGAAGAAGTACGCGGAGACCAACCCTCGCTGAAAATGCTATCCTAACTTAAGTAATATGGAAAAGAAGGTCACGAAAAAAACGAAAGACGTCGAAGCCGAGAAACCGGCGAAAAAGGCCGCGGTCAAGAAGCCGGCTGCCGCCAAAAAGCCGGCTAAGGAAGCCGCGCCCAAGAAGGGGAAGGCCGAAGCCGCTCCTGAGGGCGTCCGCAAGACGGCGGCCGAGACGCGCAGCGTCCAGGAAGAGGGCTCCATCGCCCCGCCCAGCCAAAACCTCGTCTCCGCCTTCGCGATGTTCAAGACGAAGAAGCGCCCCATCGCCGCCGCGCCTTCGGTCACGCGTCTGGCGCCGGGCATGTCATTCCCGAAGCCTCCGGCTCCTCCTGCCCCACCCGCTCCTCCTGAGCCGGCCAAGCCTACCGTCGCCGCCGCTGCGGCACCCGCTCCCGTCGCCAAACCCGCGGTCCCGGCCCCTGTCGTCAAGCCCGCGGTCTCCGCCGTTCCCGCCGCTCCTAAACCGGCCTTGCCTCCTCAGCCTAAGCCCGCGGCGCCGCCGGCGTCCACGGCTCCGGTCAAGCCCCCGCTTCCCTTCTACCGCCCGCCGGTGCCCGGCGGCGGACGCCCCGGAGCGGGCACCGGCCGCCCAGGCCAGCCGGGCCAGCGAGGCCCGCAGCGTCCCGGTCAGGGTGGATTCGCCCAGCGTCCCCAGGGCGGACACAAGCCCGCGGCTAAGCCCGAACCCGCCAAGGCAGAGGCCCCCAAGTCGGCCTTCAAGAAGCTTCAAATCTCCGCGACGATGACCGTGCGCGAACTGGCCGAGCGCATGGAGATCAAGCCTAACGACGTGATCAAGAAGCTGATGGGCCTTGGCGTCTTTGCCACCATCAACCAGCGCATGGAGGCCGAATCGGCGGCCATCATCGCGCAGGAGTTCGGATTCGAACTCGAGGTCGTGGCCGTCTACAAAGAAGAGGAGATGGCGATCAAGAGCGCGGCCACCGAGAAGCCGGAATCCTTGAAGCCTCGCTGGCCGGTGATCACGATCATGGGGCACGTCGACCACGGCAAGACCTCTCTTCTCGACGCCATCCGCTCCGCGCGCGTCGCTGAGGGCGAGTCCGGCGGCATCACCCAGCACATCGGCGCTTATAAGGTAAAAACCTCCAAAGGGGAGGTCGTCTTCCTCGACACCCCTGGCCATGAGGCCTTCACCGCCATGCGCGCCCGCGGCGCCAAGGTCACCGATATCGTCGTGCTCGTGGTTTCCGCCACCGACGGCGTGATGCCGCAGACGATCGAGGCCATCGACCATGCCAAGGCGGCCAGCGTCCCTATCGTGGTGGCCGTCAACAAGATCGATCTGCCGGGCGCTAATCCTCAGAAGATCCGCCAAGAGCTCTCCGGCCACGGCGTGATGTCGGAAGAATGGGGCGGCAAGCATATCTTCGTCGACGTTTCGGCCAAGAAGCGGCTGCACCTGGACACCCTCTTGGAGATGTTGGCGGTCCAGGCCGAGATCCTGGAACTCAAGGCCAATCCTGACCGCCCCGGCTACGGTACGGTCCTCGAGGCCCGCTTGGATCCCAAGCGCGGCAACCTGGCCACGATCCTGGTCCAGGCCGGCACCGTGAAGGTCGGCGACGCCTTCGTCGCGGGCCTGGCCTACGGCAAGATCAAGGCGCTGGTCGACGACACCGGCCGCCGCATCCAGGCCGCCGGCCCGTCGACCCCGGTCGAGATCCTCGGCCTGATCAACTCTCCTCAGGCCGGCGACGTCTTCAGCGTCGTTTCCGACGAGCGCCAGGCGCGCGACATCGCCGAGAAGCGCGGGCTCATCCATCGCGAGCAGGCCATCGCTCACCAGCGCCATATGACGCTGGTCGGCCTCAAGACCCAGATGGCCGCCGCCGCGGGCACGATGGTGGCCAAGGACCTCAACATCGTCTTGAAGGCCGACGTGCAAGGTTCGCTCCAGGCGCTGAAGGACTCCCTCGAAGGACTTTCGACTTCCGAGTGCAAGGTGCGGATCATCCATTCCGGCGTCGGCAACGTCAATGAATCGGATGTCCTGCTGGCGTCGGCGTCCGATGCCGTCACGATGATGTTCCATGCCGACATCGAGCCGCGGGCCGGAGAGCTGGCCGCGCGAGAAGGCGTCGAAGTCCGCAAGTACGATATCATCTACGACCTGATCGCCGACGTGAAGGCGGCCTTGGAAGGCCTGCTGGCGCCCGAGATCGTCGACGTCGTGGTCGGCCGTGGCGAGATCCGCGAGATCTTCGCGGTCAAATCCGGCAAGGTGGCCGGCTGCTTCATCCGCGAGGGCAAGGTCACGCGCGGCGGCTTGGTCAAGGTCGTCCGCGGCGCCAGCGTCGTCTTCGAAGGCAAGATCGCCGCCCTCAAGCGCTTCAAGGACGACGCCAAGGAAGTGGAGAAGAACCTGGAGTGCGGCATGGGCTTCGACGGCTTCAAGGACTTCCAAAAAGGCGACCAGCTGGAGTTCCTGGTCAAAGAGTCGCGAACGCGCCGGCTGTCCGAAAGCCGGCAGTAGAAGGGGGTCCCGCTCCCATGTACGATCGAGGCGACCGGCTCAAGGAGCTTTTTCGCGAGGAGCTCGTCCTGGCGCTGCGCGGCGTCAAGGATCCCGGCGTCGCCGGCCTGATGACGGTCACCGACGTGACGCTCAGCCAGGACCGCAAGCTCTTGAAAGCCTACTACTCCGTCATGGGCGACGAAGGTCAGCGCCGAAGCACGGCCAAGGCCTTGGAGCGCTGCTGCCCTTACTTGCGCATGGTCCTGCGCGAGCGGGTGCAGATCAAGGTGATCCCGCAGATCGTCTTCGAGTTCGATGATACGCCCAAGCGGGCTTCGCGCATCGACAAGCTGCTCGGCCAGATCGAGGAAGAGGGTCACGAGAAGCCCTCATGACGTTCCCGCCCCTGGCGGGAATGCTGCTCTTCGATAAGCCGGAAGGCTGGACCTCCCATGACGTGGTCGACGCGGTGCGCCGGATGCTTCCGCCGGGCACCAAGGTCGGCCACTGCGGGACCCTCGATCCCTTGGCCACCGGCCTCCTGCTCCTCCTGGTCGGGCCCGCCACGCGCCTGCAGTCGAAGCTCCAGGGCGCCGACAAGGTCTACTCCGGGAAGATACGCCTGGGTGTTCTCACCGACACCGGCGATATCACGGGAAAGGTCGTTTCTGAGAGCCCGGTCCCCCCCTTCACGCTGGGAGAGCTGCAGGCTTGCCTTGACGCTCATCTGGGCGCCGTGGTCCTGCCGGCGCCGGCTTATTCGGCGGTCAAGCATAAGGGCAAGCCGCTTTATAAGTATGCGCGCAAGGGTATTGAAGTGCCGGTCAAGCCTCGCTCGAGCATCCTGCACTCCTGGGCCGCGCTGGGTTATCAGGCGCCCGATCTCGAGCACCGCATGAGCTGCTCGAGCGGCACCTACGTGCGCTCCTTGGCCGAGGCCGCGGGCAAGAAGCTGGGCTGCGGCGGCACCGTGTTGACCCTGAGGCGAGAGAGCATAGCCTCGTTCTCGGTCGAAGGCGCGCTGACCTTGGAAGGGCTCAAGTCCATGGACCGCAAGGGCTTGATCGACCGCTTGGCCGGCTCCCTGGCGGCTCTGCTGCCCGCGTCTTGAAGCCCTTCACGCTATCCGGCGAAGTGGTCCGCGGCGAGGGTCTGGGGCGCCGGTTAGGCTTTCCCACCGCCAACCTGATGATCCCGGAGAGCGACATCCCCGAACGCGGGGTCTACAAGGTCTCAGTCGAGCTCGAGCGTGCCTGGCCTGCGCTCTGCAACGTCGGCGTGCGGCCCACGGTCAGCGGCGGGGACAAGATCCAGGTCGAGGTCCACATCCCGGGATTCTTCGCGGACATCTACGGCAAGGTCTTGACGGTGGTCTTCCTGGAAAAGATCCGCGAAGAGCGGAAGTTCCCCTCCGTCGAGGCGCTCAAGGAGCAGATCGCCCGCGACGTCGCCGCCCTCGGCTAACTTTTCGCCCGCAGGTATTGCTTGGGCCAGGGCACGTCGACCCCCAGCTTCTTGGCCGCATGCAGCGGCCAGTAGGGGTCGCGCAGCAGCTCGCGAGCCAGGAAAACGGCGTCGGCCCGCCCCTCGGCGACGATCTTCTCGGCCTGCTCGGCTTGGGTGATCAGCCCCACCGCCCCGGTGGCCAAGCCGGCTTCCTTTCGGATCGCCGCCGCGAAGGGGACCTGGAAGTCCGGCGCCGCAGGGACCTTCACGCCATGGATGACGCCGCCGCTGGAGCAATCGATCAGGTCCACGCCCAAGTCCTTGAGACGCCGGCAGAGCGCGATCGAGTCGTCCAGCGACCACCCCCCCTCGGCCCAGTCAGTGGCCGAGATCCGCACGAAGAGCGGCAGCTCTTGGGGCCAGGCTTTTCGGGCGGCGGCCGCGGCCTCCAAAGGGAACCTCATCCGGTTCTCGCGGCTGCCGCCGTAGGCGTCGCCGCGCTGGTTGGTCAGGGGCGACAAGAAGGAGGAGGCCAGGTAGCCGTGGGCGAAGTGCAGCTCGATGACCTCGAAGCCGGCCTGGTGCGCCAGGCTCGCCGCGCCCGCGAACTGCGCCACGGCTTGGTTGATGTCTTCCAGCGTCATCTCGCGGGGCATCGGATATCCTTCGTCGAAACGGATGGCCGAAGGCGCCAGCGGCGTCCAGCTCGCTTCCACACCGTCATCCCAAGGCCTCGGCGTCGAGGCCTTGCGTCCGGCATGGGCCAGCTGGACGGCGGGCACGCTGCCCTGCTCCTTGAGGAAGCGCGTGATGCGCTGGAAGGCCGAAGCGTGCCGGTCGGACCAGAGGCCGGCGTCTCCCGGGGAGATGCGGCCTTCCGGGCAGACGGCGGTGGCTTCCGCCATGACCAGCCCCGCGCCGCCGACGGCGCGGCTTCCCAGATGGACCAGGTGCCAATCGTCGGGCAAGCCGTCTTCGGCGGAGTACTGGCACATCGGAGAGACGAAGACGCGGTTCTTGAACTCCACGCCCCTGAGCTTCAGCGGCGAGAAGAGACGGCTCATCTTGGGCGGCGTCGATGCCGGTTGAACTTGCGCCCATGGCGGGCCTGGGGGCCGCCGCGGCTGGGCCCCCCCGCGGGCTGCTGGAACTGGCCAGGGGCCGTCTGCGGGCGCTGCTGGGGCGGCTGGCCGACTCGGCCGCGGAAATGCAGCTTCGGCCCCTGGCTGGCCAGGCGCTGCTCCTGCGACGCCGGACGGGCATAGTCGAAGCCCGGCAAGGTCCGGCGCTCCAAGCTCTTGCCCATCTTGCGCTCGATGGCGCGGATCATGTCGAGATCGTAGTCGGTGACCAGCGTGAAGGCGTCGCCGGTCTTGGCCGCCCGGCCGGTCCGGCCGATGCGGTGGGTGTAGGCTTCCGGCGTGCCGGGGACGTCGTAGTTGATCACATGAGAGATCTGCGAGACGTCGATGCCGCGGGCGGCGATGTCGGTGGCCACCAGGACGGTGAAGGACCCGTCTCGGAAGCCGTCGAGCGCCGCTTTGCGCTTGTTCTGCGACAAGTTGCCCTGCAAGGACGTGGCCAGATAGCCTTCGTCCTTGAGCAGCACCCCCAGCTTCTTGGCCCGGTGCTTGGTGCGCGTGAAGATCAAGACCGACTCCATGTTCGTCGGCTTGAGCAGGTGCAGCAGCATGGCGGTCTTGAGGTGGTCCTTCACGAGGAACACGGCGTGGGTCACGGTCGTCAACGGCACCTCATGGTCGATCTGCACGGTCACCGGGTCGCGCAGGCACTCATGAGCCAGATGGCGGATGTCGTCGGGCATCGTCGCCGAGAAGAGCAGTGTCTGGCGTTTCTGCGGCACGGCCTTGATGATCTTGCGTATCGAGGGCAGAAAGCCCATGTCGAACATCTGGTCCGCTTCATCGAGGACAAGGACTTCCAAGGAGGACATGTTGGCCGAGCGCTGGTTGAAATGGTCGAGCAGCCGGCCCGGGCAGGCCACGACGATCTCGACCTTCCTGAGCGCCTGGATCTGCTGGTGCATGCCGACGCCGCCGTAGATCGTCACGCTCCGCAGGCCGGTCTGGCGGCCGAGGTTGGCGAAGCTCACCTGGATCTGCTCCGCCAGCTCCCGCGTGGGGGCGATCACCAAGGCTCTTATTACCCCCCTCGGCCCTTGGGAAAGGCGCTGCAGGATGGGCAGCACGAAGGCTGCGGTCTTGCCGGTGCCGGTCTGGGCCAAGCCCAGGAGGTCGCGGCCCTCCAAGACTTTAGGGATCGCCTGACGCTGGATCGGGGTCGGGGTCACGTAGCCCAAGGTCTTGAGGCCGGCGTTGATGTCGGGGTGCAGGTGGAAGGCGTCGAAGCTCATGACAGATTCTACCACTTATGGTAGGATGACGCTCATGACCCAAGACAACGCGCCGCTGCGGCCGCCTGAGGGCAAGGAATTCACCGTCCGCGCCGTCGTCGCCGCCATGGGCGTCGCGGCCATCATCGGCGGGTCTTATCCCTATATCGTCATGAAGCTCGGCTTCGGGCCGAACATCTCGGTCGTCTCCGCCTTCTTCGGCTATCTGGCGCTGGGCATCATCTTCCGCGACTACAACCGCTGGGAGAACAACATCGTCCAGACCGCCGGCACCTCGGCCGGCCAGACCGCTTTCCTCTGCGTGTTGATGGCGGCCTTCGACATGCTGCATATGGACCCCTCGCTGAACTTCGATCTCGTCTTGACCCCGTTCACCTCTTTCCTGTGGCTGACGACCGCCGGCATGCTGGGCGTCTTCCTCGCCGTGCCTATGCGCCAGCACTTCATCGTCGATGAGAAGCTGACCTACGCCGACGGCATCGCCGCCGGCGAGACGCTCATCGTGCTCGACTCAAGGGGCCCCGAGGCGCGCGCGGCGGCGACGTCGATGGGCGCCGGCACCGTGCTTTCCGCCCTCTTCATGGTCATCCGCGAGGACGCCCACATCCTGGCGGCCGCCTGGTATCGCGTGCCGGAGATGCTGGCCGTGGGGCCGACCGGCCCCTCGATGGGCTTCGGCGTGGGCTGGAGCCTGCTCTCCTTGGGCTCGGGCATGCTCGTCGGCCTGCGGGTCAACCTCAGCATGCTCATCGGCACCGTGATCTCCTGGTACTTCGCCCCCGGCCTGCTGCTCAAGTACGGCGTCGTAGACGCGCTGGTGCGCAAGAAGGTGCTGCTCTGGATCATGTGGCCGGCCACGGGCATGCTCATCGCCGGCGGCCTCACCGCCTTGTTCATGCGCTGGTCCATCCTCGTGCGGACTTTTAAGAACCTCTCCTTGGCCAAGGTCGACAGCGGAGACTTCCCGATGAACTGGGTCATCGCCGGCTCCGTCATCAGCGGCGCCGCGCTGATGCTCGTGCAAAAGCTCTTCCTCGGCATACCCGTCTGGATGACCTTCGTGGCCATCCTGTTCTCTGTGCCCTTGATGCTCGTGGGCCTGCGCGTGCTGGGCGAGACCAACTGGGGGCCGATCAGCGCCTTGTCGAACATGATGCAGGCCGTCTTCGGCGTGCTGGCTCCCGGCAACATCGCGGCCAACATGGTGGCCAGCGGGGTGACCGGTTCGATCGCCACCGAATCGGAAGGGCTCATGCAGGATTTCAAGACCGGCGAGATGATCGGCAGCACCCCGCGCTTTTTGACTTATGCCCAGCTGATGGCCGTGCCGGTCGGAGCCGCGGCCGTCTCCTACGTCTACCCTCTCCTGCGCAAGACCTACGGCATCGGCGGCGAGCACGGCCTGCAGTCGCCCATCTCTCAGAAATGGTCCGGCTTCGCCCAGCTGCTGTCGAAGGGGCTCTCCGCCCTTCCCGAGGGCGCGCTGGTCGCCCTCGGGGTGGCCTGCGTGCTGGGCGCCGCCTTCACCCTGCTCGAGGGGACGCGCTTCAAGAAGTGGACCCCTTCTCCGACCGGGCTGGGCATCGGCATGCTGGTGCCCGCCAGCGCGGTCATCACGATGTTCCTAGGCGCCGTCGTAGACATGGTTTGGGCGCGCCTGCATCCGCAGTCGCATGAGCGCCACCTGACGCCCCTGGCTTCCGGCTTCATCGCCGGCGAGGCCATCGTGGCGGTGATCATCCCCATCCTGGTCGCAGTCGGCCTGCTGACCCTCCAGCCTTAAGGATAAAAAAATGGCGAGATTCAATGAAGACGGGAACCTTCTGGGCCGCGTCACGGCGTTAGCCGTGATCGTGGTCGCCGTGCTCTGGGTGGGACGCCTTTGCGGCGTCGACGCCTGCCCCACGACGCCCAGCTGCCACTAGCGCCGGCGCAAGACGGTGACGTCGGACTTGTAGAACACGATCACCTTGCGCACGTAATGCCGGGTCTCCCGGTACAAGTCGGTGCGCGTCAGGAAGCGGGGACCGGCATTATAGGCGGCGATGATCCGCTGTAAGACCCACTGCGGAGCGTCGCGGAATGCTCGGCCCTGAAGATGGAAGCGCCGCCAGGCGACGCGGAAGAGCCAGTTCAGGTAGGCCGTGCCGGCTTGGACGCTGTTCTCCGCCGTGCGCAGGTCGCCGCGGACACCCATCTCGCGGGCGGTGGCCGGCATGACCTGCATCAGCCCCCTCGCACCCTTGGGGGAGACCGCTCCCTTGGAGAATTCCGATTCGGCCGAGACGATGGCCTTGACCAAGCGCGGATTCAAGCGGTAGCGCTCCGAATTCCGGCGAATAAGCCCGTCGTAGCGGTCGGTTTTCTCCGGATCGGCGGCCAGGGCCTGGAGCGTCTTCCTATAGGTGGGCAGCGGCTTTAAGGCGGCCGCGGCGCGAGCGGCGGCGGGCTCCGGCACCAGCCCTTGGCTCTGGAGCCGGGAGGCATCGAAGAACCGGTTGAGGACGGCCATATCGAGGAAACGAGCCTGGATCGAGGCTTGCGCCAGCAAAGGCGGCGTGTCTACTTCTGCGGCGTGAAGGCCGGAGGCGGTCAGGACCAGCAAGACCAGTAGTTTTTCCATTACCCTTAGTATAGGGTCCAGGCCGGCGGGGCGCCTGGGCCCAATGGCCCGGTTCAGAGGGTCTTTTGTCGTCGGTCGAGGAGGTGGTTGCCGGCCAAAAGCAGGACGGTGAAGAGCAGCAGGCAGGTGGCTAGGGCGTTGATCTCGGGAGTGACGCCGAACTTCATCATGGAGTAGATCTTGATGGGCATGGTCACTATGCCTATGCCTGCGATGAAGAAGCTGGTGACGAAGTCCTCGAAGCTGATCGTGAAGGCCAAAAGGGCGCCTGAAACGATCGCGGGCCGCGCCAGCGGAAAGGTGATCATCCGGAAGGCTTGCCATTCGTCGGCGCCCAGGTCCATGGCGGCGTCCTCCAGACGGGAGTCCTTCAAGGAGAGGAGCCTAGCCCGTATGGAGCCTGCCGTGTAGGGCAGAGCGATCAAGGCATGGGCGCAGGCCAAGGTCCAGAAGTTGAGCGGGATACGGGCCCGCACCAGGAAGCTCAACAATCCTACCCCCATGACGATCTCCGGCATCATCAGGGGTACGGTGAGCAGGGAAGAGTATACGGCGCGGCCCCGGAACGGGGCGTGTCGGGTCATGGCGTAGCTGGAGAGCAGCCCCAGGATGGAAGCGATCAAAGCGGTGGCCACCGCCAGCTCGAGCGTCGTGATCAGGGCCGCGAGCAGCTCGGCGTTCTGGAAAAGGCTGACGTACCATTTGAAGGTGAACCCTTTCCAGGCCACGTTGCGCCTGGCGTCGTTGAAGGAGAAGGCGAACATGACGGCCAGCGGCAGGTAAAGAAAGCCGTAGAGCAGGCCGCAATAGGCCGCCAGCCCTCCCCCCTTCTTCATTCCATCTCCAATTCGCGCGCCTCGAGGCGCTGATAGAAGTAGAGGCCGGAGACCAGGGATAAGAGCAGCAGGCTCGTCAGCGCCGAGCCGAAGGGCCAGTCTTGGGCCATCAGGAACTGGTTCTGGATCAGGTTGCCGACCAGGTAGGTGCGGGGGCCGCCGAGGAAGTCGGCGGTCAGGAAGTCCCCCATGCAGGGGATGAAGGTAAGGATGCAGCCGGCGAAGACGCCGGGCAGGCTCAGGGGTACGGTGACCTTCAGGAAGGTGGCCGCCTTGCCTGCGCCCAGGTCATAGGAGGCCTCGATGTAGGTCCGAGGGATCTTTTCCAAAGAGCCGTAGAGCGGCAGGACCATGAAGGGGACGTAGAAATAGACCATGCCGAGGATCACGGAGAACGGGGTGTTCAGGATGGCGACCGGGGTGGAAACGATTCCCAGGCGCAGCAGCAGGCTGTTGAGCAGGCCTTCGCGGCCTAGGATGATGATCCAAGAGTAGATGGCCACCAGGCACGATGTCCAGAACGGGATCATCAGCAGGATGATCAGCAAGTCGCGCTTCTTCCCGGCGAAGAAGCTCAAGTAGTAGGCCAGCGGATAGCCGAGCAGCAGGCAAAGGAGCGTCGACGTCCCGGCGTAGCCGAGCGTGCGGAGCAGGACCGGCAGATACTTGGCATCCAGCGCGCGGGCGAAATTCGCCCAGGTGAAGGACCAGAGGAAGGTGCCGTAAGGGCCCTTCTGCGCAACGCTCAGGATCAGCAGGGAGGCCACCGGCAGCACGAGGAAGACCGCCAGCCAGAAGGTGGCCGGGGCCAGCAGCAGATGGCTGGCTTTAGAAGATCGTCCCCGGATCAGCCAGGACAAGGCCTGGCTCATAGCACCTTCACGTCGGACCAGGTCTCGCTCCAGAGCGCCGAGACCTCGGCGTCGAGCAGGGTATGGAACTTCAGGCGGCCGGCGATCTCGGCCGATGGGAAGACGCGGGGGTCCTTGAGCAGCGCCTTGTCGAGCTTGGCGCGCGCGGCCAGGTTCGGGCTGCCGTAGCGCACCGTGTTGGCGATGTCGGCCGCGTTCTCAGGCCTCAATAAAAAATCGACGAGGCGCAGCGCGTCCTCGCGGTGGGCGGAGCCGCGCACGAGGCAGAGGTTGTCCACCCACATGTAGCTGCCTTCCTTCGGGATGACATAGTCGAGCTGGGGGTTCTCGCGGCTGGCCTGCAGGACGTCGCCGGACCAAGCCATGGCCAGCACGATCTCGCCGGAGATCAGGCTGTCGATGTAGGTGGCGCTGGCATACTGCTTGACCAGCGGACGCTGGCGGATCAATAGCTCCTTGGCCTTGGCGAAAGTCCTCTCGTCGGAGGTCGTCTCCGGCAGGCCGCTCATGAGGAGCGCGGTGCTGATGCAGTCCCGAGAGTTGTCGAGCATGGAGATCTTGCCCTTGTATTTCTCGTCCCAGAGGTCCCACCAGGACGACGGGGCCTTGCTCAGCTTGCTCTTGTTGTAGCCGATGCCCGTCGTCCCCCAAAGATAAGGGACGGTGAAGGCGTTGTCGGGATCGCAGGGCATGCCGCGGAATTTCGGGTCGATGTTGCCGATGTTCTTAAGGGCTCCCTCGGGAAAGGCGTCTATGAGCCTCAGGGCCGTGAGGCGCGGGATCATGTAGTCGGTGCCGACGATCAGGTCGTAGCCCAGGGCTCCGGACCGCAGCTTCGCGAACATCTCTTCTTCGTCCGCGAACACGTCATAGTTGACGTGGATGGAAGATTCGGCGGAAAACCCGCTGAGCGTGTCCTTTCCGATGTAGGTGGACCAATTGAAGAAATTGACGACGCGCTCCTGGGGGCCTTTCTTGCAGGCGGCCAAAAGCGCCGGCAGGACGGGGGCCAGGACGGCTAGGCGGAGGAAATCCCTGCGGGAGAGGTCGCTCATGCCAGCAGGAGGAAGTCGCGGGCCGGGATCTCCGCCCAAACTGCGCGGCCGCCCTCGGATTTCTCCCTATGGCTGGAGTCCATGGACACCGACAGGAGGACCTTGTTCGATCTCGAGAACGGAGAGAAGAAGATCTGGCTGGCGTTGCCGAGGTAGACCTTTTCCTTGAGCACGGCCTTGAGCTGGATCGCTCCGTTTAGAGCCGGCGGCGCGTAGTGGACCTTCACGCGTTCGGGGCGGATGGCGACTTGGAGCGGCTCCCCCGGGGACACGGGAGGGGCGTCGGTCCAAGGCAGCTCGATGTCGAGCTCGTCCTCCAGCCGAAGCGTGAGCAGGCCGCCGCCGGCCTTGAGCAGGCGCGCGGAGAGCACGTTGGCGGCGCCTATGAAATCGGCCACGAAGGAGGTCTTGGGCCGCTCGTAGATCTCTTCAGGAGTGCCCAGCTGCTCGATAAGGCCCTGGTTGAAGACGGCGATGCGATCCGACATGGTCATGGCTTCTTCTTGATCGTGCGTGACGTAGACGAAGGCGATGCCCAGGCGCCGCTGGATGGCCTTGAGCTCAAGCTGCATCTCCTTGCGGAGCTTCAAGTCGAGCGCGCCCAGCGGTTCATCGAGCAGCAGCAGCGGAGGACGGCCGACGAGCGCGCGGGCCAGCGCGATGCGCTGCATCTGACCGCCGGACATCTGCGTGGTGCGCCGGCGTTCGAATCCGCTGAGCTTGACCAAGCTCAGCGCCTCGGTGACCCGTTTGGATATCTCGTGCTCCGGGAGTTTCTGGATGCGCAGGC
Source organism: uncultured Elusimicrobia bacterium (assembly GCA_964510095.1). Classification (GTDB taxonomy): domain Bacteria; phylum Elusimicrobiota; class Elusimicrobia; order UBA1565; family UBA9628; genus JBBTLF01. The sequence goes on along the minus strand of CAZEAE010000002.1, from coordinate 175,374 downwards.
CGAAGGCGACGTTCTCGAACACGTCGTAGTGCGGGAATAGGGCATAGTGCTGGAAGACGGTGTGCACATCGCGGCGGTAGGGCGGCAGGCCGGAGACGTCCTTGCCAGACAGCAGGACGCGTCCGGCGTCGGGCTGTTCGAAGCCGGCGATGATGCGCAGCGTGGTCGTTTTGCCGCAACCGGAGGGGCCTAGGAAGGTCAAGAACTCGGCTTTTTGGATGGAGAGCGAGATCCCTTTGAGGACCTGTGCCGAGTCGAACGACTTGGTGATCCCGTCAAGCTCTAGAAGAGCCCCTGCGGACATAGCCTATCATACAATAATTATCTAGAATCATAATATGAACGAAGAGATGCTTTGGCAGTCCGCGCGCCGCCCTCGCCTCTCGGCCCTGCGTGAGACTGTCGGACTAGCGGCTACCGCCGCCGGCCTTGCGGCGCTGATGCTGCTGGCTTGGGTGCCCAAGCCCGGCCAACCTCTTGAGATGGTCTTGCGCGCGATCCTTTTGGTCGAGTCCTTCGGCTACGCTTATCACCGGTTCTTCCAGCATGTGGGCTGGCTGACCCGGCGCTCCGGCGTCATACGCCGCAATCAGATGTTCCATTGGATCCATCACATGGTGATCTACCCTATCGGCAAGTATTATCAGCGTTCGGCGGCCTACATCACCGCTGAGACGGGCTTGGCCCTCTCCTGGGTGATCCCGGGCTGGATCGCCGGCCTGACCGCGCTGGCGACGATGGGTCTTCACACCGGGACTTTCGTCTTTCTAGGCGCGCTGGCGGCGTATGCCAAGCTCATCATCGACGAGACCCACTCGCGCTTTCACCTGAAGGAGCATTCGTGGATGACGAGCCGTTATTTCAAGTGGCTGGAGGAGATCCACATCCTGCATCATTGGGACCAGCGCAACAATTTCACGATCGTCCATCCCGCCATGGATCGGCTCTTCGGCACCTACTTGGCTCCAGCTCAGCATCGCGTCGAACTCCAGATCGCTTTGGAAGATCGCGAACTGACGGTCTCCGACATCATGAATTGGCGCTATCTCTTGAAGGAGGCCACGCCCACCGAGCATGCGGCCTTCATCTCGCAAGCCAAGAAGCACCCGCGCTCCCTGCGAAAGCTGGACCTGCTGATCGCCCTGCTGGACCGCAGGCTCGAGCGCGATCAGGCCGACATAGAGGCCCTCGACCTGCACAAGAGGGCGTCCGACCTGCTCAGGATCGTAGTCACGCCCGCAACTCGCTGACGTCCAGGCAGTTCAGGACGTCCTAGGGCTCCAGCCAGGCCCGCCGCGCCAAGTCACGGCCATCTCCCGGAAGCAAGCGGCGATCTCGACGTTGGTCACGCCCCTATTGTGAGGGATGAGGGCGCGGCTGGCGGTGTGTTACGAGTCAGGAATTTATGACCATGGTGGAGCTCCAGGTCGGCGATCATCTCCCAATGCCAAAACCCACGGACGCGGCCTTGACCGGCCTTCAGGTTTCGGTGCCACACCGCGAGGTCGGTGGTGCTTAGCTGGCCAAGATAGGCCAGCCAAAGGCGACTCATAAGGCCGGCACGCGACCAGCGGCTCAGTTGGCGCAGGACGGTCCTTCTAGCAGGATATTGGGGAGGAAGGTTGCTCCAAGTGGCGCCCGTCCAAGCCGACCAAAGGATGGCGTTGAAGCAGCGTCGGGGGTCGGCCGGCGGGCGGCCGAGGTGCTTACGGCGCTTCTTGCGAAAGGGGAACGGCTTTGGAGGCACGTAACAAGAGAGGGCTTTCCATTGCCAAGGCCAGATCCCAGGCCACTCCGGATAGATTCGAAGCATCTATACTATATACGAGCGACCCCCGCTAAATGTTCCCTCCGGTTTAATTCAACGTCGGGGAACCCTTTTGGCATCAGATGGTGCCAAAAGGGTCTGTCGGGGTTTATGGGGAAGGCGGGGGTTTTGGCACCAGGCGGTGCCAAAAGGGTCCGTCGAGGTTCAGAAAAACGGCCGGAGGCATGCCCCCCCGGCTCACCCGGCCGGTCTAAGCGGGGTCGCCGAAGGCGGTGTAGTGCCAGCCCTTGCGAACGGCGCCGGTGGTCTCTACCATGATGTGCTTGGCGACCGTGTATTCTTCGACGGCGTACTTCGACATGTCCTTGCCGAAGCCGGACTGCTTGAAGCCGCCGTGCGGCATCTCGGAGGCCAGCGGCAGGTGGTCGTTGATCCAGACGGTGCCGAAGCGCAGCGCGGCCGACATCCGGAAGGCTTTAGCCGTGTCCTTGGTCCAGACGCTGCCGGCCAGGCCGAAGGGCGTGTCGTTGGCCAGCGTGATCGCGTGCGCCTCATCCTTGAAAGACATCAGGCAGACGACGGGCCCGAAGACTTCCTTCTGGACGATCTCGGAGTCCTGCGCCGGGCCGCCGATCACGGTAGGTTCGAAATAGAAGCCCTTTTTGAAGCCCTTGGGGCGCCCCCCTCCGGCCAAGACCTTGCCCTCGGCTCGCTTGACGAAGCCCTCGACGCGAGCGCGCTGCTCTTTGGAGATCAGCGGTCCCATGTCGACTCCGATGCGGATCTTGGCGACTTCCTTCAGGAACGCTGCCGTGAACTTCTTGAGGCTGCCCTGCTGGACGTAGATGCGCGTCGCGGCCGTGCAGTCTTGGCCGCAATTGACGAAAGAAGCCACGACCGCCCCTTGGATGGCCGCATCCAGGTCGGCGTCGTCAAAGACGACGAAAGGGGCCTTGCCTCCGAGCTCCATGTGGACGCGCTTGACCGTCGGCGCGGCCTGGGCCATGATCTTCTTGCCGGTCTCGGTGTCTCCGGTGAACGAGATCATCCGTACGCCCGGATGCGAGGTCAGCGCCCGGCCGGTCGCTTCGGCGCCCGTGACGACGTTGACCACGCCTTCCGGGAAACCGGCTTCATGCGCCAGCTTCACGAATTCTATGGTGGTCAGCGGCGTGAGCTCCGAGGGCTTGATGACGGCGGTGTTGCCGGCGGCCAGCGCGGGGCCGAGCTTCCAGGCCGCCATCATCATCGGGTAGTTCCAGGGCGCCACCAGCGCGACGACGCCGACGGGCTCCCGTCTGATGAACGACGTGTAGCCCGCCGCGTAATCCCCCGACGAGCTGCCTTCCAGGACGCGCGCGGCTCCAGCGAAGAAGCGCAGGTTGTCCACGGCGAAGGGGATGTCTCCGTCGCGCGCCAGCTTCAGCGGCTTGCCGGTGTTCTTGGACTCCAGCTCCGCCAAACGCAGAAGATCCCTTTCTACAAGAGCTGCCCACTTCAGAAGCAGAGCCGAGCGCTCCCCCGGCGATTTGGCGGCCCAAGCCGGAAAGGCCGCTTCCGCCGCCTTCACCGCGCGGTCGACGTCCTTTATCGAAGAATCCGCTACGTCCGCGAGAGCCGTTTCGGTAGCAGGGTCTATGATCTTCATTTGCGGACCGGCATCTTGCCTTTAGGCTCGAAATGCCGCGCGTTGACCTCTTTGAAGACCTTCTCGATCGTGTTGATCGCAAGCGTGACCTCCGCCTGCGTGATCGTCAGCGGGGGCTCGATGCGGATCGTCTTGGCGGAGAAGAGCGTACCTGCCACCAGGCAGCCGTTGTCGAACAAACCCTTGGAGACCTCGTAGCCGATGGCGTCGGTGGGGAACTCCATGCCGATCATCAGGCCCTTGCCGCGGATGTCGACGCAGAGCTTGGGGAAGCGCCGGCGCAGGCCGCGCAGCTTGCCGATCATCTCGTTGCCGATCTTCTCGGCGCGCTCGGGGAGCTTCTCCTCCAGCAGCACGTGGATGCCGGCGATGGCGGCCACGCAGGCCAGCGGGTTGCCGCCGAACGTGGTCGAGTGGAGCCAGGGTTCCGGGAACAATTGCTCCCAGATGGTCTTGTTGGATACAAAAGCGCCGATGGGCATCACGCCGCCGCCCAGCGCCTTGCCCAGGCACATGATGTCGGGCACGACGTTCCAGTGGTCGACGCAAAACATCTTGCCGGTGCGGCCCATGCCGGTCTGGACCTCGTCGGCGATGAGCAGCGCGCCGTAGCGGTCGCAGAGGTCTCGCACGCGCGGGAAGTAGTCGTCGGGAGGGACGTTGATGCCCCCCTCTCCTTGAATGGGCTCCAAGATGACGCCGGCGATGTCGTTGCCGACTTCGTCGGCGGACCGTAGAGCCGACTCGATATAGTCGGCGTCGCCGTAGGGGACGTGGTAGCAGTCGGGGAGGATGGGCAGGAAGGGCTGGCGGAACTTGGCTTTGGCCGTGGCCGACAGGGCGCCCAGCGTTTTCCCGTGGAAGGCCGCCGTGGCCGCGACGAACGACTTGCGCCCGGTGTGCAGCATGGCCAGCTTCATCGCGCCCTCGACGGCCTCGGCGCCGGAGTTGCCGAAGAAGCTGTACTGTAGGTCGCCGGGGGTGATCTCGCTGATCAGGCTGGCCAGGATGGCGCGGAAGGGCTCGAGCAGCTCCTGCGAATGCAGCGCTTGCCTCTTCAATTGGTTGGAGACTGCCTCCACCACCTTGGGGTGCCGATGGCCGACGTTGAAGATGCCGTAGCCCCCGAGGAGGTCGAGGTATTTCCGCCCTTTGATGTCCTGGAACCCGTTGGCGCTGTCGGACCACTCGACCGAGATGTACTCGGTGGAGACGGACTTGCGATACTCGAGGATGCCGGGGTTGACGTGATTGGCGTAGCCGTTCGCCGTCTGCTCGGTGATCCAGGTCTTGTCTTCCTCGGTGAGCTCGGTCTTGGCGACCAGGTCCAGGGTGCGCTGCGTCTCTTTGAGGATGTCCTGCGCTGAAGCTTTCATGATAAATCTCCGAGTGGATGCGCGATGGTCTCGATGAGCTTGAAGACTTTGCGGTTCTTGAGTTCCTTGAAGAATACGGCCGGATCGAGGAGGCTCTCGGGGGCGCCGACGCCTCCGGGGACGAGGGTCTTGCGGCCCACGAGCATGGCGGCGACGATGGCGCCGGTGAAGCCGACGCCGAGGGCGCCGGCGGAGAGCAGCTTGGTGGGACGCATCTCGCAGTCCCAGATCTTGGTCAGGGGCCGGCCGTTGCGCGTCCCGTCGACGCGCACGCGCAGGACCTCGAAGTCGGCCGGGGCGCTGAAAGCCGGCGGCGGCGCCATCCGGGTCAGGAAGCGGATGGCCTCGGGGTTGTTGAAGCCCATGCCGACCAAGAGGCGCAGCTGCGCCTTGACGCTTTCCGGGTAGACGATCTTGAAGAAGAGGTTCTTGACGCCCTTTTCCTTGAGGTAGCCGGGCAGGGTGGCGGTTTCGGAGTGGATGACGGTGCCGGCCTTGACGCGGCCGATGGGCGCCTTGAAATCCAGCTCCTCGAGGCCCGAATGCGCGGCGACGTCCGACATCTTCCCTTTCAGCAGGATGGGCGCCGGCTGGACGTACTCGGCCAGCATCGTGCGGATGGAGAAGGGCGGCAGGAAGGTCTCGTCGGTCAGGGAAGGGTCGTGGCTGGCGTCGTAGATGCCGACGGTGTCGATGGTCTCGAAGCTGGGAGCCATGCGGGCCACCATCATGTTGGTGATGCCGGGCGTCGAGCCGCAGCCCAGGGCGGCCAAGAGCCCGGCGCGCTCGAACTGGCGGCGGCGGGCCAGCTGCTTGAGGGTCATGTGGTAGAGCCCCCCCAGGTCGACGTAGTGGGCCTTCAGCGCGAAGGCCAGGTCCATGGCCTTGAGGTTGTGCTCGTACCAGGCGCAGTTGAGCACGCACTGGGCGCCCTTGAGCCTGCGCGCGGCGGCGTTGAGGTCGGTCAGGTCGACCTGGACGGCTTTGATCTTCCTGCGGTTGGGGACCCGCGACAGCACGCCCTTGGCGCGGGCTAGGCTCAAGTCGGCGGCCAGGACCTGCGTGACCTTGGGGTTGGCCGCCAGGTCGTGGAGGGCCGCTTCGGCCATCAGCCCGAAGCCGCCCAGGACGGCGATCTTCACGAGAGGGCTTCCTCAAGGATGTCGAGGCCCTTGTTCAGCTGCTCGTCGGGGATCGTCAGGGGCATCAGGGTGCGGATGACGTTGTCGAAGATGCCGGCCTTGATGACGATCAGGCCGTGGTCCTGGCACTTATGGAGGATCTCTTTGACGCGCGCGGCGGGCAAGGGCTCCTTGGACTTCTTGTCCTGGACCAGCTCGATGGCGCGCATGGCGCCCAAGCCGCGGGAGTCGCCGACGACCGGGAACTTGTCTTGGAAGGCGTCAAAGCGCTTCTTGACGATTTTCCCTATTTTCTCAGCACGTTCGACAAGCTTTTCGTCTTGGAATATTTGAAAAACCGCCTTCGCGGCGGCGCAAGACATCGGATTTCCCCCGTAGGTGCCGCCGATGGCGCCGGTGGAGACGGAATCCAGGACGTCGGCGCGGCCGACGACGCCGGAGATGGGCATGCCGGCGCCCAAGGACTTGCCGACGGTGACCAGGTCGGGCGTGATCGCGTCATGCTCCATGGCCCAGAACTTGCCCGTGCGGCCGAAGCCGGTCTGGACTTCGTCGATGATGAGCAGGATGCCGTGCTTGTCGCAGATCTTGCGCAGACCCGTCAGGAAGCCCGGGGCGGGCACGATGAAGCCGCCCTCGCCCAAGACGGGTTCGATGATGATGGCGGCCACGTCCTCGGCGGCGACCGTGGTCAGGAACAGCCTTTCCAGGTCGGCCAGGCTCTGCTCCGCGCTGCCGCCGCGGTAAGCGTAGGGGATGCTGGAGCGGAAGATGTCCGGGGCGAAGGGCCCCAGGCCTTGGCGCAAAGGCTTGTACTTGCCGTCTAGGGTCAGGCAGAGCAGGGTGCGCCCGTGGAAAGCGTAATCGAAGCTGATGACGGCCCGGCGCTTGGTGAAGCCGCGGGCGAACTTGACGGCGTTCTCGACGGCTTCGGAGCCGCTGTTGAAGAGGATGGCCTTCTTGGGGGCCTTGCCGGGCATGGCGTCGATGAGGAGTTTGCAGACGTCCAGGTAGCCCGGGTAGGCGGTGACGTGGAAGCTGGTATGGAGCAGCTTGCCGGCCTGCTCGCGCAGGGCGGCGGTGACCTTGGGGTGGCAATGGCCGACGTTGATCGTGCCGATTCCGCCGGCGAAGTCGATGTATTCCTTGCCGTCGACGTCCCAAAGGGTGGCGTTTTCTCCCTTCTCGACGACGAGGTCGGTGTAGGCGGCGGTGCCGCTGGAGACGAGCAGGCCGCGCTGGGCCCAGAGAGCTTCGTTCTTGGATTTAGTCAACATGGGATGGGCTCTTTAATAAATAAAATAAGCGTAATTTGTGGGATTATACCAGTTTGGGGGTAGGGCTGTCTAGGCGAGAGACTGGCTGATGATGCGCAGGGCGGCGTCTATTTGGCGCCGGCTGATGACCAGCGGAGGCGCGAACCTTACGGTGGTGTCGTGGGTTTCTTTGGCCAGGAGTCCGTTCTTCATCAATCGTTCGCAGAAGGGCCGGGCTTTGACGTTGAACTCGATGGCCAGCAGCAGCCCCCGCCCGCGCACTTCCTTGATGCGGGGATCGGCGAGGGCGGCCAGGCGACTGAGGAAGTAGTCCCCCAGGGCCAGGGCCCGCTGGGGCAGTTCTTCATCGATCAGGACGTCCAAGGCGGCGCTGCCGATGGCGCAAGCCAAGGGGTTGCCGCCGAAAGTGCTGCCGTGGGTGCCGGGCTTGAAAAGGTTCAAGATGTCGGAGGCGACGGCGGAGACGGGGTAGAAGCCCCCCGATAAAGCTTTCCCTAGGATGAACAGGTCGGGATGAACGCCGTCGTGGTCGACGCAGAACATCTTGCCGGTCCTGCCCAGCCCGGTCTGGATCTCATCGGCGCAGAAAAGGACGTTGCGCCGCGTGCAGACCTCCCGGACCTTCTTGATGTAGCCCTTGGGAGGCAGGCGCACGCCGGCCTCGCCTTGGATGGGCTCGACGAGGAAGCCGCAGGTGTTCTTGGTGATGGCCTTCTCAAGGGCGGCGGCGTCGCCGTAGGGGATGGTCTTGAAGCCGGGCGTGGCCGGCCCGAAGCCATCAGTGGATAACGGATCCGACGAGAACCCGACGATGGTGGTCGTCCGCCCGTGGAAGTTGCCCTCGCAGACGATGATCTCGGCCTTGTTGGCCGGGATCTTCTTGGTCCGGTAGCCCCAGAGCCGCATGGCCTTGATGGCGGTCTCCACGGCCTCGGCCCCCGAGTTCATCGGCAAGGCCTTCTTCATGTGCGTCAGGCGGCAGAGCTTCTGCAGGAAGGGCCCCAGCAGGGCGTTATGGAAGGCCCGCGAGGTCAAGGTGAGCTTCTTCATCTGCGCTCGCGCCGCGGCGGCGATATCCGGGTGATTGTGCCCCTGGTTCAGCGCGGAATAGGCGCTGAGCATGTCGAAGTAGCGCTTCCCGTTGGAGTCCCAGACGAATACGCCCCGACCGCGCTCGAGGACGATGGGCAAGGGGTGGTAGTTATGCGCTCCGTAGCGCTCGGCGAGGGTGATGGGGTTCATGATATACTTTGACCGTGATCGGACGACCTTTAGGCGGCGCGGCCGTGCCTTTCAAGGGCTTTTCTAAATACCGCGTGATCGATTTTAGCAAATTGCTGCCCGGGCCCTACGCCACGCAGATGCTGGCCGATATGGGGTGCAAGGTCACCCGCGTGGAGCTCCCCTACTTCGCCGACCTAAGCCGCAAGATCCCCCCGCTGATCGACGGCGTGGGGTCTTTGTACTGGATGGTCAATCAGGGCAAGAGAGAGCTGAGCTTCGACTTCCGTAAACCCGCTGGTTTGAAACGTCTCCAAAACCTGTTGAAAAAGGCCGACGTCCTGGTCGAGGGCTTCCGGCCGGGCCTGATGGAGCGCATCGGCCTGGGCTATAAGGAGGTTCGCAAGCTCAACCGCCGGTTGGTCTATTGCTCGATCTCAGGCTACGACCCGAAGGGGCCGCTGGGACGCGCCGCCGGCCATGACATCAACTTCCAGGCGATGAGCGGCGCGGGCGTGTGCTCGGCGCAGGTAGCCGACCTGGCCGGCAGCATGGCGGCGGTGACGGGCATCCTGGCCGCCCTTTTGGAGGGCAAGGGCCGGCACATCCAGGTCTCGATCACCGACGCGCTGCATTCCTGGCAAGCGATCCCTTTGGGGCACCTGGCCGCCACTGGGGAGGATCCCGGTTTGAAGTCCCAGTGGTGGACCGGCGCGCATCCGTTCTATCGTTTGTACGACACGCAAGACGGCGGCAAGCTGGCCGTCGGCGCGATGGAGAAGGGCTTCTCCTTGTCTTTGCTGGAGCTGCTGGGTCTTTCGGCGTTGAAAGGCTTGGCCGATGATGCCTTGAAGAACGAGGACGTCCTGTCGAAGGCGCTGGCCGAGGCTTTCCGGTCGGCCCCTCTTTCCGAATGGGAGCGCCGTTTGGAAGGCAAGGACGTCTGCGTCACCCCTGTGCGGACTTTATCTCAAAGCGCCGCAGCAAGGCTCGTCCTGACAGCAGGCAGCCGCCGTAGTAAAGCAGGAACGCCGCCGGCGTCAACGAGAACCAGGGGGCGACCAACCGTCCGATGAGCGCCGCTCCGGTCAGGCCGAACAGGACGATGAAGCAGGCCAGGCCTATCAGGAAATCCACCAGCGTTTGAACCGCGAAGGTCCCGGTCTTGAGGAAGTGAAACCCCAGGCAGCCCATGCCGGCCAGCACGGTGAAGAGGAAGTGCCCGAAGTAGAGCTGGCTCCAGACGCCTTTGCCGATGATGACGCCGTGGACATGCCCCAGCGCGTAGAGCGTGGCGAAGGTCATCTGCGCCGAGTAGATCAGGCCGGAGGCCAGGTAGATCCAGCCCATCTGGCGCCGCATCAGGCCTCTTCTTTTTTCTGGAACAGGCCGGAGCGGAAGAGGATGAAGAAACAGCCGATCACGGCCACGAGACCGGAGCCGACGGCGCGATAGACCCGGACCCCGGTCCAGAACTCGGGCTCGGGGAGATCCTCGGGGTGATGCGCCGAAGGCACGAAGAGGTGCTTCTGCGGGATGTCATCCTTCTCGATCATCCGGGGCCCCCTCTTGGCGTCCGGCACCACGGCTTTAGGGCGGGCGCGCTCCGGCGGCGCCGCGAAATCGAGCTTGCTGAAGCCCCGCGTGATGCCGCCGGCGAATTCGGAGCCGAAGGGGCGTGCCTTGAGGCGTACCTGGGACTCTCCGGGGCGGACCTTGTCGGTGAGGCCGCGTTCATCGTCGCCGTAGGCGCGCAGCATGCCCTCGGGCGCCCCGCCCGGCTCGGCTTTGACCATCATGGAGCTGGCCACCGGGTGATGGGCTAATGAAGGACTCCCTGGGGATGATAGCTTGGGGCCTGAGGGTTTTGGAGCTTCGACGACAGGGATCGTCTTGCCCGTCGGGAACTGTTGTATGCAGTACAGCGCCGCCGCTCCGGAGAAGACCGCCACCGTGACCTGCAGCAAGGCGGGCCACTTGCGCCGCCGCGGCAGCGGGATGGTCTCGGGCACTAGAGGGCCTTGAGCCCCTCTTCGATCGAGTCGGCGATGGTGTCGGCGTCGGCTTTGGTGATGCAGAGCGGCGGCTTGATGCGCAGCACGTTGCCCGACATCCCCCCTTTGCCGATGAGCACCCCGGCGTCCTTGGTCAGGTCCAGCATCCGGGCGGCGGCTTCGGAAGCCGGCTCCTGGGTCTTCTTGTCTTTGACCAGCTCGACGCCGATCATCAGGCCCATGCCGCGGACCTCGCCGATCCAGGGCGACTTGGCGGCGACCTTGTTGAGGCGGGAGATCAGGTACGACCCGACGGTCTTGGAATTGCCGGCCAGGTCTTCCTTCTCGATGACGTCCAGCACCGCGCCGGCCGCGGCCATCTGCGCCGGGGAACCCCCGAAGGTGTTGTAGTGCAGTTTGCCCTTCATGGAAGCGGCGATCTCCTGCGTCGTGATCACGCAGCCGATCGGATAACCGTTGCCCAGGCCCTTGGCCATCGTCACGATATCGGGTTTGACCCCCCAGTGCTCGATGCCCAGGAACTTCTCGCCGGTGCGGCCCACGCCCGTCTGCACCTCGTCGGCGATGAACAAGCCGCCGTGGCGCTTGACGATCTCGTAAGCCCCGGGAAAGTATTCGGCCTCGGGCGTGATGACGCCGCCGACTCCGTTGATGGGCTCGGCGTAGAAGGCGGCGATGCGCCCCGAGGTCGAGCTCTTGATCACGCTTTCGAGGTCGGCCACGCAGTCTTTTGCGCGCTTGCCGCGGTAGACGTAGTTGGCCTCGGCGAAGGAGACGCTTTGCCCATACGGGGTGGAATGCCGCCAGCTGCTCTGGCCGGTCAAGGCCATGGCCATGAGCGTCCGGCCGTGGTAGGAATGTCGCAGGGCGACGAACTCATGGCTGGCCGTGTGGTTCTTGGCGATGAGGGCGGCCAGCTCGTTGGCCTCGGAGCCCGAGTTGGTGAAGAAGCAGACGTCCAAGAGCGGGTTGGCGGCACGCACCTTGGCGAGCAGCCGCTGCGCATAGAGCCCGAGGGATGGATGCAGGTACAGGGCCGGGGTGTGGAAGTACTCGCCGATCTGCTCGGTCAGCTTCTTGACGAAGTGCGGGTGGGAGTGCCCGATCGAGACGGTGGCGACGCCGGCGAAGGCGTCTAGGTACTTGCGACCCTTCTCGTCGAAGACGTATTGAAGGCGGCCTTTGACGATCTGCAGGGGCTTGGAGTACATCGGCGCGGGCAGGGGCATGATGTGCCGGGCGCGCAGGGCGGCGACGTCTTCGGTGGTGTCGAGGGTGGTCTTCATATTCAGTAGAGGTTCGACTGGCGGCGCTCGCCGGTGTAGTCCAAGAACACCGTCTTGAGCTCCGTGAAGAAGTGCAGGCCTTCTTTCGACATCTCGCGGTCGCCCACGCCCGAGCCCTTCACGCCGCCGAAGGGCACCTGGGCCTCGCCGCCGATGGTGGGGCTGTTGATGTGGACCATGCCGGCCTCGATGTCGTCGGCGAAGCGCATCGCCGTCGTGATGTCCTGCGTGTAGACCGAGCAGGTCAGGCCGAACTCGCAGTCATTGGCCAACTCGATCATCTCGTCGTAGCTCTTGACCCGGGCCACCGCTAATACGGGCCCGAAGACCTCTTCCTGATAGATGCGCATCTTGGGCTTGACGTGGTCGAAGATGGTGGGCTCGACGAAGTAGCCGTGCTGGAGGTCTCCGGCGGTGAGGCGCTTGCCGCCGAGGACGAGCTTGGCGCCTTCCTTTTTGGCGATCTCGATGTAGTCGAGGTCGGTCTGCATCTGCCCGTCGTCGACGGCGGGCCCCATGCCGGTCTTGGGGTCCATCCCGTCTCCGACCTTGATCTTCTTGGCCTCGGCGACGACCATGGCCAGGAACTTGTCCGCGATCTTCTCATGGAGGATCAGGCGCGACGTGGCGGTGCAGCGTTGGCCGGTGGAGCCGAAGGCGCCCTTCATGACGCCGCCCAAGGCTAGCTCCAGGTCGGCGTCATCCCAGATGACGGCCGGGTTCTTCCCGCCCATCTCGGCGGTGCACTTGATGCCGCGCGTGCCGCAGATGGTGTGGACGCGCTTGCCCACGGAGTTGGAGCCCGTGAAGGAGACGGCTTGGATGGCGGGATGCTCGACCAAGGAGTCGCCCAGCAGGGAGCCCGCGCCTAGCACCAGGTTCAAGACGCCTGGCGGCAGGCCGGCCTCTTCGAAGATCTTGACGATTTCGACGGCCATGGCGGGCACCAGCGAGGCGGGCTTGAAGACCACGCAATTGCCGGCGACCAAGGCGGGAGAGAGCTTCCAGACCGGGATGGCCCAGGGGAAGTTCCAAGGGGTGATGACGGAGACGACGCCGAGGGGCTGGCGGACGGTATAGAGGAGGTTCTTCGGGAGCTCCGAGGGCATCGACACGCCGCCTTGGCGCATGCCTTCGCCGGCGAACCACTCCATGAGCGTGATGCCCTTGTCCATCTCCCCCTTGGCCTCGGAGAGGATCTTGCCTTGCTCGCGGGTCATCAGGGCGGCCAGCTCGTCGCGGCGCTCTCGGGCGATCTGGGCGGCCTTGGCGAGGATGCGGCCGCGGGCCGGGGCGGTTGTGGCTTTCCAAGCCGGGAAGGCTTTCTTCGCGGCTTCGATGGCTTGGAGCGCTTGTGCTTTGTCGGCGCTCTTGAACTTGGCCAGGACTTGGCGGGAGTCGGCGGGGTTGGTGGAGACGACTTCTCGCTCAGACGCGCCGTCGATCCATTTGCCGCCGATGAACTGCTTGAGATTGACGGCGGCGGGAGTCTTCGTCTTGGTCAGGGTGGGCATCGGGGCCTCCAAGAAATGGGTGTCAAAAGCCGGAAAGTCATTTTAGCATATATCGTTTTCGACGAGGCAGGGAACTTTTTGAGGGGGTCGGTCGTATAATATAGGGGGCTCGTCCTCCTAAAATAGCGTTTCCGTGGATTCAACTGTTACCGGTAACAGTTGGGAGGCAAAATGAACCTTAGTTCTCTGAGCGACGACGCACTGATCGCAAGTCTGAGCGCGCTCTGCGCCCAGGAGCGGGAAGACGTGGCGGGGATGTTGGAGCATCTTAGGGAAATGGATGACCGGCACCTCTCCACTAAGCTCGGTTATTCGTCTCTCTTCATCTATTGCATCCTCAAATTACGCTATGCAGAAGGGACGGCTTACCACCGGATCCGGGCTGTCCGTGCCATCAGGAAGCGGCCTGAGATCCTGGAATTGATCCGCCGCGGGGAGCTGCACATAGAGGCTGTCGTCCTTCTCAATCCCCATCTTGGACGACCAGACGCCGCGGACCTGATCCAGCAGGCCAAGGGCAAGACGAAGAGCGCGGTGGAAAATCTCCTGGCGCCGCTGCGAGTGGCCGAGGTGCGGCCGGACAGCATCCGGTCTTTGGGGATCACACCGCCGCCGACGCCAGCTGAGACTGGGTTCGATCACCTCTTCACCCAGGCCGAGTCGCCCAAGCCTCCGCCGCCCCGGCACTTCGTACCGGCGGCGCCAGTCCCCCCGTCCGTGCAGCGGTTCCGGATCGCCTTCGACGCCGATGAGGCCCTGGTGCAGTTGGTGGAGCGTGCCAAGGCCCTGTTGCGGCACAAGAATCCCAACGGACAGTTGGAAAGTCTCTTTCGAGAGGCGCTGGATGCGCTTCTGGACCGTTGCGACCCAGACCGGAAGACTTCTACTCAGCGGCGGCAGGGGGGGCGTTCCCGCGAGACTCGCCGAATCGCGCAAGCGGTCAAGGATTCGGTTTGGCGCCGGGATCAAGGCAAGTGCACTTTCGTGTCCGATGACGGGCGAAGATGCGGCAGCGCGCAGTGGCTGGAGTACGATCACGTGGTCCCCTGGGCTAAGGGCGGTCCCTCTGATGACCCTAGCAACGTCCGATTGCTCTGCCGGGCCCATAACCAGTTCGCGGCGGCCGAGGTATTCGGCCCGTGGCGAAGCTGACTGTTACCGGTGACAGTTACTCGAAGTTTCTCGGCGTGCGGCGCAGGAACTTCCCGTGGCTGGTCCGGCCGAGCAGCTTGTCGCCGGAGACCATGTGCATGCCGCGGACGAAGACGTCGGCGATAGAGCCGCGGACCGTCACGCCCTCGTAAGGGTTGTAATCGGCGGCGGAGTGGTGCTTTTTCGCCGTGATGGTGTGAGGCTTTTTGGGGTCGATCAAGACGATGTCGGCGTCGGCTCCCGGCGACAGGTTGCCCTTGCGTGGGTAGAGCCCGAAGAGCTTGGCCGGGGTCGTCGAGGTGATCTCGACGAAGCGGTTGGCGGTGATCTTGCCCTGCTGCACGGCGTCCCAGAGCAGCAGCAGGCGCGTTTCGACGCCGGGGGCGCCGTTGGGGATCTTGGAGAAATCTTTCTTGCCCAGCTCCTTGCCGGGGCTTCCGGACTTTTGCGTCTTCATGCAGAAGGAACAATGGTCGGTGGAGACGACCTGAAGGTCGTTGCGCACCAGGCCCTTCCAGAGCCGCTCTTCGTTGCCCTTGGGCCGCAGCGGCGGCGACATGACGAATTTGGCGCCCTCGAAGCCGGGCCGCTCGTAGTCGTCGTAGGAAAGGAAGAGGTATTGAGGGCAGGTCTCGGCGAAGGCGGCAATGCCGCGCTCGCGCGCGCGGCGGATTTCGTCCATGGCGTCTCCGGCGGAGAGATGCACGATGTAGATCGGGACTCCGGCCATCTCGGCCAGGGCGATCGCGCGGCGCGTGGCCTCGGCTTCGGCCGTCATCGGCCGGGTCAGCGCATGGTGCTTGGGCTCGAATTCGCCGCGCTCCAAAGCGCGCTTGACCAGGACGTCGATCACGCCTCCATTCTCGGCGTGCATGCATATCATGCCGCCGTTCTCCTTGGTCTGCAGAAGGGCGCGGAAGATCGTCGCGTCGTCGGACATGAAGATGCCCGGATAAGCCATGAAGAGCTTGAAGCTCGAGACGCCTTCGCTCACGATCTTGTCCATCTCCGGCACGTTCTTCTCGGGCAAGTCGGTCACGATCATGTGGAAGCCGTAGTCGACGGCGGACTTTCCCTCGGCCTTCTCATGCCAGTTGTCCAGGGCGGTGCGCAGCGCCTCGCCTTTCTTCTGGATGGCGAAATCGACGACCGAGGTCGTCCCGCCGAAAACGGCGGCCGTCGAGCCGCTGGTGAAGTTGTCGACCGTCGTCGCGCCCATGAAGGGCATGTCGAAATGGGTGTGCACGTCGATGCCGCCGGGGACGGCGACGCGGCCCTTGGCGTCGAGCGTCTTGCCGCCCTTGGGGTCGATGTCTCCGACCGCCGCGATCTTGCCTTTCTCGACGGCGAGGTCTCCCACGAAGGTGTCCGAAGCCGAGATGATGGTGGCGCCTTTGATGACGAGGTCGTAAGCCATGTTAGCCCTCCTTGGGCATGAGCGCGACGTAGACGAGGAAGGAGACGGCGAAGCTGATGAACCAGGCGTAGTGGTAGATCGTCACCCAGAACGGCGCTACCGCGGCGATCCCCACGGTGCCTAAAAAACCCGGGATCAGCGGCAGGATGCCGGCTATCAGGGCGATCACGGCTTTGGGGTTAAAGCCGCCGTTGTACCAGTACTTCCCCCCTTCTCCCTTATATAGCTCGGGCAAGGACAGCTTGCAGCCGCGGATGACGAAATAATCCGCGATCAGGATGCCGCCGATGGACCCCAGCAGCGAGGAGTAGGCCACCAACCACTTGAAGATGTAGCCCGAGGGGTCGGCGATGAGCTTCCAAGGTTGGATCAGGATGCCGATGACGCCGGTGATGTAGCCGCCGCGCCTGAAATCGATCTTCTTCGGCCAGAGGTTGGCGAAGTCGTTGGCGGGGCTGACCACGTTAGCGGCGATGTTCGTCGCCAGCGTCGCGATGCACAAAGACACCATCGAGACCGCCAGCACGAAGGGGTTGGTGAACTTGGTCAAGAGGATGACCGGGTCCCAGATGCTCTCGCCGTAGATGACGACGGTGGCCGACGTCACCGCCACGCCGATGAAGGAGAACAGGCCCATCGTGGCCGGCAGGCCCAGGGCCTGGCCCAGCATCTGGTCCTTCTGCGAGCGCGCGTAGCGCGTGAAGTCCGGGATATTGAGCGACAGCGTCGCCCAGAATCCGATCATGCCGGTCAGCGCGGGAAAGAAGAAGCTCCAGAACTGCCCTGCTTTGGGGCCCCCGGGCGCGAAGGCCGAGGGCGCGGCGAACATCGGGCCGAAGCCGCCTGCCTTCACGTAGGCCCAGGCCAACAGCGCCAAGCCCAGCACGATGAGCAGGGGCGCCTTGATGTTGAGCAGGAAGCGGATCGACTCCACACCCTTATAGATGACAAACATGTTGATGGCCCAGAAGAACAGGAAACAGGCCAGCTGAGGCGCGCTGATCCCGGCGATGTTGTGCGGCCAGGCTTCCAGCCCCGGCATGTAGATGGCTAAGAGCTTGAAGATGGCCCAGCCGCCGATCCAGGCCTGGATGCCGAACCAGCCGCAGGCCACCAGCGCGCGCAGCAGCGCGGGGATATTCGCCCCGAGGATGCCGAAGGAGGACCGGCAGTAGACGGGGAACGGGATGCCGTATTTCGTGCCGGCATGGGCGTTCAAGACCATCGGGATCAGCACGATGCAGTTGCCGAGGAAGATGGTCACCACCGCCTGCCACCAGTTCATGCCTTCGGAGATCAAGGAAGACGCCAGCATGTAGGTCGGCACGCAGGCGCACATGCTGATCCAGAGCACCATGATGTCCTTCATGGCCCAGGTGCGCTCGGCCAGGCCCGAGGGTTTTATGTCCTCGTTCCAATAGGCGGAGTGGGAGAGGTCCCCCCGATGCTCCTCTATCGTCTCGTCGAGCATCAGGGCAGCTGCTGCACCAGCTCGCCGTAGCTGTCGGGCCGGCGGTCGCGGAAGAACTGCCAGGTCTTGCGCACCTCGAGAATCTGGTCGAAGTCGAGGTCGCTGGTCACCAGCGCGTCGCGGTCGCGGGGGCCGACCACCTTCATCTGACCGCGCGGGTCGCAGAAATAGCTCTGGCCGTAGAACTCCCCCATGTTCCAGGGCTTCTCCGTGCCGACGCGGTTGATGGCGCCCACGAAGTACTGGTTGGCGACCGCATGGGCCGGCTGCTCGAGCTTCCAGAGATATTCCGAGAGGCCGGCGACGGTGGCCGACGGGTTGAAGACGATCTCCGCTCCATTCAAGCCCAGGATGCGGGCGCCGTCCGGGAAATGCCGGTCGTAGCAGATGTAGACGCCGACCTTGCCGTAGCGGGTCTGGAACACGGGGTAGCCGAGGTTGCCGGGCTTGAAGTAGAACTTCTCCCAGAAGCCCGGGGCGCAATGAGGGATGTGGTTCTTGCGGTATATCCCAAGGATCGCCCCGTCGGCGTCTATGACGGCGGCGGTGTTGTAATAGGTCCCCACCGAGGGCGTCTCGTAGATGGGCACGACGATGACCATCTTGTACTTCTTCGCGTACTTCTGCATCAGCTTGGTCGTGGGGCCGGGAATGGGCTCGGCGGAGTCGTACCACTTGTTGTCCTGCTCGGCGCAGAAATAGGGCCCGTAGAAGATCTCCTGCATGCAGAGCATCTGCACGCCGGCCTTCCCGGCCTTCTCGATGAAGGGGATATGCTTGTCGATCATGTTCTTCTTGATCTGAGCCAGGGTGAACTTCGGGGTGCTCCAATCGCAGGACATCTGGATGAGACCGCACTTGACGATTCGGGCCATAAGGGTGCCTCCGTGGGTTAAGTCTTGATCTTGCCGTTGAGCTGGGTCAGCCGGTCGATGACGGCCGGCACGTTGAAGAACTTCTTCTCGAAAGGCAGCAGGCCCGCGTCGTCGATGGGCAGGCGCAGCTGGTACTTGTTGTCCTCGGCGTTGTGCTCGAACTGAGTCCCGTATACCTGGGGAAGGCCCATGGCCATGAGGAAGCGGTCGAGGGCGGCGGCCGTCAGCCAGCGCGACGGCCGGTGTCCGTTGATGGCGGCGATGGCGGCCAGACGGTGGGCCGAGAGGAAATCCTTGGGGTCGGATCCATGCTGGAAGATGACGGCGGCGTGGTAGAGGTCGTTGACCGTCCCGACTTCGCCGTTCTGGATCATCTGAGAGACGACCGTGCGGCGCATGCCGTCGCGCTGGGCCAGCTCTCGGACGGAGTCGCCGGATTCATAGACGCGCTGGCGGTCCTGCTGGTCGGCCTGGAAGAGCTCCTGGAGCCGGAGGTTGTCGGTCTCGGGGGGCATCAGCCGTGCATCCGTTTGTAGACTTCCGTATAGCCGGCGAACCCGGCCTTCGTGTATTGCTCCCAGGTCAGGGGCTTGAGGCCGGTCTTGACCTCGTTCATGGAGATGCAGTTTTCCACGGGGCAGACCAGGGAGCAAAGGTTGCAGCCGACGCAATCCTCTTGGATGATGTGGGGCTTGCGGTTCTTGGCGCGCCGGTCGATGTCGATGCACTGGTGCGCCGTGTCGTTGCAGGCCACGTAGCAGAGGTCGCAGGAGATGCACTTGGCATGGTCGATCTTGGCCACCGTCTTATGGTGGAGGTTGAGCTTCTTCCAGTCGACGATGTTCGGCGACGAGCGGCCGATGAAGTCCGTGGTCTTCTCGAAGCCCTGACGATCCATCCAGTCGGAGAGCCCGGCGTTGAGCTCCTCGATGATGCGAAAGCCATAATGCATGACCGCCGTGCAGAGCTGGACGGAGGAAGCCCCCAGGAGCATGAATTCGGCCGCATCGGCCCAGGTCGAGATCCCGCCGATGCCGGAGATCGGGAACCCCATGGTCTCGGGGTCGGTGGAGATCTGGCTGACCATGTTCAGCGCGATGGGCTTGACGGCCGGCCCGCAGTAGCCGCCGTGGGACACCTGGCCGCCGACGGCGAATTTGGGCTTCAAAGTCTCTAGGTCGATGCCCATGATGGAGTTAATCGTGTTGATGAGCGCGACCCCGTCGGCTCCGCCCTGCTTGGCGGCGCGCGCCGGGAAGCGCACGTCGGCGACGTTGGGCGTGAGCTTGACCAGCACGGGGATGGTGGACTTCTCTTTGACGAACTCGGTGACCATCTTCACGTATTCCGGCACCTGGCCGACGGCGGCGCCCATGCCGCGCTCGCTCATGCCGTGTGGGCAGCCGAAGTTGAGCTCGATGCCGTCGGAGCCTGCGTCGCAGACTTTCTTAACGATGTCATGCCAGGCCTTTCGCTCGCAGGGCACCATGAGTGAGGCGACCACCGCATGCTTGGCGAAGCGCTTCTTGACCTGGTAGATCTCTTTGAGGTTGTCCTCCAGCGGCCGGTCGGTGATCAGCTCGATGTTGTTGAAGCCGCCGATCTTCTGGCCGCCGATGTCGATGGCGCCGTAGCGCGAGGTGACGTTGATGACGGGCGGGTCCTGGCCCAAGGTCTTCCAGACGGCGCCGCCCCAGCCGTATTCAAAAGCCCGCATCACTTGCTCCCCGGAATTCGACGGCGGCGCGGAGGCCAGCCAGAAAGGGTTCGGGGACTTGATGCCGGCGCAGTCGGTGGAGAGGTCAGCCATGGGTTCCTCGGGGCGGTATGGGCGCGACCTTGCGCCCGTCGATGGTGCTCACCCAGTACTCGCTGCCGGATGGCGCGGGCGTGCCGGGCTGCAGGGTCTGGTGAATGCCCCAGGCCGCGCGCTTGCCGTCGGCGGCGGCGTTGACCACTTCCTTGCCGCCGTTGATGGCGTCGCCGCCGGCGAAGATCTTGGCGTGCGAGGTCTTGAGGGTGGCGGGGTCGACCTTGATGCGGCCGTCCTCGGAGAGCGCGAGCCCGAAGGACTTGGCCAGGCTGAAGTGCTTGCTCTGGCCGATGGCCTTGATGACGCGGTCGCAGGGCACCTTGAATTTTGACTTGGGGGAGACGGTGCGTTGGAATTCGACAGCCTCGACCTTCTTCTTGCCCAGGATCCGCACGGGCGCGGCGTTCCAGAGGAACTCCGCCCCGTCCTTCTTGGCCAGGTCGTACTCGAAGTCGTAGGCGCGCATGTCGGCTTCGCCGCGGCGGTAGGCCATGACGACCTTGGCGGCGCCCGTGCGCTTGCTCTGCGTGACGGCGTCGATGGCGGTGTTGCCGGCGCCGATGACGACGGTGACCGCGCTCTTGCCCAAGGGCTTGAGGTCTCGGGCCTTGACGCATTGGATGAAGGACAAGGCGTCCCAGACGCCTTTGAGGTCCTCTCCGGGGACGCGCAGGGCATGGGTCTGGCCCAAGCCGATGCCGACGAAGATCGCGTCGAATTCGCTCAAGAGCTCTTCCGGCTTTATGTCCTTGCCGATCTCCTGCCCCATGACGACGCCGGCGCCGAGGCGGAAGAGCATCTTGACCTCCTCCAGGGAGGTGCGCTGGTCCATTTTATACTCGGCGACGCCGAAGGTGTTGAGCCCGCCGGGGAGTTTTCGCTTCTCGAAGATGGTGACGGGGTAGCCCATGCGGCGCAGGTAGGTGGCGGCTGAGAGGCCCGAAGGGCCGGCGCCGATGACGGCGACCTTCATCCCGTTGTCGGGCGCGGGCTTGAAGGGGAAGCTTGCGCTCTTATGGATATGGTCGGTCGCATGGCGCTGCAGGGCGGCGATGGAGATCGGTTTTTCCTGCCAATCGTGATAGACGCAGGCGCCCTCGCAGAGGACTTCCACGGGGCAGACCCGGGCGCAGGAATGCCCCAGCGCGTTGGCCTCCAGGATGGTCTTGCCGGAGCCGGTAGGGTTGCCGGAAGCGAGCTGTTTGATGAAGCGCGGGACGTCGATGTGGGTGGGGCAGGCCGTGACGCAGGGCGCATCGTAGCAATAGAGGCAGCGGTCCGCCTCGACGCGCGCCGCCTCCGGCTTCATCGGAGGGACGATCTCCTTGAACTTGTCCTGGTAAAGCTTCAATATCGAAGGGTTCGACATCGTTTTGCGATTCTAGCTTATTTTCAAGCTAGCGTAGTATTTGGATGCGGCCGATATTGGGCTGCGGCACCAGGGCCTTGGAGATGGCGCTGACGCCCTCCCCCACGAACTGGGAGGCGACGATGACCACCGCCGCCAGCAGGACGCCCACGGCCAGGTTCCCCTTTTGCAGCTCCTTGCCGGCCTGCAGCTTCTTGGACAGCCGGCCGAAGAGTCGGAGGGTCAAGGAGATCGTGAACAACGCCAGGATCAGCGGCAGCACCAGGTGAGCCGCCGATAGCAGGATGATCTGCCAGGCCGGCATCGACTGCTCTCCAGGGGCCGACATGAACATGCGGAACATGTTGACCACCGAGCCCAGGCCGCGCTGCAGGATCGTCGAGGCGGAATAGAGGATCGCGCCTACCAGCACGCCCACGGCGGTGTTGCCTTTCTTGATCTCGTCTTCCATGTTGAAGTCAGGGTTGGCGTGGATGAACATCCGGTAGGTGAAATAGATGACGAAGCCGGACATCACCACGGAAAGGATGAACTCGAACAGGCTGACGGCGACGCGGTTGAAGAACATGAAGCCTCCTTAGAAGAACGGTTGGATCTTGTAGCCTTCCGACGCCTGGAGCATGGGGATCGTGTCTAGCCCCACCTGCCCCGGCGGCAGCCAAGCCGGTCCGGCAGGCTCGATGAGCACGTACTGCAGGCCCTCGTATTCGACGAAGACGTCACCTTTGTTCGGGATGCGCAGGATGCCCATCAGGTAATGGTGGGGGACGGCGATGCCTACCATCCGCATATGGGGCCAGTTGGCGAGGATGGAGGACAAGAGCAGCGTCTTCGTGTCGCAGTCCCCCCAGCCATCGACGATGACGGTCATGGGCGGCAGCAGGCCTCCCGTGTGTTTTTTCCCCTGGAGCGGGGGCGGGATGCGGTAATGGACGGCTGTTTGGACCATCGACGTCACCGCGCCGATGAGGTTCTCGGAGTCGTAGCTGCGGCCTTCGGCGATCTTGTCGAAGGAGAGGGCCAGGTTCTTGAGGGTCGGGGCGTTGCGCTTGACCATCATGGGCACGTCGACTTCGACCACATTGCCCGGCATCAGCTTGAAGCCCTTATCCGCCATGTAGTCCTTCACCTTCTTGTCGCGCTCGCGCTTGAGGTTGGTCATCGCGGCGTCGAGCTGGGCCTGGCCCATCTTGCTCTTGAGGGCGAACTGGTAGGCGCCTTGGCGCGCCTTGTCGTGCCAGGCATCGATGGCGGCGACGTCTTCCTTCGAGTAGCCGAAGGAGGCGTCGTACTCCTCGAACGTCTTGCGCGGCACCTGGAATTGGATCTGCAGCAGGTCCCGGTTGAAGTTCTGGAAGCCGTATTCGGCGAAGCAGGCCTGAGGCGTCTTGCGCAGGCGCTGAAAGGTTTTCGCGCCTCCCGCGGCGGGCGGGGCTCCTCGCCGAGAGGGCCGCGGCGCCGACTCCTCTTCGTCCTCCTCGTCGCCCGAGGCTTGGTCGTAGGTCCGCATGCCGTCGACCAGGGGAACATGCAGGAGGCGGTCCCAGCGGCTGCCCAGGGCCAGGCAGAGGGAGAACGATAGGAACAGGGGCAGGGACAGGGCTCGGAGGGGTAGGCGCAGGCCTGCCATGGAGCGATGATACCAAATTTGTCCACCCTCGGCCTTGCGGCATCCGCTTTCCTCTGTTATATTAAGGACGCATGGCGGAACAACGCAAGCTCGCGGCGATCATGTTCACCGACATCCGCGGCTTCACGCATGTCATGAACGAGCGCGAGGCGCTGGCACTCGAGCTCCTGCGGATCCACAACCTCACGCTCGATGAGGCGTCCGGCAGGCATGGCGGCGTCGTCGTCAAGTCCATCGGCGACTCCTACCTGATCGACTTCGGCAGCGCCGTCAACGCCTTGCGCTGCGCCTTGGAGGCGCAGGGGGCGTTCAAGGTCTATAACGTCGGCAAGGCCGATGCGGACAGCCTGCTGGTGCGCATCTCCCTGCATGTCGGAGACGTCGTGACGGCCGGCAACGATTTCTACGGCGACGGCGTCAACCTGGCCTCGCGCCTGCAGGGGGTGACTCCCCCCGGAGGCATCTGCATCTCGCGGGAGGTCTACTCCCAGGTCAAGGGAAAGCTGCCGTGCCAATTCGTCAACCTCGGCATCAAGCAGCTCAAGGGTATCGCGGAAGCGGTCGAGGTCTTCCAGGTCTATCCGCCGGGCGCGGGCCCCGAGGAAACGGCTTCCCGAGATTCCGAGGACCGGGTCCTGATCACCCTCAAGCCGGCCCTGCCCTCCCCCGGCGCGCCCGCGCCCGGCGCGCCGCCGGAGTCGGCTTGGGCGCCTCCGCCGCGCAAGCCGGAGGATCGCTCCGCCCCCCCTGCCGCCCCCGTCGACCCGCTCATCGGCCGTCAGATCGGGCCTTGCCGCATCGAAGGCGTACTCGGACGCGGCGGCATGGGCACGGTCTACCGCGCTCATCACATCCCTTTGGATCGGGCGGTGGCGGTCAAGGTCATGTCGAGCGCTTGGGCCTCGGCCCCCGGCGCCGCCGAGAGCTTCCTGCGTGAAGCCAGGCTGGCCGCCAAGCTCGAGGACCCTCGGGTGGTGCAGATCCATGACGTCGGCGAGCATGAAGCCCTGCGCTACATCATCATGCAGCTCGTCGCCGGCGAGACCCTCCAGGACAAGGTGCTGCGCGATGGCCCTCTATCGCAGGATGAAGCGCATCGCATCATGAAGGAGGTCGTCTTCGGCCTGCAGGCCGCTCACCGCAAGGGCATCGTGCATCGGGATATCAAGCCGGCCAACATCATGCTGGAGAAGGAAGGCGGCGTGAAGATCATGGATTTCGGCATATCGGCGACCAGCGGCCAGAAGACCTCGGAGCAGAGCGCCGGCTCCTCCGCCGGCTCTTTCGACTTCATGGCCCCGGAGCAAGGCTTCGATGCGCCGCCCGACGCCCGGATGGACCTTTACTCGTTCGGCTCGACCTATTTCTTCACGCTCACCGGCGTCCCCCCTTATATGGGGGGCAGCGGGCCCGATATCATGCTCAAGCACCGCGAATCGCCGGTGCCCGATGTCCGGGAGGTCAACCGCGAGGTCACGCAGGGTGCCGCGGCGCTGATCTCGCGGCTGATGGCTAAAGACCCCTCGGAGCGGCCGCCGACCGCCGAATCCGTGCTCAAGGCCATGGAGGCCACGGGGATGCTGCTCAACGTCGACCCCAGCGGTTCCCCCTTCAAGATCCTGCCGGCGCCGGTGGCGCCGAAGGAGGGCTTCATGCCGGCGTCCCAGCCTTGGCTGCCTCCGGCTCCCGCGCCGGCGGCGCCGGCGCCGGCCATCCCGGTCCCTCCCAAGGTGGCCGTCGGCGGCACCTGGACCGCCCGGCTCATCTTCGGAGTCTTCGTCGCCGCCGTGTTCGGCCGCCATTGGGCCCGGATCGCCACCCTCGACTGGGCGGCTGCCGCGCTTGCCGCCGCGATGGTCTCTTCCGCGTTCTTTTCGCCCGATCTGCGGCGGTCCTGGCATCGCGCCCTCTCCCTGGCCGCCTATGCCGCGATGGCGGCTTTCCTCTACCGCTACGGGCTGCGGCAGAGCTGGGCGCCGCGCGCCATGCCCGGCCTGGAGGTCCTCATCGGGGCGGGGCTGGGCTTGGCCTGCGGCGGCTGCGCGCTGTTCCTAGGACTTGGGGACGCCAAGGCCCGCGAACGCTCCCTGGCCTTGGCGCTGCTGTGGGGGTCGTTCCTCGTGCTTCTCGGAGCGGCCTGCGCCCTGCCGCTGCCGGCGGAGGTCGCCTGGACGGACGGCGTGCCCGCCATCCTCAGGTTGGACTGGGGGGTTTTCCTTTCCTCGGGAGGCCCGTGGCGGTGGGGCGGCGTCGCCGTCGTCTACGCGGCTTGGCGGATCGTCAGGCTCAGCGCGCCCAAGCCCACGGCGAGCAAGACCGGAGCGCCGCCTCCGGTCCTCAACTGGAACCGCTGATCAGGCGCTAATTCTTGGCGTTGACTTTGCTGCGGATGTACCACAGCGTCGCGGCGGCGCCGAGCGCCAGGCCGGCGACGAAGAGGGCGGGCGGGAAGAAGATCGCGCCGATGAGGGCCAGGATCCCGACGCCGGCTGCGATCTTCATGGGTTTGGCGAAGGGGTCGGGCATGGGCTTGGGCCCGTCGGTGCGCTCGTCACCGCGCTGGTCCTTCACGGGAGTATAGATCGTGATGCCCTTCAAGGGGGTCTTGCTCTCGAAGTGGTAGGAATCGGTTTTCGCCTTGACCGCGGGAGTCTCTTGCGGGCCGACCAGGTCGACATGGCCGATGGGCCTGACCGTCTGCACGTGGACGCCCTTGAGCGATTCTCCGCTGTAGGCGTCGGTGGCCCGCGCCTTGGCCTGTTCGGGCCGCGCCGTCGCTAGATTTTTTTCCGCTTCGCCCTGAACCTGCCGCAGCGTGGGCGAGTCGCCCATGGTGAAGGTCGCGTCGACGTTGGCGGCGCTGAAGGACAGAAGAAGGAGTAGGAAGCTCGGCATGCGCTGATTATAGCAAAAATCGGCGGTTTAAGGCAGGGCTTGCGCCGAGGCCTGGACGCTGGCGATCAAAGGCTCGGGATAGATGCCGAAGATCAGCACGCCCAGGAGCGCCAGCACGAGGCCCCCGTAGAGGTACGGGCCGGCCAAGAGCGGCGTCTCATCCTTCGCGGGCCGCAGGAACATATGAAAGGCGATCTTCATGTAGTAGAACACGGAGACCACGCTGTTGAGCACGGCGACGACGGCCAGGCCGTAGTGCCCGGTCTTGAAGGCGGCCGAGAAGATGTAGAACTTCCCGATGAAGCCCGCCAAGGGCGGGATACCCGAGAGCGACAACAAGAAGAGCACCATCATCAGCGCCAAACCGAAGGACCTTTTGGACAAGCCGTCGAAGGCGGAGAGTTCGTAGTTCCCCCCCGCCGTGCCGTCGTCTCCGACCGCCTGCACCACGGCGAAGGCGCCGATGTTCATCGCCACGTAGACGAAGGAATAGAGCATGACGCCTTCCAGGCCCTTCGCGTCTCCGCTGACGATGCCGATGAGGATGTAGCCGGCCTGGGCGATGGAGGAATAGGCGAGCATGCGCTTGACGTTGGTTTGGAATAGAGCCGTAAAGTTGCCGATGGTCATCGTCAGCCCGGCTAGGATCATGAATACGGTCGTCAGGTCCTGCTGGGCGGCGGGGATGAGCAGCATGAAGACCCGCGCGATGACGCCCATCGTGGCGATCTTCGGCGCCAGGGATAGGAACGCCGTCACCGGCAAGGGCGCTCCCTCATAGGCGTCGGGCACCCAGAAGTGCATGGGGGCGATCGAGGCCTTGAAGCCGAAGCCGAGCAGGATGAGCAGCAGCGACAGCGTGAAGAGCGGCCCGCCCGGCTCTCCTAAACCGATGAGGCGGGTCGTGCCGGTGGCGCCGTAGTAGAGGGAGATGCCGTAGACCATCACGGCGGAGGAGAAGGCCCCGAAGACGAAGTATTTGAGGGCCCCTTCGTTGGATTTGGCGTTCTTGCGCTCGAAGCCGGTGAGGATGAAGGATGAGATCGAGATCAGCTCGAGGGCGATGAAGATCAGCAGCAGATCGATCCCGGAGACCAGGAACATCATCCCCAGGGATGAGAAGAGCATCAGGGCGGCGAAGGTTCCTGCGTGGCGCAAGGGCAGCTGCTTGTACTCTAGCCCCAGCAGCAGGCAGAGGATGGTGGTCAGAAGGACCAGCATCTTGAAGAACTGACTCATGGGGTCGGCGGTCCAGAGGGTCCCTACGCCTTGGTAGGCGCTTTCGGTGACGGTCAATCCCACGATGCAGAGAGCGACCGCTGCGGAGAACCAGGCCAAGTGATAGAGCAGCTTGCCGTGCTTGGGGGCGATGAAGAGGTCCGCCAGCATCAGGCCCAGCGCCATGGCCGCCAGCGCCATCTCCGGGTAGAGCAGCTCGAGATGGGTCATGCTACTTCAGCAGCCCGACCATCGAGACCAAGGTGGTGTTCATGAGGTCCAGCGCGGGCTTGGGATAGACGCCGAGCGCCACCGTCAAGACCGCCAGCGGGACGATCGACCAGAGCTCGCGCGCCGTCAGGTCTTCTAAGTCGGACCACTTGGTGTTCAGCGGACCCATGAAGACCTTCTCCATCATCCGCAGGAAGAAAGCGGCGGTGGCCAGGATGCCAAGCACCGCGACGGCGCTGTGCCATTTCCACATCTGGAAGGCGCCCAGGAAGCAGAGGAACTCGCCGACGAAGCCCGCCAGGCCGGGCAGGCCCAAGGAGGCGAAGCAGGTCAAGAACATCAGCGCGGAGTACAGCGGAATCTTCAGCGCCAGGCCGCCGAAGGCGCTGATGTCGCGGGTGTGGGCGCGGTCGTAGATCACG
Organism: uncultured Elusimicrobia bacterium; assembly: GCA_964510095.1. GTDB lineage: Bacteria > Elusimicrobiota > Elusimicrobia > UBA1565 > UBA9628 > JBBTLF01. The sequence goes on along the minus strand of CAZEAE010000002.1, from coordinate 147,634 downwards.
CCCACCAGGAGGAACAGCGCGCCGGTGATGATGCCGTGGGTGATCATCTGGAAGACCGCGCCGGAGAAGCCGGTGACGGTCGCGCCGGCGATGCCCAGGAGGCAGTAGCCCATGTGGTTGACAGAGGAATAGGCCACCATCTTCTTCATGTCGGTCTGCGCCATGGCGCAGAGCGCGCCATAGACGATGTTGATCACCGCGATGACGATGAGGATGGGCAGGAACCAGGCGAATCCCAGCGGCAGCATGCCGTAGCAGAAGCGCATGAGGCCGTAGACCCCCATCTTGAGCAGGACCGCGGCCAGGATGACGCTGACGGCCGTCGGCGCCTCGACGTGGGCCAAGGGCAGCCAGGTGTGGAACGGGAAGGCGGGGATCTTGACGGCCAAGCCCAGGTAGAAGGCGATGAAGACCAGGATCTGGAACCGCTCGCTCCAGCCGGCATGGGCCTTCATCAGCGTCAGGATGTCGAAGGTGTGCGGGTTGGACTGGAAGTAGACGGCCAGGATGCCCAGGAGCATGAAGACCGAGCCCGTCAGGGTGTACAGGAAGAACTTGATGGCCGCGAACTCCTTCTTCGGTCCCCCCCAGATGCCGATCAGGAAGTACATGGGCACCAGCGTCAGCTCCCAGAAGACGTAGAAGAGGACCAGGTCGAGCGCCGCGAAGACGCCGATCATGCCCGCCTCGAGGATCAGGAACCAGAAGAAATACTCCTTCACGCGAACCTTGATGCCCAGGGAGCCGATGAGGGAGATGAGGCTCATGAAGGTGGTCAAGAGCACCAGGGGATAGGACAGCCCGTCGACGCCCAGGGCGTAGTTGATCCCCATCGAGGGGATCCAGGAGGCGAACTCCTTGAACTGCATGGTGGGGTCCTTGCGGTCGAAGAGGAAGAAGAGCGCTACGGACAAGGCGAAGGAGATGAAGGCGGTCAGCAGGCCGATGACCCGGACGGCGTCGTCCTTATCCTTGGGCCAAGCCAGGATGATGAGCGCTCCGAGGACCGGGATGAAGGTGATGAGAGTGAGCATGTGCATGTCTCCTAGCGCGATAGAATCAAGGTGGCGAACAGGCTGACGGCGACGGCGATGTACATCAGGTATTCCTGGATCTGGCCGTTGGTCACCAGCGAGCGCAGGCCCACGCCGACGTCCATGGTGAGTCCCCCGAATCCGTCGACGGTCTTGTCCACGAACAGGGCGTCGAAAAGGTTGCTGAGCTCGGCGAAGATCTTCATCACCAGGCCCCAGCCGTCGATGAAGACCTGGTCGATGACGTGGGCGTCGAACCAGAAGGCGAGCTTGGCGGCGCGGTCGCAGAGGTCCACCAGCCAAAGGAAGAACTCGTCGAGGAAGTAGCGCCGTTCGAGCAGGTTGAACAGCGGGAGGAGCTTCTCCTTGAGCGCGGTGACGGCCGACAGGTCTCCTCCGTAGAAGAACCAGGAGAGGACCATCGAACCGCAGGCCAGGCCGGTGACGGCGTAGCCGAGCCAGTGCGGGAAATGGTGCCCGGCGTGTTCCGCCAGCTCGAAGGGCAAGAGGCGCCCGATAAGGTCGTGGCGGTGCAGGAGCCAGCCGGTGAACACCGACAGGAAAGCCAGCAGCACCAGCGGCGCGGTCATCATGAGCGGCGACTCATGGGCATGATGATGCTTCTCGTGGTCGCGGTCGTTGCCGGTGAAAGTCAGGAAGATCATCCGGAACATGTAGAAGGCCGTCATCAGGGCGGAGGCCGTCAGCACGTAGAAAAGCCGGGGGTCATGCTCGAAGACCTTCTCGAGGATCATCTCCTTGGACCACCAGCCGGAGAGCAGCGGGAAGCCGCCGATGGACAGGCTGGCGATGAACATGGTGACGAAGGTCACCGGCATCTTTTTGGAAAGACCGCCCATCTGGCGCATGTCGTTGGTGTGCACCGCGTGGATGACGGAGCCCGCGCCGAGGAAGAGCAGGGCTTTGAAGAAGGCATGCGTGGTCAGATGGAAGAGGCCTGCCGTGTAGCCGTAGGCGCCCAGGGCGCACATCATGAAGCCCAGCTGGGAGACCGTCGAGAAGGCCAGGACGCGCTTGATGTCGTAGCTCACCATCGCCATAGTGGCGGCCATGAAGGCGGTGATGGCCCCCGCCCAAGCCACGAACTCCATGGCGGTGGGGCTGACGGCGAAAAGGAAGTACATCCGGCCCACCAAGTAGACGCCGGCGGCCACCATGGTGGCGGCGTGGATGAGCGCCGAGACCGGCGTGGGGCCCTCCATGGCGTCCGGCAGCCAGATGAAGAGCGGGAACTGGGCCGATTTGCCGGCCGCGCCGAAGAGGATGCCCAGGCCGATGACCGTGGCGATCAGCGGGGGCATGTAGCCCAGCGCCACGAACTCACGGATCTGGGTGAACTGGAAGCTGCCCACCTGTATGAAGACCATCAGCAGCGCCAGATAGAGGCCGCAGTCGCCGAGCTTGGTGGTCATGAAGGCTTTCTTGGCGGCGTAGGGCGGGCCCTGCTTCTCGAACCAGAAGCCGATGAGCAGGTAGGACGAGACGCCGACGAGCTCCCAGCAGGCGAAGGTGACGAAGAGGTTGTTGGAGACGACCAAGCCCAGCATCGAGGCCGTGAAGAATGAGAGGAACGCGAAGTAGCGCTTGAAGCGGGCGTCGCCGTGCATATAGGCCAGGGAGTAGACCTGCACGAGGAGGCTGACCAGGGTGACCACGACCAGCATGAGGGCGGCCGGGCCGTCGATGAGCACGTTGAGGGGCATGTCGTAGATATAGGGCTTGCCGGCGGCGGTGGCGCCGAAGGAGAACCAGGTCCAGTCCGGCGCGGGGAGCAGCGGAGCCGTCGCGGTGGCCACGTCCCAGAAGATGAACAGCGACTGCACGAGGCACCAGGCCATGGCGGCCACGCCGACGTAAGGTAGCGGCGAATGCGGGTCCTCTTTTCCTCCGAGCAGGATGATCAGCGAGGCGGCCAGCGGGATCAGGGGGATCAGGAAGGCGTAGTCGAGCATGGGCTTATCCTTTGAGGAGGTTGAACTCCTCCACGTAGGTCGTGTCCGTGTTGCGATAGATCGCCAGGACCAGCGCCAAGCCGACCACGACCTCGGCGGCCGCGATCGTGATGGTGAACAAGACGAAGGCTTGGCCGGCCACGCTGCCGGGGTGGAGGAAGTGGTTGAAGGCCACGAGGTTGATGTTGGCGGCGTTGAACATGAGCTCGATGGACATCAGGATCCCGATGATGTTGCGCCGGGTCAGCGCCCCGAATATGCCGATCAGGAAGAGCAGGGCGCTGACCGTGAGGTAATGGGCGAGCGTCATTCGGCCTCCGCCTTCGAGAAGAAGATGGCCCCCAGGAGCGACGCCAGGAGCACCAGCGAGATCAGCTCGAAGGGCACGGCGTAGTCGCTCATGAGCAGCAGACCCAAGAGCCGCGTCGAAGGCACGGGGCTGACGGTCGCCGTGGTCTTGGAGAAGAGGCCGATGACGTGGAGCAGGCCGAAGAGCGATATGCCGCAGATGAGCAGGCCTGCCATCCATTGGTTGTTGACCTGGCGCAGGTGCAGGTCGGAGGCCCGGCCCAATAGCATGACCACGAACATGATCAGCACCGCTATGCCGCCCACGTATATGAGTATCTGGCCGGCGAAGAGGAAGTCCGCGCCGAGGGAGGCGAAAAGCCCCGCCACCCCGAGCAGGCAGAGCCCCAGGGACAGCGCCGAATGCACGGTGTTGCGCAGCGTCACGACGGCGAGCGCGGAGAGCAGGACGACCGCGGCTAAGGAGTAGAAGACCAGGGGGGCCAACATCTAGCGCCTCGCCTGGACGTCTTGGATCTGGACCTGGCCCAGGGGGTCCTTGAAGGCCTTGGCCTTGCGGTCCCAGTAGCTGCCGATGAACTTGAAGCCCGCCTTCCAGCAGCGGACCATCTCGTCGCGGCTATAGAAGACGACCTCGTAGTCCAGGGAGTGCCAGACGCTCTTGGGCTTGGTCGGGCAGGCCTCCTCGCAGAGGCGGCAGAAGTTGCACTTGCCGAAATCGATGGTGTACCAGTCGACCTTGGCGATCTTCTTCTTGGTCTCGGGGTTGGTCGCGTTCTCGAGCTGGATGCAGGCCGACGGGCAGGCCTTCACGCAGAGGTTGCAGGAGATGCAGACGTCGGCGTCGAAGAGCAGCGCGCCGCGGAACTTCTCGAAAGGCACGAGTTTCTCCGTGGGATAATGGACGGTGCAGGAGGGCTTCCACATCGTGCGGAAGGTCACGCCCAAGCCCTGGGCGATGGCCCAGCCGGCGCTGCCGATCATCTTGAAATATTCGATCATTTGGCCATCCAAAGCAGCATCAAGCCCGCAAAAGCGATGTTGGCGAAGGTCCAGGGCAGCAGGAACTTCCAGCAGAGGTCCATGAGTTGGTCGACGCGGAAGCGCGGGAAGGTCCAGCGGATCCAAAGGAAGACGAACATCATCGCCATGGCCTTGGCCAGCATCCAGATCCAGCTGGGCACCCAATGGTCGAAGGCGAACGGCGAGGCCCCCCCGCCCAGGTAGAAGCTGGCCATCACGAAGCAGGCCAAGAGGACGTAGGCGTATTCGGCCAGGAAGAAGATGGACCATTTCATGCCCGAATACTCGGTGTGGAAGCCCGAGACGAGCTCGGACTCGGCCTCGGGGATGTCAAAGGGCGTGCGGTTGGTCTCGGCCACCGAGGCGATCAGGAAGATCAGGAAAGAGATCTGACCGACGACGGGGTAGAAGATGAACCAGCGCGGCAGGAAGCCGTGCCAGTAGCCCGCTTGCGCGCCCGCGACGACCTCCAGGTTCAGGGAGCCGGCGAACATCAGGATGGGCACGATGGAGAAGCCGCGCGGCAGCTCGTAGCTGACGATCTGCGCGGCGCCGCGCAGGCCGCCCAGCAGGGAGTACTTGTTGCCGGAGGCCCAGCCGGCCATGACGACGCCGATCACCGAGATGCCCGAGAGGGCGAAGATATAGAGCACCCCGATGTCGATATTGGCGGCGGAGAGCTCCTTGCCGAACGAGACCGGGGCGAAGGCGATGATCGATGGAGCGACGACCATGGCCGGGGCCAAGGCATGCACCCATCCGTCGGCGGCGGCCGGGGTGATGTCTTCCTTCAGCACGAGCTTCAAACCATCGAGCATGGTCTGGGCCCAGCCATGGAAGCCGCCGGCATAGGTGGGGCCGACGCGCGACTGCATGTGGGCCGAGATCTTGCGCTCCCACCATATGGCCCAGAGGCCGTTGATCAGCACGACGTGCAGGACGATGAGGATCTTTATGGCCGTCCAGAGGACGTCGAAGGCTTGCGTGCTCCACATCCCGACACCCAGGGCGTCCATGGCGACGGCCACGAGCCCGGGCAGGAGGGCGTAGAGCTTGTCGCTCCACCGCGAAAGCTCTCCGACCGCGATGCCGGTGCCGAGGATGCCGAAGATGATGACGGCGAGCATGGCCGCACCGCGCTGGTAGCTGGGCAAGGACCAGGGGTGGGCCCATTGCGTGGTCGGCCAATAGCGCTCCCCCATCAAAAGCGTGCCTTCGCGGTGGTTCCATACGACTTCGGGAGCCACGTAAGGAGGCTTTGCCGGCGCCTTAGGCACTGCCTTAACGGCGCCGGCACCGGCCGCTGCCGCGGCCGGCGGCGCTGTGGATGCGGGGATCGGGGCCTTGGGCTCGGGCTTCTCTTCGCTCATGCTAGCGGTCGACCTCGCCTAGGACGATGTCGATGGAGCCGAGCAGCGCGATGACGTCGGAGATCTTCTGGCCGACGAGCGTCTCTTGGAGCATGGCCAGGTTGATGAAGGAGGGCGCGCGCACGTGCATGCGGTAAGGCGAGATGCCGCCGTCGGAGACCAGGTAGATGCCCAGGTCGCCGCGCGCGCCTTCGACGTGCGCGTAGGACTCGCCGGGCGCGGGCTTGGGGATCTTGGCCACGCCCGTCGCCATCGTCTCGCCGGCCGGCAGGCTCGCCAAGGCCTGGTCGAGGATGCGCACCGACTGGCGCATCTCGCTGACGCGGCAGAAGTAGCGGTCCCAGCAGGACCCCGTCTTGCCGAGAGGGATGTCGAAATCATAGTTCTCGTAACCGCAGTAGGGCTCGGTTTTACGGACGTCGTAGGCCACGCCGGACCCGCGCAGGTTGGGTCCCGAGAGGCCCCAAGCCACGGCGGTCTTGGCGTCGATGAGGCCGACGTCCTGGGTGCGCGACATGAAGATCGGGTTGTAGGTCAGCAAGGTGTCGTATTCGTCCTGGCGCGCCTTGAAGTAAGCGAGGAATTCGCGGGTCTTGTCCAGCCACTCCGGCGTGACGTCGACCATGACGCCGCCGAGGCGGATGTAGTTGTAGGTCAGCCGGGCGCCGCAAGCCATCTCGAAGAGGTCCAAGACCATCTCGCGCTCACGGAAGGCGTGCAGGAAAGGGGTAAAGGCGCCCAGGTCGATGCCGTAGGTGCCGAAGAACAGGAGATGGCTCGCTATGCGGTTCAACTCGCACATGACGACGCGCAAGGCGTCGGCGCGCGGCGGAGCCTTGACGCCCATCAGCTTCTCCGCGGACAGGCAGAAGGCCAGGTTGTTGGGCATGGCCGCGACGTAGTCCCATCGGTCGGTGAGCACGACGCAGTGATGGTAGTTGCGCACCTCGGCCAGCTTCGAGGTGCCTCGGTGCAGGTAGCCGATATCGGGGACGGCCTTGGTGATGACCTCGCCTTCCACGGTCAGCCCGACGCGCAGCACCCCATGGGTGGAAGGGTGCTGGGGACCCAGATTGATGAACATCGAGTCCGTCTTGCCGCCGGAGAGCTTCTCGGGCTGCTCAGTCTTCATCGTATTTGTCCTTGATGTGGACGTAATCCTTGCGCAGCGGATGGCCCTGGAGGAAATCCGCGGTCAGGATCTTGACGAGGTTCGGGTGGCCCTCGAAGCGGATGCCCAGCAGGTCGAAGACCTCGCGCTCCTGCCAGTCGGCGGCCTTGAACAGCCCCGTAAGGCTTGGCACCGCGGCGAGCTCGCGCGCGACCTCGAGCTTGAGGAACAGCTTCTGCTTCTCCGCGATGTTGCCGAAGACCCAGAGCAGGTCGAAGACCGGGCGGTAGGCCACGCCGGGGGTGGCCACGGCCGTGATCTGGGGCGTGGCTCCCTCCGGCAGGAAGACGTTGGGGTTGGGGTTGCGGATGTAGCCTTCCATGCTCACCGGCCCCAGCCAGTCGGTGGCGGAGACGATCTCGAGATAATCGAAGCCAAGCTCGTCTCGCAGGAAGGCGGCCGCGGGCAGCAGTTCGCTGGCCGCGCTCAGGCGCACGGTCAGGTAATCCTTGACCGGGACGGCGGCCTTCTCGGCTTTGGGGAACTTGGCGGTGAACCTGGCCAGCAGTTCGTCTTGCGTCATCCCTTGATCTCGAGGGAAGCGAGGTCGCGGCTGCCCTTTTCCTGCTGCGGGGTCGCGCCCAGGCCGCGGGCCAAGGACATCTTCTTGATCTTCTCCTGCAGCTTGATCACGGCGAACTGCAGGGCCTCGGGCCGAGGCGGGCAGCCCGCGATGTAGACGTCGACCGGCACGATGCGGTCGACGCCCTTGAGCACGGAATAGGAGTCGTAATAAGGCCCGCCGCAGTTGGCGCAGCTGCCCATGGAGATGACGAACCTCGGCTCCGGCATCTGATGGTAGATCTCGAGGATCGGCTCGGCCATCTTCTTGACGACGGTGCCGGCGACGATCATGACGTCGGCCTGGCGCGGCGAGGCGCGCGGGATGACGCCCATGCGGTCGAAATCGAAGCGGGAGGCGTAGGAGCCCATCATCTCGATGGCGCAGCAGGCCAGGCCGAAGGTCATCGGCCACATCGAGGAGCGGCGGCCGAGGTCGATCAGGTAGTCCGCCGTCGTCAGGAGCAGCTCGCCGCCCGGCAGGCCCTTGGTGATGCCGGGCAGCTTCTCGAGTATTATTCCCATACCAGGGCTCCTTTGCGCCAGGCGAACGCCAGCCCCAGGAAGAGGATGCCCAGGAACACGCCCATCTCGGCGATGGCCACCGGCCCGATCTCGCGCGCGGTCACCGCCCAAGGCAGGACGAAGAGCGTCTCGACGTCGAAGATCACGAACAGGAGGGCGAAGACGTAAAAACGGATGTTGAGCTTGACTTCCGTCGAGCCCGTGGCCGGGATGCCGCACTCGTAGGTGCTGAGCTTGCGGGCGTATTCGACCCGGGGCCGCAGGAGCTTGGCTACGATCAGCGTGACGGCGGCGAAGGCCACTCCGAGCAGGGTCAGCGCGTAGATGACCGCGTAATCGCTCAGCACGAAGACGCTCTTGCCCGGCGCTGGATGAGGACCTTGAAGACCTCTCCCATGCCTTCGGGATGGATCAGCGTCTTGAGCTTCGCGCGCTCCTTATAAGAGCCCGTGTCCTGGCCCTGAGGGAACAAGCGATCGATGCCGTGGTCCAGGAGGAAGCGGCTGAGCGAATTATAGGACTCAAGCTTAAGGCCCAGGCGCGCGCCCTCGCTGATGAGCTGCTCGAAGTCGACGTTGGCCGTCAGGTCCTGGCGCCCGGCGCGGTCGGTGAGGGCGTCGCCGACGCGATGCCGGAAGAACGTCCGAGGGGCGTTGGCGTCGCCCGGATTGAAGCGCTTGCCGTAATCGACGGTCAGCAGGAATCCATCCTCCAGGCGGGACGCGACGCTTTGCAGCCAGAGGGTGGCCTCCAAGTTGACGGCATGGCGCTGGCGCTCCGGCAGGTTCTCCGCGGCGGCGGCCGCCGCCGAATGCCGCAAGGGCGCGGAAAGCTCGCCCAGGACTTCTTCCCCCTTCTTGTCCACGTAAAGCTCCCAGACGCGGCCGTCCTTCTTCTCTAGGACGTGGACCGGGAAGGCGTCGACGAGCTCGTTGGAGAACAGCACGCCCCGGAAGGAAGGAACGTCTTCGAGGTTTTGATAGCCGAGGAGCCTGGTGGAGAGTCCTGAGAGCGCGAGCAGGCTCTGCATCAAGAGCCCCTTGCTGGTTTCGACGAGGATATAAACGGTCTTCGCCGCCAGGTCGGGCCTGTCCTTTTGGAGCGCTAGAAGGACCTGGCGGGCCAACGTGCCCGTCCCCGAGCCCATCTCCACGATGGAGTAAGGTCCGGGGACTCCCTGTGAATCGAGGACGTCCAGCCGCTCCGCGATGGCCGAGGCCAGCGCGCCGCCGAAGGCTGGGTGCAGCTCGGGCGCCGTATAGAAGTCCTCCGTCGGCGTCCTCCGGGCATAGAAGCCTCTTTCAGGGTCGTAGAGGGCGGACTCCATGAAATCCCGGAACGTGCGCATCGGCTTAGGCCAGGTCTTCGGCTCCGAGCGTCTTTTTCTTGCCGTCGGCTTTCACCCGCTCGATGGAGGCGGCCACGATCGCGCCGATCTTGGCCGAGAGCGCGTCGATGTAGTCTCCACCGGTGCGGAATCCGGCTTCCTTAACGGTCTTTTTGATCTTGCTCACCACAACCAGCGATTCAGCCATGATTCCTCCAGGAGAAGTTGCGTCTGGGCGACATTGAACGAAATCTGGAGCGCGCTGTCAAACGAGCGTCACAACAGCGGAGGTCAGCGCTTATTAAGGATCGACGCCAGGGGGTGGTCTAAAGCCGGGTCCAGCTCGACGGCGCGGCGGGCGTCCTTGAGGCTTTGCGCGCGGTTGCCGAGGGATTCCCCGATGCGGGCGCGGGAGGCGAAGAAGAGGGCGGTCTGCGGCTGGAGGAAGATGGCTCGGTCGATGTCTTCCAGGGCTTGGGCGCCGCGGCCCAGCGCGAAACGGGCGGCGGCGCGGCTGGCATAGGCTTCTGGCCGGTCCTTATCCAGCGACAAGGCGCGGTCGAGGTAGCCTATGGCGGTATCAGCTTGACCTTGGTTGACCGCCAAGGTGCCGAGCTCGCAGTAGGCCAGGGCGTTCTTGCGGTCGAGCTTGACGGCGGCGTAGAGGTCCTGCGCGGCGGCCGCGGCGCTGCCCTTGTCGATCAAGAACAACGCCCTCCGGTAGTGAGCGTCGCTGATGGAGACCGATAACGTGCGCTTCACCTTCGCGGGCAGCGTGCTGGCCTCGAAGTCGGAGATGGCGCCGTCCCAGTCGCCGAGCTTGTAGCGCGCGGTGGCGCGGTTGGCGCGGGCGGCGGCGTTCTTCGGATCGGCCTTGAGCGCCTTGTCCAAGAGGGCGACGGCCTCCTTGATGCGGCCCTCGGCCAGCAGGGCCGTGCCGCGGCTGGTCAAGGTGTCGGCGCGTGCGGCGATGACCGTCGCGCAGATCAGAACGAAGGACCTAAGGAGAATCAAATCGGTGGCGCCGGGCGGAATCGAACCGCCGACCTAACGCTTATGAAACGTCCGCTCTAACCCCTGAGCTACGGCGCCGAAGGAGGGCATTATATCACATGTGGGCTTGCCGGTCACCGCCCCGAGGCCGTCATAAAATGCGGCTAATCTCAAAATACACCTTTGACATCGAGGAATATTTTGTATATTTACCCAGGGGCGTGCGCAGCCGCCCAAGGGGGATTCAATGGCGGCTAAGAAGAAGATCACCGTGGTGATCGCGGATGATCAGACGCTGTTCAGGGAAGGCATCAAGGACTTGCTCGAGAACGAGAAGTCCATCGAGGTCATCGGCGAAGCCGCCGACGGCCAGGAAGCCCTGCGCATGGTCAAGAAGCTAAAGCCCAACGTCATCCTCCTCGATATCAAGCTCCCTCATATGGACGGCATCGAGGCCACCCGCCAGATCCACAAGGACTGCCCCAACACCAACGTCCTGATCCTGTCCTCCTTCGAGGATGAGTCGCACGTGATGGAAGCGATCCAAGCCGGCGCCAACGGCTACCTCTCCAAGATGCTGCCGGCCGTCGAGCTGGTCAACGCCCTCAAGGCCTTCGCCAACGAAGGCGTCATGATCCCGCAGCCCGTGATGAGCAAGCTCATCGAGGGCCTGCGTCAGATGGGCAACGCCTCGGCGGAAGCCTCGCTGGTGGCGCTGACCAAGACCGAGATCAAGGTCCTGGCGCTCCTGGGCCGCGGCCACTCCAACAAGGAGATCGCCGCGCATCTGGAGTGCAGCGTCAAGACGGTCAAGAACCACCTCAACAGCATCTTCCAGAAGCTCTCCGTCAGCAACCGCACCGAAGCCGTGGTCAAGGGCATCGACCTCGGCCTCATCTCCGCGGAAAAGTCCGACTGACAGGCCGTTTTCGCCTGTAACAGCCCGGACATTGACAGCCCCCATCGCCGGGGCTACACTCCTCATAGACTTCCTTAATTATGAACCGGAGTTCCCCGGCATTCCTGCTCGGGTTGACCTTGCTTCTGCCCATGGCAGCGGCGTCTCAGCCCGCGCCCGCCCCGCCGCCGAGGCCCGCCGTGATGGGCCAGCCGGGCGGCTACGGGACCTTCGAATTCAAGAGCCTGCCTCCGCCCCCGCCTGAGACGGGGCACTACCTCCTTGCGCCCAAGGGCGGCAGCCCCCTCAAAGGCGGCCATGGCCGGGTCCTTCGAGGCGGCGGGCCGAAGATCGCGCGCGCGCCCGGCGGGGTGATCGCGCCGCCGGCCCCCTCTCCCCAAGCGCCGTCTCCCCTGGCCACTTACGCCGGGCAGGCCGACAGCAACGTCAGCGTCCCCCCCGATACCCATGGCGCCGTCGGACCCAGCCATATCATGTCGGTGCATAACACGAGGGTGCGCATCCAGGACCGCTTGGGCAACCAGCAGAGCCAGCAGACGCTGCAGGCTTTTTGGGATGCCAGCGGGGTCTCGCCCGTCTGCCCGGGCCCCTCCCCCTGCGCGTTCGACCCCAAGGTCTTCTATGACGAGGAGACGTCCCGGTGGGTCTTCGTCTCCATGACGCATGCCGCTTCGGCCAACTCGGCGATCCTGGTGGCGGTCTCGGCCAACAGCGACCCCACCGGCGTTTGGTATGCGCGGGCTTATGACGCCGACGCCGCCAACTTCACCTGGGCCGATTATCCGACGGTAGGCATCAACACGAAATGGATCTCGGTAGGGGCCTCGATGTTCGTCAGCAGCATGACCAGCAACGCCTTCAACGGCACCAAGATCTGGGTGTTCGAGAAGAGCCAGCTCATCGCCCCGGGCGCGGTCACGCCGCACATGCTCAACCCCTTCTTCGACCAGACCGGAGACGGCCTGGGCTTCACGCTGCAGGCCGCGATCACCTACGACAATTCCCAGGCGGACCTGTTCCTGCTGGACTCCGGCTGGCTGGAGACGGCCAGCGGCCCCTCCTTGGTCCGCATATCGAAGATCACCGGTCCCGTCGCGACGCCGTCATGGGAGATCGTCACGACCAACGACCCCGCCGGGCAGGGCTACCTTCAGCTGGCCGCCACGTTCGATTATTACCCCGCGGCCGCGCAGCAGCTCGGCAGCGCGTCGAAGCTCGACACCGGCGACGCCCGCGTGCTGAGTTCGGTGTTCCGCAACGGCCACCTCTGGTTCAGCCTGACCGGCGGCCTGCCCTTCGGCGCGCCTACGCGCGCCTCGGCCTACTGGTTCGAGCTGACGCCGACCGTCAGCCCCGCCGTCTTGGTCCAGGGCGGGGTCGTCGACGCCGTCGGCAAGTACTATTTCTTCCCCTCGATCGCCGTCGACGCCGACGACAACGCCGCGCTGGGGTTCACCGCTTCGGATCCCTCGATCTTCGCCGGCGCCTATTATACGGGACGCTATAACCAGGATACCCTCGGCACGATGCAGACGCCCGTCCAATATAAAGCGGGCGCGGCGAAATACACGAAGGATTTCGGCAGCGGCATCCGCTGGGGCGACTACAGCGCCACGGTGCCGGACCCCGTCACGGCCAACGTTTTTTGGACGATCCAAGAGTACGCCGAAGCCGTCGACAGCTGCGGGGCGGGGTTCGACTGCTGGGGCACGCATTGGGGGAAGTTCAGCATGATCCCCTTTCCCGCCGCGCCTTCCGGGCTGACGGCGACGACGTTGGGAGTCTCATCTTTGACCTTCGCTTGGTCCGCCGTCAGCGGCGCGAGCTCCTACAACATCTCCTACGCGACCAATCCCGCCTCCCTGATCGCCGCCTCCGCCTCGCCGTCCTTCATCTTCACGGGGCTGTCTCCGAATTTCAACACCGGCGTCTCGGTGGCGGCGGTGAACCTTCAAGGGCAAGGCTCGGCCAGCGTCGGCCCCAGCACGACGACCCTGGCGGTTGCCGTGACCGCCAGCACGCCGACGGCCCATATCTCCAGCATCACCGCCGTCTTCACCGCCTGCGGCGCCGGCCTTTGCTCGGGCTATCAGCTGGAAGCCTCCACGGCGCCTGATTTCACGGGGATCGTGTTCGCCAGCGCCACCGTCAAGCCCGCGGTCACCCAGCTTCAAGCCTCGGGGCTGGCCGCTTCCACGACCTACTATCTCCGCCTGGCGGCCCTCAACGCCTCGGGCGGCCCGAGCTACATCGCCGTCAACACTATGAAGACGGCCGACATCCTTGTCACCCCGGGGGAGAGCGCCTTTTCGGCGTTCGCCGAGACCGCGATCGGGTTCAACTGGCTGCCCAACGGCAACCCGCCGGCGCAGACCTACACCGCCGACGTCTCCACGGCCTCGGACTTCACCGGGACCCTCCAGACCCAGTCGGGCCTAGAGCTTTTTTCCGCCTTGTTCAGCGGTCTGTCCGTCAACACCAGCTATTACTTCCGGGTCAAGGCGGTGGGCGGTCCGACTCTGAGCACCGGTCCCGTGGCGACCCTGGCGCAGGCGCCGACCGCCGCTTCGCCGGCGTTCACGGGGCTCAGCCCGACGGGCCTGACGCTCAACTGGGCCTTGGGGGCCAACCCGGCCCTGACGCTGTTCAGGGCCGAGCTCTCTGCCGCCGAGAATTTCGCCGGAGCGGTCTCTTCTCAGACCCGCAACACGTTCGCCGCCTTCACGGGCCTGACGGGCAACACGACCTATTACACCCGGATCCTGGCCCTTAACCGGGGCATGACGGAGACGGCGTTCACGACGATGCCGGCGACCTCGACGCTGGCGCTGCCGCCGGTCTTCGCGTCCTTCAGCGGGCTGAGCTCCGCGACGCTGAGCGCGTCCTTCGGCGACGGGGGCAATCCGGGAGGCACGCTCTATCTGGCGCGGATCTCGACGGCTTCGGCGTTCACGGGCCTCCAGCAGGCCGTGATCACGACGCTCAACGCCGCCGCGTTCGTCGGGCTGCTTTCCAATCAGACGTACTACTTTCAGGCGGGGGCGCTCAATAACAACGGCGTGCCCAGCGCTTTCTCCGCTACGGCGGCCACCGCGACTTTTGCCGCGCCCCCGGCCCTCGGCGCGGGGTTCTCCGGCGCGGCCGTCGGCGGGCTGAGGGCTTCTTGGGCCGGCGGCGCCAACGGGGCGGCCAGCGCCTTCACGGTCCAAACGAGTTCCGTGGCGGACTTCAGCAGCGGGCTCCAGAGCTCCTCGACGGCCAACTCTTTCGCGGATTTCACGGGCCTCTTGGCCAACACCACCTACCACGCGCGGGTGAAGACCAATAGCGCGGCGCCGCCCTCCCCCGACAGCGGCTTCACGTCTTTGGGCGGGGCGTCGACCCTGGCCCTAGCGCCGACGGCAGCCGGCGTCCCCCTCTACTTCGTGGCATTCACCAGCGCCGCCGCCCAATGGACGCCGCTGGCTTCCGGTCCTCAGTCGGTCACGGCCGAGGGCTATCGTTTGGAGGCCTCCACGGCCTCGGATTTCTCAGGGACGCTGTTGTCGGTCTCTTCGGCGGGCCCGGCGGCCTCGCAGCTGACCCTGGCCGGGCTTTCGCGTGCGACGACATATTATTTCCGGGTGGGATCCTTGAGCTGGGACGGAGGCGCGAATTATCTGGTCATCGGGACCACCCGGACCCAGGTCCCGGTGCTGTCTTCGAGCACGGTGGGCTCGGGCACGCTGACCCTGGCCGTCGTGCCGGCCTTCTCCCAGATCGAGACCATCAACGTCACGGTGCCCCCCGGAGTCTTTCCCGCGGGCACGGTCATAGAGATGGATTCGAGCATCGGCGATGCGCTGCCTGCCGCGTTGAGCAATCAGGGCAACGCCGTCTCCCTGGGCCAAGGCGTGGGCATCAGCCTCAGCGCGCAGGGGCGTCAGCCCAACGGCCACGTCACGATCCAGATGAAATACGCGGCCAACGTCTCGTCGGTCGGGGCCGTGCTGCAGATGTTCCGCTATGACGACGGGGCCAGGCAATGGACGCTGCTGGACTCCGCGGTCGATACGAAGACCCGGACGCTGACGGCGAGGACCAACCATTTCTCCTTCTTCGCGCCCTTTCAAGTCAACGCGGCCAACGATCTGGACCTGGTGAACATCTTCCCGATCCCCTGGGAGCCCGGATCTTCCGATGCGCGGTTCAATGCCGACGCGGTGCGCTTCGCCAACCTGCCGGCCGGAGCTACCGTCCGGCTCTACACGGTGAACGGGGAGCTTGTTTGGAAGGCCTCGGCCTCGGCCAGCGGCACGCTGAGCTGGACGGGAGAGAACCGCTATGGCCGTAAGGCGGCCAGCGGCACCTATCTCGTCGTCATCGAGGCGGGCGGCGCCCGGCGAGTCAAGCGCGTGGTGGTGATCCGGTGACGGCTTTCGGTCCGCTCATGGCCATGCTTGTGCTGACACCGTGTGTCCATGCGCTGCCTAACAATACGGCCGGAGGCACCTCCCAGTTCCTCCAGCTTGGCGCGGGCGCTCGCGCCCTGGGCATGGGCGAGGCCTATGGCCCGGTGGTCGAAGGGGCCGACGCCATCTACTGGAATCCGGCCGGCCTCGCCGCGTTGACCCGCTCGGAGGCGACCTACTCCCGCCAGGAGTTCCTCAGATTCTTCCATCACGACTTCGCCGCCTATGCCCGGCCGGTGCGCTTCCTAGGCGGAGTCATCGGGGTCTCTTTGACGCGCTTGTCGCAAGACAGCCTGCCGTTGGTGGACAAGACCAACGTGACGATCGGGGAATTCTCCCCCCATAGCGAGGCCGTCGCCCTGGCTTACGCCCGGGCCTTCGCGGGAGAGGCTCCCGAGGCGCGCGATCGCGAGTATTTCCGGGACAACTGGACCATGCCGGGGACCTATCGTCCTTTGAAGCATGAGCTCGACCCTTGGTCCGGCGCCTTCATGCTGGGCCTGTCGGTCAAGGTCATCAATGAGAATATCTACGACCGCAACTCGTCGGCCGCCGCGGTCGATGGGGGCGCGCTCTACCGTCCGGTCGATATGGAAGACTTCAGCATGAGCGCGGTCTTTCGCAATGTCGGGACGCAGCAGCGATTCATCAGCCAATCCGAGAGCCTGCCCATGGAGTTCGATCTAGGCCTGGCCTACCGGCATCGCTTCAACGGGTCCCACCTGCTGCCCGCCTTCGAGGTCGCGCTCCCTTATTACGGCAATCCTTTCGCGAAAATGGGAGTCGAATACCGCACGCCGGTGGCCGAGAACACCACGATGTCGATGCGCGGCGGCTATAAGACTCAGACGGTCTACGATCTGAGCCCTTTGACGGGACTCACCGCCGGCTTCGGGGTCGGATTCCGCAAGCTCGACGTGGACTTCGGCTTCCAGCCTTTGGCCGAACTCGGCCAGGTTTACCGGATCACCCTAGGCATGCACTGGTAAAGCGGGGTCCGACCTCGCTCTTACTTCTTTTCTTCGACGCCGGCGCGGATGTGGGCGATGGCTTCTTCGGCGTAGGTCCGAAGCCTGGTGTTGGCGGCGTTCTTGGCCATGTCCTTGAGGGTCGCAAGGGCGCGCTCGTCCTCGAGATGTCCCAGGATGGCGACAGCCATAAGGTTGACGCGCTCGTCGGGGTCGTGGGCCGACTCGCAAAGCCACGGCACCACCTTCTCGGAAAGCGGGGCGTAGTCCGCCAAGGCCCGCATGGCTTGGAGCCGGGTGCCGAATCGGTTGGGCGGCAGGCTGGCTTTGCGGAAGGTGTCGAGCAGCCCGGGATCCTTCGTCGCGGCCAAGCCTTCGAGAGCCCCGGCGCTGATGACCTGACGGTAGGAGCGCTTCTTGAGGCCGGAGAGCAGCAGCCCTTTGTATCGGGGGTCCCGCTTTTGCCCCAAGGTCCGATGGGCCGCGGCTTCGACGTGGATGCTCGGGTCCCGTCGCGCGTACGCGGCGGCCAGCGCCGCCGCCTCCGGGCGGCTGAAGCGCGCCAGGGCCTCGACGGCTGCGCGGCGCAGCTTCGGGTGTTTGACGGAAAGCAGACGCTTGACGGAAGCGAAGGACGCATCCGTGCCGATCACGCCCAAGGCGCGGATGAACTCGGCGCCTGCGGCCCAGAATCTTTCGACGCGGGCCTGACGTTCGAGGAGCGCGACCGCCTTCGTGTCGCCCCAGCGCGCCACGTGCGAAGCCGCTTCTAGGCGGCTGAGTCCGGACCTCGAGGACCTGAGCTGGCGGCGCCACATCGCAAGCGGCTTGGTCAAGGTCAGCTTCTTGAGGATGCGGTGTTCCGGGTCGAACTCGATGTCCACCGGCTCGCCAGGCAAAGCCCAGCTGAAGCGGTGTTCCCTGCCGGTGATCTTTTCCTTGAAAGTCCGCTCCCAGCCCCGTCCGGTCGCGCGGATCTCCACCGGGAAACGGAACAGGGGGCTGTCGTCGGTGGCGTCCTGCGTCTGCAGGACCCAGAGGCCGGCTTTCTTGGACGCAGGGTCCCAGGAATAATTGGCGCGCAGGACCGGGTAGCCGCTCTTGTAGACCCACTGATCGAAAAAAGGCCGCGGGTTGAGGCCGGTGGCTTCCTGGATGCAGTCGATCAAGTCCGTCGTTTCCACGCTCTTATCGCGGAATCGCGTCAGGTAGTGCTTGATGGCCCTCCACCAAAGGTCGTCGCCGAGCTCATGGCGCAGCATGTGCAGCACCCAGCCCCCCTTCTCGTAAAGGTGGCGGTCGAACAATATCCAAGGGAACTTGAAGGTGTTGCAGACGATCGGGCGGCGGTAGCGTCGGGCGTCTTCGTCGAAATAGGCCCGCGCGTTGACCGAAAGCTCGTAGTCCGCCTCGTCTTGACCCTTGTCGTGGGCCTGAAAGAGGACCTCGAAGTAGGTGGCGAAGCCCTCGTTGAGCCAGGCATGGGACCAGTCCCGGCAGGTGACCAGGTCCCCGAACCATTGGTGCGCCAGCTCATGGGCCACCAGCAGGTCGAGGTCGCTGTCGAGGAAGGCTCGCTTGTCGATCAGGCAGGCGTCGGTCTGGGTCGTGCAGGTCGTATGCTCCATGCCGCCCGGGTATTCGGCGACCGCCACCTGGGCGTATTTCTCGTAGGGATAGCGCACGCCCGTCATCTTCGAGAAGAAGTCGATGGCTTTGACCGTTTTGCCGAAGCCTCTTCGCGCGTCAGCCTCACGGCCTTTCTCGCAGTAATAGGTGACCGGGATGCCTTCCCAATCCTCGGCGATCTCGGCGAAACGGCCGGCCGCCACGCTGATCAGGTAGATCGAATGCGGCTGGCGCATGTTCCAGTGGTAGGTCGACCATGCCCCCTGATGCGCCGTCTCGATGAGGGCGCCGTTGGAGACGGCCGTAAATCCCTTGGGCACGGTGAGGCGCGCCTCGGAGGTCGTCTTTTGATGGGGGCTGTCGTGGCAAGGGAACCAGCAGCGGGCGTCCTCGGGCTGGCTTTGGCTCCAGACTTGGACGGGGTTCTCGGGGTTGTGCTTCCCGGGATACACGAAGTGCAGTCCGGCCTTCGGATCTTTCAGGCTATAGCGCACCAAGACCGCCGCTTCCTCTCCGGAGGCAAGCGTCCTGGGCAGGCGCACGCGCAGCTTCTTGTCCCTGAGCGTGTAGCGCGCGGGCTTGTCGTCGACCGTGACCGACGCGACGTCCAGGTCGACGGCGTCGAAAGCGGCCTCTCGGACGCCGTCGCGGAAGGCGCGCAGCCGGGTCAGGCAGGTCCCCGAGACGGACTTGCGGGCAAAGTCGATCTTCAGATCCAAGGCGAGGTGGAGCGTGTCGGCGGCCCGGTCGGGGGCGTAGCGCGGCGTCTTGCCCAGCAGCACGGCCTTGATGTTCGGTCCGCCCAGGGCGGCCAAGGACGCTCTGCTGCAGCGCAGGAAGCTCTCGGAGTCCAAGCTAGGCCAAGGCCGCTTCTTTCTGTTTCGAGGCCGCCTCTTTGATCATCATCATGGCGATCTCGTTGCGCTGGATCTGGTTGGTGCCTTCGTAGATCTGCGTGATCTTGGCGTCGCGCATGTATTTCTCGACAGGGAAGTCGCGCATATAGCCGATGCCGCCGCACATCTGCACGCAATCGGTGGAAACCTTCATGGCCGTGTCCGAACAGAAGACCTTGCACATGGCCGACTCCTTGGTCCAGCGCTTGACCTCGAGGCGGTTCATCTCGTCGAAGACGATCGTCCCCTTCGCGACGGCCTCATCGATGGCCGGCTTCATCGCCTTGTCCATGGCGCGCGCCGTGGTGTAGAGCAGGGCCCGGGCCGCCTCGAGGGAGGTGGCGGCGTCGGCCATCATGTGCTGGATGGCCTGGAAGCTGGCGATGGTCTGGTTGAACTGCTTGCGCATCCGGATGTAGGAAAGCGTCTCGTCCAGCGCGCCGGTGCCGATGCCCAGCGCCTGGGCGGCTACGCCGGGGCGAGAGCAGTCGAAGGTCGTCTGCGCGACGAAGAGGCCGTAGCCTTCCTTGTAGAGCAGGTTCTTCTTGGGTATCCTGCAGTTGTTGAAGACCAGGTCGTAGGTCCAGGAGGCGCGGATGCCCATCTTATGCTCTTTCTTGCCGAACGTGAAGCCCGGGGTTCCCTTCTCCACGACGAAGGCCCCGATGCCGCGCGCGCCGCGCTTGGGGTTGGTCGTCGCGAAGACGGTGTAGATCTCGGCGGCGTTGCCGCTGGAGCAAAAGTTTTTTTGGCCGTTGAGGATGTAGGAGTCGCCGTCGAGCGTGGCGGAGCACTGGGTGGCCGTGGCATCCGAGCCGGCGTTGGGCTCGGTGATGGCGAAGGCTCCGAGACGTTTGCCGGAGGCCAGGTCCGGCAGGAACCGCTCGCGCTGCTCCTTGTCGCCGAACAAAAGTATCGGTATGCCGCAGAGGCCGGAAGCCGCCACCGCCAGCGCGATGCCGCCGCAGGCCCGCGAGATCTGTTCGGCGACGAGCACGAGCTCGAGGGTGCCTCCGCCCAGGCCGCCGTAGGCTTCGGGGAGATAGACGCCGAAGAGGTCGGCGCGCCGCATCTCTTCGATGACGGGCCAGGGGAACTCCTCGGTGGCGTCATAGTGTTCGCGCACGGGCCGTATCTTCTGCTGGCCGAGCTGATAGGCCAAGGAAAGGATGTCGTTCTGCTGCTCGGTCAGGTCGTAGTCCATGGTCACTCCTCCAGGATGCTCATCGCTTGCAGCGCGTTGCGGGCGGCCGACTGCTCCGCCTCCTTCTTCGTCTTGCCGTTGCCCCGCCCCAGCACCTTCTTGCCCAGGTGGACTTGGACCTGGAAGGTCTTGTCGTGGTCCGGTCCGTCGGCCTGCAGCATCTCGTAAGTCGGCGGAACCTTGTAGCGCTTCTGCAGCACCTCCTGCAGGAGACTCTTGAAGTCGGCGTCCGCCTTGGGCTCGTGGCGCAGCATGCTGTGCCGGATGAACCGCTGGGCCGCCTCATAGCCGCCGTCGAGATAGACGGCCCCGATCAATGCTTCAAAGGCGTTGGCGAGAAGGCTCTGGCGGTTGCGCCCGCCAGAGGACTCCTCTCCGACCCCGAGATGCAGGTAGTCTCCGAGGCCGA
Organism: uncultured Elusimicrobia bacterium; assembly: GCA_964510095.1. GTDB lineage: Bacteria > Elusimicrobiota > Elusimicrobia > UBA1565 > UBA9628 > JBBTLF01. The sequence goes on along the minus strand of CAZEAE010000002.1, from coordinate 126,872 downwards.
GCTCGGCCGCCCAATGCGCCAAGCTCGGCCTCGAGACGATCTGAGACTTCTTCTTCGAGAGCTTCCCCTCGTCTTCCTGAGGGAAAGCGCAGTAAAGCTCATGAGCGACGACGGCCGCGAGGATGCTGTCGCCCAGGAACTCAAGCCGCTCGTTGAAGATCGCCGTCCTGCTTTCAGAGGCGTAGGACTTGTGCGTCAGCGCCTCCTTCAGTAGGGCCGGGTCTTTGAAGCGATGCCCTACGACCTCTTCGATCGGCTTGATCTATTTCTTCGCGTGCGAGGTGATGTAGTCGATCGCCTGGCCGACAGTCTGGATCTTCTCAGCCTGTTCGTCCGGGATCTCGGTGTCGAACTCCTCTTCCAGGGCCATGACGAGCTCGACGGTGTCGAGCGAGTCGGCGCCCAGGTCGTTGACGAAGTGCGCCGCCGTGGTGACCTCGGCGGCGTCGACGCCGAGTTGCTCGACGATGATCTGCTTCACGCGGTCTGCGATGCTGGTCTCAGCCATTTTCCTTCCTCCTGCTGCTAGTTGACGTCTTAGGCACCTGAATCCAAAAGCCGGTCCTACATGTACCCGCCGCCGTTGACGCCGAGCACGTGTCCCGTGATGTAGGACGAGTCGTCGCTCGACAAGAACAGCACCGCGCGCGCCACTTCGATCGGCTCGCCGATGCGGCCGAGCACGATCTTCTCAAGGAGCTTGTCCTTGAACTCCTGCGGTATGACCTCCGTCAGCCTGGTCCGGATGAAGCCCGGCGCGATGGCGTTGCAAAGTATGTTCCGCGAGCCGAACTCGCGCGCGCACGACTTGGTCAGCGCGATGAGGCCCCCTTTCGAGGCCGCGTAGTTCGCTTGTCCGGCGTTGCCTTCCTGACCGATGACCGAGGCGATGTTGACGATGCGGCCGCTTCGCGCCTTGAGCATCGGCCTGATGGCCGCCTTCGTGAAGTTGAAGGCGCCCTTGAGGTTCACGTCGAGCACGAGGTCCCAATCCCCCTCGGACATGCGCATGATCAGGTTGTCCTTCGTGATCCCGGCGTTGTTCACCAATATATCAATTTTGCCGAATTTTTCCAACGTGGCCTTGACCACGGCTTCGCAATCCTCGAACTTGGTCACATCGGCCTTGAGCCCGAGCGTCTGGGCCCCCGAGGCGGCAAGGGTCTCGGCGGAGCGCGTGACCATGGCTTGGTCGACGTCGACGAGGACGACCTTGGCGCCCTCGCGGCAGAGAAGTTCGGCCGTCGCCAGGCCGATGCCTTGGGCTGAACCGGTGATGATGGCGACTTTGTCGAGAAGCCTCTTGCTCTCCTGTATTTGCGTCACGGCGGCGGTTTCAGTGGGCATGGGGGTACCTTCCTAGGATATTTGGACTTTCGGCGACTCTAGATTCACCTTCATCTGCTCTATCGAGGACTTGATCGCCTCGTTGACCCCGGTCTCGATGAGTCGCTTGGCCGTGCGGATGGCGTTGGCGACGGCCTTGGCGTTGGACTTGCCGTGGGCGATGATGACCGTGCCTCCGACGCCCAAGAGAGGCGCGCCGCCGTATTCATCGTAGCTCATGCGCTTCTTGAGCCGGGCGAAGGCGCCGCGCAGCAGCAGGCCTCCGAGCTTGTTGAGCGGTCCGCTGTGGATCTCGGCTTTGAGGAAGGAGAAGATGGCGGAAGCGGTGCCTTCGATGAGCTTGACGGCGATGTTCCCGGTGAAGCCGTCGCAGACCACCACGTCGACGGTGCCGGCCGCCAGGTCCCGCCCCTCCACCGCGCCGTGGAAGGCGACCGGCGCGGCCCGCAGCAGGGGGATGGCTTCCCTGACGAGGTCGTTGCCTTTGGAGTCTTCTTCCCCCACGGACAAGACGCCCACCTTCGGTTTCGCGACGCCCATGACCCGTTGGGCGTAGATGGTGCCCATGACGGCGAATTGCAGGAGGTGCCAGGGCTTGCATTCGGTGTTGGCTCCGCCGTCCAGGAGCAGGGTCATGCCGCGCTCCGTGGGGACCGCTACGGCGATGGCCGGGCGCAAGACGCCGGGCAGGCGCTTGAGGTGCCAGAGCGCCGCCACCATGGTGGCGCCGGAGTTGCCGACCGATATCAGACCCTCGGCGCGCCCGGATGCGACGAGCTCCGCCGAGACCATGACCGAGGACCTCGGCTTAGCCCGGCAGGCCGCCACCGGGTCCTCGCCCATGCCGATGACATCCGGCGCGTCGATGACCTCGAAGCGTTGGTCCCCGGACGCGACGCCGCGGGAGTTCAGCTGGGACGAGACCTCGGCGGCGGGTCCGACCAAGAGGAGTTGCACCCCCAATTCGTTCGCCGCCTGGATGGCTCCCTCGATGTTAGGAGAGAGGCCGAAGTCTCCGGCGGCGGCGTCGAGGACTAGTTTCACTTACCCCTTCTGTTCGCCGCCTTCCTCGCCGGCTTTGCCCTTCTTCTGCTTGGGGGCCAGGACGAGCTTGCCGTTGTAGAAACCGCAAGCTCCGCAGACGGTGTGCGGACGCCGCGCGGCGCCGCAGTTGGAGCAGGAGCTGACCGAGAGCGATTCGAGCTTCCAGTTGGCCGACCGGCGGCTGTCGCGCCGCGACCGGGTATGCTTGCGTTTGGGGTTAGGCATCTTGTCTCCTTACGACATTGAAATCCATGGCCTGATGGCCGCAATCCTCGACGTTCTTGTTGCCTTTACACTGAAGACAAAGACCCTTGCAGTCCGGCTTGCAGTACGCTTTCATCGGTACGGCGAGGACCAGCGCCTGGCGGACGTCCTCGGTCACATCGAAAGCCCCGCCGGAGGCCACGGAGCTTCCCTCGACGGAGGCGCGAAAGGCCGTTTGCGCCGGCGCGAGGCAGCGGGAGCAATCCAGCCGCCAAACGCCGCTCAGACTGCCTTTGAAATCCGCCCCACCATCGCGCTCAGCCACCTCCAGGTCCACCTTGAGCGGCCCGACTAGGACAGCCTCGACCTCGAGGGTCTCCTGCAAGGGCCCGGAAGGCACCTCTCCATCGAAAAAGACGGTTCCTTCTTCCCGGACCTTGTTGGCGTCGAACCGCAAAAGACTGGTCATTTTAGAACCTTAAGGCCTTGAAGTCAATGCGGCGGGCTCTTCGAAGCCCGCGGTCTCGCGGACGAAATATGCAGGTTTTTCCTTGATATCGAAGTAGACACGCACCAAGATCTCGGCCAGGAGGCCCAAAAGCAGCAATTGGAAGCCGACTAAGGCGAAGAAGATGGAGATCTGGAAGAGGGGCTGGTCCTTGACGAAGACGCCGTTGAAGAATTTTCGGTAAAGGGTGTAGGCCGCCATAAGCGATCCCAGCGAAGCCATGAGCAGCCCGCCGCCGCCGAAGAGGTAGATAGGCTTGGCGAGGTAGGCATCCATGAACTTGACGGTCAACAGATCGAGGATGACTTTCAGCGTCCGGGAGAGGCCGTATTTCGACACCCCGCGGGTCCGCGGCCGGTGGTTGACGGGCACCTCCACGATGCGCGCGCCGAGAAAACCCGCCAGGGCGGGCACGAAACGATGCATCTCGCCGTAGAGCTTGAGAGGCTTGAGGTATTGGCTCTTGTAGAGCTTGAGCGTGCATCCGTAGTCGTGCAGATGGACGCCGGTGATCCAGGAGATGAGGCCGTTGGCGAGCTTCGACGGGATGATGCGGGTGAGCCGCGCGTCTTGGCGGTCGCGCCGCCAGCCGCTGACGACGTCGTGGCCCTCCGCGAGCTTGGCGATCATCATGGGGATGTCGCGGGCGTCGTTCTGCATGTCGGCGTCGAGCGAGGCGATGAGCTCGCCGGCGCAGGCCTGGATGCCGGCCGAGAAGGCGGCGGTCTGCCCGGCGTTGCGGCCCAAGCGCAGGCCTTTGAAGCCGGGGTATTTATCCACGAGCTTGAGGATCTGGTCGTAAGAGCCGTCGGTCGAACCGTCATCGACCAGGATGACCTCCCAGGGTTTCCCCAGGGACTGCAAGACGGAAGAAACCTCCCCGCCTAAGGCGGGGAGGTTCTCTTCTTCGTTGTAGACCGGGATGAGGACGCTGAGCAGCGGTCTAGGCATGGACTGGAGTCTGCATGTTCTTGACGATGGCCGCTCCGAATTCGGAGCATTTGATCTTAGTGGCGCCGGGCATCTGGCGTTCAAAATCATAAGTCACCGTTTTGGCGAGGATGGTAGCCTCTAATCCCTTGATCACCAGGTCCGCGGCTTCCTGCCAGCCCAGGTGCTCGAGCATCATCACGCCGGAAAGGATGAGCGACCCCGGGTTGACCATGTCCTTGTTGGTGTACTTCGGGGCCGTGCCGTGCGTCGCCTCGAAGATGGCCACGCCGTCTCCGATGTTGGCGCCCGGCCCGATGCCGAGGCCGCCGACCTGCGCGACGGCCGCGTCGGAGAGGTAGTCGCCGTTGAGGTTGGGCGTGGCGAGCACCGAGTACTCGTCGGGGCGCAGCAGCAGCTGCTGGAAGGTCTGGTCGGCGATGCGGTCCTTGATGAGGACCTTGCCGGCGGGCATCTTGCCGTTGAGGTCGTCCCAGAGCTCGGCTTCGGTCACGATCTGGTCGCGGAACTCGGCCTTGGCCACTTCATAGCCCCAGTCGCGGAAGGCGCCTTCGGTGAACTTTTGGATGTTGCCTTTATGGACGATCGTCACCGACGGCTTCTTGTGCTCGATGGCGTACTTGATGGCCATGCGGATCAGGCGTTGGGAGCCGGTCTTCGAGATGGGCTTGATGCCGATGCCGCTGTCGGGGAACGGGACCTTGGCGCCCATCTCCTTGGTGAGGAAGTCGTAGACCTTCTGGCACTCGGGGGTTCCCTGCTGGAACTCGATCCCGGCGTAGATGTCCTCGGTGTTCTCCCGGAAGATGACGATGTTGAGCTTGGACGGGTCCTTCACGGGGCAAGGCACGCCCTTGAACCAGCGCACGGGTCGCACGCAGGAGTAGAGGTCCAGCTTTTGGCGAAGGGCGACGTTGACCGAGCGGAAGCGAGGGGTGATCCACTCGGACTTGCACTTGGGGCAGCTGGCGGGGCGATCCATGAGTTCGGCGGCGCAGTCGAGGCAGACGAACTTGAAGGAGCCGGCGGGCGTGGTCAGCGGGCCCTTGAGGCCGACGCGGAATTCCTTGAAGGCGGCGACCGTCTCTTCGGGAAGGACGGTGTCCTTGTCGTAGTTCTTCAAAGCGGTCAGGCCGGCGTAGACTTCCATCCAGGCGATCTTCTTCTTGCCCTGGTAGGCCTTCTCCACGGCGCCGTCGAGCACGATCTTGGTGGCCTTCCAGAGGTCGAGGCCGGTGCCGTCGCCGGGGAAATAGGGGATGATGGGGTTGTTGGGGACTTCGAGCTTTCCGTTCTTATAGCCGATCTTCTCGCCCGCCGGCACCGTCAGTTTCTTGTAGTTTCCCATGTGATCCCCCTGTCGAAATAGTGTTGGACGAGTGTAGCATTTTTGATGCTACTGGGGCGGGATGCAACGCAACGGCCGGATTTGGGGGAGGGAACAATATAAGGGGGTCGGTCGTATAAAGAGTGATGAGAGCGCTCTTATGGGATTGCGGTCAATGCATACGCCTGCTATACTTTATATGCATCGGAGGCGCTATGAGAACGACGCTCGATCTGCCGGAAAAGCTCTTGGCCGAGGCGCGCAAGGTCAGCGGCGCGCGCACCAAGACGGAGACTATCATCATAGCCCTCCAGGCTCTGATCAAGGCTAAGAAGCTCAGGGATCTCTGGGAGCTCAGCGGCAAGATGTCTCTGGATCTCGACCTGAAGGAGTCCCGGGCCCGATGAGCGTCGTTCTCGTCGACAGCTCCGTATGGATCGAGAGATTCCGTCACAAGGATTGCTCAGCGGTCACGGTGCTTGCCGGCCTCATTCAGGAGAACCTCGTCTGCACGATAGGGCTCGTCCGAGCGGAACTTCTTTCGGGCGCTAGATCGCCGAGCGAATATCGAAGGCTCGAGGCGGCGCTGGAGTCCGTGGAGTTGCTGGAGGACCCTCCCGACCTATGGGATATGGTCGCCCTGGCCCGGTTCCAATTGGCGCGCAAGGGGTTCAAGGCCAGCATCGCCGACTTGATAGTGGCGGCTTCAGCCAGTCATCATCAAGCGCAGCTTTTTACGCTGGATGCGGCATTCCAGGAAATAAAGACGGTCCTACCTCTAGTCCTCTTGCCCTCGGCTCACTGAGCAGTCCTAGCGTCGCTCGAACAGGAACAGGCTTGCTTCGCTGTTCCAGTCGGGCGCGGCGCCCAAACCTTTCGGCTCGAACCTGTACTGGCTGGGCCCCGCCAGCACGTCCACCTGCCCGATCCACCGGTAGTCCCTCGCCAAGAAAGCGCGCACGCGCTCTTGGAACGACAGCCCCAGCTTCGAGGAGATGATCGTCGACCCGGGTTGCGCGCTGTAGACGACGAACTTAGGACGCGCGCCCTTGATGGCCGCCAGCTCGTCTGCCACCGCCTTCTCGCTCTCCGGGAACAACGTCAACGCATACGACAGCACGTGGATCGTCGCCGGAGCTCGCTGGGCGTACAGGTAAATCTGCGCCTCGGAGCCATAGATGTAGATATTATCCGTCGGCGACGAATGCGTTCTTATATAGTCCGCCAGCGGCAGCGACTCGAACAAGGGATTCGGATACAGTAATTTTTTCGCCGTCAGCTCCGGCGGGTCCCAGAAATAAGCCGCGCCCCGGACGCCGGCAGGCCAAAGGCAGAGCAAAGCGAACGCCGCTATAGCCGTCCTGCCTTTCAGCTTCTGCAAACCTGCCGCCGCCGCCAGCGCCAGCGCGGGAAAGGCCTGCAGGAAGTAATAGGGAAAAAGAAAAAGGCCCATGAACGCGCCCACCAGCGCCGCGCCCAGCCAGGCAGTCGCCAAGGTCTCAGGCGAGGTCCAAGAGGCCTTTCCCCCCTTCAGCCCCCAGAACGCCAAGGCCCAAGCCGGCCAGTCGCCGATGGCAAAAAGCGGCGCCACCGTCCCCGCGAACCAGCCCAATTGCGAGCCCAAGGACGACGTCTCCGACACCACCGCCGCGTAGGCCGCGTTGCGCAAGAAGACCTGCGACAGGAAGGACTGCAGCGCTCCCGCTTTCCAGAAGTAGATCAGCCAGAGCAACGGCACGAGCGCGGCTCCGGTAAGAAACAGACCTGCCGCCTTCCGTTTATCCTTCGAGGACCCGTAGGCCAAGACCGCGAAGACCACTACGGTCCAGAGCGCCGTCTGCTTGGTCATCAGCGCCGCGCCGGCCGCCAGACCTGCGGCCACGACCCAGCCCTGCCGCAGCGCCAGCGCCGACGCCGTCGTGAACAAGCACAGGAAGACCTCAGTGTTCGCCGCGAATCCTAAGGTCCCGATCGGCGACGTCGACAGCACGCCGTAGACCGCCGGCGCCGCCAGCCTGGCTTCCCAGCGCCAGGCCTTCGGCGTCAGCAGCAACAGGCACAGCATGGTCAGCCATGAGAAGACCAGCGCTAGCCTTCGCGGCGCCAGGATGTCCGAGGGGCGGGCCGTGTAGGCGGCGCGATAGAGCCACAGCGTCATCGGCGGCTTCTGCGAGAAGGAGTCGCGATAGGGCAGTCCGCCCGAGAGCCAGGCCCGCGCCGCGCAGGCGTACTCCCCCTCATCGACGATCATAGGAAGGGCGAAGCCGTGCCGGCGCAGCGCCAGATGCCAGACCAGCAGCCCGGCCAGCCCCAGCCAAAGCGCCCAGCGGCGGCTCACGGGATTAGGGACCTTCGCGGGTCGGCAAGGAAATGCGCGGCGTCCGACGCGCCGAGCCGCAGGCCCTGCTCGATCTTCGCCGGCTTGAAGTTCAGCATCCCGAAGTCCAAGACCTTCGAGGGCATCAGCATGAAGATCCTTGGCGGGTGCTTGCGCTTCTTCAAAGACCTGACGGCCTGAGCTCCGAGATACATCATCGTCTCTCGGGCGATCTGGTCGAAAGGGTTCAGCCATTTTCTAGGCAAGCCTTCTTCTTCCGGGCGCGTCATCGCCACGATCACCACGTCCTCGACCTCGCCCATCTCGTCTAAGCTCAGCGGCTGCCCCATCGGCACGCCGCCGTCCACCAGGCTCAGCTTGTGCCCTCGGTATCTTACGCTCACCGGCGGGAAGATCGCCGGTATGGCGCAGCTGGCCAGCAGGTGCTGGTCCAGGGGGCTATCCCAGCCGTTTTCCCCTCCCGGCGTGAAAACGGCGTAGACCGGCTTATCCAGAGCCCGGCAAGCGCTCACCACCGTCAGTCGGCAGCGGGCGGCCTTTTTCGCATGCGCTTCATCGTGCGCTTCTTCCAGGAGACGTCCCAGCGGCGGGCTTGAGAATAAAGCGAAGGGCATGATCCGCGGCGAGAACTTCATCACCTTGGCGTCGACCTTCCGCCAGGTCTTCACCGCCTCCTGCGTCTCCCCCAGGAAATAGGCCGCGCCCGTCAGCGCGCCGGCGGAGAATCCCATCACCGAGTCGAAGATCGGACCGCACTTGTCCTCCAGGGCCGCCAGCGCGGCCGCCTGCCAGCTTCCCAAGGCGCCGCCGCCCGATAAGAACAGGCCCAGGGGGCGGCGGAAGAAGCTACCCGGCATGCTCTTCGAGGAGCTCGCGATAGAGCCGCTGCTGAGTGTCCACCATCAAGTCGATGTCGAACTCCGGGCCGATGGAAGCCGCCGCGGCTTTGCCGATCCGTTGACGCAGCGGCTCGTCACCCAGCAGTTCTCCGACGCGCCGGGCCAGGCCCAGCACGTCGCCTTGCTCCAGCATGAAGCCGTTTACCCCGTCCTTGACCAGGTCCCGGACGCCGTCCGTGGCGTAGCAGACGACCGGCAGGCCCGAGCGCATGGCCTCCACCAAGGCTCGCGGCAGCCCTTCCCAAAGCGAGGTCAGCACGAACACGTCCGCGCAGGCCAGAAGCTCGGCGGTGTCTCTCCGCCAACCGGGCAAAAGGACCTTGCCGTGCAGCTCGGAGGATAATATCTGGAATTCCAAGCGGCGGCGCAAGGGGCCGTCACCTACGAACATGAACTCGGCGTCCGGATAGCGGCCATTGACGGCTTGAGCCATCGCGATGAAATCTCCGGGGTTCTTCTGCGGCTTGAGATTGCCTATGCTCAGGACCAGCGGCTTGTGCATCCTCAGGCCGAGGGAGGCCTTCTTCTTCTGTACATCCACCCCTTTCGCCGGATAATCGGAGAGCTTTATCCCCGACCTCAGCAGCCGGTATCGCTTCTCGTCACCCAAGCGGTGCCGCGCCGCGTACTCCCAGTTGGCCTTGGACACGAAGACCAGCGCTGATGCCGCTCGGCAGCTCAAACGTTCAGCCAGCACGTAGAGCCCCTTGGTCCACGCCGATTGATAGTCGTTGAAGCCGAAGCCGTGGTAGGTGTGGATGATCACCGGCACCCCCGCCGCCCAGGCGGCCAAACGTCCTAAGATGCCGGCTTTGGAGCTGTGGGTATGGACCACATCGGGGCGCTCGGAGAGGAAAAGGTTCAGCAGCTGCAGGAACGCCAACAGGTCCTGGAAAGGGCGCAGAGGATGCACCAGGTCGCTCAAACGGCGCAAGCGCGGGCGGCCTTCGGGCAGGCTCGCGAGGTCGGAATCGAGAAGTCCGCCCTCCCCGTGGATGAGGAGGACGTCGAAGCGCTCTGCATCTAGGTTCCGGCAGGTGTAGAGGGTGTTCTGCTGGGCGCCGCCGAGATCCAGACGGGTGATGACGTGCGCCACCTTCACGCGCGACCGCGGTCCCATTACTTCTTCCTGCGCGGGTTCAGCGGTTTGCGGTATCTCCCGGGACCCCTCGGGCCTTCGGCCGCGGCGGGTTTGGGCTTGGGAGCGTTCATGTCGAAGAGCTTGAGGCCCGGGAAATAATGGCCCAAGATCTTCTGCCAGGACCGCCCGAGGGCCGCTTGGCCGATCTCTCCGGCCGTGCACAGGCCCAAGCCGTGGCCCGTCCCCGCCCCCCAGAGCAGGAAGCGGGTCGCTTTTTCCCCGTTCATCATGGGCTGTATGGTGAACCACATCGAGCGCAAGGAGTTGGGGGACAGGAAGGCCTCGACCGCTTTGTCTCCATCGTACCGGATGGCGTCGCGGGTGCCCGTCACCTCCAGGCCGCGCACGCGTCCCGCGGCGGTTCGACTGGTGACCTTGATGGTCTTGATGGCGCCGATGAATTTGGTCCGCTCCACCCGCGCTTTGAGGTCCTTAGCGTCGAGCAGGCGCATCCAGCGCGATTGGCTGGCCGCCGTCAAGCCTCCCGCTTCGCAGTAGCGGTCGCGCGGCGGGAACTGATGCACCCAGCGCTCCAGGTCCACCGGCGTGCGCGTCGCCGCCGCGGGTTTTTCACCGTCCTGGACGGAGAGCAGATGCTCCAGGCCCGGTTCGGCGCCCGCTTCCGTGGCGCCGCCGCAGTTCTCGTGCTGGAGCACCTTGGCGGGCTTCTCGTCGGTGCCGGCTAGGATCCATCCTCGAGTGGCGAGGACGGATGCCGTCGAGTCGCGCATCTCCTCATTGAGCCCCAGGTAGCGCTGGCAGAAGCTTGAGTCGCAGATATCGCTGCGCTCCTGGTTGTCAGGACGCGTTTTTTTGTACCAGAGCGCGCGGGTGCGCGAGAGCACGGCCTGGGCCTTGTAGGCTTCCGCCGGGCTGCCTTGCGGCAGCAGAGCACCGGTGACTCCTTGGAGGTAGTCTTCCAGATTGACATCATTGACCACCTTGAAGCCGTAGGGCGTGGGGATGATCTCCGTGATCCCGCGCAGTTCCCGATCCCCGGGGTCGAAGCCCGTCGCCTCGACGAACTTCGCGCTCTTGAGCAGGACCGAGCCGCGCCGAACGTCCTTCGGCGAGGGCACGATGCGGAAGGGCTGCTTGGCGGTGTACTGGAGGTTGCGGGCGTTGTCTCGCACCTCGACGATGTTGGTTTCGGGCCGGAAGACGATCTCCCACTGGTCATTGCCCCGGCCTTCCTCCTTGACGACTTCGCCGGTCAGCACGGCGTGGAGCTCGAAGCCGCTGTTGGCCATGAAGTAAAGTTGGGTTACGGTGGCGGGCTGGCCGGCCGCATCGGAGAACAGGGCGACGCGCACCGTCGCGCTCGAGGGCGCCGGGTCGATATCGCCGCGGACGGCCAACAGCGGTCTCGACAGGCGGCGGATCCCCTGGGAATCCTCGAGGCTGGCCGTGACATACTCGCGCAGCCGCTTGGTCTCCTTCAGCGCCTCGGCGTCTTGGGGATCGAGCGCCAAGATGCGCAGAAAGACCCGCCAGGCCGCGCGGTTCTCCCCGATATCCGCCTGAAGTCGCCCCAGGGCCTTGAGGCATTCCAGGTTGAGCGGGTCCAGGCTGATGCATTGGCGCAGGTAGGCCAGGGCCGCGTTCTTGTCGCGCGACGCCAGCGCCGTGAGCGCTGTCTGGTAGGCGGCGGCGGGGATCACGTAGGGGCCGGCGACGAGGGCGTCTCGCAGCGGCGCCATCGCGCCCTTCGGCTGGCCCATCATCAGGGCGACGACCCCGAGGCCGACCTTGGCCTCTCCTTGGTCGGCCGTCGTAGCGGCCTTTTCGATGGCCTTCATGAAGGCCTCACGCGCCTCCTTCGGCCGGTCAAGGGCGGCATGGGCCCACCCGCGCTGGACCCATATGAACCCGTCTGCGTTTTCGCGCAGCGAGGATCTCACCCAGAGCGGCAAGGAGACGTCGCCTTGGCCTTGGTCGCGCGCCAACAGAGCCAGGTTCGAGTCCGGATCGGGCCCGGCGATGCCGAGCGTTATGAGGTAGCGAAAAGCGCTGGCCGAGTCTTCGAGCCGGCCCTGGAGGAAAGCTTCATAGGCGGCGGCCACAGTGGCTTCCACCTCGGCGGCGTGCAGCCCCGCGGCTCCCGCTCCGGCGAGCAAGAGGGCTAGGCTGAGCGCGCGCTTCACCTGCCGGCCTTCCGGGGCTTCGCTTTTGAAGGGCTCTTGGGTTTAGCCGCGGGCTTGGCCGGCACGCCCGCTTGCTGGCCCGGGAGGTCCGGAGGGATCTCTATATCCTGATCGTCCTCTCGAGGATACATGGGGATGTACTGGACCTTCTTGCGGGGCGCGGCCATCTCCACCTCGCTGAGCGTCGAGACGGCGAATTCCCTGTAGCCCGGGGTGTTGAGCTTGAGGGCCGCGGCCGCCTTGGCCTCTAGCCCCGCCGTCTCGAAGCCTTCTTGCTTGGATAAGGCCAGGATGTCCATCACGCGTTCATAGCGCTTCATGATCCGTCTGGATTCGCGCGCTTCCTGGCTCTGCATAAGGTCGCGGCCCGCGGCGGGGGCGGCGCCCTGCGGCGGATAGAAGCGGTCCCGGAACCAGCGGCGCGGGTGTTCCTGGTATCTAAGACCTAAAGCGACGATACCGGTCACGCTCGCGGCCATCAGAACGTTGCGGCGCGTGACGATCCTGAGCAGGATTTCCATCAGGGGGGGGCTAGGTCGCGGCGGCGGGCGGGCCCGCCGGAGCGGCAGGGTCGGACGGAGGAGCGGTCTTGATGACGACTTTGTTGGCCAGCGTAGGCAGCGCCTGGGTTTTCTGGGTCATCTCCTCGATCTCTTGGCATATGTACCAGGCGTCCATCTTGTGCTCGGGCAGGCGGATATGGTTGTGGGCGAGCAGGGCCGCGCTGTGAAGGCCTTGGACCTGCTTATGCACGCGGCCGGACAGGCGCATCAGAGATTGCGCCATCTTGTCGGCGCCGGGGACGTATACGGCCTCGCGCTCTAGGCTGCCGAGCACGCCGGGCAAAGCCAGGATCTCCTGGCCGAAGCTGCGTACTTCTCGCCGGAAATGCTGGATGTCGTAGCCGAACATCGTATCCTGCACAGGGGCCTTCGCTCTCAAGGCGGCGCCGATCCGTTGGGCGCGGAAGACGAGGTCTTCGAGCTTGCCCTGCATCATGCTGATCTTATCGCCGGCGATCGACAGCCTCGACTCGGCTTGCTTCAGCGCGTTTTGCAGTTCCATGGCTAGCTGACTGTATCACTTTTGGCCGAACCAGGGAAGCCTAGGGCTTGAGCAGGTCGTCGAGTAGGTCGGCGTCGGACGCCGGCTTCTCGGCCTTCTTCTTGCCGGCTTTTGCCTTGGGCTCGGGGGCGGCTTCCGCGGCCTCGGAGCCGTCCGTCGCCAGGTCATCGAGCGACTCCGCTTTCGCGTCACCCCCGGGGGTCAGGAGTTCGTCCATAGATCTCTCTTCCTTCGCGCGCTCTTCGGTTGCGGCGGCTTTGCGGGCGCGCTTGCGCGGCGCCGGAGCCGCGACCGGTTCGGTCGGCGCGCGGACGGGTTCTGGCGACTCGAGCGATGTGTCGAGCGGGGAGTCCAGCGCGCCTGAGGATTGGATCGGAGGATTCTCCTTGGCACGGACCTTCACTTTACGCGGAGCCTTCGGCGCCGGGGCGGGGGGCTTCGGCTGAAGCAGGGCGGCCGCGTCTGCGCTCAGAGGCGTGACTTGCCGGTCGGCCAGATGGACCTCGAACTCGTAGGTCGCTTGATTCTTAACGCCGGGAGCTTTGGGCGCGTAGAAATTCACTTGGAAAACATCGTCGCCCTTCGGCAGCTTCTCGGCCATCCAGGGGGTCAGGCCGCCAGGCGCGGCGGCAGGGCTCTCCAGCACTTGTCCGACCGTCTTCATGGTGTCGGCGATCGGCCAGGCACGCACCATCCCGATGGCCTCTTGCTTGGCCGCCTCGAGCAGCGCCGCGGGGGAGGGCGCCTCAGGAACGATCTCCGCCGGCGGAGTGGCCGGCATGGGCAAGGGGGCTTCGGATGCGGATCTCGCCTTCTTGCTGCCGGGGATGAGGCCAAGGTAGAACGAGGCCGCGCCCGCGCCCATGACGAGGACTGCGAGCATGGCGAACAAACCTTTCTTCCCGGCTTTCGGCTTCTCGGGCGCCGGGGCCGCATCGACGAATGGCTGCGGAGCCGTTCCAGCGAGGATGCCGGCCGTCGGCAGCGCGGCGGCGGCGGGTGGAAGCGAAGACCCCCCCAAGTCGAAAGCCGATGGCGCGGGTTTCGGGGCCGGCGAAGGCGCGGCGGTCAGATCGATCATGCCGAAATCAGAGGGCCCGGAGGGCGGCGCGCCGAAGGGCGAGGGCGTGTGCGTCGGGGCGGCGAAAGGGGAGGCGGCGGCCGGCGAGGGTGCGCCGAAAGGAGACGCTGCGGCCGGCGAGGGTGCGCCGAAGGGAGACGCTGCGGCCGGCGAGGGCGGGCCGAATGGAGAGTCTGCAGGCGCAGGCACGCTGAAAGGAGAGGCCTGGCTGGGCACGGAAAGATCCGAAGCTTTGGGCGCCGGAGAGATATTGAAGGGCTCCGCCGCTTGGCCGGGCCGGCCTTTCTTGAGGTTCTCGAGCTCTTTCATCAGCTCGTCGATGGTCTCCCGCTGGCGTTCCACGGTGGACTCGACGGCTTTTATAGTGGACTCGACGTCCTTGACGGAGGATTCGACGCCCTTGATGGTGCTCTCGACGTCGCGCACGGAGGACTCGACGTGCCGCACGGAGTTCTCCACATCCTTGACGGAATGCTCGACATCCTTTTCGGCGGCGACGGTCTCGTCGCTGACCTTGGAAACAGCCCCGAGCTTTTCCTCCAGTTGTCCGACCTGGACCTGCAGCTTGCCCTCCATGATGATCTTTGACTCGAGTTCCTTATGGAGGCTGAGGAGTTCCGTATCCTTCTGGCGGAGACCGTCCTGCAGGTTCGAGACCGTGTTCTCGAGCAAGGTGAATTTTTCCTGCAGGCTGCCTAAGGCGGCCAGGTCCTTCAGGGTGGGTTCGGGCGGCAAGCCTCCGTAGAGCGTGGCCGTGGCGGTGACGCGGCTGCTGGAGGCCAGTTGGGATGCCTTGATGAGGCAGATGGAAAGCTCCGGCGCCATCCCGGCCCTCTGCCAATCCCCCATGTTGGTGCCCTTGCGGCCCTCGGGACATACGAGAGACTCCGCTGAGAAGCCGGCGATCTGGGAAAGATCGTCGGGATCGTAGGGACCGTTGACCTGGTTGTTCTGGAACATCCAATATTTCATTCTTGGTTCCTTCGGCGCTTTGAGGAGTATAACAGCGAAGGTGAAAAAATCAATGACAAAGTTGTTAAGAGAGTGCTCCTTAATGTATAATGTCCATGCGGGCTATTAGCTCAACTGGTTAGAGCAGGACCCTCTTAAGGTCAAGGTTCACGGTTCGAGTCCGTGATAGCCCACGTTTTAACAGCACAAAAGGTGCCGAAAGGCACTTTTTTGCTTTCTGGGATGAAGGGGCGGGTGGCGGAATGGCAGACGCGCACGGCTTAGGACCGTGTGCCGCAAGGCTTGGGGGTTCGAGTCCCCCCCCGCCCACCATAGTTTATCGCGAGGAGGTCTCATGGGAATATTCACGGCGTCGGACAAGGTGCGCTTCAAGAAGGTCAAGGAAGAAGGCTGCGAGGTGCTCTTCTCTGTGGAGGTCCCCGCCGCGAAAGTCTCCGATGAGACCCACAATGTGCTGCTCAACATCCAGCAGCGCGCGCGTGTCCCGGGCTTTCGCCAGGGCAAGGCGCCCATCGAGTTGATCAAGAAGCAGTTCGCCGGCCATGCTCAAGAAGAGACGCTCGACCGGCTGATCCGCCGCCACGTGCCCGAGGCTCTTAAGGAGCTCCAGCTCCAACCGGTGGCTACCCCCTCGGTCGAAGAGGTGAAATTCGACAACGGCAAGCCCCTGCTGTTCCAGGTCCGCATCGAGACGGCGCCGAAGCTCTCGCCTAAGGACTACACGAAGATCCCCGTATCGAAGAAGAGCTATCCGGCCGATGAGGCGGCCATCACCGCCCGCGTCGAGGAACTGCGCGAGGCCCATGCCCGCCTTGAGCGCGCGACCGAGGAGTCGGTGGCCAAGAACCATTATGTCGTCATCGATTACGCGGGCAAGCAGGCCGGCAAGCCTATGGCCAACGCCAAGGGAGAGAACGAACTGGTGGACCTGTCCTCCGAGCATACCCTGGAGGGCCTCTCGTCCGGACTCCTGGGGATGAAGCGCGGAGAGACCAAGGACGTGCCGGTCAAGTTCAATAATAAGGAAGCGGCGATGACCGTGACGATCAAGGAGATCAAGACCAAGATCCTGCCGGCCCTGGACGCGGAGTTCGCCAAGGATCTGGGATTCGAGACATATGAGGAGCTGAAGGCGAAGCTCAAGCAGGTCATCGAGGACGAAGGCAAGCAGAAGACCGAGCGCGAGGTGTTGGAGCAGGTGGAGCAGGGCCTCCTTAAGAACAACAAGACGGCGCTGCCGCCCTCGCTGGTGGAAGCCCAGCTTTCTCACATGCTCGACCGCTTGCGCCGGCAGGTCATGGGCGGCCAGGGCAAATGGCCCGAAAAACAGCTGGAGGACCTGAAGACCAAGCTGCGCCCCAAGGCGGAGGACGAGGTGCTGGTCTCGCTGCTGCTGCCCGCCATCGCGGAGAAGGAGAAGATCGTCGTCTCCGACGCGGAGTTGGCGACCGACCTCGAGAAGAACCTCGAGAGCGCGGACAACGACGAGAAGAAAGAGAGCATCCGCAAGATGTTCGTCGAGCGCAAGGAAGAGATCTCCGGCATGATCCGCGACCGCAAGACGATGCAGTTCCTGCGCGACAAGGCCGCCGTCAAGGATGCCTGATGGTCTTGGGATGATGCGCAAAAGCATCGCGCTCTGGGGGCTTGTCATCGGCCTAGGTCTCGCTCCGGCGGCGGCGCAGCAGGTCAGGAAACCTCATCGTGCCCTGCCCCGGGCGCTCGGCGGGGTCTCTTTGGGCCTCTCCGAGTCAGTCGCGATGACCAGGTATAAGGCCGTGGACGTCAGCCGCGAGTTCAAGGAGGCCCTGGGCGAGGGCGAGACCATGCGGTCTTTCAAGGCGCCGCAGGATGCTCAAGGCATGATCGGCCGCTTCACTAACGGGAAGCTCCGCAGGCTTGAGGTCACGTACCCGCCCGCCTTTGCCGCCGGCGTCTCCTGGGAAGAATTCGTCAAGCGGGCGGAGAATGATTACCAGCGCGCGCCCGTGGACGAACCTCAGGCCAAGGCGAAACGCGCGATTTTCGCCTGGAAGGACGCCAAGACCCGGATCACTTATACCCAAGACTCATCTCGAACCCCTGATGGCGGGGCCTACTACTATGTCGCCATTCAAGACGCCGGCGAATCGCCGTAGCCGTTGTCGAGCGGTCGACTCCGGCGCAGATCCTTTTGCAATAACCGAATAACCGAGGGCCTGGCACCTGTGGCTATTCCCAACCCTCTTTCAAACTCCTATAATTGAGCCATGATCATCCCCACTGTCCTTGAACGCTGGACGCAAGGCTCGGCCGTAGGCTACGACATCTTCTCCCGCCTCCTCAAGGACAGGATCATCTTCGCCGGCGGCTATGAGGGCGCCGTCAGCACCGATTCGGCCAACCTCCTCATCTCCCAGCTGCTCTATCTCGACGGTGAGGACGCCGACAAGGACATCAGCATCTATATCAACTCCCCCGGCGGGATGGTCTCGGCGGGGCTCGCCGTCTACGACACCATGCAGTACATCCGCTCCCCCATCTCGACGATGTGCTTCGGGATGGCCATGTCCTTCGGCGCCGTGCTCCTGGCCGCCGGCACCAAGGGCAAACGCTACATCCTGCCTCATTCCCGCGTTATGATCCATCAGCCGCTCATCCGCGGCGGACTCGGCGGCCAGGCCACCGACATCGCCATCGAGGCCAAGGAGATGACCAACACGAAGGACAAGCTCATCCGGATCATGGCCGAGCACACGGGCCAGCCGGAGAAGCGCCTGCGCGACGACATGGAGCGCAACTTCTACATGTCCGCCGAAGAGGCCAAGGCTTACGGTATCGTCGACCACGTCATCCCATTCAGCAAGCCATGAGCAGCGCGCCGACCCCCAGCAAGAAGCGTCCCGTCAAGCTGCCGCTGCTCGCCGTGCGCGACGTCGTCGTATTCCCCCACATGATGCTGCCGCTGTCCGTCGGCCGGGCTAAATCCATCAAGGCGCTGGAAGCCGCCATGAAGGAGTCGGACAAGCTCCTGGCCGTCGTCGCCCAGAAGGACGTCCAGCTCGAGGACCCCCAGCCCGCCGACCTCTTCACCACCGGCGTCCTGGTCGAGGTCGTCCAGTTCCTCAAGATGCCCGACGGCACGCTCAAGGTCTTCCTCCAAGGTTTGACCCGCATCGTCACCAAGGGCCCGGAATTCTCCGCGGAGAAAGGTTTCTGGGAGGCCGAGCTCGAGTACCCCGAGGCGGCAGCCCCCGTCACGGCCGAGCTCAAGGCCCTCATGCGCCACACCCTCGAGGTCTTCGAGGAGCACGCCAAGGTCAGCCGCCGCACCGGCGGAGAGACCCTCGCGAACCTCGCGCGCCTGGAGGACCCTTCTCAGCTCGCCGACATCCTGGCCGCTCACGGCCTGTCTAAGACCATCGAGCGGCAGGCCGTCCTCGAGATCGCCGCGCCCGAGGCGCGCCTCGAGAAGCTTGCGTTGCTGCTCAAGGCCGACATCGAGATCATGGCCATCGAGCGCAAGCTCCATACTCGGGTCAAGACGCAGATCGAGAAGACCCAGAAGGAGTATTACCTGACGGAGCAGATGAAGGCTATCCAGAAGGAGCTCCGCCAGAAGGACGACTTCGCTCAAGAGCTCGAGACTCTCCGCAAGGCCATCAAGGCCGCCAAGATGCCGAAGGCCGCCGACGAGGCTTCTACCAAGGAGCTCGGCCGCCTCGAGAAGATGATGCCCTATTCCCCGGAGTCCACGGTATCGCGCACCTATCTCGACTGGATGATCGCCCTGCCTTGGTCCAAGCGCACGCGCGACAACCTGGACCTCAAGCGCGCGCACGAGATCCTCGAGGCCGACCACTACAACCTCAAGAAGGTCAAGGAGCGCGTCCTCGAGCACTTGGCCGTCGTCAGCTTGACCAAGGGCCTCAAAGCCCCCATCCTCTGCTTCGTCGGGCCTCCCGGCGTGGGCAAGACCTCGCTGGGCGCTTCCATCGCCAAGTCCATGGGCCGCAAGTTCACGCGCCTGTCCTTGGGCGGCGTGCGCGACGAGGCCGAGATCCGCGGCCACCGCCGCACCTATATCGGCTCCCTGCCCGGCCGGATCATCCAATCCCTGAAGAAAGCGGGCAGCCGCAACCCTCTCTTTTTATTGGACGAAATCGACAAGATGGGCACCGACTGGCGCGGCGACCCCGCCGCCGCCTTGCTGGAGGTGCTGGACCCCGAGCAGAACTCCACCTTCATGGACCACTACCTGGACGTCGAGTTCGACCTTTCCCAGGTCATGTTCATCTGCACGGCCAACACCTTGGACGGGATCCCGCCCACGCTGCAGGACCGCCTTGAGATCCTCCGCTTCTCCGGCTACACCCATACCGAGAAGCGCCTGATCGCCAGGACGTATCTCCTGCCCAAGCAGCTCAAGGACCACGGCCTGGGCGAAGACAAAGTCGTCGTCACCGACGGCGCCATCGACCGCGCCATCGAGGAATACACCCGCGAAGCCGGCGTGCGCAGTCTCAACCGCGAGATGGCCAGCTTGGCGCGCAAGTCGGCGATGAAGATCGTTTCCGGGGAGGCCGTCCCCCTCCAAGTCACGGCGGACGCCGTGCCCGCGTTCCTCGGCACCCCGAAACACCTCCGGGAGAAGAATTCCTTCAACGGCGTCGGCGTCTCCACCGGCTTGGCCTGGACCGAGGTCGGCGGCTGTACCATGGCCATCGAGGTGGTCGCCTTCCCCGGCAAAGGGGAGTTGAAGCTGACCGGCAAACTGGGCAGCGTGATGACCGAGTCGGCGCATGCCGCCCTCTCGTACCTCAAATCCATCTCCAAGGAGCTGCAGATCGGCCCCGAGCAGTTCAAGGACGTCGACTACCACATCCACGTTCCCGAGGGCGCCACGCCCAAGGACGGTCCCTCGGCGGGCATCGCGATCGCTTCCGCGCTGGCCAGCCTGATGACGGGCCGGCCCGTCGTGTCCGGCCTGGCCATGACCGGCGAGATGACCTTGCGCGGACGCGTCCTGCCCATCGGCGGCCTGAAGGAAAAGGTCCTGGCCGCGCACCGGGAAGGGCTCAAGACCGTCCTGTTCCCGGATCAGAATCAGAAAGACCTCGAGGACATCCCCAAGGAGGTCCTCCAGGATCTTACGCTGATCCCCGTGAAGACGTTCCAGGAAGTCGTCGAGCTCGTCCTGACGCCGCTGGCCGCCTCCGCCGGGACCCTGGCTAAGACCGGCCCTTGGCTGAAGCCCGAGGCTCCCAAG
Organism: uncultured Elusimicrobia bacterium; assembly: GCA_964510095.1. Lineage (GTDB taxonomy): Bacteria > Elusimicrobiota > Elusimicrobia > UBA1565 > UBA9628 > JBBTLF01. The sequence continues at coordinate 106,603 of CAZEAE010000002.1, read as the reverse complement.
CCCCCCATGCAGCCCCCCCGAGGAGGACTCTCATGAACAAAGGCATCATGCTCACGCCCGGCCCCACGCCCTTGCCGCCCGCCGTCCTGCAGGCCATGTCCCAGCAGATCATCCATCATCGGACCAAGGAATTCGGCAACCTCTTCGACTTCACGCTCAGCGAGATGCAGTACGTCTACCGGACCAAGAACCCGGTCCTGATGATGACCACCTCCGGCACCGGCTCGATGGAAAGCGCCGTGGTCAACCTGCTTTCGCCGGGAGACAAAGCCTTGGTCCACACGACGGGCGCCTTCGGGGATCGTTTCGTCTCGATCCTCAAGAGCTACGGCCTCGACCCCGTGGTGGTCGCCGAGGACTGGGGCACCGCCGCAAACCCGGATAAGTTGGCGGCGGCTCTGAAAGCCAACCCGGACATAAAAGTCGTTTTCTTCCAACACACCGACACCTCGACGGGAATAGTCAATGACTTGGCCAAGCTGGCGGACGCAGTCCGCCAGCACTCGGCGGCCATCATCGTCGTTGATTCCGTCTCCGGCCTGGCCGCCGAGCGCTTGGAAACAGACGCCTGGGGCTTGGATGTCGTGCTAACAGGGTCTCAGAAAGGTCTCATGAACGCTCCCGGACTCGCCTTTGCCGCTGTTTCCGAACGAACCTGGAAGGTGGTCGAGAACGCGAAGCTCCCCCGGTTCTACTTCGACTGGCGCGCCATGCGCAAGTCGCTCAAAGATAAGGAGACTCCCTACACGCCCGGCGTCACCCTGGTCGCCGGGCAGGCCGAAGCCTTGAAGATGATCCGCAAGGAAGGCATCGAGAACGTCTGGAGGCGCACCGCCGACCTCGCCGCCTACACCCGCGCCTGGGCCGCTAGGCAGGGGCTCTCGCTCTACGCGAAAGACCCGGCCAACATCCTCACCGCGCTGAACATGCCCGCCGGCCTCGACGGCGCCGCCTTGATCGCCGAGATCTTGAAGGAAGAGGGCATTTCCATCGCTGGAGGACAACTCCACTTAAAAGGCAAGATCATCCGGATCGCCCACATGGGCTACATCAGCAAGGCCGACTTGGACGCGGGCTTCGCCGCCCTCTCCGCGCGCCTGACCAAAGCCGGCGCCGCCGCGAAGGCTTAAGAGGCTCCGTGGGAGAACGGCTGAAGGTCCTCGTCACCGACGCCATCGATGCGGAGGGGCTCAAACCCCTGAAGGACCACCCAGGCATCGACTTGCGCTACGAGCTGGCGCCCAAGCCCGAACGTTTGGAGAAGCTTCTCGAGGGCGTCGGCGCCTGGCTGGTGCGCTCAGAGACCAAGATCACCAAGGACTGGATAGCCAAAGCGCCGGCCCTGCGTTTGATAGGCCGCGCCGGGGTCGGCGTCGACAACATCGACCTTGCGGCCGCCACCTTGCGCGGCATCGCCGTCATCAATGCGCCGGCCGCCAACACCCTGGCCGCCTGCGAGCACACCTTCGGCCTCATGCTGGCCTTGTCTCGCAACATCCCCCAGGCCGATGCTGATGTCAAGGCGGGCAACTGGAAGCGCGCCAAATGGATGGGCAGCGAGCTCCATGGCAAGACCTTGGGCGTCGTCGGCTTGGGCCGCATCGGACGCGAAGTCGCCAAGCGCGCTTTGGCCTTCGGCATGAAGGTCGTCGCCTACGACCCGTTCGTCTCGGCGGAGCAGGCCATGGAATTAGGAGTCGCCTTAGCGGAGCTCAAGGACGTCTTCGGGCAGAGCGATTTTTTGACCCTCCATGCCCCAGGCTCGGATAAGACCCGCAACCTGATCAACGAGGAATCCATCCGCTGGATCAAGCCCGGAGCGCGCCTGATCAACTGCGCACGCGGCGAGCTTATCAGCGAGACGGCGCTCGCTGGAGCCGTCAAGGACGGGCGCATCGCCGGCGCCGCCTTGGACGTGTTCGAGACGGAGCCTTTGGGTCCCGCGAGTCCGCTGCGCGGCTTGCCTCAGATCATCCTCACCCCCCATCTGGGCGCCTCGACGGCCGAGGCGCAGAGCCGGGTCGCCGATGAGCTCTCTTCCGGAGTGCTGGCCTTCCTCGAGAAGGGGATGGCCGTCAACGCCTTGAACCTGCCCGGGTTCGACGGCGAGACCCTCAAGTCCATCGGCGAACTCCTGGAGCTCTCGGAAAACCTTGGGCGCTACCTGGCCCAGACCATCGACTCCGGCTTGCGCGAGCTCGATTGCCGCTTCGAAGGCGACTTTAAAGCCGCCGAGCGCCGTCCTCTGGCGGTGGCCGCCCTCAAGGGACTGCTGTCGACCATGCTGGCCCAGCCCTCCAGCTACATCTCCGCGCCCGCCCAGGCCGCCGAGCGCGGCATCCGAACCTCCAATACCGCCGATCCGATGACCCGCGAGGGCTACCGTCAGCTGATCACGGTGACGGCCGTCACCGACAAGGGGTCGACCTCCGTGGCCGGCGCGCTGTTGGCCCCCGGCGAGCCCCGCATCGTGCGTCTGGACGGCCTGCGGGTCGAGGTCCGGCCTCAAGGCAAGATGATCGTGCTGACCAACAACGACAAGCCGGGCATGATCGGCAAGGTCGGGCTGCTGCTGGGCGACAACGGCGTCAACATCGCCGACATGCGCGTGGGCCGGCGCTCGGCTCATGGCGAGGCCGTCATGGTGCTGACCGTCGATGAGGACGTGGCCCCGGCCGTGAGGCAGAAGCTCGAGAAGATCGAAGGCATCACGCGAGTGAGATGGGTCAAGATCTAGCGGTGCTCCGCCTCGATTCGGTCACCAAGACGTATAGCCGTTCGCATCTGGGCCGCAGCACCGTGTCGCGCGGCGTCGAAGACCTCTCCTTGACGGTCAAGGAAGGCGAGGCCTTCGGCCTCTTGGGGCTCAACGGCAGCGGCAAGACCACCACGCTGAAGCTGGTCTTAGGCCTCCTCAAGCCGACCTCCGGGACGCTCAGCGTCCTGGGCGGCGCGCCTGACTCCCCCGCGGTGCTGGCCCAGCTGGGCTTTTTACCGGAGCTGCCTTATTTCTATTCCTTTTTGACGCCGGCGGAGTCTCTGCGCTTCTACGGCCGGCTCTCCGGCGTGCCTGCCGACGAGCTGATCGAACGGATCGACGACACCTTGGCCGCCGTCGGCATGACCGCCGACCGCGACCGCAAGATGGGAGAGTTCTCAAAAGGCATGGTCCAGCGCGTGGGGTTGGCGCAAGCGGTGCTGCATGAGCCGCGCCTGGTGCTCCTTGACGAGCCGGTCAGCGGCCTGGACCCTCTGGCGATCAAGGAATTCCGGGATAACCTCTTGGCCCTCAATGCCAAAGGGACGACCTTGATCATCTCCTCCCACAGCATCTCCGAGCTTGAAAAGCTCTGCCATCGAGTGGGCATCTTGAAGGACGGCCGCCTGGTCCGGACGCTGAGCCAGCAGGACTGGCGCTCGGCGGAAGGCGGACTGGAAGCTCTTTTCGTGGAGACGGTGAGATGAGGAAAGTCGCGCTGCTAGCCTTGAACTCCTGGCAGGAGAACCTTCGCAACCGGTTCTACATGCTCGCTCTCGTCTTTTGCCTCGTCCTGCTCTATGTCAGCCTGATCTTCGGTTTGCTCGCCGTCGACCAGGAACTGCGCGTGCTCCAGGATTTCGGCCTGGCGTTGACCGAGCTGATGGGGCTGGCGGGGGCGCTCTACGGCGCGACCACCGCCATCCTGCGCGAGATGGAGACCAAGACCATCTATCTCATCTTGACGCGCCCCGTGCGCCGCGGAGAGTACCTCTTGGGCCGCTTCGCGGGCCTGATGCTGTCGGTGCTGGCCTCGATGTCCTTGATGGCGTTCTTCCATCTCGTCCTCCTATTCTACAAGGGCTGGCACTGGGAGGCGTATTACCTCTGGGCGTTCCTCGGCGCTTTCCTCAAGGTGCTCATCACGGCATCTTTGGCGCTTTTTTTAGCGTTGGCTTCCTCCTCCGTGCTGACGGCCGGTTCGCTCGCGGCCATCCTTTGGACCCTGGGGCATTTCCTTCCCGAGATCCGGCGCTTGATCTCCGAGGGCGCTCCGGCAGCCGCCATCCTGCCCTTGACGGTGGCGGCCTACGTGCTGCCGGACCTGCAGCTCTTCAACGTGCGCGACCGCATCCCGACGGGGACCTTGCAATGGGCCGAGGCGCCGCTCTACGTATGGTTCGGCTACGCGGCCCTCTACTCGGCCGTTTGGCTGGTGCTCTCCCGACACTGGCTGAGGAAGAAGGAGCTGTGAAGCCTCTGGCTTTGGCGGCCGGGCTGCTGGTCTGCACCGGGCTCAACGCCCTGTCGACGAGGCTGGCTTCGGGATTCTCCCCCATCCAAGCCCGCCTGTCATTGGCCGGGGACTCGGCGGTGGAGACGGCCGGCTTGTTCTCCTTGGGGATGAGACGCTTGGCCGCCGACCTCGGCTTGGTGCGCCTCCTGATCTATTACGGCAGCCCCGAGAAGGGGCGGGAAGGCGCGCCTCATGGGCATGACCATGGGCACGACTCGGGCCATCCTGAGCTGGCTTGGGAAGGCGGTCATTACCCGGAGCTTGGGCCTCGCGCGCTGGCGGTGCTCGACGCCGACCCTACGATGAGCTATGCCGCGCTCTATTCCGCGGGAGCCTTGTCTTTCAACCTGGGGCGGCCTGACGACGGCTTGAAGGTGCTGGAGTACGCGCTGAGCCGGGACCCGGACAATCGGCAATTCCAGGGCATGCTGGCCGCCATCGGCTTCCATAAGAAGGGCGACAGCGCCAGCGTCATCCGCCTCCTGGAGCCGGTGGCGGCCGCCGCCGATTGCCCGACGATGCTCAAGCATCTGCTCGCTTTCCTTTATGTCAAGACGGGAGACCGCGTCAAGGCGGTCCGCCTCTACGAAGATATCCACGACACCACCCGCGATGAGGGCTACCGCAATCTGGCGGAGCAGGCATTGAGGAAGCTGCGATGACCCCTGCCCCAAGACTCTGCCCTGAGTGCAAGGGAGAGGTCCCGCCATACGCTACGGCTTGCCCGCATTGTCCGTATTCCTTCGTAGATGACTACGGCGAGCTGAAGGTTCCGGAAAAAAAGAAGGAGAAAGCGGCGGAGGCGCAGGACCACGCTGTCGAGGTCCAGGCGCACTGGTCGCCGGTGCCGATCATCCTGGCCGCGGCGGGGGCGCTCGTGGTCTTCGGGCTCTGGCGCCTCGTCGCCACCGGCGGGGCCGACCTTAAGCGCGCGGAACTCCCCTCGGTCGCCGAGACGACGCAATCCTTGCCCCGGCCTTCGACGGCAGCGGCTCCGGGAGTGTTCGCCAGCTCGCGGTCAGCCTACGCGGAGCCGATGCCGGGCGGCGCCTCTTCACCCGGCGAGGACCCCGGGACGCTGATGGTCGAGGTGGAAGCGGCCCCGGCTGAACCTGAAAAGCCGGCCATCGTGGTCAAAGAGTGGAAGATGCGCGGCTTCGTCTATGACGTGGTGAGCCTGGCCGCCTTGCCTAGCTGCAAGGTCGTCTTCTCCGATGTCCAATCCAATACCCGCTTCGAGACGGCAACCGACGCGTCGGGACGCTACCGGATGATCCTCGCGCCTTTGACGGGGCGGGGCTACGCCGTCAGCCTGCGCCAGCCGGGCTATTCTGCGACCTATGCCGCGGGCGACATCAAGAGCCTTCCCGAGGCGGCTCGGCTCAGCCTGGCGAAGAAGCTGGCCACCTCCGTCGAGGCGCAGACGCTGGCGCATGACAGCAATGAGCCTCTCGTCACCGACCTCTATGTCGCGCCGCTGAAAAACCCTTGAGCCTATGCCCTAGGCCTTTAGGCCTAGGCGGCCCTAGGCCGCAATCCCCATGCGCCGGCCGCCTCCGGCCGCTATCCTCAGTCTTAGAAGCAACCAGATATTCCGCAAGAGCCGTGGTTCCCGAAAGGGAACCGCGGCTTTTAGCGTTTTTTCGCGGGCTCTAAGAGAGCCTTGAGCACGGCGTCCTTATAGGCGCTCTTGGCGCCTTCCTTGTCTTCCTGATCCTCGTACTCGACCGTGTAGAAGGACCGGTCCTCGTCGGGATGAAGCGCGTCGAGGCTGGTGCCGATGACGGCCAGGCTCAACGCCACTTTGTCCGCCCGTGAGGCGTTGAAGCGGCTGATGCGCTCGGCGATGGAGGCCAGCTCGCAGTCGACCGTCTGGACCCCGTTCTTCTGCGCCTCGCCCATCCATTCACCGGTGGCCATCAAGGGACTGGCCACGCTCTGGTGGCGGCCGGCGCGGTAGCGTTTCGGCAGGAAGTCGTTCTGCAGGGCGAGGGTCTTGCCGTGCAAGCCCGTCACCTCCTGCGGCGCATAGAGGCGGTTCGGCTTGACATCGCCGACCGTGGCCGCCGGCCCGGCGTAGAAGATCCTGCGCACGCCCCGCTCGGCCAGCTCGGCCAGCACGCGGCCGGCGGCGTCGCCGAAGGAGGTCTGCAGGGTTTCCAGCGTCGCCGTCATCCCCGAGGGCGTGTTGAACATCTCCATGCGCCAAAACGCGTTCTCGTAGACGCCCAGGCTGTATTGCGACAGGGATTTTTGGAACAAGGACTCGTATCCCATGACGATCGTCGTCGGCCGATAAGGCACCGTCGCCAGCAGCTCGCGCAGGCCCGTCACTCCGGGCGCCGTCCATGCGCAGCTCTCGCAGGAAAGCGTCTGCACGATCGGGTCCTTGGCGCCCGTGGCATGGTTGAGCATGGACCACTGGGCCCGGACATGGTCGAAATACTCCGTTCCGGAGAATGCGCAATACACCAGCCTCGGGCGCAGGCCCGGCTCCGGCGCCAGAACGTAGGCCTCCTTGGCGAAGCTGATGTAGGGCGCGTGCAGGCGGTAGAACTGCCGGTAGCCCAGGCTCTTGTAATAACCCGCAAGGTCACGGAAGGACCCGATATAGAAGTCCAGGTTCCAGTGCCGCCGGCGCAGGAAGGGGCCCGTGGAACCGAAGCGCTTCTCGGCGTAGGCCACCGGCTGGTTGATCAGCGGGGTGCCGGAGATCGCCATGTCGATGTCGACGCCCACGCCTTGTTCTATCTTGAGGGGCCGTACCGGCGGCGCCCCCCGGAATTTCACCCTCTCCAGCGGCGGCCCGGCCGGCATGTTGTGATAGCGGCGGATCTCTCCGACGAGCTTGTCGAGGTCCGGGGAATCCGCGGGGTTGAACTGCAGGAAAGAGTTGCGCAGCCCTTCGAGCACGTCGGAATCGGCGTTGAGCCGCGCGCCCACCTCACGCTTCGCTTTGGGAAATGCGTGTTCCAGCAGGACGCTGATGTTGGAGAGCCCCATCCATTCCGCTTGGCGCGTCATCTCCGCCTGCAGGAGCGGGATGCTCTCCTTCTGGATGCTCAGCGCCAGCAGGGCGATCTCGGGGTCGTAGGTCCGGCGCTTCACCGGCGCCGCCGATAAGGATGTGCTAAGGCCCAGCAGCAGCGCGACCAGCGGGCGCATGGCCCCTAGAGCAGCCCGACCAATTCCACGGCCTTCTCCCCGGTGGCTTCGGCGACGGCGGCGAAGGTGACCTTCCCTTTGTAGACGTTGACGCCCTTGCGCAGGGCCTCGTCGCGGCGCACCGCGTCCTCGAGGCCGAGGCGTGCGATGTCGCGCGCGTACTTGAGCGTGACGTTGGTCAGCGCGTACGTCGAGGTGTTGGAGACCGCGCCGGGGATGTTGGGCACGGCGTAGTGCAAGACGCCGTGCTTGACGACGATCGGCTTGTCGTGGCTGGTGACCTCGCAGGTCTCGACGCAGCCGCCCTGGTCGACGGCGACGTCGACGATGACCGAGCCCGGCTTCATGCGCTTGACCATGGCTTCCGTGACCAGGCTGGGCGCCTTGGCGCCGGGGATGAGCACGGCTCCGATGAGGAGGTCCGCGGAGAGCACCGCGTTGAGGATGTTCTCGTCATGGCTCATCAGGGTCGTGATGGAGTTGCCGAAGACGTCGTCGAGATACGCAAGGCGGGCCGCGGAGATGTCGAGTATGCTCACGCGCGCGCCCATGCCGATGGCGATCTTGGCGGCGTTGATGCCGACGATCCCGCCGCCGATGATGGTGACGTTGCCGCGCTTGACGCCGGGGACTCCGCCCAGCAGGACGCCGCGCCCGCCGTTGTGCTTTTCAAGGTAATGGGCGCCGAGCTGGACGGACATCTTGCCGGCCACCTCGCTCATCGGCGTGAGCAGGGGCAGGCTGCCGTCCTTGAGCTGGATCGTCTCGTAGGCCACCGAGCGGACATGGGCCTTCTGCAGGGCGCGGGTCAAAGACGGGGCGGCGGCTAAGTGGAGATAGGTGTAGAGGATCTGGTTCTTGTGGAAAAGGGCATATTCTTCCTCCAGAGGCTCCTTGACCTTGATGATCATATCGCTGACCTCGAAGAGCTTCTTCTTATCGGCGACGATCACGGCGCCGGCGTCCTTGTATTCCTGGTCGGTGATGCCCGAGCCCAGCCCCGCGCCTTTCTCGATGTGAACGGAGCTGCCGTCCTTGATCAGGGCTCTGACGCCCCCGGGCACGAGGCCCACGCGGTGCTCGCGGTTCTTGATCTCTTTCGGGACGCCGATCTTCATGGGATCCTCCTGGGTCGGTTAGGGAAGGCCTAAGAATGAGGCGAAGTCTTTCGGGCCGAGGCCGTCGAGCCCGGCGGGGACGCCGGCGACCTCTTTGAGGACGGCGCCGGCGGCGTCGGTGACGAAGAAATGGGGCACGCCATTGGCGGAGACCTGGCCCTCGGGGTCGAGCAAGGTGTCGGGCCCGAACTCCAGGGCGTAGGCCTTCACGCTGGCGGTCTTGTCCATGCCGACGACGACCCGCGTGGTGACGCCGCGCGAGTCCAAGTAATCACGCAGCGCCAGGACATGGGGGGTGGCGGCGCGGCAGTAGCCGCACCAAGGCGCGACGACGACGGTGAGGCATTTGGCGGTCGGGCAGCCGGCCAGAGAGACGGTTTTGCCGCTGGAAAGAGTGCCCAGCGCCTCCGCGGAAAACGCCGCGGCTTCAGACTTGGCGTCGGGGCGCGCGAAGATCCCGCCGAGGACCAGCCCCAAGGACAGGGCTCCTCCGGCCCAAACCAAAGGATGCACCGCGCGCAGGCTGCTCATGGCCTGATTTTAGCATACAAGGCGCGCCGCCGCATGGTCAGGCCCGCTTCTTGCCGAAGATGCGCTCGTGAGCGGCGGCGCCGAGCTCCAGGAAGCGCCCCTTGGCGCGGGCGTAGACTTTGCCCCCCTCGCCCAGGAGGCTGCCTTCGACGACGATGAGGCGGTGCCGCGTGGACAGGATCCGGGTCTCGACGAGCAGATGGGCCGACACCGGGACGGCGGCGCGGAACTCGGTCTCCAGGCGGACGGTGAGCACGGGGTGCCCCGCCAGCCAAGCGGCCGCGCCCAGGGCTTCATCGAGCACGGTCAGCACCATGCCGCCGTGCACCTGGCCGGGCGCGCCTTCGGAGAGCGGTCCGAAGGCGGCGACTGCGACCATGCTGCCGTCGGGGCGGCGGTAATAGCTCATGGAGAGCAGGTCTTTATTGGAGGTGGGTCCGCGAAAGCTCTTGCGGGCGGCGGAGAACGGGAACGGCTCGACCGTGTCCCAATCCTTGGCGGGAAGCTGCGTCATGCCTTGACGATACCAAAGGGCGGCGCGGGCGGCAATAGTGTAGAATCGGGCCGTGAAGCTGACCCGAAAGAGGTTCGACCAGCTGGCCCAGGCCGGTCTGTCGGAACTGCCCGACGACATCCGGCGTCTGCTCTATAACCTTGAGATCGACGTGCGGGCCTTGCCCGGCGCCGAAGCGGGGCGCCTTAAGGGGTCTAAGACCCTGCTCGGCCTCTATACGGGCCTCAGCCGCCAGGACATGATGAGTCCTTATTCCGGCAGCTATCTGCCGGCGCGCATCCTGCTCTATCAGCGCAATCTGGAGGCGGCCTGCCCGAGCGAAGCCGAGCTCAAGAGCCGCATCCGTCTGACCTTGCGGCATGAGATCGCCCACCATCTGGGGTTCTCGGAAGAAGACATCAAGCGCCGGTGGCCGGAAGGCGCCTAGGGGCTCGCGGCCGGTTGATCCGAAGCTGCCACCAGCCCACGTCATGCCAGCGGCCCAGCTTGTAGCCGACGGCCTTGTAGACCCCGATGAGCTTGAAGCCCAGCGCCTCGTGGAAGGCCACGCTGGCCTTGTTGGGAAGGGCGATGCCGGCGTAGAGGTTGTGCAGGCCGCGGCGCTTGAGCTCGGCGAAGAGCCGGCGGTAAAGGGCTCTGGCCACCCCTTTGCGCCGCGCGCGCGCCGCGACGTAGATGGAGGTCTCCGCGCACCAGCGGTAGGCGGCGCGGCTGCGGTGGTCGCTGCCGTAGGCGTAGCCCAGCAGCCCCCGCTCGTCTTCGCAGACCAGCCAAGCGTAGCGCCGCGAGTAGTCGGCGATACGCTTGCGCATCTCAGGCACGCCTGGAGCTTGAGCCTCGAAGGTGACGGGCGTGCGGACGAACGGGGCGTATATCTCCAGGATCCCGACCGCATCGGCGGGCTTGGCCGCTCTTATCCTGACGTCGAGCAACTTGAAAACACTCTTACCGACATCTTCTAGCATCGTTTCCCGCTCACGAGGTCTTTCTCACAGAATATCCCAGCGCCCGGCCTTCCGGGAACCGCTACGTCTCAACCGGCCATCACCCTTCAGTTTGGCGATGTGCCATTCCACGCCCTTGGCCGACACGCCCGTCAGCTTCGCCAACCGATCGATCGTGAGGTGCGGATTGCGCTTTATGAAGAAGAGGATCCTATCCCTGGTTTTTCCCCTAGTTTCTTCCCTAGGACTAGGGGATAAATCCTTCGCGGGTTCGCGGTGGAACGTGACCAAGAAGCCGCTCTTGAGCACCTTGAATGCCACCCTGACGCCGCTCTCGGCGCACTCTTTCGAAATCCGCTTGAGGCCTGAGCCCCATTCTTCAACATCCTTGGTCCTGAACAGGACGCTGGCGATCAACGGATTGCGCGGGATGGAGTGCTCCTCGCCCTTGATGAAATCCTCGGGCGTGTAGCCCTCCGGGAAGTCTCCGGGATTGTATATCTCCACCCGGTCTTTGAAGATGGCAACCTCGTTCCCCTTGAGCGTCCTAAAATCTCTGTGACAAAGCGAGTTGACCAGCGCCTCGCGCAGCGCGTCCAGGGGAATCTCGGGGATTTCTTCACGTTCCAGCTTCCCAAACTTGACCCGCCAGTCGATATGCTCCTTGACGTAGGTCTCGGCATGGTCCAGCAGGCTGAAGAGCGTGCCTTCGAACTGCTTGATGTCGAGGAACGTGGTCTTGTCCGTGCCGGCGAACACGGCCGCTTGGATTTTCAAGGTGTTGTCATTGCAGAAGAGCGCCTCGCCGGCCTTGAGCAGGCGGCCGTTCCGGAGAAGCTTGAGTTTGTTGAGCGTGCCACGGACGCTTCCGAATTTAAAATTGACCCGGCCGACCGCCCGGCCTTTCTTCACCACGCGGCGGATGGTCGACGCCTTCACATCCGAAACCTTCCGTTGTGAAAGCTCGGACTCCCAGCGCGTCTGGTCCTTGCTCCGGCGCAAAAACATTTTCTCAAGTTCTCTAGCCGAGAGTTGCCGGTCCTCATCGCTGACGCGGATATAGCCCCGGCCAAAGGCGAGATAGGGGATATCGTTCCCGGAGAATTGGACTTTGATGCAGTCCTTGCCGGACAGCCTCACTCTCCCCACCTGGGGATAGATGTGGGGCTCGATTTTCTCGGATAGCGCCCGCGACACGTCCCGCAAGGTCTGTTCTGAGACGGTCTGACCGAGCGTCGTGCCGTCGTTTCGGATGCCGAAGTAGAGTTGGCCCTTCCCATGCTTGTTGAGCATGGCGGCGACGGAGATGACCCCTTCCTTGAGCTCGGAGGTGGACCGCTTCAGCTCCAAGGTTTCGGATTCTTGTCTCATCTCTTGAGGGGCTTCGCGACGGCCTCAGCGCAATCTTAGCAAACTAAAATGAAACTGACCCTGCGGCCACTCCCAGACCTGGGATTCCAGGTGGTCGGCGACAAGGTCAGTTTTGACGAGCGTCTTAAGTGGCTCCGGGCTGAGGACTCGAACCTCAAACCTTGCCGTTAACAGCGGCCTGCTCCACCATTGAGCTAGCCCGGAATGGTGTTTTATTTTAGCAAAGTCCCTCCTTGAGTGCCAGCCCGCTCTCTCTGGGCCGATAGTCCTAGCCAGGCCTGGGTCTTTAGCCCCTTGGCGCCCCAGGCCCTTATGCCTATACTGAAGCCGTCCGATGAACTCTCTCCGAACCCTTCTCGCGCTGCTGCTGGCCGCCGCGCCTTTGCAGGCGCAGCCGGCCGCCCTCCAGCTCTCGCGGCTCGCCGAAAGGCTCCAGACTTCCAGCGCCCCCGACGTCCTGAGCCAAGCCTTCGACGGCGCCGCGGCCGCGCCGGTCGAAGCGTCCGACGCCGGAGCCTACCGGCTCCTGCAGCAAGCGCGGCAGCTGCTCAGCCTGGGCACGCCGCAGCCCGGCGGCGCGGGCTTCGGCCCATTCACGTTCAACACGCGCAGCGGCGCCCATACCGCGCCTGCCGCCGGCCTGGAGGGCTTCGTCTATGCCGAAGCGAAGCTCTCCGAGGAGCAGGGGCGGACGTCGCTGCAGCACCACCTGGACGACTATGGCCGCTACCTCGACGCCTTGCTGGCGCCCATCGAGGGCGCCCAGGATGCGCGCAGGGAAGCCTCCCGCATCTTGTCCTCCGGAGACTCCCCCGCCGTCCGCTATGACCGGCTGATGGCTTTCACGCGTTCCTATACGGAGACGCTGCGCCGCCAGGTGGCCGCCAGCGACAAAGCGCGCTGGGTGAAGTCGGCGCGCATCTACGAGATCTTCCCCAGGGCTTACAACCTGGCCGGCAAGAGAGCGGCGATGGGACGGCCGGCGGGCCCCGGGGGAGCGTTCTTTCCTGATTTTCAGGCCCAAGACTTGCGCGACATCAAGAGCGAGGGCTTCGACACGCTGTGGGTGATGGGGATCTTCCCCATCGGCAAGCGCAACGCCTTCGGCACGGCCGGCGGCTCGCCGTACTCCGTGCTGGACCATGAGGGCGTGCATCCCGACCTAGGGACGTTCGAGGACTTCCGCGCCTTCGTCGGGCGGGCCCATGCGCAGGGGCTCAAGGTCATCATCGACTTCATCCCGAACCACACGTCGATGGATTCGAACCTGTTGACCGGGCATCCGGAATACTTCCTCCACCGCGACGCCGATCCTTCTCGGGCGCCGGAGCGGGGCTTCTTCACCTTCGACGCCGGGCCGCGCAAGCTGTGGGTGCGCCACGGCGGCTATGATTCCTACGGGCGCCTCGAGTTCTGGGAGGACACGGCCCAGGTAGACTATTCCAGCGACCCATTGCGCCGGGAGATGGTCCGCATCGTGCGCGGCTGGGTGGGCAGGACGGGCGTCGACGGTTTCCGAGTCGACATGGCCTATCAGGTGCTCAACCGCTACTTCGCCCATAACTGGGGCCTGAAGATGCCGGAGCGAGAATTCCTGGAGGAGCTGATCACCTCCGTCAAATCGGCGTATCCGGCCACCGGCTTCATCGCCGAGGGCTACGACGGCTGGGATGAGCTCTCGGCCGCCGGCTTCGACCTGGTCTACGGGAAGAACGACATGGGCCGGGCAGGCGGCCATGCGGGGTGGTATGATTCGCTGACCAGCCGCGACCCGGGCCGCATCCGCGCCGCCATCGAGCGGGCGGCTTTCCTCCAGTGGCAGGCGGGAGGCTCGGGCACGCTCGACTTCGTCGGCAACCATGACGAAGCCTCTCCGGAGCGCGCTTTCGGGCCCTGGCGGCGCGGCGCGGCGTTCTTGACCCTGCTGATGCCCGGCAGCCTGCTCTTCTACGGCTCGCAGGAGATCGGCTTCGACCGGCCGAACCTGGACAGGGAGCCCAAGAGCCTGCCCTTCAGCGTTCCGGTCAGCGTGGATTGGAAAGGCGACCCGCAGACGACGGCGTTCTACCAGGATGCCTTCGCCAAGGCGGCCGCTTTGAGACGGCGGTTCCCCGAGGCGCGCATCCAAGCTCTGGACTCACAAGGCGGCTGGGTCGGCTACGCGCTAGTCCCTCAAGGCCAGACCAAGGCCGCCGCGCTGGTCCTTGCCAACCCCACCGACCATGCCGCGGCCGTTCAAACGCCCGGCTGGAGCGGCACGCTGGGGCCCTTAGGCTACGCTCTCGTCGACCTGCCCTAAGCCCCGGCCAGCCGGCGGACCAGCTCATTTACGGCTTTGAGGTCCAGCTTCCCGGTTCCCAGCACCGGGATCTTGTCGATCTTGTAGAACGACGTCTTGGCGGGGGTCCAGAGGTTGGGCATCCCGGCGGCCTTGGCGGCGCTCAGCAGCGCTTCGACGCTGCCCTCCCATCCCGAGTAGAGCACGATCAAGCGCTCCCCTCGCTTCTCGTCAGGCACGGCCGCCACGACAAAGACCTGTTCGGAGACCGCGGCCGCCTGCTGCAGTTTCTCCTCTACGGCCACGTGCGAGACCATCTCGCCGGCGATCTTGCTGAAGCGGGACATCCGCCCGCCCAAAGTCACGAAGCCGTCTCGATCCATCGTCGCCAGGTCGCCGGTGAGGTAGCGTCCGCCCTGCAGGGCCTCGGCCGTTCTCTTCGGATCTCCGAGATACCCCTTCATCACGTGAGGGCCTTCGATGACGAGCAGGCCCTGCTGTCCCAGGGGGAGCGGCTTCATGGTCGCGGGGTCGACGATCCGCGCGACGGTGCCCGGCATGGGCTGGCCGACGCTGCCTTCCTTGCGGCCCGTCTGGCCGCCGATGTCGGGGATATTGACGGAGGCCACCGGAGACAGCTCCGTGGCGCCGTAGCCTTCCAGCGGCCTGACGCCGAACTTACCTTCGAACTCGGCGGCGATCGAGCCGCGCAGCTTCTCGGCGCCGGCGATCACCAGCCGGAGCTTCGCGAAAGCCTCCTTCGGGATCTTCTGGACGTAGCGCTGAAGGAAGGTCGGCGTCCCCAGCAGCAAGGTGGGCTGATGCCTCAGGGCGAGCTTGGCGATGGCGTCGGTCTCCAGCGGGTGCGTGTGGTAGGCCGCCGACATGCCGAGCAGGAGCGGGAACCACAGGCCGATCGTGTAGCCGAAGGAATGGAAGAACGGCAGCACCCCCAGCATCGTGTCGCGCTCGGCCCAGGGGAAGACCTCGCGGACCATCTCGACGTTCGCGCGGATGTTGAGATGCGTCAGCTCGACTCCTTTAGGCAGCGAGCTCGAGCCGCTGGTGAAGAGCACGGTGGCGTCGTCCGAGAGGGAGCTCGAGGCGGCGCGGAAGAACAGCGCTTCGACCGCGGCGCGCGGCAGCACGCGCAGGAGGGCGAAGAGCGCGGCTTTCTTCCAGGCGGGGACGCGCATGAGCAGGTCTTCCAGATAGACATAGCGTCCTTCCGGCAGCACGGCGCCTCGCTCCTTGAGCGCGGCCACGAACTTTTTGGAGGTCACCACGACCTCGAGGCCGGCGACGGTCTTGGCATGCGACAACGCGTCGGCGCCGGCCGTGTAGTTGAGGTTGACCGGCGTCCGGCCTGCGATGCTGAGGCCGACGTTGGCCAGCACCGCGCCCACCGTCGGCGGGAGCAGGACGGCCACGTTCGGGCTGCCCGCCGTCTCGGCTTTGAGGAGCCCGGCCAGCAAGACGGCCGCCGTCAGGGTGCGGCCGTAGCTGAGGTCCTGGCCCGTGGAATCCGCCGCCGCGGGACGGCTCCAGAACTTCTTGGCCGTGCGCAGGAAAAGCCGCGGGAGCGTCAGCCCGTCTCGCTCGATGCGCGCGGCCATGGAGGCGGCGCCCAACGATTGCACGGCCTCCCGCGCGTCCTGGGCGGCGGCCTGCTCCAGGGGGGCTCCGAAGCGGACGATGACCCGGCGCGGGACCTGCTTGATGCGCGACCAGAGGGAAGGCCCTTCTTGCAGCGAGAAGGCCGAGCCCCAAAGGCCGTCAAGATGGGCCGGGACGACCGGCACGTCGACGCCGGCGGAGATGCGCTCGAAGCCGCGCCGGAAGCCCTGCATCTGGCCGTTGCGGGTCAGCGCCCCCTCGGGGAAGATCACGACGGTCTGGCCGTCGCGCAGCGCTTGGCGGGCCGTTTCCAGCGAGCGCTCGATCTCGGCCGGCTTGTCGCGCGGAGAGACGGGGATGGCGCCGAGCGCCGCGAAAAGCCATTGCAGGCCTTTGGTCTCGTAGATCGAACGCTTCAGCATGAAGCGCATCGGCCGTCGGGCGGCGTAGGCGATGATCAAGGCGTCGACATAGGAGACGTGGTTGGGCACGATCAGCGCGGGCCCGGCCGGCAGGTTTTGGAGCCCGGCCTCATCGACGCGGTAGAGCAGGCGGACCAGCGGCAAGACGAGCAAGCGCGCCAGGCGATGATGGCGGATGAAGAACGGCTTCTTGGCGGGCGCGGGCTGCGGTGCCTGCGGCTCGGAGCTGGCGGCGGAGAGCGGCGCTTGTCCCGAGGAGAGGCCGCCCGGGACGTCGCCGGGTCCGGCGAGAGAGGCTTTCGGCGCGACGTCTCCGAGGAAGCTTCCGCCCGCCGCGTAAGCCGCGTCGGCGCTCTGGGCTCGCAGGTCTTGAAGAGGAGCCTGAGCCAACGCCGTCTGGGCGGTCTCGATGAGGCCTGACACCGAGGGCGCCGGTGTCAGGAGGGAAGACGCAGGCGACAGCACGGCAGCCAGAGGCAGGCCGACCGAGACGGCCTCTGGACGCCTGAGGGTAGGCGCCGCCATGGTCGGCGCCCCAGCCGTGACCTGGATCCGGGGCGCGAGGGCCGCGGCCCAGAGCGGAGACGGGAGCAGTCCGGCCAGCGCGGCCGACAGCAGCAGCGAGATCCCTTTCTTCATTCGAGCAGGCATTCTACCGCAGTCCAAGGGGCCGGCCCAGGGCTTAAAGCACTAGGCCGCAGGCGGCATTAGGCCCTCTTTTAAAAGGTCCTGTGGCCCGGCTAGCGCCAGGTCGTCTTCGTGGCGCGCGGCGTCTGGGCCGCTTCCTCGACGATCGTCAGCCCGATACGGCCGAGCTCCCGGCCGTCGGAGGTCTCGATGCGCACGCGCCAGCGGCCCGGCTTGTAGCGCGACTTCACCGTATAGCCGCGAAAGCCCCCGTCGCGCCCGCCGGTGATCGCCATCGGGATGGCGTCGGCGTCCTGCCAGCCTAAGGCGGGGTCCTTGTAGAGCCAGCGCACCTGCAGGCGTTCCTTGAAGCGAGTCGGCGAGAACACGGAGATGAAGGCGAAGACCCGGTCTCCCGGCCGCGCCGCGAAGGTCTGGTCCCCGCGCTGCCAGAACTTCCAGCGCGAGCGAGTCGAGGTCAGGGCGTAGCGGTCCCCCTCCTGGCGCACGTCATGGTAGATGCCGATCGCCGAGAGCGACAGCGGCACCGGCGGGATCACCTTCGAGAAATAGAGTATCGCGAACCCGAGCTCGACGGCCGCGAACGGCAGCACGACATGGCGCAGCACCGCGTGCGGGCGGTCGGGCAGCTTGCGCAGGAGCCACCAGGCCAGAGGCGTCAACGCGGCGGCGGCCGCCGCCAAGGACCCGATGAAAGGCCAGGCGCCGATGGAGCCGACCAGCACAGGCACGAGATAGGTGAAGTAGGAGACCAGGCACAGGCTGAAGAGCGCCAGGCGCAGAGTGACGCCCGAGCCTCCGAAAGGCTTCGCCTCGTTGACGTAGAGCAAGGCGCAAAGGAAGAGCAGGAACAAGGATGACACGGCGAAAGACGCGCTCTTGAAGTAGAACAGCGTGTAGATGTTGAGCAGCGTCCCCAGCATGAAATGAGTGGCGCCCGCTTGGTAGCGCCAGGCCGCCTTCAGGCGCTCGGGCGGCGAGAACGACCCGTAGACCTCGCGCAGCTCCAAGCCCGCGAAGAAAGCGCAGAGCGAGAGATAGCTGGCCTGATGGATGATGTTGTGGACGGCGTCGATGCGGCCGACGGCCAGGGTATCGAACAGGAAGCCGAAGACGAAGAGCCCTGCCGTGCAGCCCGGCTCGTGGCGGTGGTAGAAATCCTTGGCGCGGTCCAGCATCTAGCGAAGGCTGGCTTTGAGGGCGGAGGCGAGGTCCGGATGCTGGAAGACATAGCCCGAGGCCCGCGCCTTGGCCGGCAAGACCTTTTGCCCGGTCAGCAGCAGCTCCGACATCTCGCCCAAGGCCAGCTTCAGGGCGAATCCAGGCGCCGGCAGCAGCGCCGGGCGGCCTACGGCGGCTCCCAGGGCGCGCGTGAATTCCTGGTTGGTCACGGGGGCGGGCGCCGTGCCGTTGTAGGGGCCCGGGGAATCCGTCGTCAGGATATGCAGGATCAGGCTGCAAAGGTCGTCGCGGGAGATCCAGGACATCCATTGCCGGCCGCTGCCCAGCCTTCCGCCGAGGCCGAGCTTGAAGGGCAGCTGCATCTTGGATAAGGCCCCTCCTCCCTTGCCCAGCACCAGCCCGATGCGCAGGCAGTTGACCCGCACTTCCTGGGCTTTCTGAGCTTCCTTCTCCCAATCCTGGCAGAGCTCGGCGAGGAAGCCCTTCCCCGCCAGCGAACCTTCGTCGAGCGTCTCCTCGCCGCGGTCGCCGTACCAGCCGATGGCGGAGCCGTTGATGAACACGCCGGGCTTCCTTTTCGCGGCCGAGATGGCGGCCACCAGCGCGCGGGTGCTGTCCAGCCGGCTGCTCCGCAATTCCTTCTTGCGGTCTTTCGTCCAGCGGCCCTTGGCGATGGAGGCCCCGCAGAGATTGATGACCGCGCCGGCGCCGTCGACCTCCGTCTCCCAGGGGCCCGGAGTGGCGCCGTCCCAAAGCACGTCCTTGCGAGCGCCCTGCGAAGCGGCGGCTGAGCGCGACAAGACCACGACGCCGTGCCCTTGCCGCTCCAGCAGCCAGCAGAGATAGCCTCCGATGAAGCCGGTCCCGCCGGCGACGATGACCTTCATGGCGTCGATTATACCCCAAATCAAGGGGCTAGCCCAGGGGCTTGCTTTATCCGGGATTTCCAGCTATATTCTCGGCATGCCGCTTTTGGAATTCGACCTGGCCACGCTGCTGCAGGACGTCGTCTCGCGCGGCGGCTCCGACCTGCATCTCATCCATGGCATCCCCCCCATCGCCCGCATCGCCGGCGAGATCGGGGCCCTGCCCTACGCCGCGCTGACCTCCGACGGCATCAACGAGCTCCTGGACCCGTTCCTCACGTCCGCGCAGAAGGAGATCTTC
This sequence comes from uncultured Elusimicrobia bacterium, assembly GCA_964510095.1. Lineage (GTDB taxonomy): Bacteria > Elusimicrobiota > Elusimicrobia > UBA1565 > UBA9628 > JBBTLF01. The sequence continues at coordinate 87,372 of CAZEAE010000002.1, read as the reverse complement.
AAGAGCGAGGCGCGCGTCAACTGCGGGCACTCTATCGCCGAAGTCGGCCGTTTCCGCTTCAGCGTCTACCAGTCCATCGGCACCACCGGCGCCACCATCCGGGTCATCCCGAACAAGAACTATCCGCTCACTTCGCTGGGCCTGCCGCCCATCGTCGGCACGCTCGCCTCCAAGAAGTCGGGGATCATCTTCATCACCGGGTCCACCGGCAGCGGCAAGAGCACGACGATGGCCGCCATGATCGAATGGATCAACCAGACGGGCTCCCCCGGCAAGGTCATCACCATCGAGGACCCCATCGAGACGCTTTTCAAGCCCTGCCGCTCGATCTTCGTCCAGCGCGAGGTCGGCATCGACACGCCGTCTTTCGACGCCGGCATCATCGATTCGCTGCGCCAAGATCCGGACATCTTGTGCATAGGGGAGCTGCGCGAGCGCAAGTCGATCCACGCGGCCATGCTGGCCGCCGAGACCGGGCATCTGGTCTTGACCACCCTGCATACCCGCGACGCCTCCAAGACCGCGCAGCGCATCGTCGGCGCGATGGAGACGGCCGAGCAGGACGTCATCCGCGAGCAGCTGGCGATGACGCTGGAGGCCGTGCTGTCTCAGGAGCTCCTGCCGCGCGCCGACGGCAAGGGTCTGGTCGTGGCCTGCGAGATCCTGATCGCGACCCCGGCGGTGCGCCAGCTGATCCGCGAGAACAAGCTCGAGGCGATCAATGACGCCATCCAGTCCGGTATGTCGGCGGGCATGATATCGAAGGATGCCTCGATCAAGAACCTCTATCAGAAAAAGATCATCACCCGCGAGACGGCCGCGGGGGCCATGCGCAACCCCGAGATCCTTGGTCCCAAATGAGCGGCGTCGCCCCTGAGAGGCTGCCCATCGACGACGCCGGCGCGGCTTTCCTGTCCCAGGCATTGAAGCTCGACGGCTTCTTCCCCGAGTTCTTGGGGGAGCATGCGACCAAGCTTTTCCCCCATAGCGGCCTCTTCATCGTGGCCAACGATTTCCACATCATAGAGCAGGGCGACGCCGGCCGCGACCTTTTCATCCTCTATTCCGGCCATGTGGAGATACGCAAGAGCCTGGGCAACGCTTCGACGACCTTGGCGACGCTGGGCCCAGGCGACCTGCTAGGCGAGATCGCGCTGCTGCGAGACGGAGTGCGCGGCGCCACGGCCGTGGCGATGGGGAGGGTCTTGGTCTTCATGCTTGCTTTTGTCGACCTGCACTACATCCTGACCAACAACGCCGAGCTTGCCGAGCATCTTAAGGCGATGGCGAGAGGTCGCCTGGGGATCAAATGAGCCTTTGGCCGGGGCTGATCTTGGGGCTCGCCCTGCCGGCGGCGGCCCAGCCCGACTGCCCCGAGGGCCAGGTCCGGGTCCAGACCGAGAACCCCTACGAGCCCTTCAAATGCGTCGAGGCTGGGAAAAAAGAAACGGGCCTCAAGGGGATCGTGGGCCCCAAGGGCTTCGCGGTGCGACCAAAGTGCCCGCGCGGCTCTCGGCCGGTCTTGACCCCCGACAAGATGCAGCCTTATCGCTGCGTGATGAGCCAGGAAGCTCCTTCCGAGCCGGATCTCAAGCCCGCGCTGGAAGGTACGGGGTTCAGCCCGTATTTGACGCCCGAGAAGTCGACCCTGCAGCCCGTCAAGGCCGGGGCCTGTCCCCCCGGACAAAAGAAGGTCCGGAGCGACGACCCCCTTGAGCCCACGCGCTGCGTCGACGTCAAGCCGAGAAAAGCGGCCGTGGCCTCCGGGACCTTCCGCCGCTACACGGTCCCAGGCGAGGTCTCCTTCGATTATCCCAAGAGCTGGCATCTTACCGACGGCTGGCGCGACGAGCCGCCGACCATCTATGTCGCTTTCGATCCAGGCCGCGGCGGAGGCAAACAGGTGACGCTGGTCGTCACCCGGCTGGAGAAGGGCCAGCCGGGATACCAGGAGATGCGCTTCGCCATGATCAAGGAGAAAGAGTGGCAGGGAGCCCAAGACGGCGGGGAGGCTTCCGCCGGCGGCATGACGGGCCGCTTCCTCCAGGTGCCCGGGGAGAGCAAAACGGCCTATTTGGCCAGCGGCGGCGATCGGTACTATACGCTGAACTTCAGCGCTCCCGCGGAGCTCTACGATTCTTATGAGCCGGTGTACCGCCGTTTTATGAAGTCCTTTCGGGTCCAGGAGAAGCCATGATCTCGGTGACGCAGCAGTCCAAGGTGAGGATAGTGTCTTTGGACAGTCCTCCCGCCAACGTGCTCAACCTGGCGCTGCTCCAACGCCTCGGGCAGGAGATCTCGGCTGCCGGCGCCGACCCTCAGACGCGCTGCCTGGTGTTGGCATCCTCCATCCCGCGCTACTTCTCCACGGGCCTCGACCTGGCGGAGATGATGACCCTGCCGGAGGACCGGCGCGCCGAGCCTTTCATGACCTTGCTGGGAGCCTACCGCCAATTGCGGGCGTTGGACAAGCCCACCCTGGCGGCCATCGGCGGCAGCGCGATCTTGGGGGGCTGGATCGTGGCCCTGGGATGCGACTTCCGGCTGATCTCCGATGATGGCCGCATCGCGCTGTCGGAGGTCCGCTTCGGACTATCGCCCACGGAGGCCTTGATCGGCCGGATGCGCGAGATCTCGACGCACCCCGGCCTGGTCAAGGAGATGGTGCTGCGCGGGCGGACGCTGCGGGCGGCCGAGGCTCTTGCCGGCGGCTTCGTCGATCAGGTCGTGCCGGCCGCTGACCTGCGGGCCGAGGCCGAAAAGGAAGCGCGCCAGCTCGCCAAGCTGGCGCCGCCGGCCTACGCCTCGATCAAGGGGGCCCTCTCCGGCCTGAGCGCCGCCGAGGATGAAGCCCGCTGGCTTCGCAGCCGAGCCGAGTTCGACCGCCTCTTCGCCACCCCCGAAGCCTTGGAAGGCATCAGCGCCATGCGCGACAAGCGGCGCCCACGCTGGGAGGATTAGCATGTTCGATAAAGGTCTCTTGAAGGACAAGGTGGCCGTGGTGACGGGAGGAGGCACGGGCATCGGCCGGGTCGTGGCTGAGGAATTATCGGCGCATGGCGCCAGCGTCGTGCTGGCGGCCCGGCAGCTCGACCGCATCGAATCCTTGGCCAAGGAGCTCAGCGCCAAGGGCGCGCGCGCCATCGCGGTCGCCACCGACATCAGCGACTTCAAGCAGGTCGGCGCCCTCTTCGATCGCGTCGACGGCGAGTTCGGGCGCGTCGACATCCTGGTGAACAACGCCGCCGCCAACTTCATCCGGCCCAGCGAGACGTTGACCGCCGTGCGCTGGAAGAAGGTCATCGACATCGTCCTGCACGGCTCCTTCTTCTGCGCGCTGGAGGCGGGCCGGCGCATGCTCGAGCAGAAGGAGGGGCGCATCATCAGCATGGTGGCGGCCTACGCCTGGACCGGGGGGCCGGGCCTGGCTCCTTCGGCGAGCGCGAAAGCCGGGGTCGTGGCGATGACGCGCACCCTCGGCGTGGAATGGGCCTCCCGCGGGGTCTGCGTCAACGCCATATGCCCCGGCTTCATCGACACCCCGCAGACGCGCGAGCGCCTGTGGCCCGAGGAGTGGATGCGCGAGATGCTGCTCGACAGCGTGCCCTCCAAACGGTTCGGCTCCGAGAAGGACGTCTCGAACATGGTCCTCTACCTCGCTTCTCCGATGGGCGCCTACATCACCGGAGAGGTCGTCGTCATCGACGGCGGTGAAAGCCTGGGCAAGGGCGCGCTCAAGATGATCGAGAAGGCCGGCATCGTGCGCCGGGCGCGTCCCAAGTGAAGAGCGTGCTGCTGACGCTGCGGCGGCTGCAGCGGCTGTTTCTGACCGGCCTCTTCGTCCTAGCCCCCTTCGGCCTGACCTTCATGCTGCTGGCCTGGCTCGTGGCCTTCATCGAGGGCCTGGTGATGCCGCTCACGCAGGTCTCGGGTCAACGCATCCCCGGCCTGGGGCTGATCACGGCGGTGGCGGTCATCCTGGGCACCGGCGCGCTGGCCAGCAACATCGTCGGCCAGCATCTCCTCGACCTTTTCGAGGAGCTGCTCCTTCGCATCCCGATCTTCAACTGGCTGTACAAGACGATCAAGCAGGTGGCGGAGCTCTTCTCGCCGAACGGGAAGAATTCGTTCAAGAGCGTCGTCCTCGTGGAATTCCCCCGGCCCGGCGTCTATTCCGTGGGTTTTCTGACCAACGAGGTGAGCCTGGCCGATGGGGAGGTCGTCTCGGCCATGGTCTGCGTTTACATCCCGACGAACCACATGTACATCGGCGACTACATCCTGGTCCCCAAGGAGGCGGTCCTGGCGACGCCGCTGACCTTGCAGGAGGGGATCCAGGCGGCGATCTCCGCGGGAGCCTCGCTGCCGCCGCTGCTCAAGGCCAAGCGCCGTCCTTAGATCGGCTTGGTCTGGAGGATCTTGTGGAGCAGCAGCCCGAAGGGCTTGGTGTTGATCGGTTTCTCGATGAAATCGACGACGTTGGGTTCCTGGCGGATCATTTCCGAGGTCGTGGCGTCGGCGTAGCGTCCGGTCACGACCACGATCGGGATGGAGGCGGTGTCTCCGGTCTGCAGCTGACGAAGGATCTCGATGCCTCCGTAGCGCGGCAGCATGAGGTCCAGAAGGATCAGGTCGGGCCGAAGCTTGCCGATCTTCTGCAGCCCCTCCTCGCCGTCCGCGGCGGTCTCGCAGCGGAAGCCCTCGCCTTCGATCAGGAGCTCGAGCAGGTCGCGGACCGTGGCATCGTCATCGATGACGAAGATCATCTTATCCTGCGGGCGCGACGAAGTGGTCGGCGGACTGGCCATGGTTCTGCTCTCCATGCTAACAGGAGCGGCGAGGCTTGTCAACTCTTAAAATCAGAAAAAAAGAAGGCCCCCCTTTCGGGGGGCCTTCATCGGACGAACGGGTCTTAGGAGTTGACCGATTCGTGGTGCTTGGACTCGTTATAGGCCTGCTTTCCGGCCTTGATGGCGGCGGTGATCGCCTCCTTCTTGCTGGAGCCCTCTTCCTTGATCTTCTCCAGCAGGTCCGAACCGGCTTCCCGGCGCTCCTTCAGCCAGTCGCCGATCTGCTCGCGGGTCTCTTTCCCGGCCTTCGGCGCGAACAAGACGCCCAGCCCGGCTCCGACGGCGGCTCCGACAAGGAAAAACAGGACCCCGGCGCTACCTCTATCTTCGCTCATAGTATTTACCCCCCCACTGATGTCTCGGCGTTCTATAACCCAGAGGTTAGATGAACACTCATTTATAACAGGATTGCCCCGTCCTGTCAAGGCCATTCCTCGACGGGGCTTCCCTAGGACGCCGAGAGCTTCCGGAAGGCCTTGAGTTCCGAGCGGAGCAGTTTGGCGCGGCCGTCGCGGCCCAGCCACAACAGTCCATCCTTGAAGGTGAAGCAGGATAGGGCTTGCGTGCCCTCGTCGAGCGCCGGCAGGCTGTAGCGCGCCACGACCCGCAGCTCGTTGTCGAGCCTGTGCTGGTAGAGCATGCGGGTGTCGGCGTCGGCCGACCAGAAGTACTGGGCGTCCTTGTACATGCCGGCCGGAGTCTTCCCCGGGCTCTTGTAGGAGGCCAGCACGCTCAGGCTTCCATCGACGTCGTGCTGATAGAAGCGCCCGGTGGCCGAATCGCTCGACCAGAGGTAGCGGCCGTCCCAGAAGAGGCCCGAGGGCTTGGAGCCGGGGCTGGGCGAGGATTCCACCAGGGAGAGGGTCGCGTCGATCCGCCGCTTTTCGACGACTTTCTTCCATGAGTCGGTCAGGTAAAGGCGGTCTCCGACCACGGTCAGCCCGGTGACGTGCGTCTCTGGGAGCCGCACCGAGCGCACCAGCTCGAGCTTCGAGCCCTTGAGCCTTTGTTCGTAGATCGTCTGCGTGAACCAATCCGCGCTCCAGAGGGTATCCCCGACCCAGCAGATCGCCGTCGGATGCAGGTAAGGTATCGTCGTGCTGCCGCCGCTCTCCGAGCGCCAGGCCCACCGGAGGCCGCCGAGCAGGACGACCGCCGCCAAGCCCATAGCCAGGGCCGAGACGGGCAAGGAGCTCGCCTGCGCCGCCCGCGGCGGGCTTTCCGCGCCCAGCGCGCTGACTTTCTGGGAAAGCCGGCGGCGCAGCGCTCCTTCCTGCGCCAGCTGGGGGTCCAGGACGCGGGCGATGGTGTCGCTGAGCTCCTTGTTGCTGAAGGGTTTGGCCAGATAGTGGCTGGCGCCCAGCTGCAGGACCTCGACGGCGGAGTCCACGCTGCCGTAGCCGCTGACCATGATGACGGGCAGATCCGCGGTCTGCTCCCGGATCCGCCGCAGGATCTGCCGGCCGTCCATGCCGGGCAGGCGGATGTCGAGCAGGACCAAGTCGAGCCCCCCCCGCGCCACGCGCTCCAGCGCGGCGGGGCCGTCGCCCGCCTCTTCCACGGAGTGACCTCCTTGCTCGAGCACGGTGCGCAAGGCCAGCCGCATGTCCGCTTCGTCGTCTACGACCAATACCTTAGCCATGATCAACCGGCCTCCGGAAGGCGGCACTCGACTCGGCAGCCTTTCCCTTTCTGACTAGACAATTCCAACGTCCCGCCGTGGGCGGCGAGGATGCGGCGCGCGGCGGCCAAACCCAGGCCGACGCCTCCGGGCTTGGTGGTGTAGAAAGGCGTCCCTAATTGGGGCAGATGCTCGGGATCGGCGCCGGGGCCGGTGTCCTCAAGGGTGAAGACGATCTCGCCGCGGCCGGCGTCGCGCCGGGCCGATAGGCTCAGCTTCCCGCCCTGCGGCATGGCTTCCAGAGCGTTGACGGCGACGTTGAGCAGGGCTTCCAGCAGGCTCGCCTTGTCGACGTTGACGGGCGGCAGGTCCTCGGGGCTCTCGGCGCTCAGGCTCACCTGCTGCGCCTGGCAGCGCGCCGCGACGCGCTCGCGCAGCTCCGTCAGCAGCTTGGCGGGAGTCTGTTTCTTGAAGCTCAGCTGCAGGGGCCGCGAGAAGTCGACGAGGTCCTCCAGGCGCTCCGAAAGGTTCGTGATGGCGCGCAGGATGGCGTCGAGGGACTGCCGCTCTCCTGAGCTGGCGAGCATGCGCCCGCGGCGCGACTCCGCCAGGCTGCGGATGATGCCCAAGGGGTTGCGGATCTGGTGCGCCACGCCGAAGACGAGGTTCTCGAGCTCCGCCGCGTTGGAGGCGCCGCTCTCGCCCTTAGCGGGCTTGCGCAGCAGGCGGGCGCGGACCTCCTTGAGCGCGGACTCCTGGCTGCGCGCGTCCTCGATGGCCTCGGCCAAGCGCCGGCGCTCGCCCTCGAGCTCGGCCTCGAGCTTCTTCCGGGCGGCTTCGGCCGCCGAAGCGCGGGCTTCCAGCTCCGCCGCCTGCTTGGCTGTTTCCATCGCGAGGAGCGCTTCCTTCTGCCGGAACTGGGCGGCCAACACGCTCTCGCTGCTTTCGGCGCTGCGCAGGCCTGAAGAGAGCCGGCGCTCCTTGGCCTTGAGCTCGGCTTCGACGGCGGCCCGGGCCTTGGCCGCCTCCGCGCGCCAAGCGGCCCGTTCGGCGGCCAACTCGCGCCGCTGCGCCTCCACCGCCTCCTGCGCCTCGGCGGAGCGTTCCTCGAAATCCTTCTCCAGCGCCTGGCGGGCCTCTTCGAGCTCCTTGACCCGCTCCTCGGCGGCGGCGGACTCCGCGGCGAGCGCCTGGCGCTGGCGCTCGGCGGCCTGGCGCTCGGAGTTCCGCTTGTCCTTCTCGGCCTCGGCGCGCAGGCGGGCGGCCTCAGCCTGGGTCTCGGCGCGCTGTTTCTCCAGCTTCTCCCGCTCGGCCTCGAGAGCCGCCTGCGATTCGCGGAGGTTCTCCAGCTCCGCCTCGATGATGGCGGAGGCGGCTTCTCCCTTGGCGGGCTTGCGCAGCAGGCGGGCGCGCACTTCGATGAGCGCCTCGGTCTGGGCCCGGGCGTCTTCGAGCGCGTCGCCCAGCCGCCGTTTCTCGGCCTCCAGCTCGTGCTCGAGCTTCCGGCGCGCCGCCTCGGCGGCGGATGTCCGGGCCTCGAGCTCCGCCGTCCGGTCGCTGAACTCGCGCTCCAGGCGTCCGGCGTTCTCCGCGGCCTGAGTCGCCAGCGCGGCTTCGGCGGCCTGCGCCCGGCGCAGGTCGTCGGCCAGACGGCGTTCGCGGCTCTTGAACTCGGCCTCGGCGGAGGCGCGGGCTTTGGCGGATTCCTGCCGCCAGGAGGCGCGCTCGGCTTCCAGGGCGCGATGCTCCTCGTCGGCGGCGGCCTGGGCTTGCGCCACTCGGTCGTCGAAATCCTTGTCCAAGGAGGCTTTGGCCTGCGCCAGCTCCTTTGCCTTGGCTTCCGCCGATGCGACCTCGGCGGCAGCGGCGCGGCGCAGCCGCTCGGCGTCCTGTTTTTCCGCCGAGCGTTTTGCCTTCTCGATCTCGGCGCGCAGCTTGAGGGCCTCGGCTTGCGCTTCGGCGCGCTCGCGCCCGAGCCTCTGCCGTTCGGTCTCGAGCGCGGCCTCCAACTCGGCCCGCGCGGCGTCAAGCTCTCCGCGCTTGACCTCGTCGAGCGCGGCAGCTTTGGCTTTCAAGGCCAGGCGTTCGGCTTCCAGCACCGCCTGCGCCTCCTTGAGACGCTGCTGCTGCTCCTTCTGCCAGGCCGCCGTCTTCTCGCGATGATCGGCCTCCCAGGACTCCTGAGCCCGCTCGAGCTCGGCTTTACCGTTGGCGACGCTCTCCTTGAAAGCCGTGCGTTCGCTTTCCAGGTTCAGGCGATCCGCCTGCAGCCGCTGTTCCGTCTTCCGCTGGGCGGCCTCGGCGGTCGAGTTGAGCTCACGCTCCTTGGCGCGGAAGGAGACGGCGAGGGCGGCCTTGGCGGCGTCGAGCTCTTCCAGCTTGACGGCGACCTCGGACTCCAGGCGGTTCTCCTCGCGGGCGACCAGCTGGGCGCGGGCGCGCAGGTCGGCCTCGAGCTGACGGCGCTTCTCCTCGAATTCGCGGGCCATCGCCGCGCGCTCCTCTTCGAGCCGCGCGCGGTGCGCTTTCTCGCCGTCGTGGGCCGACTGCTCGGCGGCGCGCCGGCCCCTTTCGGCTTCCTCGGCGAGCCGGATGCGCTCGGCCTCGACGGATTCCTTGGCGGCCTTGAGCTCTGCCTGGGCGGCCTCGAAGGCGGCCGCGCGCTCGACCTCCTTCTGCCGGGCCTGCTGCTCGAAGGCCAAGCGCGTCTTCTGAGCTTCTTCGGCCAAGCGCTTGCGCTCGGCTTCCAGCGCGGATTGCTTGACGCGGCCGGCGGCCTCCAGCGCGTGCTTGGCCGTCTCGAGGCCGGCTTTCTCCTTCTCCAGGGCGGCGGCGCGCTCCAGCTCGCGCTGATGCGCCTGGGCCTCGAAGGCCAGGCGCGCCTTCTGGGTCTGTTCGGCGAGGCGGACCATCTCGGAGTCCAGCACGGCATGCTTGTCCTGATAGGAGGCGTCCAGCGCTTCCCGGGCCGCGTCGAGCTCGGCCTTGCGCGACTCCAGCAGCCGGGCCAGCTCGGCCTTCTCCCTCTCGAAGGCCGCCGCGCGTTCCAGCTCGCTCTTATGGGATTGCTGTTCCTGCGCCAGGCGCTGGCGCGCCAGCTCCCTGTCCATGTCGGCCTTCGCGCGGTCGAGCTCGGCGGCGCGCTTGGCGGCCGCGATCGCGAGCTCCTGGCGCTCCGCTTCGAGGGCGCGCCTCTCCGCCTCCAAGGCGGCGGCGGACTCCGCCTGCAGCGCGGCGGCCTGCGCGGCGCGCGCTTCTTCGGCAGACCGCTCGCGTTGGCGCAGTTCCGCCTCTCGCTGGGCCTTGTCGGCCTCCAGGGCGTCGCGGCGCTTCGTCCAGTCGGCGCGCAGCGACTTCAGCTCGCCCTCGAGCAGAGCCTCGTTCTTGCGTCGGGTCTCTTCACCGAGCCGGGCTTCTTTTTCCCTGAATTGCTCGTCGAGCAGCTTGAAATGGTGGGTCATGCGCTGCTCGCCCTCGGCCTTGAGCTGCGCGTCCTTTTGCGCCCAGGAACCTTTGAGCTCCGCTTCCAACGCCACGTAGCTCTTCTGCAGCGACGATTCGCGATCCCGATAAAGCGCGTCGAGGGCGGCTCGGTCCTTGGCCGACAGCGCCTGCTGCTGCTCGACGAATTCCTTCTCCTTCGAGCGCGCCTGGGAGACGAGTTCGGCTTCTCGGCGGCGGATGTGCTCGTCGAGGGCTTCGCGCCGCTTGCCCAGCTCGTCTTCCTTCTGTTTGAGCGTGGCGGCCACGGAGGCGAACTCCCGGCGCGTCTGGGCCTGCAGGGTCTCGCGCTCGGAATCCATGGTCTTCTTATGGGCGGCCAGCCATTGGGCGCTCTCATGCTCCAGGACGGCGCGCTGCTCGTCGAGCTGCGCTTGGACCTTCGCCATAGCCGCGCTCTTCTCGGTCTCCAGCGCCAATTCCTTCTGGCGCAGGCGGGCGGCGGCCTCGGAGCGGACGCGGTCGATCTCCATCTGCAGCTTGGCGCGGTATTCCTGACGTTCGTCCTCGATGCGGGCCATGAGCTGGGCCTCGCGCTCCTTCCATTCGTGGTCGAGGCCCTTCTCCCGCTCGAGATAGGCATGATCGGCGCGCTTCTGGCGCTCTAGGAATTCGTGCTCGAGCTCGCCCTTCTTGGCCTCGACCTCGGAGAGGCGGCGCTGAAGCTCGATTTCGACCTCGTTGCGCTGGGAGGAGAGTTCGGCGTCTTTTCGCAGGAGGAACTCGCTTTCCAGCTGCTTGAGGCGCTGGGCGGCGCGCTCTTCCAGAGCGTGGAGGTCCTGGGCCAGCCGAGCCTTGCCCTGCTCGTCGGCGGCCTGCTGCTTGGAGGCCCAGTTGGCGTGCAGCTCCTTCTCCAGGGCCAGGTAGCGCTCGTTCAAGGAAGTCTCGCGCTCGCGCAGCGAGATGTCGAGCTCGGCGCGGGCCTTGGCTAGGTCGACGGCCTGCTGCTGGCGCAGATGCGCCTCGCGCTTGTTCCATTCCTTCGTCTGCTGCTCGGTCTCGAAGTGGTGATGGGCTTCCAGCGCCTTGCGCCGGTCGGACAGCTCCTTCTCTCGGGCGCGCCCTTCGTTCTGCAGCTGCTCGTGGACGCGGTGGTTCTCGGCCTGCAGGCGCTCCTTCTCCTGGATGAGGCTGAGGCTTTGGCGGTCCATCCAGTCCTTCTTCTGCAGCTCGAGGTCGACGGCCGACAGCTTCTTGTGCTCGTCGAAGGCCAGGCGATGGGCCTCCTCGCGCTGGGCCAGGTCTTCCAGGAACAAGGCGTGCTGCTTCTCCAGGGCGGCTTGGTGGGCGGCCGCCGCCTCGGCCTCCTTGCGGCTCCAGACGCTCTGCAGCGAGCGCTCCAGCTCGAAGAATTTCTGCTCGCGCGCCGCGTCGAGCTGCTTCTGCTGGTCGCGCGCGCCCTGGCGTTCGGCTTCCCAGGAGCGCTCGCGCGCCCAAAAGTCCTGGGTGAGGGCCTGGTGCATGCGCTCGGCTTCCGCCAGCTTCTCGCGGATCTTGGCGACGGCGGCTTGGCCGGCATCGGCTTCAGCCTGCCGCAAGAGCTCCTTGTCGGCCAGCTGGCGGTCCTTGGCCGCGGCGTCCTTCTGGTGGGCCTCGCGCAGGGCGTTGGCTTCAAGCGCGCCGGCGGTGCGGACGCGCCCCGTCTCGTTGGCGGCGTGCTCGGCGTGAAGCCGGAGCTCCTTGCGGTGCTGCTCGCGGGCGGCTTCGAGATGGGCCTCATGGAGCTTATGAAGCTCGTCCTCGCGAGCGGCCCAGGTCTCCTTGAGCTCTCGCTCCAGGCGCTCGTAGGCATCCTTCGCCTTGGCTTCCCTGGCGAAGAAATCCAGCTCGGAGCGCTTGCGCTGCTGCTCGAACTGGTCGCGCGTCTTCTGCGACTCGATGTGGAAATCGCCGCGCTGGGTCTCCATGGCGATGGCATGGTTGCGCAGAAGCTCCTGCTCCCTGGTATGCCAGCGCTTGTCGAGGTCCTTCTCCTTCAGCGCGTAGTCGGCGACCACGGAGGCCTTCCAGTTCCGATACTGCTCCTCGAGGGCGGCCTGGGCGCGCTCGGTCTCCAGGACCTTGGCCCGGAAGGCCTCGTCAAGGGTGCGCGCCTTCTGCTCCAGCTGCTCGTGAAGGGCGGATTTTTCCAGCTCGACGGCGCGCTCGTGCTGCTCTAGAAGATCGAGCTTCTTCTGATTGAGCTCTTGAGAGGCGGCCGTCTCCTTGAGGTTGAAGGCCTCCTGGCGGACGACGTCCTTCTCATTGAGCTCGGAGATCTTGGCGCGATGCTCGCCGTCGAGCTCGGCGGCCTTCTGGGCCACGAAATCGTCTTGGGCGCGCAAGCGCTCGGCGTCCTTGCGGGCATGATCCTCCAGCGCCAGCGAAGTCCGGTGGCGGAATTCGGCGTCGAGCTGCTCGGCCTTCAGCGCGAGCTCGCGGAGCTTCTCATCGAGCAGGGCCTCCGCGGACCTCCCTCGAGCCGCGGATTGCTCTTGGACCAGGGCTTTCTCGTGAGCCAGCTCTTCCTCGAAGCGCAGGATCGACTTGGACTCCTTGTCGCGCCAGCCTTCCTGCAGGGCGTGCTCGCGCTGGGCGTAGAGCGCCTCGGCCTCGGCGCACTTGCGGATGAAAGACTCTTCGAGCTCCTTGGCCCGCGCGGCCAGGTGCGACTCGGTTTCCTTGGTGCGGTCCGCCAGGGAGCGGGCGCGCTCCTCGAACTGGCTGTGGACGGCCTTGTCCAGCTTCTCGCGCGCGTCCTTGGTCCTGGCCCAGAGCCCGTTCTCCAGCTCGGACCAAGAGGACTGCAGCTCCGCCTCGCGCTTGGCGTATTTTTCGACGAGCGCTTGTTCCTTGGCGCGGTAGTCGCGGATGAACTTCTCTTCGGCGGCCTTGCTCTTGAGCTCCTGGTCCTGAGCGGAGGCGGCCAGGACCTGCTTGAGCTCGTCGCCCTGGGATCTGAGCGCCTGGATCTCGCGCTGCTTGTCCTCGAGCTCGAGCTCGCGGCTGCGGATGGAGGCGGCGATCTCGCGGTCGCGCTGCTGGCGCATGCGCTCGAGCATATCGGCGTCGTGGGCGAACCGGTTGTTGAGGTCGAGCTTCTCGCGCTGGGCGGCCAGCAGCTCGGCGTCGCGGGCCTCGACCTGCTTTTTGAGGAGCGACCATTTCTGGTCCTTCTCCTTCTGCAGCAGGACCATGCTCTCCAGCTCGGCGCGCAGGCGGCCCAGCTCCTCATCGACGCGGACGCGCGCTTCCTCGATGCGCGCGCGTTCCTCGGCGCGGACCTGCGCGCGAGCGGAGTCGCGCCACTGGCCTTCGTTCTTGGCCCGCTCGGCGCGCTCCTGCGCCCATTGTTCGGCTTCCTTCTTCCATTGCTCCAGCTGGGCGGCGAGCTCGGCGGCCTTGGCTTCGACATGCTTGCGCTTGCTGGCTTCGTCCTGGATCTCCGCCTTGGCCTGGGAGTTGATGTCCTGGAGGTCGCGGATGGTGGCCAGCGCCCCCCGGATAGCCAAACGGGCGGCGTCGAGGCTGCCGATCTCCCGCAGGGCTTCTTCGTCCCAGTCGTTCATCGCGGATTATCTCTTGATCGCGCCCTCGCGCGGGACCAGCAGGCGCTGGCCTGCGATCAGCTCGCCGCCGCGCGATATCCGGTCGTCGTTGGCTTGATAGAGGTCTATCCAGCGCTCGGCGTCGCCATAGAGCTTGACGGCGACGCTGCGCAGGGTGTCGCCGGCCAGGACCTGGTAGATCCTGGTCTCGAAACCCGCCGTTTTGCGCCGGTCCAGCTCTTCCTTGACCGCGGCCAATTCCTTGGCCAAGGCCGCCGCGTCGGGCAGCACGACGACCGAGGACGATGCCGGGGGCGCCGTGGGCGCGGGCCGAGGGGTCCTCACCGGCTCCGATGCCGGCGCCGGCGCGGAGGCTTGGATCGGGTCGGATTCGACCCGCAGACCGGGATCGGGAGTGAACTGCGGCTCCGCCGGGGCGCCCCGGCTCAGGGTCGGCGCCTTCAAGGACTGGGACAGCCAGCCGGTCCCGGGCGGAGCCGAGACCTCTAGGCGGTAGGCCGAATCCATCACCGTAGTGGGCAGAGGCTTGAGCCGCCCGAGAAGCGCCGTATAGAAGCCGTCCTTGGCGCTGACGTAGAGCGACTCGCTCCAGACCTCACTGCCGTCCCGAGGCGCGTCCCAGATCCCGAACCGCAGCAGATAGTTGCCGGCCAGCGGAGCCTGAGAGGCGTCCGTCAGCCGTCCGTCCAGCCGGAGCACGGCTTGGGCGGCCGGAGCGGCCGCAGCCGGCAGGGCCTTCAATACCAGGAGCAGCGAGAGGGCCGCCGCGGCTCTGGGCCGCAGCCAGAGGGACTCTTCAGGCATCGATTTCTCCGTTCCTTTAGATTGTTGAACCGTGAGCGTTCTAAATATAGGAGAACGGTATTGCGGATTTATTGAGTCGAGTCTTGGAAACGGATGCGCGCCGAGGTGCCGCGTCCTTTGGCCGACTCCAGGATGAGCTCGGCCTGATGCTCGGCCAGGATGAGGCGGCAAGCGTAGAGACCCAGGCCCGTGCCGGAGCTTTTGGTCGTGAAAAATGCCTTCGAAGCTCGGCCCAGGGTCTCGGCCGACATCCCCGCTCCCGTGTCCGCCACGACGGCGAAGGTGCCGCGGCGGTCGCGGCCGGTGCTGACCGTCAAGGTCCCTCCGCGGGCCATCGCTTGCCGGGCGTTGGTGATCAGGTTATAGAACACCCCCTGCAGGAGGCGGGCGTCCAAGGGCAGCGCCGGCGGGTCCCCCAAGGCGCGCTGGACCTTGATGCCGGCGTCGAGGCAGTCCTTCTCCGCCAGGTTCAGCGCGGCGGAGACGACCGGATCCAGCGGTTCGGTCTTCAGCTGGGCGCTGCCGGTCTTGGCGAAATCGAGCAGAGACTGCGCCGAGAGCGCCGCATGAACGGCATTGCGGCCGATCATGTCGAGCGCGGGGCGCAGGGGGTGGGCCTCAGGCATGCCGGAAAGCGCCGATTCGGAGGCGGAAGCTATCACATGGAGCGGCCCGCGCACGTCATGGGCGAAGGAAGCGGCCATGCGGCCGACCGCGGCAAAACGCTCGAGCTGGACGAGCGCGCCGGTCTTTTCGCCTTTCGCCGCCGCTCCCTGCCGCGGCGCCGAGGCCTCGAAGCTCAATAGCCAGCCGGCGGGAGCCCCTTTTCCCTCGAGCGTTCGGACACCGACACGGCGCCGAAGCCTCCCCCCGTTGCTGTGCTTGAGCCAAGCCTCGCAGCCAGACAGCGAGCCGCTTTCGGCGGCCAGCAGCAGGAGGTCCTCGCAGGCGGAAGGTTCCGCGAACAGGCTTGAAGCCGGCTGGCCGCAGGCGTCGCGCCCCAGCAGGCGCGCCGCGCCGCGGCTGAAGAGCCTTATCTTGCGTCCCGCGTCGAGCGCCGCCAGAGGCTCTTCCGAGAGCGCGAAAGCCTCGCGGAGCAGGGCATCCTCGAAGGTCCGCTCGGCCATGGGCTAAGTATGCTCCTCGCGGCCGAATCTGTCAAGGCGTCGCGCATGTCAGCCGCCTCCGGTTGCTTGACATCCGGACGCTTTAGCGGTATCCTCTTTTCATGAAATCAGAAACGGCTCCGAAGCTGGAGGTCACCCGGTTGGCCGACGGCCTGATGAAGGTCAAGCTGAACCAGGGCAAGGGTTTCTTCAAGATCGGCGTGGAGAAGAAGCACGGCGAAGCCAATTCCATCTTCCTTGAGATCAATGGCTCCCGCAAGTTCGAGATCGGCAACGACTGCGATACCTGCCATTTCTGGTTCAAGTGCCTGCACGAGCCGCGGCTCTCCAGCCAGAAGAAGATCGCCAACCTCCCCAAGACCATCCAGCTCCCCCGTCCCATCGACGAATCGATGGTCCAGGAACTCTCCCCGATGCTCGACCTCATGGAGAAGGGCGAGTACGAGGTCTTCGAGACCTCCATCAACCTGGGCGGACCTTATGACAGCGAGGACGAAGGCTCTTATTTCTTCAACAGCGAGTTCATGGAGCTCTGGGACATCTCGGACCCGAAGGAAGAAGGCCTTCTGTCCGGCTGGGAGCACTACGAGAGCCAGCGGCCCCGGATCTTCCGCAACGCCGACACCGGCGTCATGGAAAAGCAGTTCGATTTCGTCATCCCTCTGGTGCCGCGCGCCGCGCTGAAAGAGGAATACATCAAGCTCTATCAATCGATGATCACCAACGGCGACCGTCCGCGCATCCTGATGCTGGGCATGTATCAGCGCGGCATCCCGGAAGCCGTCAAGAAAGGGCAGAACAAGAACCTGCACTCCTTCTTCGCCGGCTTCGTCCTCGACGGTCATCACAAGCTGGCGGCCTATCGGCGCGCCGGCGTGCCCGCCAAGTTCCTCACGATCCTGTCCCAAAAGGCCAGCAAGTATTTCCTCTTAAAGGAAGAAGGCGCCGTCCCCCGGGTCAGATTCGAGGAACGGCTCGCCTCCTTGACGACCCAGGGCTAGCTTCTCGCTCGCGCCGCCGGCCCGCTTGCATTTCCCGCCTTTCCGGTTATACTAATCCTGCCTCCTAGGCCCTTGGACCTATGGTCCTCTGGGCCTTAGGACACTGACGCTCTAGGACCTTAAGGACTACACTGTGGGCATGGCCGGGACCGAAAGACCCAGACCCCTATCGGCGCTGTCGTTGGCGGCCGTCCTGGCCTTCGGCGCCGGCCCCTCCCTCGCCTCCGACCAGCAGCTGGCCATGGCCGGCGCGCCCACGATCACGTTGAACTCCGGCACGGTGATGCAGGCGCGCGGCGAGCTGCAGAGCCTCAATGAAGACCTCTTGGCGCATCTGCGCGGCAAGAAGAAAGCCTCGGTCGCGGACCTGGAGAAGCGCCTCAAGCGCGTCGAGGCCATGCTCGCCGAAGGCTCGATGCTGGCCTCCGAGCAGGCGAAAGTCCGCGATGACGTGAAGAAGGTCTCAGCCCTGCTCGAGAGCACCAAGAGCTTGACGCTCGGGGGCAGCGGCCAGCCCAACCCTCAGGTCACGGCGCTCGTCGAGGCCGTCAGCGCCGGGCCGAAGCAAGGCGATGGAGCCACCGTGGCGGCCCTGGTCGGCGGCTTGCGCGATGCCGCAGCCGACCCGAGCCAAGCCGCGCGCATCTTCGAGAACCTGCAGCAGCGCCTCGGCGGCCTCCCCGACGCGCAGGCCCGGCTCGCCAAAGTCCAGAAGGGGCTTGCCGAGAGCCCCATCGAATTCGCCGATCCCCGCAACCCCAACGCTCAGAGCGGCAAGCCCAAGGATCTGGACCTCAGCCCTCCGGCGCCCGGCGTCCAGGGCGCGGTGAAGAACGTCAAGGGGCCCGGATTGTCGGATGCCGCCGAGGACGCCGCCTCCCCCTTCCTCAACCTCCTCCCCGACGCCAAGGAGCGCCTCTTCACCGCGGACCGCTTGGACAAACGGAGGTCCCTGCTGCGCGGCGCCCGTGAGGCGATCCTGGCTTCCCATGGCGACCCCGACGCGTTCGTCGGCCTGCCGAGCCTCATCGCCCATCTGGAGCAGACCCGCAGGTTCCTCCTGGAGACGAACGGCATCAAGGGCCCGGCCAAGGACGCCGCCGAAGAGCAGCGCCGCATGAAGGTCATCGCCGAGACCAACATGCCGCTGGCCCTCTATATGGTCGACATGGCCATGTACAAGGTCTTCCTCCAGCAAGCCTTCCTCTCGCAAGCGATCCCGGTGGGGACCGTTTTCGAGGCCTGGGAGGTCGGGGCTCCCGCCGAGCCCCCCGTCACCAAGATCGTCTTCTCGGCTCAGCAGGAGAGCGGGACGGTCTTCCTCGGCTTCCAATACCACTACAAGGACGGCACTTCCAGATTCCAGGGGCAGGGCCGCGACGACGACTCCGCGCTCAGCGTGGCCCGGTCCCCCGTCACCGGAAAAGAGGTCCGCACCCGGGCGTTCTTCGACGCGGAGAGGCAGCTCCGGCTCGCCCAGACGCGGATCATCGACGAGAAGACGGGCCGGGTCCTGCGGGAGGAATTCGCCGACATCGCCAAGAAGGTGACCCGGATCAAGGTCTTCAATCCCGACGGCTCGGTGGAGACCAAGGTCGAGGACAACGGCGGGGTCCGGACGATGACGGACTTCAGCCGCGGCACGGAGATCGCCACCTCCGAGGATCGCTCGACCAAGATCACCAACCTCAACCTAGGCAAGACCGACGCGCCGCTATATAAGTTCCAGTACGGCACGCTCAACGATGACGGCTCGATCACGATCAACCGGATCGTGCTGGGCAACGACAACAGCATCCTGATCCTCTCGTCCCACGTCAACAAGATCATCGACCCTAAAGGGAAATTCCTGACCTATGACGTCTCGCTGGCCGGCCTGCTCAAGATCGCGCGCGGAGAGGAGCGCGCCAAGGCCAGCAGGGCGCTGGCCGAGGAGCTCCTCAAGATCCTGGGGGTCGCCGATCAGGACGGCACCCGCAAGGTCGCGCTGGGCAACTTCCTATTCGACGCGGACGAATACAAGCCGACGGACCTGGCCGACGGTCCGGCGGCGATCCGCTTCTGCGTCGACGAGAAGGGCAACTACAAGCTGATCTTCGAGCGCAGCAACGGCCAGAAGAAGATCATCGCCGGACAGTTCTTGGAGACCTACAAACAGCCCGGAAAGACCAGCTTCACGCTGATGGGCGCCATCACGCTGGGCTCGGATGGCACGCCCTCCCAGGAGCACCCCGGCGCCTGGCGGGAGTACACGCCGTGGGGCACGCGGCGCGAATGGGCCGCCTCCGACGACACCGAGGACCACGGCTGGGGCCCTTGGGCTTATACCAACGACATCAAGAAGATCTGGCTGAAGGAGTCGGCCTGGAAGGGCTCGGCGGCGCAGGGCGGCTGGAACCAAACGAAGAAGGACTTCATCAAGGACGTGACGGTGAAGGAGGGCGAATCCTGGCTGGGCGGGGTCGGTTCGGGGATCATGAAGGTCCCCATCCTCAGTGATGTCCTCGGTTTCTGCGGCAACGTGGGCAAGACGGCCTACACGAGCCTCGTGGCCATCCCCCAGATGACCGTCGCCGCTTTCGGCAACGACACCGCCAGTCTGGAGATGGTCGGCAGCATGTCGAAGAACCCTCTGGCCAACCTGCTGGTCGACGACCAAGGGCATATCGACCGCTTGACTCCGGGAGCCCGGCGGAGGCTTTACGACAAGGTCCGCGAGCTCCGGCGCAAGAATCTGGAGGACCAGCCCTTCCCGATGTCTCCCGACGTCATCGAGCAGTCCGTCAACGCTCCGATCACCGCCAAAGAGGCGGCGCAGACGGTCCGCAACGAGTACGGCGCCAGCACCTACGGCAAGCGGCTCATCGAGAACGGCTATACCACGGCCGGAGTGGTCGTAGGCGCGGTGGAGAACGTGGCGGAGAGCCTGCTCAATCCCTTGGTGCTGGCGACGTTCGGCTTAGGCGAGGCGATCGTCGCCATCAAAGCCACGGCGGCCTTCGCCAACGGCGCCAAGGCGGCGGTTTGGGGCGTGAAGGGCCTGCAGGCCCTGGACACGACGGTCACCCTGCTGATGGTCGTGCCTTTCGTCGCCAGCGCGGCGGACGGCCTGGGGCGCACGACGATGAACGTCGCCGACGCCGTGACGGGGGACAAGGCCTGGGACGACAAAGCCACGATGCAGGTGTCGCACAACCTGTCGGACCTGGCCTTCCTGGCGGTCATGGCCAAAGGCATGCGCGATAAGCGGGCCGCGGCCGCCGAAGCCAAGGCCCTGGGCATCGAGAAGGCCAAGCTGCTGGAGCTTGAGAAGGGGCTGAAGGATACCGCTCAGGCCGGAAAGGCGGCCGAGGCTCAGGCCAAGGCCGCCGCGGAATCCGCCAGCGCGCAAGCGCAGCCGGCCGCTCAAGGCGGCGTGCCCGACGCGACAGCGACGGGCGGGCCGGCGGCGGCTCCCGCGGCCAAGAGCCTGCTGACCACCTTCAAAGAAGGCTTCATGAGCGTATTCGAATCCAAAAAGGCCGACAAGGCGCTGCAGACGGCCACGGTCGAGGCCGCCAAGATCAACGCGGAAGGCGCGGCCAAGGTGCAGGCCGGGGCGATCGAGGGCGTAGGCGAGGGGAAGGCCAATTTCAAGATGACGGCGGGAGAAAAGGGCGGCGCCGCCGGGACGGGCGGGCCCGCCGCCGCGGTCGCGGTCGCGGAGGGGTCCTTGCCGCCGTCGGCCAAGATAGTCAAGGAGGCGGCTCCGGTCCTCGAGGTCCAGGCGCCCAAAAAAGGCGGCATCATCGAGGTGACGGCCGAAACGGCGGGGGCGGCGAAGCCCCGACTTTTGGGGCCTGACGGCCGGCCGCTCTCCGGCGAAGCCCCGGCGCTGCTGGGCCCCGACGGCAAGCCCTTCTCGAAGGCCGCCCCCAAGATCGTCGAAGGCCAGTTCGGCCCCGACGGCAAGCCGCGCGTCAAGAGCGAAGCGCCCAAAATAGTGCAGGGCGAGGTCGGTCCCAACGGCCAGCCCCGCGTCAAGAACGAAGCCCCCAAGATCGTGGAAGGAGAGTTCGGCCCCAATGGCCGGCCGCGCGTCAAAAAAGCCGCCGGCGAGATCATCGAACCCAAGGCCGTCCTCGAGCGCCCGCTGGAAGCGACTCCCAAGCTCATCGTCGAAGGCGAATTCGGCCCCAACGGCAAGCCGCGCGTCAAATCGGAGGCTCCCAAGATCGTCGAGGGAGAATTCGGCCCCAACGGCAAGCCGCGGGTCAAGGCGGAAAGCCCCAAGATCGTCGAAGGCGAGTTCGGCCCTGACGGCAAGCCGCGCATCAAGTCGGAGGCGCCCAAGATCGTCGAGGGAGAATTTGGTCCCGATGGGAAGCCACGCGTCAAGATCCCTCGCCGATCATTCATGGATGAAGCCGCGGCCAAGGAAAAACCGGTGGCCAAGGATACGCCGGCGGTCAAGGAGACCCCCAAACTCAAGGGCGAAGAGCCCATCAAGCCCAAGTCCGTCTGGGAGAAGGTCAAGGATGTGGTCAAGAAGCCGTTGACCGGCAGCACCGTGGTGTTGCCTTACGCCTCCGTCTTCGTGAAGCCCCCTGAAGAAACCCATATCCCCAAGGAAGCCCCCAAAGAGGAGCCTCGCAAGTTGGAGGAAGAAGTTCCCCGCGTGATCCATAACGAACCCCCGCAGCCTCCGGACCTGCCGGAAAAGCCGGAGCCCGAAGTCGAGCCAGAGCGGCGCCCTGAGCCTCCGCAGCAGGTCCAGCAGAAAGCCCCCGAGACGACTCGCCCCGCGGCTGACAATAGGGATACGACCGCATCGCGCGGCGGTGCCGCCCCTGCCGGCGGAGATAAGGGCGGCGGGAACAAATCCGGCGACACTTCGGGCGGCGGCGGTGGGGGCGGTGCTGGAGGCGGCGGTGGGGGCGGTGGTGGAGGCGGTGGCGGTGGTGGAGGCGGCGGTGGCGGTGGAGGCGGTGGTGGCGGCGGCGGAGCCTCTCAGGACCCTGCACCCTCGAATCAGATGGCCATGAACGGAACTCCGGCTCCAGCCGACATCAGCCCTGCGGCGCCGCGCTCGATCGCCGCGGCTAGCGCGCCGGACCTGGCGGCGCCTCGCCCCAAATCTTTGATGACCCCCAATGAGGGCGCCCTGGCCGGCGGTCATGAGCCTACGCCTTCTCTAGCCTCGCGTTTCGATGGCTCGAAAGAACGCAAGTCGCCTCTTGAGGTCCGCAACGGGCAAGGCCCCACCGGCGGTCCGGCCGGCGGCTCCGCCGGCATGCCCACTTTCAATCCCAAGGCCCCGGTCTTCAAGTCGAACGCCGAGGAAGCTCCGATAGCGGAGCGCAGCCGCGACGCCGGCTCGACCTCCGCTCCTGCGACGGCCTCCCAGCCCGCGGCCGCCCCCCGCCCGGAGGGCGAGGACTACGGCTACACCTACCTGCCCCCGGCTCAGCACCGCTACGAACTCGATGCCGACAACAAGTCCAAGGACGACCCCATGTCGCGCTACTTGCTGAGGCTCGGCCTGCAAGCGGCGGCCGCATTGTCCATCGGCTTCTTGGCCATGCACTCGAACCTGCCCTACATCCTCGGGTTGACTCGCAAGAAGCGGGAATAAAAAGCTAGAATGAGGTCGGGCCTCCCGCCCGAAGATGATCTCCCGCTGTCCAAGTTGTGGTGCCCAAGTCGACGACGAAGCCACCAGGTGCGCTTCTTGTCATTGGGATTTCATCGCCTTTAAACGCATCACCGACGACCCGCCGGAGCCGGTCAAAGTAGAGACCCCGCAGCTGCCTCCGGCCGTGAAAGTCGAGGCTCCGCCGTCGGTGGAAAAAAAGGCCGCCACCCCTCAATTGCCGGCGGCTAAGCCCGTCAAAGCGCCCCCCAAACCTCCCGAGGCCCCCAAGCCAAAGGAGCCGGAGCCGCCAGAAGACCTTGAGGCTCAACCCGAGGTCGCCCCCGCGGAAAAACCGGTCAGGGCCGTCCCGCGCGCGCCGATGAAGGTGCAGCCTAACGACAGCATCCCCGGGTTCTCCATCCCCACCTTGGGTAAGGTGACGGGGCCGCCGCCCGAGATCGGCTTGCATGCCGATGAGCTTCCTTCTATACCCGGAAGCGCGAAGCCTCCAGCGAAACCGCCGGAGAAGACGAAGGTCCCGGCGAAGGAGCCGCCTAAGCCCGCCGCTCCACCTCCGGCTCCCGCGCCGCGGACCCCTCCCCCTCCACCTACGCCTACTCCGACGCCCGTTGCGCCGCGGACCCCCACGCCTCCTCCGGTTCCGGCGCGCCGCCCTGACCGAGCTAAACCCATCTCGCCGCCGCCCGTGCCGACGCCCAAGGCTAAACCCGCCGCGCCCAAAACGGCCCCGACGACCAATACCTCCTTGCCGCGCCCGCGCGTGACGATGAACCATTGGCTCATCGGCGGCGCGGTCGTCGTCGGCATCGGCTTCCTCGTCGCGATGGCGCTGGTCATGCGCCCCGTCGCGCCGGAAGGACGCCAGGGGCCGGTGCGCTCGCCTTTCCCGAAGGGTTCGGATACGGTGCGCATCCCGCCGCCAGGCGAAAAGCCCCCGCAGGCCGTCGCGCCTCCCCCAGCTCCACCCATCGCCGTGGTGCCAGAGCCGGTCGCGCCGTTGACGGCTGTAACGGCGCCCGTCGTGAAGCCTCCCGCGCCCGCCCCTGCTCCCGTGCTCAGTCCGGTGGTCGTGCCTAAGCCCGCGCCCGTAGCCGCGCCCGTACCTGCGCCCGCGGCCGCCCCTACGCTGACCCGCACCACCGTCGCCACCGAATCGCCGAAGCCGATGGATAGGCCCAACCCCATGGATCCGCCGAAGCCGCCGGAGCTTGCCAAGCCGGCCGCCAGCCAAGCGACGGCGCCGTCCAAGCCCAGCCCGGCCGAAGCTCCCAAAGCCGCGAAAGCCGCTCCGGCGGCGATGTGGGTCTTCGAAGGCTCGGTCTACGATCTCATCAGTCTGGAATCAGTCTATGCGGCCAAGCTCGCGTTCAAGGATCCTTCCGGCAATCAGCGCGGGGAGGCGACGACCGGAGACGCCGGCCGCTTCAAGGTGTCGGTGGAAGCCCTCGCCGGCGGAAAGGGCTATACGCTGGAAGTCAGCCACCCCGACTACCAGCCGAAGTACATCGACGAGATCTCTCCCCCGTTCCGGGAGGTCGAGGCCGCGGAGCGCCACGCCTTGGCGGATGCGGCCGCGCGCAACCGGCCGTGGGTCGGCGCGCGGGGCTCGGCCTCGAAGCGTGACTTCGTGATGATCCCCAAGGTCCTGCCGGAAAAGCCTTGACCTACGGCCAGGCCACGGTCTTCGGCGCCGTCCAAGGCTTGACCGAGTTCTTGCCCGTATCCAGCTCGGCCCATCTGACGCTGCTGCCTTGGGTCCTTGGCTGGGAGGACCCTGGGCTCACCTTCGATGTGGCCCTGCATATCGGCACGCTGGCCGCCGTGGTGAGCTGTTTTTGGCGCGACTGGCTGGACATCCTCCGCGGGGCGGCGCGCGACCGTCGCGGAGCCCAAGCGCGGTTCTTGGGGCTTCTCGTGCTCGCCACCTTGCCCGCCGTCGCCGCGGGCTTGATCCTGGAGGATCAGGCGGAGCATGCTTTCCGCCAGCCTTGGCGCATCGCCACAGCCTTGATGGGTTTCGCCGTCCTCATGGAACTGGCCGACCGCTGGGGGACCAAGAAGCGCGCTCTCGATCAATTAGGGCTCTCGGGCGCCGTCGGCATCGGGTTGGCGCAGGCCTTGTCGATCTGCCCCGGGGTATCGCGCTCCGGCGTGACCCTGACCGCGGGCCTGGCGCTTGGCTTATCGCGGGCCGAGGCCGCGCGCTATTCATTCCTCCTATCGACGCCGATCACGGCGGGGGCCTGCCTGCTCAAGCTCCGCCATTTGCAGATCGGCGACGCGTCGGGCCCCTTCCTTTGGGGCATCGCCGTCTCCGCGGTCATGGGGTTTGCGGCGGTGCGGTTCTTCCTTGCGAATCTGGGGAGCCTCAGCCTGCGCCCCTACGTGGTCTATCGGCTGCTGGCCGGCGGCGCCATCCTCTGGGCCGCGGCCTCCGGTTTCAGGGCCTGAGCCCCGCGTCCCAATCCAGCGCGCTCGACGCCCAAGACGGGACGTGGAAGCGCTTGCGCGGCGCCGAGAGCTTGGCCCCCGTCTGCGATAAGCGGCCGCGAAGCTCCCCCAAGCGCATGTAGGCTAGGTCCCCCGGGCATTCCGTCCCGGAGTTGAAATCGCGATGGCCGCGCAGGGTTCCGGCGGGGATGAGGTACGCGCCGATGAGGAATCGCCCTAGCGCCGTGACGGCGTCGAGCGCGGCGGGCGTGACGGGATGATCCTTGGGCGGATGGTGATTGCCGAGCAGGGAGATGCCGAGGTTGCCCTTGTTGCTCTCCTTGACGTGGGCGCCCTGGACCGTCTCGGGGCGGCCCGTGAATATGTTGCCCGCGGGGTCGACCAAAAAGTGGTAGCCGATGTCGCTCCAGCCCCGCCCGTTCTGGTGGAAATCCTGGATGAATCGGACCTCATCGAGAGAAGCTTGGAGGGAGGCCGTCTGCCTTCCGGCCGTATGGTGCAGCGTCAGCCGGTCGGGTGCGTGAGGGGTATAAGGCTCCTTGGGCTCCCGGGCGGCCCATTCCTGCCGTCCATGCACCAACGGACGCGGCGCGGGCGGGGCGGAAGGCGGCTCGGCAGGCGCCGGCCCTGGCGCCTCCTGGGTGACGGCTCCCGAATCGAAGGCCTCCACCGTGTATATCTCGAGCCAATGGCCGGATTGCACGCCTGCGTCGAGCCCGCGAAGGCGGAGGCTGCCCGGCGAGGCCTTCGCAAGCCGGGCGCGGGCCCAAAACCGTCCGTCCGCCGTACGGCGCGTGATCTGGGCAGGCGTCCAGGCGCCCCAGGCGCCCGAGGCCAGCCGGCGCGAGAATTCGAAGTCGACCCCCTGATCGGGGCTTTCTCCTTGTATGAGGACGCTGTCCCAAGGCTGGGACACCGCGTCGCTTTCCCCGGTCTCGAAGATCACGGAAGCGGCGCGCGTAGCGACCCAGAACGACATCCCTCCGAGCGGGCGGGCGGAGAAGCCGACCTTCATGCCGACGTCCTGAGCCGCGGCGGAAGCGGCCAAGCCGAGGGCTAGGAGGCTAGCGGCGGCAGGCTTCTTCCACATCCGCGATCTCCTTGGGGACATCCGTCAGGTTCAGGGGCGCGCCGGGACGGATCACGATATCGTCTTCGATGCGCACGCCTCCGAAATCAAGGAAGCCGTCGGCCTTGGCGAAGTCGACCGAGGCGCGGTGCTTGCGCCGGAGCGCGGGGTCTTGAAGCAGGGCCCCGATGAAATAGATCCCCGGCTCCATGGTGATGACGAACCCCGGCTCCAGGCGCGCGACGAAGCGCACCGGGACCTTCGTGGGGTTGGGCATGCGCCGCTTGCGCCCCCCCGTGACGTCATGGACGTCCAAGCCGAGCATGTGGGTCAACCCATGAGGGTAGAACAACCGGACCGCGCCCCCCTCGACGAGCCCGGCGGTGTCGCCGCGAAGGATGCCGAGGTCCTTAAGCCCCTCGGCGATGACCGTCATCGAGTGCAGATGGAGGTCGGCCGAGACGATCCCCGGGCGCGAGCGGGCGATACAGGATTTCTGGGCGGCGAGCACGATGGAGTAGATGTCGCGCTGGCGCCGGGTGAAGCGCCCGTTGGCCGGGAAGGTGCGAGTGATGTCGGCGGTATAGCCTTTGAGCTCGGCGCCGGCGTCGATGAGGAGGAGGTCGCCGTCCTTGATCTTGGCGGCGTTGCGGTGGTAGTGCAGGACGGCGCCGTTGGTGCCCGTTGCGACGATCGAGGGATAGCCCAAGTGCCGAAAGCCGCGCCGCAGGCATGCCGCCTCGAAGACGGCCTGCGCCTCGAATTCATATTGGCCGGGACGCACCGAGCGCATCACCTCGCGGTGCGCCTGGCCGCTGACGGCGTTGGACTGCTTCAGCAGCGCAAGCTCGCCCGGCGTCTTGCAGGCGCGCAGTTCCTGGAGCGCGTCCTCGAGCAGGGCCGGCGCCGCGGCGACGCCGCGCAGGGCCTGCTTGTGGCGGGAAGCCGAGATGGCATCGAGGTAGGTCTTGCGATAGCCGGCTTTTGCCCGGCGCAGAGCGGCCGGGAGCTCGTCGGTGTAGGCCACCCGGTCGATGCCGAAGAGCCGCCGCGCCTCCTGCGGCCCCGGCACATGGCCCAGCCAGACCCGGTGGTGATTGTCGATCCGAGGGATGAAGAGGGTGTGTCGGCGCCGTTTGGGGTCGATCAGAAGATGGCAGCCGGGCTCCTCGACGCCGGTCAGATAGAGGAAGTGGGATTTCTGCCGGAACACGAAATCGACGTCATGATTGCGCGTGAGCATGGTGCCGCCGGAAAGGAGGATCAGCCCGTCGGGCAGGCGGCGCTCCAAAGCTTTGCGATGACCGAGATAGGGTTCCATGGACGTATTATATATTTAAATCGGTGCCAGGCCCTCGGTTATTCGGTTATCGTGAGGTCTTGTAAAATCCTGAAGTCCTTGTTACACTTCGAACGTGGCGGAGCACACGGCGGAACAGCAGGCCTCGCGGCAAAAACTGGCCTCGGTGGAGGTCTTGATCGGCTCTTTGGCGACGAGCGCCAAGACCACCTCGCTTTATAAGGCAGGCCATCCCATCATCCTCCAGCTGGCCGAAAGGGTGACCCAGGTGCTTCTTAAGACGCTGGGGCAGGAGACGACGCTCGTCTTGGACGTCAAAGCCAAGATCATCACGGTCGACGAGGTCGAGCTGACCGACAGCCCCGATGTGACGGCTTTCGCCGTCGCGCTGCACACGCTCGGCATCGGCCAGCTCCTTTTGACCAATCGCTTGACCAAGGAGGGCATGGTCGAGTTCCTGAAGATCCTGGTCGCCAAGCCCGATGAGAAGACGACCCTCAGCGATATCCAGAAGAGCGTCCAGGAGGTCCGCATCGACGGCCTGCAGATGACCTTCATCCTCAATTTCGTCGTCACCGGCGAGCAAGAGGAGAAGCATGAGATGCCGGGGCAGCTCAGCGAGGCGCAAGTGGAGGCCTTCGCCCGCGCCAAGACCTTGCCGGACTTCCTGGGCCTGCTCTTCCAGCAGAACGAGGGGCTTCAGGGCAAGGAGGCTGAAGAGGTCACCGAGCTCCTCGACAGCTGCCGCAACCGCGAGCTCCCCCTGGAGGAATTCGAGGCGGCCATGCCCTGGTCCTGCTACGATCCCCGGATCCGGGCGCGCTTTGAGGAGTTTTCCGCGCTGGTCCGGCGGCCGCCGCGATGGCAGGGGCGCCCGCGCACCGCCGCGAAGGGCCGTCCGGGCTGGGACCGCCCGACCGTGGTCTCCTGGGCCGGGGTCATGCTCAAGGCCGACCGCGACAGCCTGGGCGTGCATCAGACGCATGAGAAGAACGCCGCCATGCTGTGGTCGCTGGCCAAAGCGCAGGCGATGCTGGCGGCGCCCGAAGACGATCGCAAGCCGAAGTACGTCATCGAGGCTTATGGCCGGCTGCTGATGGAGCTGGGGCGCGACGGGCAGATCGAGTCGCTCATGAAGGAACATGAGCGCTGGACGCTCATGGCGAGGGATGCCAGGCTCACCGCCTTCCTGCCCCTCCTGCGCAAGCTCATCGAAGAGAAGATCGCCTCCCCCGCCGTGGCCGAACGCATCGTCGCGCATCTAGCCGCCTTGGAGAAGGATTCTGACGCCTTCGCCAAGGTCGCGGAATTCCTCGTATTCCTCGGCGAAGGGGTCATGCCCATGCTGCTGGGCGAGATGCAGAAGGTCCAGGACAAGAGCCACCGCGCCAAGCTCTGCGCGTTGTTGGCGGCGCTGGGACGGCGCTTCGGTACCAAAGCCCTCAGGGCGGCTTTGGGCCACGAGGACTGGTTCATCATCGTGAACGTCATCGCCGTCCTAGCCGACATCGGCGGCGAGGAGAATCTGGATGCGCTGGTCCCTTTGATAGGGCACTCTCACCACAAAGTCAGGGAGGCCGCAGCCAAGATACTCGGCAAGACCGGAGGGCCGAAGGCCATCGTCGGCCTGATCGCCTATATCGTCTCCGGCGCGCCCGAGGAGACGACCCCGGCCATCATCGCGCTGTCGCTGCTCAACCACCCGGGGCTAGACGAGATGCTCATCGGGGCTTTCGGAGCGACGCCGCACGAGGAGGTCAAGGTCTCCATCGTCACCGCCCTAGGCCGCTTCCCCACCAACGCCTCGCTGGCCTTCCTCAAGGCTACGGCCCGGCGCACCTGGTATGAGATCATCACCGGGCGCGACAAGGAGATCAAGGCCGCGGCGAGGGATTCCTTGGCCACGCTGAAGAAAGAGGGCCGCGCCTAATGGCTCGCCGCGTCCGACGCTCGCGAGCGGACAACCAGCGCTGGAATCAGATGACGGCCGCGCTGCGGCTGATGAATTTCGCCTTCAACAACATCAGGCTCTACCCTCCGACGCACTCCGAGGTGGTCGGGGTCCTGACGAAGCTCCTGGAGACCCTCACCCCGATCCTGGAGGAGCAGGAAGACCTGGGCTTCGGCTTCATGGACGAGCTGCTTTATATCGAAGGGGCGATGTCGATCGAGGAGACGGCCAACAACCAGATGCTGGTCGACCGTTTTTCCAAGTGCCGGGTGAAGTACCTGACCATCATGAAGGGCCTGACGATGGCCGACCTGCTCATCTTCTTCCAGATCCTCAACGCGGAGGCCACCAAGCCCAGTTCCGACCACCCCGCCGAGCTCCTCGACCAGAAGGGCGTCCGGACGATGCACATCGTGGAGGCCGAAGTCGACGACCTGGCCAGCAAGAACAAGCTCACGCGCAAGAAGACCTTGCTCGACTGGTACGAGAAGGCCGTCGGCGTCCTGGGTCTCGTGCGCGACGAGTTCCAGGGCGGCAAGCAGCCGGACCTCAAGCCGCTCTTCCGCCTGGTCGACGACATGACGGCCACGATCCGCAGCAAAGGGTATGAGCCGTTCCTCCTCCTGCCGCTGCTCGGCCAGGGGCTCGACCCGCACCTGGCCCATAGCGTCAATGTCGCGGTGTTGTCCTGCGCCCTAGGCGATGCCCACGGCCTCAACTCGGGGCAGATCAACACCGTCACCATCATGGCTATGCTGCATGACCTGGGCCGCTTGACCATCCCCGTCGAATGGACTCAGGATCATACGCCGTTGAGCCTGGCGGAAAGGAAGATCGCGCGCGATCATGCCGATTGGGGATACCTCCTTCTGACCCGCAACGAGGATGTGTCGCCGCAGGTCGGCCTGCTGGCGGCCTATCATCATGACTGCCCGCCCCCCGTCGAGGGCGGCTACCACCCGGACGTCTATCACCGGATCCTGGCGCTGGCCGACGATTACGACCTCTCCCGGTTCAGCGAGCGCTTCTACTGGAAGAAGCAGCGGCGCGACCGGATGCTCGCCTCCTTGGTCAACGCGCGCGGCGACCGTCACGAGGCGGCTTTGGTCAAGCTGCTGGTCAATTGCGTCGGCTTCTATCCCGTGGGCAGCCTGGTGCGCTTGGACGACGGCCGGCCCGGCATCGTGGTGCGGCCCAACCCCAGCAACCCCGGCCGGCCGAAGCTCTTCATGTACGAGGAAGCCCCCCCTCCGCCGCCTCCTGAGGAAGCCGTCGATCCCGAGAAGACCGCGCCTCCACAGGAGTCGGCGGCCTTGCTGGCCGCCGCCGTGGACCAGGAGGCGCCCGTCATATGGGACCTCGGGGCTCTAGCCGAAGGCGGCTTGGGATACGCCCACGGCGTCGCCGCCGTGACGACGCCTGCGCCCGGCCAGGACCTCCGCTCCATCCTGGATCGCAAGAAAGAATATCTTCTGAGCTTCGCACTCTGAGAGGTGCCCTATGCCTGAGACAGCCAAGGTCCTGATGCGCGACGTGATCAGCGTGCCGCCCGACACCACCGTGTCCAAGGCGGCGCAGATCATGAAGAAGGCCAACATCGGCTCGGTCTTCGTCGGAGAGAAGACCCAGCCGGACGGGATCTTCACGGAGCGCGACCTGGCGCGCAAGGTCGTGGCCGAGGGCCTCGACCCGGTCACGACGACCGTCGGCGCCGTGATGACGCGCAAGCTCGTCACCGTCGAGGCCTCCCAGCCTTTGGCCAGCGTCTTCCAGTGCTTGGCCAAGGGCCAGTTCCGGCACCTGCCCATCACCGAGGGAGGCAAGGTCGTCGGCATCGTCTCGCTCACCGACCTGGCGAAGGTCCTCGGCGAGCTGGCCAGCGACGAAAAATACCTGCAGAGCTTCGCCGACGAGATCAAGTAGCGCGCGGGCCTGGCTCCCTTTCGCGCTTGCATCGCAGGCCGGTTTGTGGTAGAATGTCGTTGAAAGCCACCGCCCCTCAACTTGTACGGCATCTAGAGGTGGCTTTCATTTTTTTTGTAGGGTCCCAACTCTCCTAGGTCCTTTACCGGCTGCGCCCTGGGACTTTCGACCGTTCTAGGGCCGCGTCGCCAACAGCTATAATCGGACCATGAAAAATCCCATCGTCAGCCGCTTCCTCTTAGCCACCTTGGTCGCCGTGTCTCCTTGCCTCGGCCCCAGCAGCGTCTGGGCCGCCCAGGCCGTCATGCGGCCGGTCTCCATCCGCCTCGCGCCCAACGGGCTGACACTCGGCGGCAATGCTCGCCCAGGGTCCCTCGCGGCATCGTTGCCCGGGACGCTGACGCCCAGCCTCGCCCTTTCGCTGACGCCCTCGCTGAGCCCCTCCCCTTCGCTGGCCGTCGCGCCTTCACCGGCGGCCGCCCTGGACGCCGCCGCCGCTTCGGCCCTCGACGCGCAGGCCGCCGCCTTCGTGCCGGAGCCGCTGGCAGCGCTCGGCGCCGCCGCCCAGCTCGAGACGGGCCGCGCCATCCTCGAGAACCCCCAGGATGACGCCGCCGCCGGGACGTCCGTTGCTTCTCGCTGGGAGTCCTTCTGGTCCGCCAGCCGCGCGGCCCCCGCTTCCGAGGCGACGCCGGCCGCGGCATCGCTCGGCGCGCCTCTGCTTCGCGCCGTCGGCGCGCCGTCGGCGCCCTCGCAGAAACCGTCGGTGCCGGCATTCGCCGTCGCGGCCGCCGGAGTCTCCGCTCCTTTCGCCTGGTTCGCCCAGCTCGCCGCGGTAGCCGCGCCTTATGCTTGGATCGGAGGATTCGCCCTCTCCATCTACGCCTCGGCGCGGGCGGCCAAGGCCGCGGCCGGCAAGCTCGCCGACTGGGCCAAATGGAGCCCGGCCGTCAAGGAGTCGCTGCAGAAGGTCTCCATGGTCGCCGCCGTCATCGGCTCCGTGTCCATCCCGACCGCTTTGCCCGAGCTGTTCGCCGTTTCCAAGCCTTACCTGGCGGGAGCCGGCGTCGTGGCGGCTACCTACGGTCTCAACGTCCTGCTCAACCGCGCCATAGACAAGACCTCCGCCGCCTTCGAGTGGTCGGCGAAGACGACGCGGATCCTTCGCGCCGGCGCCACTTCGGCGCTGTGGCTCGCGGGCCTGGGCGCCGGGCTCGAGTCGGCCGGCTATTCGACGCAGGCGCTGGCCAGTTCCGCTTGGGCCTTCGTCGCGCCTTTCACGGGCACGGGAGGCGCCATCGTCGGCGCCGTCTTCGTCTCGCGCTACGCCGGCCGACTGGTCACATGGCTCAAGACCAAGGGCTGGATCGACCCGACGCATGAGGGCTTGTGGCGGCGGCTCGCCTACGTCGTCGTTTGGACCTCGGCGGGCGTGATCGGCCTCCACACGGCCGGCGTTTCCGCCACGGCGCTGCTGGCGACCGCCGGCATCGGCGCCGTATTCGCCACCTTA
Source organism: uncultured Elusimicrobia bacterium (assembly GCA_964510095.1). Taxonomy (GTDB): domain Bacteria; phylum Elusimicrobiota; class Elusimicrobia; order UBA1565; family UBA9628; genus JBBTLF01. The sequence goes on along the minus strand of CAZEAE010000002.1, from coordinate 55,078 downwards.
GCGGCCAAGAAGGTGATCGGCAACCTCATGCGCGGCGTGATGCTGCTGCTCAACGCTCCTTTCCAGCAAGGAGAGCGGATCCGGATCGATGGAGAGACCTATCTTGTGGAGGACATGACGCTGCAGAACGTCGTGCTCAAGCCTTCGGTCGGTGAGACCACCACGATCACCTACAATGAATTGGCCGGGAAGGTCATCGTGGTCGAGCGCGAGTACAAGACCAAGGAGGAGCGCCGGGCCTTGCCGCGCTTCGGCTTGAAGGACTTCCTCTCCCTGGCCAAGCAGAAGACGGCTGAGATCGACATGAAGTCCGCCGCCGTCTGGATGGGCCTGGGGCTTGGCCTGACCTTCGTCATGCCCGCCCTCACCGCTTGGATCGGCATCGGCGCCGCCTTGCCTTACCTGCAAGCCGCCGCCGTTCTCGTCGCCTCGCGGACCACCGAGCGCTGGCTGACCGGCTTCATCAACGGCCTCGCTCAACGCAACGGCTGGAGCCGGCAGTCTACGATGGTCATCCGCCTGGGGGCGCGCGCCGTGGTCTACGGGGCGAGCTTCTGGATCGGCCTCGGCGTCCTGGGGCTCTCTTTCGGCAAGCTCATGGCGACGATGGGGGCCAGCTCCGTCGTTTTCGGCTGGGCCACGGCCGACGTCTTCCAGAGCGTGATCGACGGCGCGAAGAATCTCTGGGCCAATTCCCGGAATTTCGGCAAGATCGTCAAGGTGGGCAAGCATCAAGGGCTCTTCGTGGACATGAACCTGCACCACATCGTCCTGGCCACCGGCCCGGAGAGCCACATCCTGATCCCTCAATCCATGATGGACTTCTTCACCGTGCTGGGCCCGCCCGAGCCGGGCGATCCCTTCGGCCAGGATTCTTATAAGACGCTCCAAGGTTTAACAGCCTCTACTCAAAAGGACACTCCAACAAAATGACCAACGCCGCCGAGAACCGCCGCAAGGACCTGCGCAACATCGCCATCATCGCCCACGTCGACCATGGCAAGACGACGCTCGTCGACGCCATGCTCAAGCAGACCGGGTCCTTCCATGTGAAGGTCGACGCGGCGCAGGAGCAGGTCCTGGACTCCAATCCTCTGGAACGCGAGCGCGGCATCACGATCCTTGCCAAGAACACCTCGGTGCCGTACAAGGGCGTGACGATCAACATCGTCGACACGCCCGGTCACGCCGACTTCGGCTCCGAAGTGGAGCGCATCCTCAAGATGGTCGACGGCTGCCTGCTGCTCGTCGACGCCGTCGAAGGCCCCATGCCGCAGACGCGCTTCGTGCTGCGCAAGGCGCTGGCCCTCGGCCTGCATCCCATCGTCGTCATCAACAAGATGGACCGCCCTCACATCCGGCCCAATGAGGCGTTGGACCGCATCTTCAGCCTCTTCATCGACCTCGGCGCCTCCGATCCCCAGATGGAGTTCCCGGTCGTCTACGCCGCCGGCAAAGCCGGCTGGGCCAGCCTCACGGTCGACAACGTCGGCAAGGACCTCACGCCGCTCTTCGACACCATCCTGGACTCCGTCCCCGGCCCGATGGTCGATCCCTCCAAGCCGCTGCAGATGCTCGTGACGATGCTCGACTACAGCAGCTACATCGGAAAGATCGGCATGGGCCGCATCTTGAACGGCACCATCGCCAAGGGGGAGACCCTCGCCCTGGTCAAATCCACCGGCCAGGTCCTGACCGGCAAGGTCACGATGCTCCAGCAGTATTTCGGGCTGGCGCGCCGAGACGTCGACAAGGCTTTCGCCGGCGACATCGTCGCCGTGGCGGGCCTGGAGACCATCAACGTCGGGGACACCGTGGCCTCCGGCGAGGACCCTAAGCCGCTGCCCCCCCTCGATATCGACGAACCGACGCTGTCGATGGAGTTCATGGTCAACAACAGCCCCTTCGCAGGCCTCGAAGGCAAGTTCGTCACCAGCCGCCATATCAAGGAGCGGCTGCTCAAGGAGCAGCAGATCAACGTGGGCCTCAAGATCGAACAGATGGAAGGCGAAGGGAACTTCAAGGTCTCCGGGCGCGGCGAGCTGCATCTCTCCATCCTCATCGAGACGATGCGCCGCGAGGGCTTCGAGCTGGCCGTCTCCCGGCCCGAGGTCATCTTCAAGGACGTCGACGGCCAGCTTCATGAACCCATGGAGCACCTCGTCGTAGACGTTCCCTCCGAGCACCAGGGCACCGTCATCGAGAACCTGGGCAGCCGCGCCGGGCAGATGCTCAACATGACCCCCGAAGGCACGACGCGGGTGCGCCTGGAATACGTGGTCGCGTCGCGCAACCTCATGGGCTTCAAGAGCGAGCTGATGACGACGACCAAAGGCCAGGGGATGATGCACCACAGCTTCCACGGCTACGGGCCCAAAGGCGCCGACCCGGCGGAGCGCCCCCAAGGCGTGCTCGTGGCCAAGGAGAAGGGCCGTTCCACCGGCTACGCCCTCTCCAAGCTGGCGGAGCGATCCGCCTTCTTCATCGACACCGGCACCGAGGTCTATCCGGGCATGATCGTCGGGTCGAACTCGCGGAGCAACGACCTGGTGGTCAACCCCTGCAAGGAGAAGGCCATGTCGAACATGCGCTCCAAGGCCACCGATGACGCCATCGACCTCGCGCCGCCCACCATCCTCACGCTCGAGCAGTCCATCGAATTCATCGACGAGACCGAGCTCGTCGAGGTGACGCCGCAGAGCATCCGTCTGCGCAAGAAGATCCTCAACGAGAGCCTGCGCGCCCGCGCCGAGAAGAACTAGCCCCGGCGGTTCTTGAGGAGCAGGCAGACGCCGGCGGCTTGCAGCCAGCCCGGGGCGAGGTTGGCCAGGATGGGGAGGCTCTCCGAGGGCGCCGGCATGAAGAGGTAGAGGAGCACGCTTGCCTTGGCCGCGCCCAGGACGATAGAGGGGAGGGCGTAGGCCAGGCCGATGAAGATCATCGCCATGACCTCCGGGCTGCGGCTCTTGCTGAAGCGGCAGAGCTGGAGGAAGGCAAGGTCGCGGATGATGAAGCCGCAGAGGATCAGCGGATAGAACCGCACGGTCGCCGGTGAGCTTTGTGTCTGCGGCCCTTGATCGAGCGTCGCGAGGACGCAAGCGGCGCAGACGCAGGCGGCCGCCCCGCCGATCCAGGACGGCATCCGGTCCCACCATAGCCGCGGCGGCGCGGCCAGCCAAGCCTTCCATCGGTCGGCGGCCGCTCCATCCAGGACGCCGGCGAAGTACATGACGACGCCGGGGGCGATCAGCGTCATGAAGGGCGGGACCCCCAAGGCCCGCTCATAGGCGGCTAGGGAGAGGATGAACGCCGGCAGGCGCCAGGCGCGCCGGGGCTCGAGGAGTTCGCGGCCCAGGCGCCACCGCGCGCCGGCCAAGGCCCAAGCCCCGAAGAAGACGGCGCTGAAGAGGATGACGAACTCGAGCGGGCACGGGCGTCCGAAGAAAGGGATCAGCGTGCCCCCCTTGCTTGCGCCGGTGGAGGTCATCGCCGAGCCGAGGAACGAGAGCCCGAATGCGCCCATCAGCGCCCCCGCCGTGCCGGCGGAGGCTCCCCCCACCGAGCCTTCCCCGTGCGAGGAGACGAGCAAGCCCAAGGACAAGGAGAAGAACGTGGTCCCGGCAAGCAGGAGGTAATCCCACATCACCTCCCTCATGGGCAGCGTCGAGGAAGTCGCCAGCCCGGCCGCGGCCCAGGGGATGAAGAGCGCGGCGAGGTAGAAGGCCAGGATCGGCGCTCCCAGCAGTTTTCCGATGGACAATTCCCAAGACGACATAGGCGTCAGCCGCTGGAGGTCCCAGGTCTTCTCCAGCCGTTCGGTCAGCACGCTGCCCGTCGTCCGGGAGGTCCCGTAGAGCAGGAGGATCATGGCCTGCAGCCAGAAAGCGGCGCCGAAGAGGGCGCCGCCGGAGTCCTGGCTAGAGGATGCGGCCGTCGAGGCGTAAAGGCAGCCCCCGACCACCAAAGAGGTGACTGCCGCCGTCACCAGCCGGCCGGGCCGCGCCTCGCTCATGGCGTAGCGCTCGATCTCCGGGAAGCGCCGGGTGAAGGCGTTCAATGGGTCTCCCGCCCGAGCATGGCGAGATAGCTGTCCTGGATAGTCCCGGCGGCTTCGCAGAACATGCTTATGCCGACGCCCGAGTCCACCAGGACCTTGAGCAGCGACGCCGCCGCGGCGTCGTCGCCCGAGAACTCGAAGGACCATTCCGCGCCGTCGGGCCGCCAATCCTTGGCGGAGGGGTCCAGCAGGACCAGGTCGCGAGTCTTGGCGGCGTCTCCCAGCACGCGAAGACGATAGCGCTTTCCCTTGGCGAGGCTGAGCCGCGCCTCCTTGACCGTGCCGGAGAAGACAAGGCGGCCGCGGTTCAAGATAGCGACATGGGAGCAGTAATCCTCCAGCTCGGCGAGGATGTGCGAGGAGACGACGATCGTCTTGCCCGAGCGCGCCAGCGAACGGAGGAGCTCCTGGAGCTCATGGCGCGCGCCGGGGTCCAGCCCGGAGGCCGGCTCATCGAGCAGCAGCAGCTGCGGCTCGTGCAGCAGCGTGCGCGCCAGACCCAGGCGCTGGCGCATGCCTCGCGACAAGGTCTCGATGGGCGCTTCGCGGCGGTCGCTCAAGCCCACCTGGAAGAGGACCGAGTCGATGCGCTGCTCCAGCAGGTCCGGGTTCAGCCGGTAGGCCAGGTAGAAATAGGTCAGGTACTCCCGAGCCGTCAGGTCGTCGTAGAGGCCGAAGAAATCCGGCAGGTAGCCCAGGCAGCCGTGCACGAGGCGCGGCGACTCGATGATGTCGAATCCCCCGATCAGCGCGGTGCCCGCGGTCGGCTCGAGCAAGGCGGCGATCATCCTTAATAGGGTCGTCTTGCCCGCGCCGTTGGGCCCGACCAGCGCGAAGACCGCGCCCTTTTCAATGGTCAGCTTGACGTCATCGACCGCGACGGTGTCGCCGAACTCCCGGCGCAGGCTGTGCGTCTCGATCAAGGCCACGGAGAAAGTATAAGCGGATGGCGCGTTTTGTCAATGAGCCTAGCCAAGCGCCCGGCCGTCGTCATGCCGGCTCAACGAAGCTCGCGGCGCAGCGCGGCGACCACCGTCTCCAGGATCTTGATGCGCGCCCAATTCTTGTCTTCGGCTTCGATCAGGGTCCAGGGCGCGCGCTCCAGGCCCGTGAGTTCGATCATCTCGCAGGCCGCCTTCCTGTAGGCGGTCCACTTCTTGCGGTTGCGCCAGTCGTCCGGGGTGATCTTATATTGCTTATAAGGCGTCACTTCGCGGTCCTTGAAACGCTTGAGCTGCTCCTGAGGGCTGATCGCCAGCCAGAACTTGAGCACGATGTTCCCCGCCTCTCCGAGCTGTTCCTCGAAGGCGTTGATCTCGCCGTAGGCGCGCTGCCACTCCTCAGGGCTGGCGAAGCCCTCCACGCGTTCCACGAGCACTCGCCCGTACCAGGAGCGATCGAAGATCGTCGCGCGGCCGGCGCCCGGGAGGTGGCGCCAGAACCGCCAAAGGTAGGGATGGGCCCGCTCCTCGTCGGTGGGCGCGGCCACGGATTGGACGCGGTAGAGGCGCGCGTCCATCGCCTCGGTCAGGCGCCTTATCGCCCCGCCCTTGCCGGCCGCGTCGGTCCCCTCGAAGACCAACGTGAGCGAGCGGCCCCTTTCGCGGAGTTTCCGGGTCAGCCGGCCAAGGCGGCCCTGCAGGGTCTCAAGGAGATCCTTGTACGCGTCATCGGGCAGCCGCAGCGTCAAGTCGAGCGCGCCGATGAGGTCCTTGCCGTTGTGGGTGGCCCGCGGCTGCCCGTCGCGACCCGGCTTGGCGGCGGATATCCCGTGAAGCCGTGCGCGCAAGGCTTCCAAGACCAGGCGCGCTCCGGTGAGGTCTCGGAAGCGGCGGTCGGCGGCGCCGATGATGTGCCAGGGCGCGTTGGCGGGGTTCGTCTGCATGAGGGCCTGCTCGCAGACCTGGCGGAAGCGGTCGTAACGGCCGTGGAACCGCCAGTCCCGGGCGGTGACCCTCCAAGAGGTGTCCGGGTCGGCCTCCAGCTCCTTGAAGCGGCGCTTTTGGTTTTTTTCGGACAAGTGCATCCAGAGCTTGACGACCACGACCCCTTCGCTGGAGAGCATCTTTTCGAAGGCGGTGATGCGCGCCAGCTCGCGATCGAAGCGGCCGCGCTTGGTGCGTTTGAAGACCCGGTCGATGATCGGGGTCGTGTACCATGATGTGAGCAGCACCGCGCACTTGCCCTTCGGCGGCAAGAGCCGCCAGAATCGCCAGAACGCAGGCCGGGCGCGCTCATCCTCGGTGGGACCCTCGCCGGCGTAGACCTCGATGCCGCGCGCGTCGAGCCAGCCGAGCAGACGGTTGGCGAACTCGGTCTTGCCTGCGCCCTCGACGCCGCCGATCAAGACGACCAAGGAGAGCGGCGAGGCCGCTAAGGCTTTTTGGGCGGCGACGAGCTCCGAGCGCAGCTCAGGCTCCAGGCGCCTGTAGTCGGCCTTCGACACCTTCTCATCGAGCTCGGCTGTTTCGAACATCAGTAGATCCACCCGGGGACGCCGTTGGAGCGCTCTCGCGGCACGGCCCGCGGCCGCGCGGGCGGCATCTCGATGACGGGCTTGTCCTCTTCCTGGTTCCTCAGCTGCTCGCGCTCGGGCACGCTCTCGATGAACGGTCGCCGCTCCCGTCCTCTGACGGTGGGAGTCACGCCGCCGAAGCGATAGGAAAGCGTGACCCGGTGGGAGTTGCTCAGCGAATCGGCGAAGACCAGCGCATAATCGAACAGGACGCGGCCGCGCCACCGCGTGCCGAAGCCCATCGTCAGCCCCATGTTGTCGCGGTGGAACTGATACCCCAGCCGGAAGCCGTAGTTCTTCTGCCAAAAATACTCGACGCCTGTGTTGACGTGCCACTGCTTGTCGTAGAGGACGTAATCCCCGTCCATGGCCACGGTGTAGGTGTGCACCGACGGGACCCCTCCCTGGTAAGCGGTCCCGAGGCGAAGGGTCAACGGGAGCGGGTCCGTTTCATCGACGTACTTGAGCCCCTTGCCGAGGTTGGCCACGGAGAATGCCCCGCTCAGGCCGGCCTCGGGCGAGTGGATGAGGTAGCCGATGTCGGCGGCGAAGGTGGAGGCGGCGTACTGTTCGACGAGCGTGGACCGCAGGAATTTTCCCGAGACGCCGACGAAATGGTTGATGCTGTAGCTGCCGTCGCGCAAGTCGAGGGAGGTGGCGCCTACCCGCTCGCCGTAGGCCAGGCTGCCCACGAAATCCGAGCCGGCGCTCACCTGCTCCGTCGCGTTCAAGGAGCCGTCGGCATTGAGCTTGTTGTACTCCAGGGTGCCGCTCTGCGAGAACAAAAGGCTGGAGCCCACGCTGGCGTAGCCGTTGCCGGAGATGCCGGTGAAGGCGATCGGGCCGCCGTAGGCGATCTGCTGGAGATTGTTGTCGTCGAGGCCGCTGATGAAGGAGAATCCGACCTCGTGCGCGTTGAGGCGCGCCAAGCCGGCGGGATTATAGAACAAGGCCGAAGCATCGGTGCCGACGGCGGCGAAGGCCCCCCCCATGCCCAAGGCGCGCGCTCCCATCGGCATCTGCAGGACCGGCGCGCCGGTGACGCCGGCGTCGCCCGCGGCGGCGGGCGCCGCGAGGCAAAGCAGGAAGGCGGCGAGCGAAGGGAGCCTCATTTGACGATGGCGATCTTTTGCGTCTTGGAGATGCCCGGGCCTTCCATGCGGAGCAGATAGATGCCGCTAGCCACCACGCTGCCCGAGAGGTTGCGCCCCGACCAATCCACCGAGCCTTTGCCGGATTCGACCTCCCCATCGAAAAGCGTCGCGATCAAGGCCCCGCTCATCGAGTAGAGCTTGATCGTCACGCGGCCGCCGCTTTGGACGTCGAATTTGGCCGTGGTCTTATCGCCTTTGGCGGGGTTGAAGATGTTGTTGAAGGCCTTCAGCTCGGACTTCGTGGTGGTCAGGTTCAGCGGGTTGGACAAACCCAGCGAGACGGTGCTCCCCGCCACGTTGTAGCCGAAGACCTCCACGTGGATGGTGCCCACGGCGGGGAAGCGCGCCGCGAAGCCCGGCACGAGGGTGACCTCGCCCGTGATCCTGCCCGAGGCGTTCTCCGAGGAGGTCATCGTCAGGAAGTCCCCGGCCTGCGCTGGGACATGCGTGAGCGTATTGGCCATGATGCTCGTCGAATGGTCGCGCAGCTGCGCGTAGGCGAAGCGGTAGTCTTGGATCTGAGGGTGGCTCGTCACGTTCACGGCGAAGCTGATGCGGTCGTTGTCGAACTTCGCGGAAACGACGCGGCCGGAGAGCGCCGCGGCCTTGCTGTAGGTCGTCTCCAACAGGTAGGGGAGGGAGGAGTTGACGCCGGAGTTCGACCCTCCCGCCGCCGGCCCGCCGGCTATCTGCAGGAAGAGCTGGCTGGCGGCGGGGTTGTTGTAGGTCAGGACCACCTTGGAGGCCGTCGTCAGGCAGTCGCTCTGGTCGCAGGCGGCGCCGTCGAAGAGGGTATGCTGCCCGTCCAGCGGCGGCTGGGCGTAGGCCACCTGCTTATGGTTGCGGTCGAAAAGGGTCAGCGCGTAGACCTTATGGAAAGGGCCGTCGATGGGCAGGGTGAGGGTGATCTGCACCGGGCCCGCTCCCGCGCCGAAGGTGTAGAAGTCCATGTCTCCGGCGGGCGAGACGGTGCCGTTGAGCGAGGGGTACGTGCTGATGTCGACGGCGGTCTCGAACCCGTTGTTGCCGCGCGAGCCTTCGAAGGCATCGCCGCTGGCGAGTTGAAGGCCATGGAGGGCGAATTTAGCGTTGATGACCGATTGCGTCGCGTTGGCCCCGCCGCAAGCGGCCACGATGCCGGCGCTGTCGACCCGCTTCATAGCATCGAGCACCTCGGTGAAGCTTTCCGGGAAGAACAACAGGCTTTGGAAGAAGAGGTTGTCCACGCAAGACCTCCCCGCGGCCGGGCCCAGCGCGGTGATGCGGTCGCGCCGGATGTCCCAAAGCGCCTGGCTGAGGAAGATGCTGTCCTCGTGGATCTCGCCCTCCCAGTCGGTGTTCCCGTTGAGCGACTTGCAGGGAGGGTGCGTCTGGCAGTCCAGCTCTCGGAGGGCGCCGCCCAGCCCGATGGATTGCTTGTAGTACGTCCCGATGGCGCTGTGTTCCAGGGAGCTGGCCGAGAAATAATCGGCGATGGCTTCCGAGATGGCGCCCGCCTGGCCGAAATTCTGGATGGGCCAGATCTTCTCGACGACGTAGTGGGTGTACTCGTGGCGCGGCACGGTGGCGTCGTCGGTCAGCGCGTCGATCGGGACGAGGTTCGAGATGTCGCCGAACATCAGGCCGTCGTAGACGGGGTCATAGAAGGCGTTGTTCAGGTCGGGGCCGGCATGGGCCATGGCCACCAGCGGCTTGTTGCTGATCGACGCGATGCTCGAGCGATCGACGTCCGAGACGAAGTAGTCGTGCATCTTGTTGAGGTGATAGAAGAGGTTGATCTCCCCGCGCAGGCCGGCGGTGGTGTTCTCGGGCTTCCAAGTCAAGCTGGAGCCATCGGCGCCGTAGTCGGTGGGGTTGCTGACGGTCAGGTAGCTCGACAGGCTGACGTCGTAGCCGAAGTTCGTCCCCGAGTCGTTGGAGGAAAGACGAAGGCGCAGCAGCTGTCCGTGGACGGCGGCGCCGTTGAAGCTGCCCCGGTTTCCGATATAGAAGGAGACGGGGTTCCCGTTGGCGTCGAGGACGGCCACCTGGTCGCTGTCCGTGACATCGCCGCCGTCCTGGACGCTCGAGTCGAAGCGCCCTACGTTGAAGTTGTTGAAGACCGGCAGGACCTTGACCGCCAGAGGGGCCGAAGCGGCGATATTGATCGTGGAGGTCAGGACGACGTTATTAGGATACGGATGCGGGGACGAGATCGGCGTCGCCAGCGTGCTCCAGACGCCGTTGCCGTTGTCATAATGGGCGCTGGGGCCGCGAAAATTTCCGACGTTGACGAACGGGCCTTGGAGCGAGGTGATGATCTTCCCCTTGGTGCCGCTGCAGAAGAAGCCCTGGCCGTAGGTGGGCGCGCCGCTGGTGACCGCGAAGGTGGAGCCGTCGACCACGTAGACCTTTTGGTTGTTGAAGGGGCGCATCACCGGTCCGGGCGACGTGCTGGGGTCGACGTCGTAGACCATCCCCATGATCGTGCCCGAGGTGAGGCAGACGGGCGGCGTCTGGAAGCGCAGGTCATTGAAGCGAAAAAGCAGTTCGCCGGTCTGGGCGTCGATGTAATAGCGCCAAAGCGCCTGCTTGCCGCGCACGGTGAACTTCCAAGCGAGCCTGGCGCCTTGCGCGGCGGGATAGACGACCAGCCGGCCGTCAGGGAGCACGGGCAATCCGCTGTCGCGCAGCACGACGTCTGCCGCCGCCTGCTCCGGGACGGAGGGCGTCACGCTGAGGTCGAGGCCCGGCTGGTAATCGGAATTGACGCCGAGGACGTCGCCGCGTCCGGAGAAGTGCACCTTGACGCGGGCGAACTCGACGGGCAGGCCGCGGTATGTTTGGCGGAAGAGCACGTGCTTGTGCCCGTCCACCTCGTTCTGCCGCTCGACCTCGAGCGTGCGGGGATCGATGCCCAGCAGGTCGAAGTTCTCGTTGAGGAAGGATTGCGCCGCGGGCGCGGGCGGGCCGAGGGGAGCCGGGGCGCTTCCTTCGACGAGGGCCGAGGCGACGCCCGTCCGCCCGTCGAAGCGGATCTTCCAGCCCCCGCCATGCCTTTGGTTGAAGGAAGTGAAGCGGCGGACCGCCGACGCGGGCGCGCCCACCTGAAGGGCCGGCTGGCGGGCGAAGCGCTTGGCGTCCTTGGCCGCCCCGGGAGGCGCCTTGATCGCCTGGGCGGGGGCCGCCGTCAGGCAGGACAGCGCGGCGAAGGCCAGGGAGAAGGCCGCGCGCCTCATTGGGCCCCGCCTTTTTGGAGGCGTTTGACGATCAAGGCGGCGGCCTGCACGCGCACCCTGGGCGCGGCGTCTCGCTCCATCGCGCCCTTGAGCAGTTCCAAAGCCGCGTCGGTGCGCACGGCCGCGATGACGTCGAGGGCGATCATCCGGCCGTCGATATCCGGGCCGGATAGCGTGCGCTCCGCCAGAGAAAGCCCCACGGTCTCGCCTCGCCGGGCCAGGCCTTCCATCGCCTTGAGCGCCAGGTCGGGGGTCTTTTCGTCCTTGGCGAGGCGGCGCAGCATGGGCATCGCGGCCGAAGAGGATGCGTGGCGCGCCAGCCCCCCCGCCGCCATGAGCCGGACGCGCGCTTTGTCGTCCTGGACCCCCTTGACCAGGGTGTCGACCACGATGTCGTCCTCCAGAGCGCCCAAGGACCGCATGACCTCGGCGCGCACGGCCGCGGAATCCTCTCCGGCGATGCGCATCAGGGGTTCCGCGGCGGCGGGAAGGGCGATCTCGCCAAGGGCCTTGGCGGCGGCGGAGCGGACCGACTCGTCGGGATCGGAGAGGGCTTCGAGGAACCTTGACGAGAACTCGTCGAAGCCGAGCCGGCATAGCGCCACGGCGGTGGCGTCGCGCACGGAGGGCGAACGGTCCTCGAGGGTCTTCTCCAGGAGCGCCACGACACGCTCGCTGCCCATGCCGGCTAATTTCCGGATGGCGGCGACGCGGGCCTTGTCATGCGCCAGCACGCGCATCTCTTCGGCCGGGGACAGATGCGCGCCCGTCGTGGCCGAGGACTTTGAAACGATCTCCTCCAAGACATGCGCGCCCCGGGCCCCCAACAGCTCGAGGCTGGCGGCGGCTTCGATGCGGACGTAGTCGTTGCGGTCGGCCGCCGCTTTCTCGAGCAAGGGCTTGGCGGCGGGGTTGCCGATCTCCCCCCAGGCAGCGGCCACGGCGGCCCTCACCTCGGGATCGGGGTCGGCGGCCCTGCCGGCCAAGAACGCCAGCGCGCGGCGGCCGAGAGCTGCGGCAGGGTCAGCCGGAGCCTGAATGGACGGCGCGGCCATGACCACGGAAGCTAAGAGGAGCATGCCCCCGAAGAGTACCATCCGCCCTTTACGGAAATATTTCAATATTTAAGCCAAAAAACGGCAAAAACATGGGCCCGCCAGGAATCGAACCCGGATCCCGTGGTTCGAAGCCACGTGCTCTATCCTTTGAACTACGGGCCCTAGGCGCCATTCTAGCAAATAGCCGGTGTCAGGCTTTCCGGTATTACCGGTATTACCGGTAATTAGGCCTGACGAGCCAGCAACCGCGAAATCGCTACTGGGGACCGGTTGAGAAACGATCCCACTTCGGCAGCCGAATACCCCTCCCTAAGCGCCTGTTCCAGAAATCTCCGCCGTACGGGTGTCAAACATCGCGCCCGACTGTTGCTTCTTAGAAAGCCTTCGGAGATCCCCGTGGCTTTAGCTGTCTCCAGCGCCACCAGCTGCAAGGACTTACCCATCCCTAAGGGTTCGAACAGCTCAGGCGTGAACGATTGAATTTCTTGCGTGCTGGGAAGCACGCAGCGCGGCTGCGAAACAAGCTCCTTGTAGGCATCTAGACTCTCCTTGCGATCCGCGCCGAAGAGGCTTAATGGGAAAGATGTATCGGTCAATCCCGGGCGCTCGGAGAGGTAGTCATGATGTCCCGACCATGGCCAACCGGAGGCATGCGAGACCATCCCTGCGGCGACCGGGTTGAGGTGGATATATTGGATCAGCCTGATCAAGTAGGAGTCCCTCTGGCAAAGCAGCGACGTATAGCGGCCCTGAAAGAGATGGCCGACCCGATTGTGAAGACCATTGAAGTAATGTGAGTAGCTGGTCAGAATTGCGTGCATAAAAACCTTGGCCTCGCAGCGGTCGACTTCCACCAGCAGGTGAAAATGGTTGGTCATCAGGCAATATGCATAGAGCTGGAAAGGATGCCGTTTCTTCATCATCGTCAAGATCGAGATAAATCGACGGCGGTCCTCATCATCGAGGTAGATGTCTTGTTTGTCGTTGCCTCTCGAGATAAGGTGGAAGATGGCGCCCGGGAAATGGATTCTTGGTGGTCTCCCCATATCTCTTATACGATCGAGGGTGCGATTTTGTTCCATGCAATACCGGTAATACCGGTAATACCGGAAAGCCTGACACCGTCCCGCCCACTGCTTTTTCTGATATACTTTGCTTGATTTCTTCGACCTAGGAGGCGCTATGGGCGGTCACTCGCATTGGGCTAATATCAAGCGCAAGAAGGGCGCGACGGACGCCAAGCGCGGCAAGGCCTGGACCAAGTGCTCCCGCGAGATCTCCATCGCGGCCAAGCTGGGCGGCGGCGACGTCAACGGCAACCCCCGCCTGCGCAAGGCCGTCGGCGACGCCAAAGACGTGATGATGCCGGCCGAAACCATCAAGCGCGCCATCATGAAAGGCACCGGCGAACTGGAAGGCGCGGCCTACGAAGAGCTGGCCTACGAGGGCTACGGCCCCGGCGGGGTCGCGCTGCTCATCGAGGTGACCACCGACAACCGCAACCGCACCGGCGGCGATGTCTACACCGTCCTGGCCAAGAACGGCGGCACCAAGGGCGCGGCCGGCTGCGTGGCTTGGATGTTCAAGACCCGCGGCCTGATCGTCGTGAGCAAAGAGGGCGCGCCCGACGAGGACACCCTGATGGGCTTGGCCCTGGACCTGGGCGCCGAGGATTTCAAGGCCGGCGACGACGCCTACGAGGTCTTTACCCCCCCCTTCGACTTGGACAAGGTCAAGGAAGGGCTGGCCGCCAAAGGCGTCAAGTGGACGTCCGCCGAGGTCTCCCAGATCCCCGACAACCTGGTCCCGGTCAACGAGGAGGACGCGCGCACGCTGCTCAAGCTCATCGAGCTGCTCGAGGAATTGGACGACGTCAAGAACGTGTATGCCAACTTCGACATCTCCGACCAAGTCCTCGCCAAGCTCGGCTAAATGATCGTCCTCGGCATCGACCCGGGCGTATCGGAGACCGGCTGGGCCGTGCTCGAGTCCTCCGAAGGCACGCCCGTCCTGGCCGCGTCGGGGCTCATCCGCACCTCCGCTGGCACGCCTCTTGCCGAACGCCTGGTGACCATCCACCGCGCCATCAGCGCGCTGATCGAAGAGCACCAGCCGGACCATGTGGCCATCGAGGAGATGTTCTTCGTGAAGACCGCCAACACCATCCGCGCCACGCTGCAGGCGCGCGGCGTCATCCTCCTGGCCGCCGGCCAGAAGGCCTGCCCCATCCATGAGTACAACCCGCGCACCGTCAAATCGGCCTTGACCGGCAGCGGCAGCGCTGACAAGGCGCAGATGCAGAAGGTGCTCCAGAAGGCCCTTAACCTCGAGGCCATGCTCAAGCCCGACGACGTGGCCGACGCCGCCGCCATCGCGCTTTGCCACCTGCGCGCCAGCCGGATGAGCCGGATGAAAGTCCTTGAGCGCTTCGGAGGCGCGAAGTGATCGCCTCGCTGCGCGGCGTCGTGCTCTCGCAAGACGGCGAGCGCGTCGTTCTGGAGGCCGCCGGCGTCGGCTACGAGGTCCTCGTGACCCAAGCGACGGCCCGCGCGCTGCCGGCCCCCGGCCATGAGGCTTTCCTGCTTACCGTCGAGTCCTTCGGCATGTACGGCGGCGGGGCCACGCTCTACGGCTTCGCCACGCCCGCCGAGAAGTCCTTGTTCTCCACGATCAAAGACGAGGTGCCCGGCACCGGAGCCAAGAAGGCTCTGGAGTATCTCGACAAGGCGTCGAAGTCCCTGCCGGACTTCCGCCGCGCCATCCTCGATCAGGACGCCAAGATGCTGACCGGCGTCTTCGGCTTCTCGAAGAAGACCGCCGAGCGGCTGGTCGATGCCCTTAAGGATAAGCTCGAGAGCGTGCAGATGCCGGGCGCCGAGCGGCTGAAGACCCCGGCCTCCGAAGCCGCGGGCACCAGCGCCATGTCCCAGGCCCTCAACGCTCTTTCCTCGCTGGGGTACAAGCCCGCCGAAGCGCGCGCCGCCCTCTTGGCTTTGGCCGAGGAGAAGGGCGCCCAAGACCTTCCCGCCGAGCAGATCGTGCGCCTGGCGCTCAAGAGGCTCTGATGGCCAAGGAACCCGACTCCGTGCTGTCTAGGGCGCCCAAAGCGGAAGAAGAGGCCTTCGACCGGGCCCTGCGCCCGAAGAGCTTGGCCGAATTCATCGGCCAGCAGAAGCTCAAGGACAACCTCGGAGTCTTCATCGAGGCGGCGCGAAAGCGTAAGGAGCCGCTCGACCACTGCCTCTTCTATTCCCCTCCGGGGTTGGGCAAGACCACCTTGGCCAATATCCTCGCGCGGGAGCTCGGCGTCAATCTGCGGACCTCCTCGGGGCCCATCCTTGAGCGCGTCGGCGACCTGGCCGCGCTGCTCACGGACCTCAATGAGGGGGACGTCTTCTTCATCGACGAGATCCATCGCCTGAGCCCCTTGGTGGAGGAAGCCCTCTATCCCGTGATGGAGGATTACACCTTCTATATCTCCACCGGCAAGGGCCCCTCCGCCTCGACGCTGAAGCTTTCCATCCCTCCCTTCACGCTCATCGGTGCTACGACCCGGGCCGGCCTGCTGACCGGGCCGCTGCGCGACCGCTTCGGCATCATCGGCAACCTTGGCTTCTATGAACCCAAGGAGCTCGAGGCTATCGTCGCCCGGTCCGCGGCGATCTTGGGCATCGAGACCGACAAAGAAGGAGCCAGCGAGATCTCGCGCCGCTGCCGGGGCACGCCGCGCATCGCCAACCGGCTGCTGCGCCGGGTCCGCGACTTCGCCCAAGTCAAAGGCGACGGCGTCATCGGCGGCAAGATCGCCCGCTACGCGCTGGAATCGCTCGAGGTCGACCACGAGGGCTTGGACGCGATGGACAAGCGGCTCCTGCTGGCCATCATCGAGAAATTCGACGGCGGCCCCGTCGGAGTCGAGAACCTGGCCATCGCCGTCTCGGAGGAGCTCGACACGCTCACCGACGTCACCGAGCCGTTCTTGATCCAGTCCGGCTTCATCGCGCGCACCCCCCGCGGCCGGGTGGCCACTCCCAAGGCCTACACGCACCTGGGGCTGACGGCGCCCCGCAAGAACCTCGAGCTGTTGTGACGCTCGGCTTGCTCCTCCTGGCCCTGGCCGGCCCGGCCGCGGCGGCTCCCTACACCGAGAAGAGCATCTCGATCGCCGTCGCCCATCAGGCGCGGCGCCTCGTCCTGGTGCCGGAGGGCAAGTTCTCGGCCCAAGATGGACGCTCCGTGCACGCGCTGACGCCGCATCAAAAGTACCCGCTCGACGCCGAAGGCTCCGACCTGCGCCTGGGCAGCCTTCGGCTGGCATCGGAGACCCGGCTGATCCCGGGAGACGCTGAGGCGACGCTGATGATCGGGTCCAAGCGCTATCGCGGCACCCTGCTGCTGCGCGCCAACTCAGGCGAGACGGTGACCGTCATCGCCGAACTGGCCATGGAGGAATACCTCCTCGGGGTCTTGCCGTATGAGATGGAGCCGCAATGGCCGCTGGAGTCTTTGAAGGCGCAGGCCGTGGTGGCCCGGACCTTCGCCTACTACAACATGGGCAAGTACCGGCGCTCCGGCTTCGATCTGACCTCCGACACCCGTTCCCAGATGTACGGCGGCCTTGGGCCGGTCTACGAGAACGTGCGCCGTGCCGTGCACGAGACCCGCGGCGAGGTGTTGGGCTACAAGGGGCAGCTGCTCAGCGTCTACTACCATGCCTGCTGCGGCGGCCGCACGCAGGACCAGAGCGCCGTATGGCCCTCGGGCGCCGAGTCGCCGCGGCCGCTCAAAGGCGTGAAGGACCGCTACTGCGCGGCCTCCCCCCACTTCCGCTGGAACGTCTTCTTCCAAGACTCGGACATCCTGGAGGCGCTGCAGTCGCGCCGGATGATCGGCGGCGGCTTGAAGTGGCTCAAGGCCGCCAAGCGCGACGCCGCCGGGATGATCCGGGTGTTCTCCGCCAAGATCGGCAGCGAGACGATGAGCCTGCGCGCCACGGACTTGCGCAAGCAGCTGGGCAACACCGAGCTCAGGAGCTCGCGCATCCGGCAGGTGGTCCGACGCAAGAGGGGCTACGAATTCCAAGGCGGCGGCAACGGCCACGGCGTCGGGCTTTGCCAGTGGGGCGCGCGCCTGCAGGCCGACAAGGGCCGGCGCTACGAGCAGATACTCTCGTTCTATTTCCCCGGGGCGGTCCTCTCGGTGGTGGACGAATGAGCGTGGATCCGCGCCAGCGGTTCAACGGCTTGGCGCAGGGCTATGCGCGCTGGCGGCCGTCTTATCCTCCCGCGCTGTTCGATTGGATCGAGAAGACTGCAGGGCTCAAGCCGAGTGCCGCGATCGTCGACATAGGCTGCGGGACGGGGATCTCGACTCGGCTCTGGACGGCGCGAGGCTACCGGGTGACCGGCGTCGACCCCAACCTGGACATGCTGGCCCAAGCGCGGGTTTCGGGGCCGGAGACCTACGTGCTGGCCGCCGCCGAGGCCACCGGATTGCCCTCGGGCGCCTTCGACCTGCTCAGCGCGGGACAATCCTTCCACTGGCTCGACCTAGCCAAGGCGCAGGTCGAGGCCTCGCGCATCCTCAAGCCGGGGGGCTCCTGCTGCGCCTTTTGGAACCTCCGGGCCGATACGCCGGCCATGCGCGACTACGAGGTGCTTTTACGCCGCCATTCGGCGGAATACGCGGGGCTGCGCAGCGGGCCCGACACGATCGCGGCCATCAAGCGCGGCGCGCACGACGCCTTCTTCGCGGAGTTCCCCAACCTTCAAAAGCTGGGCCTGGAGGGGTTCTTCGGACGGGTGTTCTCCAGCTCCTATGCCGCCTTGAGCGTCGCCGACCGGCCTTCCTTCGAAGGA
The DNA here is from genome assembly GCA_964510095.1 of uncultured Elusimicrobia bacterium. Classification (GTDB taxonomy): domain Bacteria; phylum Elusimicrobiota; class Elusimicrobia; order UBA1565; family UBA9628; genus JBBTLF01. The sequence goes on along the minus strand of CAZEAE010000002.1, from coordinate 37,218 downwards.
GAGCTCGAAGAGCTCTTCGAAAGGCACCAAAAGCAGGGGACGATCGATTTTGCCTATCGCACGGCGGCGATACTGTGGAGACCGCGGCCGTGAAGCTGCCCGCATCCGACTTCGACTTCGAGTATCCCGAGGAACTGATCGCCTCGGTGCCGGCCGAGCCGCGCGACGCCTCGCGCCTCTTGGTCGTGCGCCGCGGCACGGGCGCCTGGGCCCACCGGAATTTCCGCGACCTGCCGGAATATCTGGCCCCGGGCGACTGCGTCGTCCTCAACCGCACGAAGGTGTTCTCCTGCCGGCTGCACGGCAAGAAAAGCACGGGCGGCAAGGCGGACTTGCTGCTGGTCAAGGAGCTTGAGCCGGGCCGCTGGTGCGCGCTGGCCTCGGGCTTCCGGGCGGGCATGAAGCTGGAGTTCGAAGGCGGGCTGCATGCGACCGTCGAGACCACCAACGCCGATGGGGAATATGAGCTGACTTTTGATCGGCCCGACATCAGGGCCTACTTGGAAAAACACGGCTTGCCGCCGCTGCCGCCCTACATCCTCAAAAAAAAGAAGGCCCAGCCGGACGCCACGCCTGACGCCCAACGCTACCAGACGGTCTACGCCCAGGACACCGGATCGATCGCGGCGCCGACGGCCGGCCTGCACTTCACCGAAAGGCTCCTGACAGAGCTGCGCGCCAAGGGCGTGATCACCGCGGAAGCGACTCTGCACGTGGGGCGCGGCACATTCCGACCTATCCAGGCCAATGACGCAGCCCTTCATATCATGCTCCCGGAATGGTATAGTCTACCTGCGGGTCCGGCTGAGGCCATCGCCGCCGCGAAAAAGGCCGGCAGGCGGGTGGTGTCGGTAGGCACGACGAGCACCCGCACGCTGGAGACGCTGGCACGCCGCCCGGAGGGCTTCGGCCCCGGGGAAGGCTGGACGGAGCTCTACATTACGCCGGGCTTCGAGTTTTTGGCCGCTTCGTCTTTGATCACCAACTTTCATCTGCCGCGCTCGACGCCGCTGCTGCTGGCCAGCGCATTTCTGGGCCGAGAGAAATTGCTGGCCGCCTACGCTGAAGCGATCAAAGAGCGCTACCGCCTCTATTCTTACGGCGACGCGATGCTGATTTTATGAAAGCGCAACTCGTGAAAGACACCGACCCTTATTGGCCGAAGTGGGACTCGCCGTGGTGGCATATGACCCTGTTATGGGAGCTAGGCCGCGTCAAAGAGATCCCTGAGCCCACCGTCAAGAAGATGGTGGCCGACATCCAAGGCCATTACCGGCGCTTTTTCCTGCCCTCGGAGGACCCCGCCCCGGAGACGACCGACCCTTACCGGGAGATCATGTGCCACTGCGGCTGGGGCACGATGTACCAGGTCCTGCAGGCCTACGGCGTGGACGTCGACAAGGAGCTTCCTTGGGTGCGGCCGTGGTTCCTCAAATACCAGCTGCCTGACGGCGGGCTCAATTGCGCCGATGGCGCCTACTCAGGATCAGCCAAGAGCTCGATCGTCTCCACGCTGCCGCCGATGGAAGCGATGATCGGCGCCAAGGACCTGAGCCCTGAAGAAGAGACGTTCCTCGACAAGGGGGCGGACTACCTGCTCAAGCACAAGCTGGTCTGCAGCGCCAAGGGCAAGGTGCTCAACGAGGATTGGCTGAGCCCGTTCTTCCCGCGCTTCTACGAGTACGACGAGCTGCGCGGGCTGACCTTCATGGTCAAGTGGAGCCGGCGACGGGGCATCATCCTGCCCGCCGAGCTCGAGCCCAACGCCGACCGCCTGAGGCGCCTGGCCGCCCGAGGTTTCCCCGCCGGGCGCGCGATCTGGCTGGAGGAGCCGACCTTGGCCTTCGAGGACGGGAAGTGGAAGACGGGCTGCCGGGCGTCCAAGTTCCAGCTGCTGCACGAGACCCTGGAGAACTCCTCGATCCATCTCAGGATCGCTTGGGGCGCGCTCAGCCTATAGGCGGACGATCCGAGAGATCTTCGAGAAGTGAGCGTCGCCGGTGAGCAGAAGCAGGTCATGCTGGACCACCAGCGCGGCGATCCAGAGATCGTTGGTCGGGATAGGCGTCCCCTGACGCCGCAACTCCGCGAAGAGCGACGCGTAATGATGCGTCGTCTGCTCGTCAGCATAGAGGATGCTGACGCGCGGAGTATTGAGGAACTCCGTGAGCCGGGCCTCGTTCTTGCGGCCCTGCGTCCCGGCGGCGAAACCGGCGCGCAACTCGCCTAAGGCGACGAACGGAAGACGCACCTCTTCCGCGCGTTGGAGCACCTCTACGGTCTTGGCGTCCCCCTCGGCGGCGGCACGGTAGGCGTTGGTGTCGAGCGCGACCCTCAAGACCAGATCCCTTCGTCGATCCGCCGCTGGTCCTCGAGCGCCTGATCCACCGCCTTGTCCGAGATCCAGGAGCCGAAGAAGCCGTCGAGATCGCTATAACGGGTCTCAGCCAGGACTCCGGCTCCTCCGGAGAGAGCCTCCAAGGCCACCTGATTGAGGCTCTTGCGCTGGCGCCTTGCCTTCTCGCGCAGCACAGCGTCGAGGGCCGCGGGCACGCTCCTGATAGTGTACTGCCTATATGCCTTCTTCATATGCCTACAGTGTATTCAAAAAACGCCTGCACCACAAGACCCAGGAGGTCCCAGGGACCAAGTTGCGGATCTATAATCATCACATTATTATTCTAGGTCTTTAGACCTAGGCCGCGTTCCACCTTTCGACCCTGGGAGCCGTCCCTGAATGCCGCTATCCTGAGAGCATGAACAAATTCCTGGCGGTCCTGACACTGTGCGGCGCTCCTCTGCTGGTCTCGGCGGAACCCCTGCCTTCCCTAGAAGCATTCCTCCAGCAGGCGCGCGTCCAGCCCGCCCCGGTCGCGCTCACAGCCGTTCCCGTTCCCGCGCCGACGGTCCACCTGAGGCACACCAGCATCTCGAACATGGGCACGGCCGCGGGCTTCCTCAACAAGGACTATCAGCTGGGCGATGAATGGGGCAAGAAGCCGGTGACGGCGGGCTCTTTGGGCCGCGAGAGCGCGGTTTTCCAGCGCGCGGCCAAAGCCACCGCCAATTACGGCGGCGGCACGGCTTTTTACCTGGGGATCTTCAACGGCCACCATATGATGGCCACCAACCACCATGTGATGCGGGCGATGGGCTGCGGCGTCCGCGCCGATTTCGTCCTGCTGGGCAAGAGCTTCCCGTGCGAAAAGGTCTACGGCGATTGGAAGGAGATCGACCTGGCGGTCTTCGCCATACGCGTCGGCGCCGCGGACGCGGCCGTCCTGGCGGGGCTCGGCCGGAATTTCGCCTACGACGCCGAGATCTATCCGGGGCAAGAGCTGCTGACCATCGGTTTTGGCGTCGCCAACAACCCTCGAGGGGTCATGATGGCCAACCAGGATTCCGACTGCCGCGTTTTCTCCAAGCGCAACGAGTTCCGCAAGATGGCCGACCCCGACGACTTCAACCCGGGCCCGGACAAGGTGTGGTCCTTCGCCAGCGGCTGCGAGGTGTCCCACGGGGATTCGGGCTCGGCCTTCGTGGACCGCAACACCGGCGACGTGGTGGGCATCGTCTGGACGGGGCGCATCCCCAAATCGCCCAAGGTGTCGAGCTCCGCGTATTTGACCGAGATGCAGCGCCTCAACAGCCCCGAGATCTGGACCGAGCTTTCTTATACCGTGCCTGCGGCCAGCATCCGAGACGGCCTGAAGGCCGCCCTGTCCTCCGGTTCTCTGAGCGCCGATGCCGCGGCTACGATCCGGGCCCTGCTTGTCTCGGCGAGCGCCGAGACCGTCGCGGTCCGATAGACCCATTTGCGCCCCATCGTCGTCATCATCGCCCTCGAGGTCATCTCGTTCGGGATCTTTTCATCAAGACTCGGCTTTTATCATGATGATTGGGTCTTGCTGGAGGATCTAGGGAAACATCCGGGCCTTTGGAACACCGTGCTTGCGGTGGCACGCTCGAATTATGGCGCCCGCCCCGCGTCGATCCCCATTTTCGCCTTGCTCCACCATCTGGCGGGAGAAAAACCGCTTCTCTATCATCTTGCCTTGCCGGCTTTCGATGCGGCCGGCGGAGTCCTTTTTTATATTTTCCTTAAAAAAGTCCTAAAGAACGAGGCCTTCGCATTGCTGGCCGCCTGCCTAGCCCTGATTTATCCCGTCCATGCCGCCACGCATCACTGGGTGACCAATATTGCCCAGCCCGCGGCCCAGGCTTTGATCCTTCTGAGCATGGTGCTTCATTGGGGATGGCTCGAGACCGGCAAGCGCGCCGGCCTGGCCGCCAGCATGACCGCCTATCTAGCAGGCGCATTGTGCTACGAAGCCGGTGTCCTGCTGCCGCTGATGTCGGGTGCGGCCGTGCTGGCCAACGCGCGGGTCGCCGGCCGAACGCTCCGCGCTTCAGCGCGCGAAGCCCTCGGGAGCCTGGCGCCCTTCGGCGTCGTCTTGCTCATCGTCCTATTTTGGGCGAAGAAAGGGATGCAACTGGTCATGGGGTATGAAAATCCAAAGACCCTGGCGCTTTCTGTCCCTCTCATGTTGAAAGTGATGGGAGACGGGTTGGATTGCCTGACCTTGGGGATGCTGCGGGTCTGCGCCGATGCATCGGCATGGTCGCTCAAAGAGTCGACCCCAGCGGGGCTCATTCTTTGGGCGGTGTTCACCATCGCCGTCGCCAGGTTCTTGATGGCGGCGGAACCCGCCGTTGCTCCAACGCGGAAGACTGCCTTGAAACATCGAGAGGCGGCAGCCCATGGCTCGCTTGTGGTGATCCTTTGGATGGGCGTGTTGGGGTTCTTGGCGGCCTATGTCCCCTATGCCCTCGGGGGCTACGGCGTGAAGATTTTAGGCCTGGCGGGCCGCGTCAATGGGGGCGCGGGCTTAAGCGCGGGGCTGCTGCTGGCCGCCGCGATCTTAGAGGTCTCCCGGCGCATCTCCGCGCCGATGGGCCTCAAAGGTTCCGGCTCGGTCCAAGGGGCCTTGCTGGCCATGACCGTGGGTGTATTCACCGCGACGAACTGGACCATGGCGCGGCACTGGGGGGATGCGTGGAAGGCTCAGATGGAGGGTGTCGAAAGGATAAGCCGCAGGACCGCCGAGCTGCCGGGCTCGGCCACGCTCCTGGTCCTTTGGAACCAGCCGAGCTTCTACGGCGCGGACATGTTTTTCTTGGATGAACCATGGGGGTTCGATTCAGCCCTCAAGCTCAAAACCGGACGCAAAGGCATGACCATCAATCTTCAAACGCCCTGGATGACCGGCGAGCGCGCCGGCGTCATCGAGCGGTTCGGGAGCACGGTCCGCCGATCCTACAGCTATGAGGATCTGTATCAATACGACATGGCGACCGATAAGCTCATAAAGCTGGTTCCTCCTTCATGATTTGCTAGACTAGCCTTCCCTCACTCCATGAGCTTCAAGGTACTGGCCAAAGACAAAGACGGCAAAGCCCGCAGCGGCGTCCTTTCCACCGGCCACGGCGACGTCGAGACCCCCGTCTTCATGCCCGTGGCCACCCAAGCCTCGGTCAAAGCCATCTCTCAAGAGGACTTGGAACGCCTCGGCACCAAGGCCATCCTCTCCAACTCCTATCACCTGTACCTCCGCCCCGGCACCGACCTCATCAAGGCCGCCGGCGGCCTCCATAAGTTCATGGACTACAAGGGCATGATCCTGACCGACTCCGGCGGCTTTCAGGTGCTGAGCATGTCCGACCTCCGGAAAGTCGACGATGAAGGCGTCACCTTCCGCTCCCACATCGACGGCAGCGAGCACCGCCTCACCGCCGAGAAGGTCATCGAGATCCAATCCGACCTCGGCAGCGACTGCTGGACCACTCTCGACGAATGCCCCCCTTACCCCTCCACCGAAGCCCAGGCCGAGCAGGCCTTGAACCGCACCATGACCTGGACCGACCGCTCCGTCACCGCCTTGAACCGCGCCAAGGACGCCGGGCACAAGCCGCTCTTCTTCCCCATCCTCCAGGGCGGCTTCTTCCCCGACCTCCGCAAGCGCGCCGTCGAGCATCTCCAGGAAAAAGTCCCCTGGGACGGCGTCTCCATCGGCGGGTTCTCCATCGGCGAGCCCAAGGACCTCACCTGGTCCACCTTGGACGGGGCGATCTCGCACATGCCGGCCGATAAACCCCGCTACCTCATGGGCGTCGGCACGCCCGACGATGTCTGGCAGGCCGTGAGCCTCGGCGTCGACATGATGGACTGCGTCTGGCCTACCCGGGTCGCGCGCAACGGGCAGATCATGACCCGGCGCGGCAAATTCAACATCCAGAACGCCCCTCAGCGCCGCAAGTTCGAGCCGCTCGACGCCGACTGCGCCTGCTTCGTCTGCAAGCGCTACACCCGCGCCTACCTGAGCCATCTGTACCGGGCGCGCGAGCTCGTCATATACCAGCTGCTTTCCTACCACAACCTGCACTTCATGGACGAGATCATGGCCATCATGCGCACCGCTCTGGCGGAAGGGAACTTCGCGGAGCGGCGCAAGGCCTTCTTCGAGGTCTATAACGCCGGACAATGAAGAAGGCTGAGCCCTTCGCTCATTCGGACGGGCGAGCCGCCGCCGCCCTCTCGCTGGTCTTGGCCGCCGTCTACTGGTACTTCCGCTGCCGCACCTTCGGCCCCGGCGACAGCGCCGAGCACGTCCTTGCCGCCTTGACCTGGGGCGTGCCGCATCCTCCGGGCTTCCCTCTTTCAGTAGCACTAGGGTATCTGATGACCTTGCTGCCGGGCCCGCCCGAAGCCGCCGTCAACGGCCTCTCCGGGCTCTGCCACGCCGCCGCCGCCGGGGTCTTCTACCTGATCCTGCGCCGCACCGGCTGCCGGCCCCTCTCCGCGCTGGCCGCGACAGCGCTCATGTCATTTTCAGAGCTGTACTGGATCTACGCCGAGGTCGCCGAGGTCCGGGCCCTCAACGACCTGCTGGCGCTGCTGAGCGTCCACGCCGCCATCGTCTGGAGCGAGGACAGGTCGCAGAAGGCGCTGCTGGCCCTGGCCGCCTGCCTCGGCCTGGGGCTGGGCCATCATCCGACCTACGTCTTCATCTTGCCGGCCGTCGGCCTCTGGGTCTGGCTGAAGAAGGCCTGGCCGAAAGGGCGTCAATGGACATGGTTCCTCGGCGCCCTCCTGGCGGCCATCGCCATCCCCTATTTGATCCTGGGCCTCAGGCTCTCCTACGGCGCGCCGCCCTTGTTCAACCCCTATGCGATCACCGATTGGCGTGATCTGCCGGGGCTCTTCCTAAGGACCCATTATGGCGGGTACAACAGGATGGTCGCAGGCACCGGCTTCCTCGGCGCCGCGGGCTTCGACTTCACGCGTCTGCAGATGCAGGCTTCTTGGTTCCTTGGCTCCCTCTGGCGCGACCTTTCCTTGCCGGGGCTGGCCTTGGCCGCGGCGGGAGCTTGGACGCTCTGGAGGAAAGGTCCTAGGCCCCTGCTCGGGCTTTGGCTGGCCTGGCTAGGCGGCACGGCCGTCCTCTTCATCATCGCCGCCAGCCAGCAGATGATCGTCTGCAGCCTGGATTACGCGCAGGCCCTGGTGGTCAAGTATCATGTGCTCCCGGAGCTGGCGCTCTTCGCGCTCTGCGGCCCCGCTCTCGATGAGCTGCTGGGCAGGGTGCGCAAGCCGCTGGCCTTCGGGCTGATCGCCGCCGCCGTCTTCATCCCTCTCTTGCTGCGCCCCGTCGACCTGTCCAAACGGCAGCCGCTCTACGACTACGGCATCGACCTGCTCCGCGGCTCGCGCGACGGAGACCTCCTCGTCCTAGCCTCCGACGACTCCATCTTCGCGATGACGTACCTTCAGATACGGCGTCCGGAGCTCGTCGGAAGCCGCGTCCTCCTTTATCCCTCCCATTTCACCTTCCTGCCCTACCTGCGCGCGCTGCGGGAGCGCCACCCGGAGCTCCACGTCCCCTTCGGCACCGGAGGCTTCTCCAAGGAATGGGACCGATGGGAGTCTCTCAACCCGGGGCGCGCCATCCTGATCGAGGCCGTGCTGCGCGACGAGATACGCGACCGCTTCCCCGACGCCGCGCCTAAAGGGGTTTGGGTCGCCCTGGGCGGAGCCAAGAAGGCCCCTCATGCCGCGCTCGAGGCCGGGGGGCGCGGTTTGCTTGCCGCCAGCGCGGGGCTGTCGCGCGCGGATGTCCAGGCCCGAACGCAGGACATCTATGTCTTGAAAGCTTACGCCATGAACCTTGAATGGTACGGGAGCCTGCTGACCCGGCCGGCCGACCGGCCCTTAGTCGAGGCCATCCGCGTCCGGCTGCGCGAACTCGGATATGAGAGGTAGACACTTATGAGGAAAGGATTGTCGATCGTTTGCATGCTCTTGGCCGCTTCGCTAGCGGCCCAAGACGACGCGCCAGGCGCCGCGGCGGCCCGGCACAAGGAGATCCGCGCCAGCGTGGAGCTCTCCGCCATCCAGAAACGCATCGATACGGGCCAGCTGCCCAAGATCGGCTTCGACTTCGACTCCGCCCAGCTGCGCGCCGACGGCTATCCGGCGCTCGACCTCATCGCCGAGTTCCTGCTGAGCCACCAGAGCCTGAAGATCCGCATCACGGCCCACACCTCGAGCGAAGGCGGAGCGGATTACAACCAGCAGCTCTCGGAGCGCCGCGCCAAGGCCGTCAAGGGCTACCTGGTCAAGAAAGGCGTCCCGCCGCCCTCGATCCGCTTCAAGGGCTACGGCGCTTCGCAACCGGTGGCTTCCAACGATACCGAGGAGGGTCGTGAGAAGAACCGCCGCGTGGAATTCTCGCTCATCCGCCGGGAATGGGACTCGGTTTATTGAGGCGCCGCCGGGCCTTTCTTGATTTCATGGACAGAATTTGATTGAATGTCCGTCCTAAAGACACAGAACGCTACTAAATAGCACTCGGAGACACCCCCTCATGGACTCGATGAAACCCGCCCTCGGCCTCGTTTTCACGATCTGCGTCATCGCCCTCGCCGTCGCCTACTGGCTGATCCAGTGGGTCCTGGCCAAGGACACCGGCACCCCCGAGATGCGCAAGATCTCCGACGCCATCAAGGCCGGCGCCGAGGCCTTCCTCAAGCGCCAGAACAATACGATCATCACCTTCGCCAGCGTCTTGTCGGTGATCATCTTCGTCCTTTATGCCTTCGTCCGCCATCATAACGAGCACGATCCCGCGGCGCCGATGCAGTTGGCCATCTTCACTACGATCTCCTTCGTCATGGGAGCGGCCTGCTCCGTCATCGCCGGCTATATCGGCATGTGGGTCTCTATCAGGACCAACATCCGCACGGCCTCGGCCGCCCGGACCTCCCTCAACGACGCCCTGCGCATCGCGCTGCGCGGAGGCGCCGTCTCCGGCCTGTTCGTCACGGCCCTCTCCTTGCTCGGCGTCGGGGGCCTCTTCAGCGTCCTCAAGTTCATGGGCTATGACTACGCCAAGATCCCCTTCATGATCGTCGGTTACGGCTTCGGCGCCAGCTTCGTCGCCCTCTTCGCCCAGCTCGGCGGCGGCATCTACACGAAGGCCGCCGACGTCGGCGCCGACCTCGTCGGCAAGGTCGAGGCCGGCATCCCCGAGGACGACCCCCGCAACCCCGCCGTCATCGCCGACCTGGTGGGAGACAACGTGGGAGACTGCGCCGGCCGCGGCGCCGACCTCTTCGAGTCCACCGCCGCCGAGAACATCGGCGCGATGATCCTGGGGGTCGGCCTGATCCCGTACTTCGGCTGGAAAGGCGTCGTGTTCCCGCTGGTCGCGCGCGCGCTGGGCATCCTGGCCTCCATCTTCGGCATCATGATCGTCAAGACGGAGGAAGACGCCGACCCGATGGACGCGCTCAACCGCGGCTATTATCTCACCTCGGTGCTGGCCGCCATCGGATTTGCCGGCGCCGCCTACGTGATGCTGTCCTCCGAGCGGGCCCCCGACGCTTGGATGTATTACACCGCCTGCGGCGTCATCGGCATCCTGACCGCTCAGGCCTTCGTGTACATCACCCAGTACTACACGGAGTACAAGTACCGCCCGGTGCAGATGATCGCCCAGGCCTCCGAGACGGGCCCCGCCACCAACATCATCGCCGGCATCGCCGTCGGCTTGGAGTGCACGGCCATCCCGGTCATCGTCATCTCGGTGGCCATCCTCGCCTCCTACAAGCTCGGCCTCCTGGCCTTGCCCGGCGTCGGCGGGCTCTTCGGCACCGCAGTGGCCACGATGGGCATGCTCGGCACCGCCGCCTACATCCTGGCGATGGACACCTTCGGCCCGATCACCGACAACGCCGGCGGCATCGTCGAGATGTCCCGCCAGCCCGAGGAGATCCGCAAGAAGACCGACCGCCTGGACGCCGTCGGCAATACCACCAAGGCGCTGACCAAGGGGTACGCCATCGGCTCGGCCGCCTTGGCCGCGTTCCTGTTGTTCTCCGCCTACCTTGACGAGATCTACAACTACACCGGCGTCCATATGGCCGTCAACCTCGCCAAGCCCGAGGTGTTCGTCGGCGGCCTGATCGGCGCCATGATGGTGTTCCTGTTCTCCTCCTTGGCGATCCGCGCCGTCGGCACGGCCGCCTACGCGGTCATCAACGAGGTCCGCCGTCAATTCAAGGAGAAGCCCGGCATCATGAAGGGCACCGAGGACCCCGACTACGGCCAGTGCGTCGACATCGTCACCGTGGGCGCGCTCAAGGCCATGGTCCTGCCGGGCATACTCGCCGTCGGCGGCCCCATCGTCACCGGCCTGGTCTTCCGCAGCTTCATCACGCCGGAGGACCCTACGATCGCCGCCGAGGTCGTCGCCGGCCTCCTGATGGTCGGCACCATCGCCGGCATCCTGATGGCGCTGTTCTTCAACAACTCGGGCGGCGCCTGGGACAACGCGAAGAAGTACATCGAGACGGGCGCGCACGGCGGCAAGCGCTCCGACCCGCACAAGGCGGCCGTCGTCGGCGACACCGTGGGCGACCCCTTCAAGGACACGGCAGGGCCGTCTTTGCATGTGCTCATCAAGCTCTTGGCCACGATCACGCTGGTGCTGGCGCCGCTCTTCCTCTAGAACGCCGCGAGAAGGGCCCCGCTCCTACCGGAGCGGGGCCTTTTTGTTGCAGTCCCCCCTATTGACGGCGACGGCTTTATCTGCTATAGTTTATTTGTTGATAAAGATTATTATCTAGGAGGCGCTATGAGAACCACCCATGCCGAGAGGACCAAGCCCGCGATGTTGACGCGCCTGGACCAGCTTCTGGCTGACGAGCATGTCCTGACGATGAAGACCCGCGGCTTCCATTGGAACGTCACCGGCCCGAACTTCAGCGAGCTGCACAAGCTTTTCGAGACGCAGTATGCCGAGCTGGCGCTCGTCCTCGACGATGTGGCCGAGCGCTCCCGCGCGCTGGGCGGCCGCGCGCTAGGCTCCAATGCCGAGCTTCTCCGCTTCGCCCGGCTCAAGGAACGCCTCGGCGCCGCGCCGTCGGCCTCGGACATGCTCGCTGAACTGCAAGCCGACCATGAGGCCTTGGTCCGTACGCTGGGCGCCGATATCGCGGCCGCTGGCGAGGAGAGCGACTTCGCCACCGCGGATTTCCTCACCGGGCTGCAGAGCGCCCATCAGAAGACTGCCTGGATGCTGCGCGCCTCTAGATGAAGACGGCTTTGCAGCCTAAGGCGCGCGCGGAGGTGGCCAGCCTGTTCAAGGGGGCCGGCTTGCCCCTGACCGTGCAGCGTCTGGCGATCTATGAGCGCTTGGCGGCCTCTCACGACCATCCCAGCGCCGAAACGCTGTATAAGTCGCTCAAGCCGCGCTACCCCAGCCTTTCCTTGGCGACGGTCTACAAGACGCTGCAGACCCTGGGAAAGCTGGGGCTGGTGCAAGAGGTGCATTCCCCCTCCAACCAGGCCCGCTATGACGCCCTGACCGGCGTGCATCATCACGCCGTCTGTTCCGACTGCGGCAAGATCGAGGACGTCTTCGCCCGGGAGCTCGATGCCCTGCGCTGTTCTCTACCCGCGGGCTTCCGCCCGCAAGGGCATTCCGTGCACTTCCACGGCCTTTGCGCCGCCTGCTCTAAACGCCCCAAATAAAGGAGAAAACAATGAACGACACGCTCGTGCAGCAAGACGCGCCCGACTTCAAGACGACCGCCGTGGTCGGCAAGCAGTTCAAGGAGATCCAGCTGGCCGACTACAAGGGCAAGTGGGTGGCCCTGTTCTTCTATCCGCTGGACTTCACGTTCGTCTGCCCCACCGAGATCGTCGCTTTCAGCGACGCGCACGATGAGTTCAAGAAGCTCAACTGCGAGATCCTCGGCTGCTCGGTGGACAGCCAGTTCAGCCACCTGGCCTGGATCAACACCGCCCGCAAGGAAGGCGGCCTGGGCGAGCTCAGCTACCCCCTCCTGGCCGACGTCACCAAGAAGATCGCGGGCAGCTACGGCGTGCTCACGGCCGGCGGGGTCGCGCTGCGCGGCCTGTTCCTGATCAGCCCCAAGGGCAAGGTGGCATACTCCGTCGTGCACGACCTTCCCGTGGGACGCAGCGTCGACGAGACCCTGCGCGTGCTCTCCGCCTTCCAGCAGGTCGAGAAGAGCGGCGAGGTCTGCCCGGCTAACTGGACCAAGGGCAAGAAGACCATGAAGGCCGACCCCGTCAAATCGAAGGAGTATTTCGCCTCGCCGGTCTGATAGCGCAACAACGGTGTCAGGCTTTCCGCTCGCGGTATTCCCGCGATATGTGAACCGGAAAGCCTGACACCGTCTTTGCTTTTTGGTATCATCGGCGGAGATGAGCGGACACCTCAAAGCCTACCTCGCTGAGTTCATCGGGACCTTCGCCTTGGTCTTCGCCGCGGCCGCGGCGGCTTGCGCGGCGGGCCTGACGCCGGGATCAGCGAGCTCCCTCGGCCCCGCTCTCGCCTACGGCAGCGCCTACGCCGTGATGGCTTACGCCTACGGGACGGTATCCGGCGGACATTTCAACCCCGCCTTGACCCTCTCCCTGCTCTTGATGCGCCGCATCGACCTCATCAAGGGCGTCTTTTACCTCGTGTCCCAGCTGCTGGGCGCCGCCTTAGCCGGCCAGCTCCTGATCGCCGCCCTCCATCGTCATCCTGAGGTCGCCTCGCCCCCCTTCTTGGGAAGCGTGGGCCTGACCGGGATCGGTTTCAAAGCAGCCACCCTGCTCGAAGCCGTCATGACATTCTTCCTTGTCACGGCCTATTACGCCACCGCCATCGACAACCGGGCCAAGCGCGGCACGACGCCCTTGGCTTGCGGCCTGGCCCTCTTCGCGGGCGTCCTTGTGCTGGGCCCTTTGACCGGAGGCGCCCTCAATCCCGCCCGCGCCTTCGGCCCTTCCATCGTCACCGGGAATTGGGCCGCTTGGTACGTCTATTGGGCCGGCCCGCTGGCAGGCGCCCTGGGCGCCGCCCTGCTCTACGAGAAGCTGTTCCTCGACGCTAAGAAATGATAGAATCTGACGCTTAAAGAGAGGAGAAACACATGCAGCCACAGCCAAACCCGATCATGAGCCTGGTCCCCATCGCGGCCATCTTCGTCATCTTCTACTTCCTGCTCATCCGCCCCCAACAAAAGCAGGCCAAGGAGCATGAAGCCATGCTCGAGGGCCTCAAAAAGGGCGACAAGGTCCTGACCACCGGCGGCCTCTACGGCACCATCATCGGCGTCAAGGACCAGGACCTCGAGGTCCGCTTCGCCGAGAACGTCAAGCTGCTGGTGGCCCGCTCCGCCGTCAGCAAGGTGGTCGCCTCTGAGACCACCCCCGCTCCGGCGGCTAAGAACGGCACGGCCGCATGAGCAAGCTGCAGTTCAAGTGGCTGGGGGTCCTGGCGGCGGTCGTCGTCGCCTTGTTCCTTCTTTACCCCTCGGTCAATTGGTACAGCCTCGACGCCGCCGAAAGACAGAAGCTGGAAAGCTACCGGATGCGCCCGAAGTGGCTGCTCAACCTCGGCCTCGACCTCAAGGGCGGGACCCATCTGCTCATGGAGCTAGATGTCGCGAAGCTCGACCCTAAGGCCGACCTCAACGACGCCCTCAGCCGCGCCATCGAGATCATCCGCAACCGCGTCGACCAGCTGGGCGTCGCCGAGCCCCTGATCGCGCGCCAAGGGCAGCGCTGGATCGTCGTCCAGCTGCCCGGCATCACCAATTCCGCCGCGGCCAAAGAGATGGTCGGCAAGACCGCCATGCTCGAGTTCCGCATGGTAGACGGCTCCGAGGCCGCCCAAAAAGCCCTGAGCAAGATCGCCGAGCTCGGCAACCCCTTCGTCGGAGAGGGCTCGGCGCGCGTCACCGTCTCCAGCTCCGCCGCCAAGCTCGTGCCGGAAGCAGACGAGCTCGTCCGCGGCAAGGAGAACTCGCTCTACCTCGTCAGCAAGAACGTCCCGCTGACCGGCGCGGGCCTCGAGACCGCCCGCGTAGAGACCGGCGGGAGCTACGGCGCCCCGGTCGTGGCCTTCAAGTTCAAGCCGGAGGCCGGCGTCATCTTCGGCAACCTCACCGCGGCCAACGTCGGCAAGAACATGGCGATCATCCTGGACGGCGTGGTGTTCTCCGCGCCCACCATCAAGTCGCGCATCGGCGGCGGCTCGGGCGTCATCGAGGGCAACTTCACGGTGGAAGACGCCCGCAACCTCGCCATCGTCCTGAAGGCCGGCGCGCTGCCCGCGCCCGTCAACATCATCGAGGAGCGCACCATCGGCCCCACCGTGGGCGAAGACTCCATCAAGGCCGGCATCAAGGCGACCGCGCTGGCCGGAGCCTTCATCTTCATCTTCATGATCGTCTACTACAACATGGCCGGCCTCGTGGCCGACCTGGCCCTGATCCTCAACCTCGTCTTCCTGATGGCCTGCATGAGCTACTTCGGCTCGACCTTGACCCTGCCCGGCATCGCCGGCATCGTCTTGACGATCGCCATGGCCGTCGATTACAACGTGCTGATCTTCGAGCGCATCCGCGAGGAGCTGGCGCTGGGCAAGCCCGTGCGCATCGCCGTCGACGCCGGCTACGACCGGGCGTTCACCGCCATCTTCGACTCGAACCTGACCACGCTGATCTCATCGACCTTCCTGTTCCAGTTCGGCAGCGGCCCCATCAAGGGCTTCGCCGTCACGCTGGTGCTGGGCCTGGCCATCTCGATGTTCACGGCGGTCTGGCTGACGCGGCTGATCTTCCAAAGCTACCTCACCAACCGAGATATCGAGACCCTGAGCATCTAGAGGCAAGCATGCAATTATTCCCGAAGACGCACTTCGACTTCATCGGCATGCGTTGGGCCTGCTTCGCGGTCTCGGCGATCCTCCTCGGCGCCTGCGTGGTCTCGCTGGTCACCAAGGGCGTGCGCTACGGCATCGACTTCACGGGCGGCACCGTCCTGCAGGTCTCCTTCGAGAAGCCCCTCACCTTGGCCGAATTCCGTGCCGCCGTCGAAGGCAGCGGCCTGGCCGAGGCCTCGCTCCAGCATTTCTCCAACAGCAACACGTTCACGATCCGCACCCAGGCCGACGCCAAACAGTCCGCCGAGGCCATCGAGAAGGATCTGGCCCAGATCCAGGGCGCCTTGCCGGACAACAAGATGCACGAGGACAGCAAGGAATACGTCGGTCCCGCCGTCGGCAAACATCTGTTCCGCCAGGCGCTGTGGGCCGTGGTCTTGTCCCTGGCGGGCATCATGCTCTACCTGGGCGTGCGCTTCGCCAACCCCATCTGGGGCGTGGCCGGCATCATCGCGCTGTTCCACGACGTGCTGGCCACCTACGGGCTCTTCTCCCTCCTGGGCATCGAGATCGACCTCTTGATCGTCTCGGCCATCCTGACCATCGGCGGCTATTCCATCCACGACACCATCATCATCTTCGACCGCATGCGGGAGAAGCTCAAGGTCATGCGGCGCGAGCCCCTCGGTCAGGTCATCAACGAGAGCATGAACGAGACGATGTCTAGGACCATCATCACCTCGGGGACGGTCTTCATCGTCGTCATGATCCTCTACCTCTTCGGCGGCAAGGTCCTCCATCATTTCGCCATGGCGATGGCCTTCGGCCTGGTCGTCGGCACCTATTCCTCCATCGGCGTCGCCGCGCCGCTCGTCTTCGAGTGGACCCAGCGCAACGCCGGCAGCCGGGGAGCCCAGCCCGAGAGCGCGGACAACGCGCCTCGCGCCAAGACCAAGACGGGCAAGAGGGGGCGCTAGCATGCGCAAGATCATCGGCTTCAAGCTCGTCTTGCGCATCCATGAGACCAAGCGCCGCGCCAAGAAGGCCAAGCTCGACCTGGCCGCCGCCGGCTTCGACGACCTCGCCCTTCAAAAGCTGCTCGATGAAGCCACCGCCGCGGTCTCGCCCCGGGTCCTTTTCGAGACCTTCAAGCACCCCGATCCCGATCAGCCGCTGCTCTCGCCGATCCCCGGCCTGGCCTACAGCCTGGTCCTGGCCTCCCTCGGAGACGGCTTGACCGCCTTGGCCCCCGAAGGCGCCGAGGAGCCGCGCCTGCGCCTGCTCAAGATCATCGAAGAGACCGCCCTGGAAGAGACCGTCCGCTTCGCGACGACCCTGCTGCAGGACGAGGCCGAGAAGGACGTCTGCGAGCTCAGCCCGATCTCGCCGCTTGCGGGAGAGGCCCTGTCGGCCGTCCTGCGCAAGCTCTCGGGCGTCAAGATCGGCGTAGGCCTGGGAGAGGACGGCGGCTTGGTCCCCGGCGCCTCTTCGGCCGTCAGCCTGAGCTGGCTGTCCAAGTCGAAGGCCAAAGGCAAGAGATAATCCTGGGGCGCATGCTCCGCCGTCTCATCCCCCGCCTCGCCTACTCCTACCTCAGCTTCGTCGGCCTGACGACCCGCCTGCGCCTGGAAGGGGCCGGCCACCGGGAGGCTCTGCGCGGCGGCAACCAGCGCTTCCTGTATGCCTTTTGGCATCAACGACAAGTCTTCTTCACCTTCAGCCATCGCGACGCCGGCGCGTCGGTGATGGTCAGCCGGAGCAAGGACGGCGAGCTCATCGCCGAGACCATGCGTCTCTCGCGCATCGCCGCCTGCCGGGGCTCCTCCTCCCGCGGCGGCGCCGCCGCCGCGCGCGAGATGATGCTGGCGCTGGCCGAAGGCTTGGACATCGGCATCACGCCTGACGGCCCCAAGGGCCCGGCCCGGCAGGTCAAGCCGGGCGTGATATTCCTCGCGCAAAAACTCAAGATCCCCATCCTGCCCGTGACCAACGCATTGTCCTGCAAGCTCGAGCTCAAGAGGTCCTGGGACCGCTTCCAATTCCCCCTGCCTTTCGGCAGGGCTGTGGTCAAATACGCGCCGCCGATCTGGGTCGGCCCCTCCGATGACCTGGACGCCAAGGCCGCCGAGGTCAAGGTCGCGCTCGACGCGATCACCGACGCCGCCGACGCCGAGGTCTCATGATCGTCCTGGTCCTGGGGAACCTCATGGCACCGCTGGCGGCGCTGGGGGTCGTGCTGGCCTTCCTGCTCTCTCCCCGACGGCGCGTGCTGCGCGGCCTCCCCGCGGAGCTCTCCGAGCGTTTCGGATCCCTGCCCGATGAAGCGCGCCGGGCTTTGGCCGGCAGGCCGGTGCTATGGGTCCATGCGGCTTCCGCCGGAGAGGTCCTCGCCGTCGACGGCCTCATCCGGACGCTGAAGGCCGGAGCCGCGGCGCCGGCCGTGCTGCTGAGCTGCACCACGATGGCCGGGCGCGAGGCCGCCAAGCGGCTGGGAGCGGCCGACGCCGCCGTCATCGCGCCGCTGGACTGCTGGCCGGCCGTGACGCGGTTCTTGGAAGCGGCCAAGCCCTATTCCCTGATCCTGGTGGAAACGGAGCTCTGGCCGAACATGATCGCCGCGGCGTCACGGCGGGGGCTCAAGATCGGGCTGGTCAACGGCCGGCTTTCAGAACGGAGCTTCT
This sequence comes from uncultured Elusimicrobia bacterium, assembly GCA_964510095.1. GTDB lineage: Bacteria > Elusimicrobiota > Elusimicrobia > UBA1565 > UBA9628 > JBBTLF01. The sequence continues at coordinate 19,292 of CAZEAE010000002.1, read as the reverse complement.
CGCGCTACCTTCTGGCGCGGCCGCTGCTTGCTCCTTTCCTGCGCAAGGTCTGCCGCCTGGCCGTCCAAGGCGAGGCCGACGGCGAGCGGTTCCGCGCGCTCGGGGCGCCGGAAGGCTCCGTCCTCGTGGTCGGCAACATGAAGTACGACCGGGTGAAGGTGCCTGATACCGCCGCGGCGGCTCAGCGCCTGCGCGCGCTAGGGTGGGATGGCGCGCCGGTCTTCGTGGCGGGGAGCACCCACCCCGGCGAAGAGGAAGCCGTGCTGGGCGCCTTTCTGTCAGCCCAGGCCCGGCATCCGGCGCTCAAGCTGGTGATCGCACCGCGGCATGCGGAGCGGGCGGCGGACACCGCCGCCTCCCTCAAGGAGCGCGGCGTGACGTTCACGTCCTGGAGCGCCTCCGACGGCGCGCCTGCAGGCGACTGCCTGCTCATCGACCGTCTCGGGCCGCTGGCCTCCTTCTACCCCAGCGCCACCGTATCGTTCGTAGGCGGCACGCTGGTGCCGGTGGGCGGCCATAATGTCCTCGAGCCCGCGCTGGCCGGTTCGCCCGTCCTCTTCGGGCCTCACACGGCCCATACGCGCCAAGCCGCGGAGCTGCTGGCCAGCGCCGGCTGCGGCCACGTCGTCTCCGATCAGGCGGAGCTGGCGGCCCGGCTCGATGATGCCCTATCCTTTCCTGAACGCACGCGCGCCCAGGGGGAGCAGGCGCGCAGGCTGGCACGGGGCCTGCAAGGGGCCACCGAACGTACGCTGGTCCATCTGGCGGCGGTGACACGCCCGCCGGAGCGATGAAGCGCGCCTGGTTTCCCCTGTTCGCGGCGGCGGCCGCCTTCCTGGCCTTTGCCCCCTCCCTGCGCAACGGCTTCGTCAGCTGGGACGACCATATGACGCTGGTCTACAACCTAGCCTACCGGGACCTGGGCTGGGAGAACCTGCGCTGGATGTTCTCCACCTTCCTACTCGGACACTATCAGCCGCTGAGCTGGCTGTCGTTCTGGCTGGACCACCGCCTATGGGGCGTCGCGCCCGCGGGCTACCACCTGACCAACCTCCTGCTGCATGCGGCCAACACCGCCCAGGTCTACGGTTTGGCCTTGCTGCTGCTGGGAAAACGCCCGGGCCTGCGCTGGGGCGCGCTCTTCGCGGCGCTGCTCTTCGGGCTGCACCCTCTGCGCGCGGAATCCGTGGTCTGGGCCACGGAGCGGCGCGACGTCCTGTCCGCCTGCTTCCTGCTGGCCGCCACGCGCTGCTATCTGCAGGCTCAGCGCCTGCCGCAGCGCCGGCCGAGCTTTATGAACCTGGCCGCCGTCCTCTACCTGTTGTCTTTGCTGTCGAAGGTCGTGGGCATCACTTGGCCGGGCGCCCTCCTGCTGCTCGACGCCTACCCCCTTGGGCGCTTTTCCCGAGAACCGCGCAAGCTCCTGACCCTGCTCACGGAGAAATGGGCGTTCATCGTCCTCTCGCTGGCCGCCGCGTTCATCGGCATGACGGCCCAAGGCTCAGGCACTGCCCTGGTGCCTTATTCTCAGTACGGAGCCGGGGCGCGCTTCGGGCAGGCCGCCTATCAATCGGGCTTCTATCTTTGGAAGACCCTATGGCCTTTCGGGCTCTCCCCGCTCTATGAGAAGTCCTTCCTCCTCGAACCATCCGCTTTCTGGTGCTTCGGCGGCGCGGCGGCGATGGTAACGGCGGCGCTTCTGCTGCTGCGCAGGCGCTGGCCGGCGGGCTTGGCCGCCTGGGCTCTCTACGGGCTGATGCTGATCCCGGCGCTGGGCATCGTCAAATCCGGCCGGCAGATCGCGGCCGACCGCTTCACCTATCTGCCTTGCCTGGGGTTGGCGCTGCTGGCGGGCGCCGGGGTCCAGCGCCTCTGGGAAAACGGGCCGGCCGCCGCGAGAAGGACGCTCCTGGCCGGCTCCTGCGTCTTGTTCATGGGGCTGGGCGCCCTGAGCTGGCGGCAGGCCGCCTTTTGGCATGACTCGGTCTCGCTGTGGAGCCGCGTCGTCGACGTCGACCCGCGGAGCTATTTCGGGCGCCAGAACCTGGCGGCCGCGCTGACGGCGGAGGGCCGCCACGCGGAAGCGGCCGAGGAGCAGGCGCGCGCCAAGCGCGCGCGGGCGGATGTCTTCGAGCAAGCGGGACGCAAGCTGCTCGATCGCGGCGAAGACGCGCGCGCCGAGGAGTATCTCAAGAAAGCGCGCGGGACCCAGCCTTGAAGCAGCCCGGCTCCGGCGTCTCGGCCTGGGCGGTCGCGGCCGCCGTCGGCCTCTTGTCCGCCGCGGTTTTTTGGCCCGCCTTGAAGGGCGGCTTCGTCAACTGGGACGATCCCGCGATCCTTCTGACGAACACGAACATCCAGACCCTGGGCTGGGCGCAGCTGCGCTGGATGGCGACCTCGTATTTCATGACTACCTATCAGCCCTTGGGCTGGCTGGCCCTGTCACTGATCCACGGAGCCTTCGGGCTGTCCCCGCAGGCCTATCACGCGGCCTCGCTGCTGGTCCACGGCGTCAACGCGGCGCTGCTCTGCCGCCTCGGCTGCCGCCTGCTCTCCCCCTCTTGCGAGCCCGAGCGCAAGACGCTATGGGCCTGCGCGGCCGCCGCCGTGTTATGGGGGGTCCACCCGCTCCAGGCGCAATCCTTGGCCTGGGCGTCGGAACTGCCCGACCTGCTGGCGACGACCTTCTTCTTGGCCAGCCTCCTGGCTTATCTAAGACGGCGCACGAACCTCAGCTGGGTCCTCTTCTCGGCTTCGCTGCTCTGCCGCTGGAAGGGGATATCCCTGCCCATCGTCCTGCTGGCCATCGACGCCGTCGTCCTGAGACGGCACAAAGAAGGCTGGACGCGGCTTTTCACGGAGAAAGCGCCGTTCTTCGCCGCGGCTCTAGCAGCCGTGCTGGTCAACGCCGACGCCAAGGCCAGCATGGCCGGCTTCGGCCATGTGGCCGCGCGGCCATACGAAGCCTGCGTCGGTGTCCTCTTTTACCTCTGGAAGATCGTTTGGCCTTGGGATCTGGTTCCGCTCTATGCGATCGATGGGGCGGCCAACCCCCTAGGACTGTCCTTAGCGGCGGCGGCGCTAGCGGTCTTGGGGCTGACTGCCCTGGTCATTGTCTTGCGCCGCCGCGCGCCGGCGCTGCTGGCCGTCTGGGTCTGCTATGCGGCGGCGCTGGCGCCTCCTTTGCTCTTCTCCCAGGATGGCCCGCTGTTCGCCATGGACCACTATGCCTATCTATCCACGCTGGGCCTGGCTCCGCTGGCAGCCTCGGGCTGGCTGGCCTTGGGCCGGCGCGGGCGGACCTGGGCGGGCCTGGCGGCTGCCCTCATCACGGCCCTTTGGACGGGGCTCAGCTTGCGCCAGGCCTCTTACTGGAAAGACTCCATCACCCTGTGGGAGCATGTTTTAGCCGTCGATCCCGGCTCCTACGTGGCAGGGACCAACCTGGGGGCGGCTTTTTTCGACGAGGGCCGCTACCCTGAGGGCATCGCGGCCTGGCGCCGGCACCTGCAGAAGCACCCCGACGACAAGCTGGCGGCGCAGGACCTTCAGCGCGGGCTGGAAGCCCTGGGCAAGTCCAAGGACCAGCCGGGCCAACGCGAGCATAACCTCGGCATCGACCGCTTCGAGCGCGGCCAGGTCGAAGAAGCCTTGGACCATTTCGCGAAAGCCTTGGCTTTGGACCCTCGGCTGGCCCGGACGCACAACAACATGGCCATAGCGCTCTATGGGCAGGGAAGGTTCCAAGAGGCTCTCCAGCACTGCGACGCCGCCGTGCGCCTGGAGCCGCGCAACGCGGATTTCTTGAGCGACCGCGGCACCGTCGTTGCACGGCTGGGCCGATTGAACGAAGCCGAGGCGGATTTAAAAAAAGCGCTGAAAATCGCTCCGGAACATGCGAAAGCGAAGCAGGCCCTGGCTCTGCTAAATGGTATAATAAAACGTCCCTGAGGCCTCCTTGGGGACGCCATGGCGAACAACATCCTCGTCATCCGTCTTTCCTCCCTGGGCGACGTCATCTTGACCGCGCCGGTCTATAAGAACCTCAAGGCTCACTGGCCGGACTGCCGGGTCAGCGTCCTGGTCAAGCCGCAGTTCGCCGCGGCGCTGATCGGCAATCCCGACATCGATGAGATCATCCCCTTCGAAGGCCTGGGCACGGCGCTGCGCAAGATCCGCGCCGGAGCCTTCACCCACCTCCTGGACCTGCACGGCAACCTGCGTTCCTTCCTTTTGCGCCGGCTATCCGGCGTGGCGCAGGTGTCGACCTACCGGAAGAACGCTCTGGCGCGCCGGCTGTTCGTGTTCTTCGGCTGGGATTCTCCGTCGCTGCAGAAGCACACCGTAGACCGCTATCTGGAAGCCCTGGCGCCTTGGGGCGTGCCGGGCTCCCAGCGCTGGCTGGAGCTGGGCGACTACGGGGCCGGCGAGAGCCTGAGCGCGGCCCGCCGCGTGCTGATCATCCAGAGCGCCTTCCTGGGCGATGCGCTGTTGACCCTCCCCTTGGCGCGCGAGCTCAAGGCCATCCTGCCCGAGTGCCGCCTGGCGGTGCTGACCTTGGAGAAGACGGCCGAGGTCTTCCGGGGCTCCCCGTGGGTCGACGAGGTCCTCATCGATGACAAGCGCGGCGCGCATGGCGGCCCGCTGGGGCCATGGCGCCTGAGCCGTCAGCTGAAGGAAAAAGACTTCGACCTGGCCGTGATCCCGCACCGCTCCTTCCGCAGCGCCTGGCTGGCCTGGCTCTGCGGCATCCCCCGGCGCCTGGGCTTCGCCTCGAGCGCGGGTCGCTTCCTGCTGACCCATCAGATCCCTTTCACCTGGCTGATGCACGACCTGGAACGCAACCTGGCTCTGCTGCAGCCGCTGAAGCCCGGGCTCAAGGCCCGCAGCGGCCGATCGGTCTATTTCTCCAAGGATGAGGCCGCCTCGCAAGCCCTCTCGGCGCGTCTAGGGGCCGCCGGCATCGGGCCCGACGAGACGATCGTAGGCGTGCATCCCGGCTCAGCCTGGCCGACCAAGCGCTGGCTGCCCGAGCGTTTCGCGGAGCTCTGCCTGCGCTTCAAGGCTCAGGGCCGGCGCGTGGTGCTCGTGGGCGGCCCGCAGGACGCGGCCCTCTGCGAAGAAGTGGCGGGAGCTTCCGGCGCCCTGAACTGGGCGGGGAAGACCGACCTGCGCGAGCTCAAAGCCCTGATGGGAAGGCTTTCCTTGTTCATCACCAACGATTCCGGCCCGATGCACATGGCGACGGCCTCCGGGGTCAAGACCTTGGCCATCTTCGGGCCGACGACCCGCGAGCTGGGCTTTTTTCCCTATGGCCCGGGCCACCGGGTGCTGGAATCCTCCCTGGCCTGCCGGCCCTGCGGCCTGCACGGCGCGCGGTCCTGCCCGGAGCGGCACTTCCTCTGCATGCGGCTGATCAGCGCCGAGCAGGTTTGGGCCGCCGGGCAGGAGATGCTCCAAGAGCCCGCGGGGGTCTCATGAAGATCCTTCAGATCGAAGACGAACGCTGGGATTCGGGCATCGCCCATTATGCCTTGACCCTATCGGAAGAGCTCAAACGCCGAGGGCATGAGGTGCACTTCTGGGCCGCCGAAGGCTCGGCGCCCGCCAAGCGCGCCGCGGAATTGGGATTGAGGACGCTGTCGTTGAAACCCTATTGGCGGAGCCTCCCGTCGCTGCGCGCGACCCTCCGCAAGGAAGGATTCGACCTGATCAACGCCCACACCGGCTCCTCCCACTCTCTGGCTGTAGCCGTGGCGGCGGGCACGCGCTTGCCGGTGGTGCGCACGCGCGGCGACGCGCGCGCGCCGAAGAGCCATGCGCTGACCCGGGCCTTGGCGCGCCGGACCAAGGCCTTCATCGCGGCCAACAGCCGCATCCACGAACAGCTGACCCAGGCGTTCGCCCCCGCCCGAGTAGAGCTGATCCTTCAAGGCATCGAGGCGCCGATAGCGGGGCCGCTGCCGGAAGCCCCGGTCTTCGGGCTGCTGGGCCGCCTTGACGAGGTGAAAGGACATGAGACCTTCCTGGCGGCGGCCTCGTCCTTGACCAAGGCCTTTCCGGCGGCGCGCTTCCTGGCGGCGGGCACCGGAAGACCGGAGCGCGTCGAAGCGTTGAAGGCGAAGCTGGCTCCGCTGAGCTTGTCGGCCTCCTTCGAGTTCCTGGGCTTCGTGCAGGATGTGGCCGCCTTCCTGACGCGCTGCCGGGTGGGCGTGGTGGCGTCGACGGGCTCGGAAGCGGTGTCCCGGGCGGCGCTGGAGTGGATGGCGGCGGGCCGGCCGGTGGTGGCTTCAAGCGTAGGCGGGCTGCCGGATCTGGTGGAAGAAGGGGTGACGGGGCTGCTGGTGCAGCCGGACAGCCCGCATGCGCTGGCGGCGGCGCTGCGCAGATTCCTAGACGACCCGGCCTTGGCGGCCGCGCTGGGAGCGGCGGGCCGCAAGCGCTATGTGAGCCGCTTCAGCCTGCGGCCCTTCGGGGACCGGACCGAGCGGCTCTACCTGGACCTGCTGAGGTGAAGGACGCGTTCGACGTCTTCCACCTCGACGGGGAGCGCGGCTTTCGCGGCGGCGAGCGTCAGCTGATCTATCTGGCGGGAGCGCTTCGGGCGCGGGGGCACCGCAACGTGGTGGTCTGCCGGACCGGCGAAGAGCTGGAGGATCAGGCCAAGGCTCTCGGCCTTGAGACGGTTTGCCTGCCGTATCATTGCGAGTGGGACCCGCTGTCGGCGATTCGCCTGCGGGCGTTGGCGCGCAAGAGCGCGCGGCCGATCCTGCACGCGCATACGGGGCATGCGGCGGCGCTGGCGTTTCTCGCCGGGGGCGGACTGGCGCGGGTGGCGCACCGGCGGGTGGATTTCGAGACGAGCGGCGGGCTGAGCCAGTCCTTGAAGTACGGCCGAGCGGGGAAGGTGGTGGCGGTGTCCCATGCGATCGCGCGGATCCTGGAGCGTTCGGGGGTGCCGGGGGCGAAGATCGCCGTAGTGGCCGACGGCTTGCCGGTAGACGCGGAGGAATGCGACTGGGCCAAAGTGCCGGTGGACAGGTTCTCACCGGCCACGGCGGCGGAGAAGACGGCGGCGCGCAAGGGGCTGATGGAGGAGTTCGGCTTGCAGGAGGACCATCAGTGGGTGGGCAACCTGGCGGCCTTGGTGCCGCATAAGGACCACGACACGCTGCTGGCGGCGGCGCTGATCGTCCTTTTGAAAAGGCCTAAGACGGTCTTCTTGATCGCGGGCAAAGGCCCGGAGGGTCCGCGGCTGATCGGAGAGATCAAGAGGATGGGGCTGTTGGGCAAGGTGCTGATACTGGATCATCGTCCGGACCCGGGCCCTCTCTTGAAGGCTTTGGATGTCTTCGTGTTATCGTCATGGGGAGAGGGGATGGGCAGCGTTTTGCTGGAAGCATCGGCCTGCGCCCTGCCGATCGCGGCGACGACGGCAGGCGGGATCCCGGAGATCGTCTCCAACGGCTCGACGGGGCTCCTGGTGCCGCCGCGAGACCCGGAGGCTTTGGCCGACGCGATCGTGAAGCTCTTGGCCGACCGGGGCATGGCGCAGCGCCTGGGCGACAAGGCGCGGGCGGAGCTGCCGCGGTTCGGGCTCAAGCGGATGGCGCGCGAACTGGAGACGGTCTATGATGCCTGTTTTCGGAGCGCGTGACGGAGGCAGCTTCATGATCGAAATCTCGGCCCTGATCATCGCCAAAGACGAGCAAGCCGACCTTCCCGGCTGCCTGGAAAGCCTGAAGGGCTTAGCGGAGGAGATCGTCGTCGTCGTCGATGAAGACAGCTCGGATAAGACCGAGGAGCTGGCCCGCTCCGCCGGCGCCAAGATCCTCAAACGCCGCTTTGACGATTACGCCCGCCAGCGCCAAGCCTCCCTCTACCTCGCCGCCAAGGATTGGTGCCTCTGGATCGACGCCGATGAAAGGGTCTCTCCCCGACTGGCGGATGCGATCCGCGCCGAACTTTCGGCGCCGAAAGCCGACGCCTACTCCATCGCCTTCGAAGTCTGGTTCCTCGGCCAGCGCATGCGCTGGGGCGGCCTCGGCCGTGAGCGCCATGTGCGCCTTTTCAGGCGCGACAAAGCGCATTTCACCGGAGGCGCCTTGCACGAAGGCCTTGAGATCGACGGTTCCCTCGCCGACCTCAAAGGCCCCATGATCCACATCCCTTACAGGGACCTCGCCGAGTATGAGGACAAGCTCGATCGCTACACCTCCTTGGCTGCCGACAAGCGTTTTGCCGCGGGAAAAAGGTTCCGTCCCTGGCACCACCTCATCTGGCCTTGGGAGCTCTTCTCCCGGACCGTCCTCAAGGGCGGTTTTCTCGACGGGAAACCCGGCCTCACCTGGGCCCGTCTTTCCGCGTTCCACAGCTGGCTAAAATACGCTAAACTACGTCAGCTGGACCAGAAGAAATGACTCTTACTAAAAAGACGAAGGCCCCGGTCTCCCGGGGCCTTCTTAGCCGACCGTCACTCGATAAGAGTGTAACAGAGGCCCCCCTTGGTGTCAAGAGGGCGAAGCCAGTCTGCGGAGGCGGGACTCGAACCCGCACCCACCGAGTGACGGTCGGTTGTTCTACCGTTAAACTACCCCGCAAACCAGCACCCTTTATACGATCCACCCCCTCAAATGGTTCCCTCTAACCCATGATCCTCCTTGGAAGCGTCCTCGCCGCCGCCGCCCTTGGCGCCAGCGCCCGCTGGAACTGGTGGCGCCCTAAGATCAAAGGCATCCCCAGCTTGATGTACCATAAGATCGGAGACTTCCCCCCCGGCTCCCAGCTTCAAAAGCTCTGGGTCACCGCCGCCGACTTCAGGAAGCAGCTCCAATACCTCAAGGACCGCGGCTACACTTCCATGACCTTCGCCGAGCTCCGCGCCGCCGAGCTCGGCAAGGCCCCCATGCCCGAAAAGCCCGTCCTCATCACCTTCGACGACGGCTACGCCAACAACTACGAAATCGCCTTCCCCCTGCTCAAGGAGTTCGGGATGAAGGGCAACATCTTCCTGGTCTATGAGACCATGGAGAAGCACAACGCCTGGCATGACCCTGCCACCGAGCCTTGGCTGAGGATGCTCACCTGGGCCCAGATACAGGAGATGCAGGATTGTGGGCTCGTCGAATTCGGGTCGCACACGATGAAGCACCGCAACCTCAGCGAGATCCCGCTCGACGACGTGCGGTGGGAGGTGAGCGAGAGCAAGAAGCGCCTCGAAGAGAAGCTCGGCCGCGAGCAGATCGGCTTCGCCTACCCCTACGGCTCCGGCGCCTATAACGAGCCCGTCCGCGAACTCGCGCGCCACGCCGGCTACCGCTACGACTTCGGCATCAAGCAAGGCATCTCGCCTCTGCCCTGGGACCCCGAGTCCGGCCCCCTCAAGCGCCTGCTCATCCGCGGCGACGACAACATGCTCGACTTCCACCTCAACATCACGCGCGGCAAGGCCCGGTTTTGACCGAAAGTCCCCGCAAGATCCTCGTCATCCAACTGCGCCGCATCGGCGACGTCATCCTGACGACTCCCGCCCTGGCCGCCCTCAAGGCCCGCTATCCCGAAGCCCGGATCGACTTCCTCGTGGAACCCTCCGGCGCCGAGGCCCTCGAAGGCAACCCGCATATCGCGGAGCTCCTCGTCTACCGCTCCTCCGGGCCCTTGGACTACCTGCGCTGGTTCGCCCGCCTGCGCGCCCAGCGCTACGACTGGGTCATCGACTACATGGGCAATCCTCGCAGCGCTTTCTTGTCTTTCTTCAGCGGCGCGGCGCTCCGGGCCGGCCCCGCCCATGTCGGCCACCGCTGGGCCTACAACCGCCGGCTCATCCAATCGACGACCACGCAGTACGCGGCTTTGGAGAAGGTCCTCGTCCTGGCTCCGCTCGGCGTCTCCTCAAACGGCCTCGATCTTTTGCCCAAGGTCTATCTCCTGAGCAAGCCCGCCGTCCTCGAGGACGTCATCGCGCTGGCGCCCGCCTCGCGCAAGGAGACCCGCCGCTGGCCTGCGGCTTCCTATGCCGCCCTCGGCCGGAGCCTGCGCGAGAAGACCGGCAGCCGCATCCGCGTCTTCTGGGGCCCCGGCGAACGCGCGCTGGCCCAAGCCGTCGTCGACGGCGTCGGCCCCGGGGCCGAGCTCTGCCCCGAGACCCCCGACCTCGCCGCGGCCGCCCGCCAGCTGGCCGGCTGCCGGCTGCTCATCACCAACTGCAGCGGCACCAAGCACCTCGCCTCGGCCTTGGGCGTGGCGACCTTGACCATCCACGGCTCCAGCGACCCCGCCAGCTGGACGCCCGCGCACCCCCGCCACGGCGGGGTGCGGCTCGACACCCTGTTCTGCATAGGCTGCCAGAAGAACGCCTGCCCCTACGCCCTCGAGTGCATGACCCAGCTCTCTCCGGAAACCGTGCTGGCCAAGGCGCTGGCCCTGCTGGGCAGCGCCAAAGAGGCCCGCGCCTGAGCTGGCCCCGAAGACGCCTTTGGCTCCGAAGCAACCCGCCGGGGCGCCTCTTGCTGGGCGGCCTATCGCTGCTCTACGGCGCCGGGGTCTTCCTGCGCCGCCTGCTCTATGACGCCGGGGTCCTCACCGCGCGCTCCGTCGACGCCAAGGTGGTCTGCATCGGGAACCTGACCACCGGCGGGACCGGCAAAACTCCGGCCGTCATGCTGGCGGCGCAAACGCTCCGCCGGCGCAACCAATCGGTGGCCATCCTCTCGCGCGGCTACGCGCGTCCCAACGGCCGCAAGGAAGTCCTCGTCCTCAACGAGGATACCGACATACCTTGGACCCAGTGCGGCGATGAGCCCTGGATGATGCACCAGGCCTTGGCCGGCCTGAGCGTGCCTATCCTGGTCTCCCCCGACCGGACCAGGGCGGCCGTCCAGGCCGCCCAGTTCTTCAACTCGCGGATCATCATACTCGACGACGGCTTCCAGCACCGCAAGCTCAAGCGCGACCTGGACATCGTACTGGTCAACGCCACCGACCCTTTCGGCGGCGGCTGGCTGCTCCCGCTGGGCGACCTCCGCGAGCCGCTATCCTCCCTCAAGCGGGCGCACTTGATCCTGCTCACGCACGTCGACCTCGTCGCCCCCGAGCGCCTCGAGGAGATCCGCCGCGAGCTCCGGCGCCGCAACGCCAAGGCTCCGATCCTGGAATCCATCCATAAAGCGGACTTTCTGCTCGACGTCCGCGCCGAGAAGAAGCACAAGCTCGCCCACCTGCAGGGCCAAGACGTCTGCGCCCTCTCCGGCTTGGCCGATCCCGCGTCCTTCGAGGACCAGCTCACGCGCTGCGGCATGAAGCTCGCCCAGCGCTGGCGCTACCCCGACCACCACCGCTACACGATGGCGGAGCTCGCCTCGCTCGAAAAGCTGCGACGCGGCCTGCCGCTGGTGACGACCTTCAAGGACTTCACGCGCCTGCCCGCCGGCTGGAAGAAGGCCCTGCAGGCGGACGTCTACGTGCTGTCGATCAAGCTCGATATCCTCAAGGGCCGCAACATCTGGACCGACAGCCTGCTCTCCTTAGCCGGCGGCAAGGAGGCCGCGTGAGAGCGATCCTGCCGCTGCTGCTGGCCCTGGCCGCCGGCCCCGCCCGCGCGGCTCTGCCCGGGATCTCCAGCGCCACCCTCTCGGACCCCTACCAGCTCGTCGGAGCCACCGTGGCCTACGATTCCGTGGACATGAACCTCAACCGGTTCCCGGAACGGCTGGTCTTCGACGTGTCTTGGGGGCTTCTGTCCGTGGGCCATGCCACCCTCGGCGTCGAACGCGTCGTGCGTTTCGCGGCGACGCCGGCCTATCACATCGTCTCCGAGGCCGTCTCCAACGGCTTCTGCGACACCTTCTACAAAGTGAGGGACCTCAACGAGTCTTGGGTCGACGCCAAGACCATGACCTCTCTGGGCTATTCCAAGAAGCTGCGTGAAGGCAAATTCTTCCGGGATGAATGGGTGGTCTACGACAAGCCGGAGAAGCGCTTCCTTTCGAAGACCACCAACCGCGACCGGTCCTTCAGCTATGCGTCGGGCGCCATCCCCTCCAGCGTCCAGGACGTGCTCTCCAGCGTCTTCTACGTACGGACCCAGAAGCTCGTCCCCGGCACCGAGATCGTCATGGACGTCAACACCAAGCAGACCTGGCCTCTCGTGGTGCGCGTGATCCGCAAGGAGCGGATCCGGACCCCGGCGGGCACTTTCGACACCGTGCTGGTCGAACCCGCCATGCGCCAGGAAGGCATCTTCATCCAAAAGGGCAAAAGGCTGCAGATCTGGCTCACGGACGACGCGCTCAAGACCCCCGTCTTGATGAAGGTCGAGGTCTTCTTCGGCCATGTGACGGCGAAACTCTCCAAAATGTTATAATGGCGTCCGTGCCCAGCGCCGCCGCCGACGGTCATGCCTCCTCGAAGAGGCTGAAGCAGCTTTTGCTTCGCTTCAAGGACACCCGTCTCCTGGTCGTCGGCGACCTCATGCTCGACCAGTTCATCCGCGGCTCGGTGAGCCGCATCTCCCCCGAAGCGCCGGTACCGGTGGTCCAGGTCCGCCAGGAGCAGTTCATCCCGGGCGGGGCGGGCAACGTCGTGCATAACCTGGCCGCCCTCGGGGCCAAGCTCGACGTCGTCGGCGTCATCGGCCAAGACGCCCCCGGCGCCCAGCTCAAGGACTATCTCGCCCTGCACGGCGTCAGCGCGGAAAGCATCATCACCGACGGCCGGCGGGTCACGTCGCAGAAGTGCCGCGTCATCGCCGAGCACCAGCAGGTCGTGCGCTTCGACCGCGAGACCAAAGGGCCCCTTTCCGGCACTTCCGAGGCCGCCGTGCTGCGGCGCATCGAGGCCGCCCTGCCTTCGGCGCAAGCGGTGATCCTCTCCGACTACGGCAAAGGCGTCCTGTCGAAGCGGGTGATCGCCGCGACCATCGCGGCGGCCCGCCGCCGAAGGATCCCGGTGACCGTCGACCCCAAGCCGGAGCATTTCTCCCAATACAAGGGCGTGACCTGCATCACGCCCAACCTGGCCGAGGCGCGAGCCGGGCTGCGCCGAGACCATCATTCCGGGCACGACGACGTCGACGGCCTCGGCGGCGACATCCTCAAGCTGCTGCACAGCCGCTCCGTGCTGATCACCCGCGGCGCCGAGGGCATGAGCCTCTACGAAAAGGGCGGCCGGACCACCCACATCCCCACGCTGGCCCGAGAGGTCTTCGACGTGACCGGCGCCGGCGACACCGTGATCTCGGTGCTGACCCTCGCCCTGGCCTGCGGCGCCAGCCTGCGCGACGCGGCCTTGCTCTCCAACGTCGCCGCCGGCATCGTGGTCGGCAAGCTCGGCACCGCCGCGGTCGACCTGGCGGAGCTCAAGGCGGCCCTGCGGTGAAGGACTGCCTCGTGGTCATCCCCTCGCGCTACGGGGCCACCCGCTTTCCCGGCAAGGTGCTGGCCAAGCTCGGCGGCCGGACGATCGTCGAATGGTGCTGGCGCGCCGCCAAGGCGGCCGACGTCGGCCCCGTGGTCGTCGCCACCGAGCACCCGAAGGTCGTCGAGGCGGTGGCCGCCTTCGGAGGCGAAGCCGTCCTCACCTCCGCTTCCTGCCCCTCCGGCTCCGACCGCGTCCATGCGGCCGCGCGCGGCCGCCGCTCCCCCTTCATCATCAACCTCCAGGGCGACGCGCCCCTGATCCGCCCGAGCACGATCCGCAAGGTCGCCGAGGTCCTGCGCAAGAATCCCAAGGCCGACATGTCGACCGCCGTCATGCCCCTGGAGGACCCCGCGCGCCTCCAGGACCCCAACGTCGTGAAGGCCGCGCTCTGCGCCGACGGGCGCGCGCTTTATTTCTCGCGCTCGCCCATCCCTTTCCCGCGCAACGCCCACGCCGCCGTCCACCGTGAGCACCTGGGCATCTACGGCTACCGCCGCAAGGCGCTGGACCGCTTCGTGAGCCTCCCCCCCTCCGCGCTCGAACGCGCCGAGAGCCTCGAGCAGCTGCGCGCCCTCGAGGATGGGATGACGATCTACGCCGCCCTCGTGTCCGACCGCCCCGTGGCGATCGACACGCCGGCGGATCTGCGCCGCGCCGAGCGGATCCTAAAGAAGGTCCGAGGAATGAAATGACGACCAAGTACATCTTCGTGACGGGCGGGGTGGTGAGTTCGCTGGGCAAGGGCATCAGCGCCAGCTCGATCGGCAAGCTGCTGCAGGCCCGCGGCCTGCAGGTATCCATGCTCAAATGCGACCCTTATATCAACGTCGACCCGGGGACGATGAACCCCTTCCAGCACGGCGAGGTCTTCGTCACCGAGGACGGGGCCGAGACCGACCTCGATCTCGGCCACTACGAGCGCTTCTTGAACAAGCAGATGCACCACACCAACAACTTCACGGCCGGCAAGGTGTACGAGACCGTCATCGCGCGCGAGCGCCGGGGCGACTTTTTGGGCACGACCGTCCAGGTGATCCCCCATATCACCGATGAGATCAAAAGCCGCTTCCGGCAGGCCGCCAAAGGCGTCGACGTCTCCATCATCGAGATCGGCGGCACCGTCGGAGACATCGAGAGCCTGCCCTTCCTCGAGGCGGCTCGGCAGATGGGCCTGGAGGCGGGCAAGGACAACACGCTGTACGTCCATGTCACCCTGATCCCCTACATCAAGGCCTCCGAGGAGCTCAAGACCAAGCCGACCCAGCACTCGGTCTGCAAGCTCCGCGAGATCGGGATCAACCCCGACATCCTGATCTGCCGCTCTGAAAGGCCGATCTCCATGGACATGAAGGCCAAGCTCTCCCTGTTCTGCTCCGTCCAGAAGGAATCCGTCATCGAGGCTCCCGACGTGGAGAGCATCTATGAGGTGCCGATGGTGTTCCACAAGCAGGGCCTCGACGAGCAGATCATCATGCTGCTCCGGCTGCGTACGCAAAGCAAGGACCTGGAGTCCTGGACCAAGCTGGTCGACCGCCTGAAGCACCCCAAGCACGAGCTGACCATCGCGCTCGCCGGGAAGTACACCGACTACAAGGACGCCTACAAGTCGGTCAACGAGTCGCTCATCCACGGTGGCATCGCCAACGAGTGCAAGATCCATATCCGGTTCATCGACGTCACCGACCCCGACGTCCATCGGAAGCTCGAAGACGTCCACGGCATCCTGGTCCCCGGCGGCTTCGGCGACCGCGGGATCGAAGGGAAGATCAAAGTCGCCCAGCTCGCCCGCGAGGAGCGCATCCCGTACTTCGGCCTCTGCCTTGGCCTGCAGATCGCCATCATCGAGTTCTCCCGCAACGTCCTCAAGCTCTCCGGGGCGCATTCCACCGAGTTCGACCCTAAATCCAAGTACCCGGTCATCGACCTGCTGCCCGAGCAGAAGGCCGTCAAGAACCTGGGCGCCACCATGCGCCTGGGCGTCTACGACTGCGCCGTCAAGAAGGGCAGCCTGGCTCACCGCGCCTACGGCGAGACCGTCGTCTCCGAGCGGCACCGCCACCGCTATGAGGTCAACAACAAGTTCCGCAAGCTCATCGAGGAAGCCGGCCTGCAGGTCACCGGGCTGCACGCGGCCAAGAACCTCGTCGAGATCGTCGAACTCCGGGATCATCCCTGGTTCCTCGCGGTGCAGTTCCATCCCGAGTTCAAGAGCCGTCCCGAGAAGCCGCACCCGCTCTTCCGCGACTTCATCGCCGCCGCCCTCCAGCGGAAGCTCCAAGGCAAGGTCGTTTCGAGGTCCCACGCTCATGCCTGAGAGGGAGGTGCGCGTCGGCCGCGTGGTCTTTCGCAACGGAGGGCCGTTGTCCTTCATAGCCGGACCATGTTCGCTTGAGTCCGAGGCGCTGCTGCGCAGGGTGGGACGTTCTTTGAAGGCGGATTTCGCCAAGCTCAAGATCCCTTTCGTGCTCAAATGCTCCTTCGACAAAGCCAACCGGACCTCCCTCTCGTCTTACCGGGGGCCAGGGGTGCAGAAGGGCCTGGAGATCCTCGGCCGCGTCGCGCGGGAACTGGGCGTGCCGGTGCTGACCGACGTCCACGAGCCCGCCCAGGCCGCGCTGGCGGCGCGCTACGTGGACATCCTCCAGGTCCCCGCCTTCTTGTGCCGCCAAACCGACCTGCTTCTGGCCTGCGGCCGCACGGGCAAGACGGTCAATATCAAGAAAGGGCAGTTCCTCTCGCCTTGGGACATGAAGAACGCCGTCAAGAAGGTCGAGTCGACCGGCAACCGCAACATCCTGGTCACCGAGCGCGGTACGATGTTCGGCTACAACAACCTGGTCGTCGATATGCGTTCCTTCCTGGTCATGAAGGACCTCGGCTACCCCGTGATCTACGACGCCACCCACTCCGTCCAGCTCCCGGGCGGCAAGGGCGACTCCACTGACGGCCAGCGGCACTTCGCAGGCCCCTTGGCCCGGGGAGCGGTCGCCGTCGGCGTCGCCGGGCTTTTCCTGGAGACCCACCCCGACCCGGACCGCGCCCTTTCCGACGGCCCCAATTCCCTGAAGCTCAGCGACGTGCCGGCCTTCGTGCGGCAGGTCCGCCGGATCGACGCCATCGTCAAAGGATAAGACCATGAAATGCATGAACTGCGGACAGGACAACAAGGACTCGGCGAAGAGCTGCCGGAAGTGCTCGCGCGACCTGGCCACCCCCCCAGCCTGGTTTCCCGACGCGCAGTGGCATCTTAAGACGCTAGGCTGCATCTACGCGCTCCTCGTGGTGTTCTATTTCGGCGTTTCCTTCGCCTTGAAATCCCTGCCCAAGCCCTATCACATACGCAAGATCCCGGCCGAGATGACGCCCTGGCTCAACAAAGGAGAGAAACACGTCCCGGAAGACCAGCTCAAGGCGCCGCCGGGCACCGGCGGGGACCGCAAGGACTCGTGAGACCTGGCGCGGCGCTCCTGCTTGCCCTGACGGGCGCCTCCCTGGGCTGCCGCAGCAAGACCGCTGCTCAGGTCCTGGAGCCGCGTCAACTGCTGGAAGGTCTATCCATGAGCCAATCGACGCGCGGCGCCGTGGACTGGTCCCTAAAGGCGCGCTCGGCGGTGCTCAGGGAAGACGCCAAGCTGGCCGAGCTCACCGAGCCGCGCATGGAATTCCTGAAGAACGGCAAGGTCGTGTCGCGGGTAAGCTCGCTGCGGGGGATCGTGCGCACCGACACCCACGACGTCGTCCTCTCCACGGGCGTGGTCCTCGACGCCATCGAGGACCGCTCCGTGCTCAAGACCGAGACCCTCGACTATTCCTCCAAGACCCGGCTCTTCACGACCCAGGCCGACATCCTCGTGACCCGTCCGGACGGCGTCCTGCGGGGCCGCGGGCTCGAAGCGAAGCCCGACCTTTCGGAGATCCGGATCTTCAACCAGCAATCGGTGATCAAAGGGAAGCCCCAATGACGCCGCATGCCTCTCTCCTGCTGCTCATCGCCCTTGGGGCGCCAGTGGGCGCTTCAGCCGAGCCCACTCCTTCCGTGGCCGCTATCGTCAGAAGCAAAGAATGGAAGGTGGTGAGGACGCCGAACAAGGAAGAGGAGTTCATCGGCGATGTCCGCTATAAAGCGGGGCCTACGATGCTGACGGCCGATTGGGCGCTGTTCAAGCACGAGCCGCAGACCTGGCAGGCCAAAGGCCATGTCGGCCTGGAGCACCGCTTGCGCTCAGGCGACCTGGTACAGGGCTTCGGACAGCGCGCCGATTACGACCAGAAGACCCAGAAAGGAAGCCTGACGAACGGCGACGCCCTTTTGCGTTTCAAGAGGACCCCGCCGGCGGGCGAGCCCGACCTAGGCGAGGGCCGGCGCCTGGATTGGCAGGGACGCGAGCGGGTTTCCCTCGACGGAGAAGTCCACCTCTGGGGCCCGCGGCTCGAGGCCTGGGCGCAGCGCGCCGTACGGGAAGGCACGCTGTTGACCCTCTCCGGCGACCGGCCGGTGCTGCATCTGCTCCAAGGAGACTGGACCGGAGCCGTCAAAGCCGATACGATCACCGCCGTGGAACGCCCGGAAACCATTTCCGCCGACGGCAAGACCCAGGGCTGGCTTCAGTTCCACGACGATATCAGGAAGCTGGCCAGATGAAGCTGGAAGCGGTCGACATCCGTAAGAGCTACGGCGAGCGGCAGGTGGTCAAAGGCGTCTCGCTGGAGGTCAATGCCGGCGAGATCGTCGGCCTGCTCGGGCCCAACGGCGCGGGCAAGACGACGACCTTCTACAGCCTGGCGGGCTTCATACGCCCGGAAGAAGGCCGGATCCTGCTCGACGGCCAGGACGTGACGATGCTGCCCATGTACGCCCGGGCGCGCCTAGGCCTAGGCTACCTGGCCCAGGAACCCACCGTCTTCAAAGGCTTGACCGTGGAGGAGAATCTGCGGGCGATCCTCGAGCGGACGCTGCCTTCCCGCCTCGAGCAGATGCGCCGCGTCAAGGAGCTGCTCGAGGAGTTCGGGCTCTGGGAGCTGCGGCGCCAGAAGGCCTGGACCCTTTCCGGCGGAGAGAAGCGGCGGCTGGAGGTGGCGCGCGCGATGATCCATGACCCCAAGATCATCATGCTCGACGAGCCCTTCGTCGGCATCGATCCGATCACGGTCGGAGAGCTCAAGGCGATGATCTCGCGTCTGCGCGACCAGGGCATCGGCATCCTGATCACCGACCACAACGTCCGCGAGACCCTCCCGATCATCCAGCGGGCTTACCTCATCTTCGACGGCAAGATCCTAGTCACCGGCAGTTCCGATGAGCTCTTGTCCGACCCCAAGGCTCGCGACCTCTACCTGGGCAAAGACTTCAAGATCTAGGGATCCTTTTATCAAGAGCTTCCTCAAGAAGGCCCTCCTCGCCGAAGCGGTCTTGGCCGCGGCGCTCCTGGCGGCGCTGCTCCGGCTTGACGTCGCCGTCCTGGGCTACGGCCCCCTCCTTTTCTTATTCCTCCATCTCGGCGCCGCGCTGGCGGGAGTGGCGATCATGGCGCGTCAGCGTTCGCTGCTGGGCGGCTTCTGGCTGGCCTGCTTCGCGGCCGCCCCGGCGCCATTCTTCTTCTACCTTTACTTCTCGGGGTGGTGAGCCGGCGGCGGCACGAAGTAGAACGTGCAGCGCGAGCCGTGCTGCGCGCGCAGAGGCTGCAGTTCGGGCCCCCGGTCGATGACTCGAAGCCCGCGGTTGAGCACGACCCATTCGTTGCTGCACCGGCTTGCGATCTCCCAGATCGGTAATGTCATGCGACATTTCACCAAACTGGGATTTCAAAGATGTTAAATCGGGGTCAGGCCTTGCGTTATTCCCGTTGTTCGCTTGAATACCGGGAATAACGCAAGGC
>CAZEAE010000001.1:156421-331212 GCA_964510095.1 uncultured Elusimicrobia bacterium | reverse complement strand
GTGATCCCCAGCTGTGCCTTCAACTTTAACCGGACAGGAGTGATTCGGATAGAGTTTAAATCAGGCCGAAGGCTTTGAGCTCGTCGCGCAGGACGCCTTTGAAGGCGGCCGACAGCGGCGTCAAGGGCAGGCGGGGGCGGCTTTCGCAAAGCCCCATGAGCCCCAAAGCGGCTTTGACGGGGATGGGGTTGGTCTCAAGGAACAGGGCTTTTATCAGCGGGAACATCTTGAGATGCAGGGCGGCGGCTTTCTTGCAGTCGCCTTTGAGCGCCGTTTTGCAGAGGTCGGCCACGGCTTTGGGGGCGATGTTGGAGAGGACCGAGATGACGCCCTTGGCGCCGACGGCCATCATGGGCAGCGTGAGCGAATCGTCGCCGGAGAGGACGGTGAAGCCTTTGGGGGCGTAGCAAAGGATCTCGCTGACCTGGTCCAGGCTGCCGGCGGCTTCCTTGACGGCGAGGACGTTCTTGCAGTCCTCGGCGATGCGCACCATCGTTTTCGGGGCGATGTTGACGGCGGTGCGGCCGGGGATGTTGTAGGCGATGATGGGCAGCGTCGTGCTTTGCGCTACGGCCTTGAAGTGCCGGTAGAGCCCCTCTTGAGTCGGCTTATTATAGTACGGCGCTAGAACCAAGAGGCCGTCGGCGCCCAGGCTCTCGCATTCGCGGGCCAGCTGCAGGGCCTTGGCGGTATCATTGGTCCCTACGCCCGCAAAAACCGGCAGCTCGCCGCGCGATTCGGCCAGCGTGAGCTCGATGACGCGGCGGTACTCTTCATGGGAGAGCGTGGCCGCTTCGCCGGTCGAGCCGCAGGGCACCAGGCCCGAAGTCCCTGAGCCTAGCTGCGCGCGCACGAGCTTGCGCAGGGCGGCTTCGTCGAGGGCGCCTTCTTTGGTGAACGGGGTGACCAGGGCGGTGTAGGAGCCGTGCGGGATCGTTGCCATACGGAGACGATACCCCACTGGAGCGCCTAGCGTCAAGGGAACCGTTCGAGGGGGTCGGTCGTATATATAGTGAGGGCTCGGAAGGGGCACTTGACGGCTGGAGGCGCTGTGATATACTTATGTGTATATACGGAGTCCTGATGCGGATCGCGGATTCGATTGGGACGGGCGTAACGTGGCGCATATCGCGCGTCACGGGGTGGAGCCGGAGGAGGTCGAGGAGATGCTGCTGGGGCGGCATATCTTCCTTCGTTCAAGAGGGGGGAGATATGTCATCCTGGGCCGCAGCGCGCCAGGGCGCTATCTCTGCGCTGCCTTCGTCTGCGCGGGCGGCATGGCGAGGGTCATCACGGCCAGGGATATGACGCGCGCGGAGAGACGGCGTTACGGGAGAGGGATATGAAGAAAAGCAAGTTGCCGCGGCTTAAGACCGAGGCGGAGTTCGCCAGGTTCGTGGAAACCCACGACATGGCGTCATATTTCCGGGACAATCCGGCTGATCAGGCGTTGACGCTTGCGCCGGAGCTTGCGGAAGGGATCCGGGAGCGCGCTAAGAAGAGGCTCATCGCCATCCGGCTGCCGCAGTGGCAGATCGACGGAGCGAGGGAGCTTGCTAGAAGGAAGAAAGTCCCGTATCAGGCCCTCATGCGCGGTTGGATCGGGGAAGGGTTGCGGCATGAGATGAAGACGCTGACGCGGCGGGCGCGTTAGGGCGGCCAGCCGTCAGCCTTAAAGCTCGATCTCGCCGCTGAAAACGAACTCCGCCGGGCCTTCCAGCCAGACGTCCGTGAAGCTGCCGTCGCTCTTGCGCGAAAAAGTCACCCGCAGCGTCCCGCCGTTGACGGCGACGCTGACCGGCGACTTGACCCGGCCCAAAGCGGCCGCGACGACCGCCGAGGCGGCCGCGCCGGTGCCGCAGGCCCGCGTCTCTTCTTCCACGCCGCGCTCGTAGGTGCGCAGCCGCAAGCCGTCCTTCACATAAGAGATGAAGTCCACGTTGGCGCCCGCCGGCGCGAAGGCCTTGTGCCGGCGCAAGCTCCGGCCCAGCTTGAACACCGGAAAATCCTCCAGGCCCGGAACCGGGACCACGGCATGGGGAACGCCCGTATCGATGAAGTGCAGCTTGCGCCCGGCCGCCTTCAGGTTCAGGCGCAGCCCCTTGGGCTCCGGCAGGCGCACCGCGGCGCGCTCTAGGCCGATGAGCCTTGCCTCCACCAGGCCTTCTTTCGTGTCGAAAGAGAAGCTCCTGCCCTTGACCCAGCCGCGCGCATGCACCCACATGGCCGCGCAGCGCGAGCCGTTGCCGCAGAAGGCGGCCGAGCCGTCGGCGTTGAAATAGCTCAGCCGCGGCCTCAGTCAGATGGACCATGCCTCTGCTGTTTTTCGTTTCGGTGAGCGCTAACGCCGCGCTGTGCTGCGCCGACTATTGGACGCTCCTTTTCTTGGCCGGCGTCGGCACAAGCGCTTGGTTATGCGGATGCCCTGGGTTTGGTCTGGCCTGGATTGCAAAATAACACCGCGACCTCCGGCACCAAAATGGCTACCTCTTCCTGTGTTCGCGAAGAGCTTTGATCGTGTTGCTCCTGTAACGTGTCATCGATGGGAGTGCGATCTGGAGACGCGATTCCCCTGACTTTCCTTTGATTGTGCCAGCAAAACCTTCGACCCAATCCGCAAGTTTTTGGAGTGCTGCATGCTGAAGCTCAAACAGATGGCCAACCACCTGGCCTTCCTCGTTACGTTTCATGCTAGGTGCGGCCACCTTGACTACTTCGGCGGGCGGAATTTCATTTTCTTCCACCTTGTGAAGAAATCCGAGCCGATCTACCAACATCCCTCGAGGTAGCGGATTCTCTTCGTGCACATGTGCGATCAACCTCCCTTTCGGAGGATCCCAGGCAAAATGATTCGCGAGGGATGTCTTGCCCAACGCCGTGCCGATTCCACAGCTACGACAATTGTCGGCGACATAGACACCGCCGAATTCGTCGCGCTCGGCATAGGGTGGCTTTATTTCTTGACCTGGCATGATATAACAAATGCCCACCAACTCTTCTCCACCGCCGCTGGTTTCGATGGCCTCGTACAAATTTTCTTGCTCTGCGAGACTCTGGAACTCCTTGATTGTCCGCGGCCAGAGATGCTTAGTGAGATTTTCCTTGTGAAATTCAAGAATGGCTTCAATCCGCGATTCGTCAGCAACGCGGATAACGAAAGATCGCACCGCTGTACCACTCATGCTTGGAGATTCTACCGCTGTGGGGATGGGTGGTCAATACGCCGTGCAGCTTCGCGTTCTTATTTGGCGGGGAGGCTTGCCAAGGCAGGTTCTTTGGCACGCCTTAGAAGTGCCACGGCACGCTGCTTGAGCCACGCGAATACATGCTTCCGCATCGCAGGATGGGGCGCATTCGCGCCGGTCCTCCAACGCATTATAGTCGTGCGACTCGTACCAAAGTAATGAGCGAAATCGACGTCAAGAAGCTGGAGCAAATCCATGCCTCGAACAATGAGCGAATGAAAAACCACATCATCGTCCTGGTCAGCCGTTTCTAGATCTGAAACATAATTTGTGAGTGCGCTAATGTTCATCATAAGGGGAATCCCCAGTCAATTCTAGTGTACAGTATGCACTGGGATTTGTCAAGGGCCTAAGCCTAAAAATTTAATATTAATGTTATATTATAATGAAATATTTAATATCAAGTTATTGCATTATGCAACTACTTATCGTAGCACATCCCAGGTCATGCAGTCCTGAGAGCCGCATAACGCCAGGCTGAACGGCGGCGGCTACTGGATCTCCTCACTGGCCGCCGTCCGTTCAAGCCGATGTTCGACGCTCCCGCCGTTTCATCCTGGTCGTTCAAATTCCTCAAGACGTATGCCCTTATCGCCGTCCCCTCTGCTGCCCTTCTCGATGCGCCGAACTTGTAAGTCTGCTGGGATGCATAGCACGGCCCGTAAAACCCACCGCTTCCTGGATTGTAATGCGAATTTCAGCCATTTTCAAGTGCGGAAACTGACTTTTCACTTACCGTTAGACGCTGACATGCTAGGACAGCATATCCAGTCTCATGTCGCCTGGCCGTCGGCCCTAAAACTCGATCGCGCCGCTGAAAACGAACCCCGCCGGGCCTTCCAGCCAGACGTCCGTGAAGCTGCCGTCGCTCTTGCGCGCGAAGGACACCCGCAGCGTCCCGCCGTTGACGGCGACGCTGACCGGCGACTTGACCCGGCCCAAAGCGGCCGCGACGACCGCCGAGGCGGCCGCGCCGGTGCCGCAGGCCCGCGTCTCTTCTTCCACGCCGCGCTCGTAGGTGCGCAGCCGCAAGCCGTCCTTCACATAAGAGATGAAGTCCACGTTGGCGCCCGCCGGCGCGAAGGCCTTGTGCCGGCGCAAGCTCCGGCCCAGCTTGAACACCGGAAAATCCTCCAGGCCCGGAACCGGGACCACGGCATGGGGAACGCCCGTATCGATGAAGTGCAGCTTGCGCCCGGCCGCCTTCAGGTTCAGGCGCAGCCCCTTGGGCTCCGGCAGGCGCACCGCGGCGCGCTCTAGGCCGATGAGCCTTGCCTCCACCAGGCCTTCTTTCGTGTCGAAAGAGAAGCTCCTGCCCTTGACCCAGCCGCGCGCATGCAGCCACATGGCCGCGCAGCGCGAGCCGTTGCCGCAGAAGGCGGTCGAGCCGTCGGCGTTGAAGTAGCTCAGTCGCGGCCTCAGCGCGCCGCGCTCCAGCACCAACAGGCCGTCGGCGCCCACGCCGCCGCGGCGGTCGCAGAGTCTCTTGGCCAAGGCGCCCGCGCGCCCGGGAAGGCCCGCGAACGCGACGAAGTCGTTGCCCGCCCCCGACATCTTGTCGAAGGAGATCTTCACTCGGCCCTCAGCGCCTCGAGGAGCTTGGTCGAGGCCTTGGCGACGAAGGGCGCGCCCTTGCCCGCCGCGGCGGCTTCCAGGTCCTTGATCGCCGCTTCTTTGCGCCCGGCTTTTAGCTCCAGGCGCGCGCGGATGTGGCGGGCCAAGGGCAGGTGAGCGTCTTCCTTCAGAAGCCCCTCCACCAGGAGCCGCGCCTCATCGTAGCGCTGGGCTTCAAGCTGCCATAAGGCCAGCAGCAGGCGCAGGTCGACGCGCTTATCCGCGCCGTCGATGCCCTTCAAGATGGCGAGAGCGTCGTCGCCGGCGCCTTGGGCGCGGCGGATCAGGGCCAGGTCGATGAAGGAGTCAGCGTCCGCGGACAGCGTCAGCGCCTCCCGGATGGCGGCCTCGGCGGTCGTAAAGTCCCTTTTCTCGAGGAGGACCTCGGCGTAATCGCGCCAGACCTTCGAACGGGAGCCTAGATGCTCAAGGGCTTTCCGGTAGTGCTCGGCGCTGCGGTCCAGGAAGCCCAGGGAATGGTCGATCTCGGCTAAGCCTTGGTGGGCCAGGGCGTTGTCGGGATGCATCTTCAGGATCTTCTCGTAGAGCGGCTGGGCTTGTTCTTCCAGGCCCGCCGCATGCTGCAGCTGGGCCAGATAGGTCAGCAGCATGGTGTCGGCGGGGAAGAGCTTGACGCCCAGCTGGTAGATGCCCAGCGCTTCCTCCGGACGCCCGACGCGCTCGTGGCTTTCGCCGAGCAGGATCATCGCGCGGCGCAGGTCGCGCCCCCTGAATTTCTGCATCTTCGCCGGTGCGAGGTCGGCGATGACCTCCTGGTAGCGCCCGGAGTCAAACGCCGCCTGGTCGTGGCGCAAGGGGTCCAGGCGGGGCGTCGTCCACCAGGCGCCCGCGGGCGCCGCGCAGCAGAGCAGCAGCACCAGGACCCTCACGGCTTGGGCTCCGGGCCGTAGCCCCGCGACAGGCTGCCCATGGAGAAGAGCAGCAGGCTCTCCATCGCCGCTTTGACGGCGTTGTTGGCCGCGATGACGCCTTTAGACATAGCCTCGTTGGCGCGGGCGGCTTGGAACATGCCGATCTCGCCGACGGCGGGTTCGATGAGGAAATTGGCCTGCTTGCGCTGCTCGCGCGACAGGAACGCGCCGCGGATGTCGATGACCTGCTCCAGCGACTCGAACACGCTCTTGGGTTTGACGGCGCGGTAGTCGTTCTCGGTGATCGAGGCCAGCACCCAATCGGCTCCCAGGAGCTTGGCCGCGTCGATGGGGATGTAGTCGACCACGCCGCCGTCGACCAGGTAGCGCTGGCGGTATTGCACCGGCTCGAAGAGCCCGGGCAGGTTCATGCTGGCGCGCACGGCGGGCGCCAACTCCCCTTCGCGGAAGATGATCGCCTCTCCCGTATAGATGTCCATCGCCACGCAGGCGAAGGGCTTGGGCAGCTGCTCGAAGCGCAGGCCGCCCAGCTCGGCATTGATGAACTGGACCGTGCCCTCGGAGGACAGCAGCTTGTCCGACAGCAGCAGGGAGAGCAGCCGGACCTTGCTGTAATTGCTGCCGGAGCTAAACGTCATGGACAGGGCGATCTCCCACAGCCTCTTGGCCGGCCGGCCGCCGGCGTAGAGCGCGCCGATGACCGCGCCCATCGAGGTGCCCGCCACGACATCGATGGGGAAGCCCGCGTTCTCGAGCACGGCGATCACCCCGACGTGGGCGGTGGCGCGCAGGGAGCCCGCCGAGAGCACCAGGCCTACGGTGGGCCGCTGCTCCTTGGGCTTGGCCAAGAGCTCTCGCCATAGCTGGCCGCGCAGGATGGCGTCCTGGGAAAGGTCCGGTGCGCCTGCGGCGGGTCCGGGGCAGAACAGCAGCAGGGCCAGCAGCGCCGCTGCCGGCCTCACGGGTTGAACTGGCGGCCGACCGCGCGTTCGAGCTTGGCTTGCGCCAGGACCTGCTCGACGGCCGCGGCCGTGGCCGCCTGCCGCAGGTCCAGGAGCCCCACCAGGGCGCGGACCTTGGCCAGGGCGCTGCCGTCGGCGGAGCGGGCTTCGTCGTAGAGGGCCTGGACCTTGCGGTAGTGAGCCTCGCGCAGGGGCCGCTCCTTCTGCCAGAAAGCCAGGTTCTCGTAGCTCTGGCGGACCTCGAGGCGGACTTGGTCCTGCAGGGCGGCGCGCTTGAGCTGCCCTTGGCGCTGTTCGGCCTTCTTCTGGCGCAGCTGGGTGAAATAGTCGTAGGAGAACGGGATCTTGATGCCGATGCCCGCGTCCCAGTTGTTCTGCTTGAGCGGGAAGCGCTGGCCCGTCAGCTCGTAGTCGCCGGCGATGAAGAGGGTGGGATAGCGCCGGCCCATCGCCAGGTTGACCGAGATCGCGTCCATCTCGGCTTTGTAGGTCTCCGACTGAAGCTCGGGGCGCAGCTCCAGAGCCCAAAGCACGGCGTTGCGGTTCTCGATGGTCACGGGCTTGGGCTCGATGGTTCCCGTCACGCGGAAGGGCGTGTCGAATTCGATGTTGAGGGTCTTGATGAAGCGCAGGCGGGCAAGGTCGAGCTGGTGCTGGGCCGCCGTCGTGCGCGAGCGCGCGCCGCCGAGCAGCCCCTCGAGCTCGATGCGCTCCCACGGGCCCAGACGGGTGGAGCCGGCCAGCGCCTCGACGGCTTCCCCGGCGGCTTTAGCCGATTCGAAGACCTCTTGGGCTTGAAGCAGCCGGTAAAAGGAATCACGGACGGCCAGCAGGATGTCCATGCGCACCGAGTCGTAGTTGCTGTTGGCCTGCTTCTGCGCGGCTTGCGCCAAGCGCAGCGTGTTGATCGTGCGCCGTCCCTCGTAGAGGGACAGGTGCATGTAGCCCCGGCCGGAGTAGATGTTCTCAGGCGTGCCCGGAAAGAGCTGCAGGCTGCGGAAGTCCTGGGATAAGGCGAAAGGGTAGCGCGCTTCGAACTTGGTCGCCGAGGCCTGCAGGCCGAACTCCGGCAGGAAGAGGTACTTGGCCTCCCGGACGCGCTCGCCGGCGATGATGCGGTCCTGTTCGGAGGAGAGCAGGCGCGAGTCGTTCTGGAGGGCGACGGCGGCGGCGTCTTCCAGGGTGTAGGACCTCTCCTCGGCGGCGGCGGCGCCGGTCAGGAAAAGGACCAAAAGCAAGGATGAGGGGATGGTCATCAGGGGCTAGACTTTGAAAGACTTGGTCAGGTGCCGCAGTTCGATCTTGATCGACTGCAGTTCTTCGCGCGCGGCCTCGGGGGAGCCCTCCTGGAGCTTCTTGAGCGCCTCGTCGATCTGGGCGACGACGTGGGCGACGAGGTTGCGGTCCTTCTGGATGAGCACCTGGAGGCTGGCGATCATGCCGTTGAACTCCTCCTGCAGCTCCATGAGCTCGTCGCCGGTGCGCAGCGAGACCCGGTGGGTCAGGTCGCCGCCGGAGACGATCTGCGCGGATTTCTCGAAGCGGTAGATGGGCCCGGCGAAGCGGTGCGAGACGAAGACCGAGATCAGCAGCATGAGCACCAGGTACAGCGCTATCTTGACGATGATGATGGTGTTGAACTGCGAGATCATGGAGCCCAGGGAGGGGTTCTCGGTGATGATGATCTTGGACATGTTGTAGTAGATGTCCCCGCCCACGATGAGGGAGGCCAGCAGCACGCTCAGAAAGACCAGCCCGATGTACTTGAGCTGGAGCTGGCGCTTGACGATGACGGTGCGGCGCTGGAACTTCTGGGTATCAGCCATTCTGCGTGAGCGTGTCGACCATCTTGAACCACTCCGGCGTCACGGTCTTGAGCTTGGCGGTGGCCTCTTCCAGGGAAACGCCCATGACCTCGGTGCCGCGCAGCGCGACCATCTGGCCGAACTGCCCTTGGTCTACGAGCTCGGCGGCCTTGAGGCCCACGCGCGTGCCCAGGATCCGGTCGAAGAGGGTGGGCGCTCCGCCGCGCTGCATATGGCCGATGACGGCCGAGCGCGTCTCGATGCCCGTCTCTTTCTCGATGACCTGGGTCAGGCGCTCGGCGACGCCGCGGGCTTTGAGGATCATGTGCCCGAACTCGTCGAGCTTCTCCTCTTTCCCCTCCCCCATGTCGATGGCTTCCGAGGCGACGACGAGGGCGACCTTCTTGCGGCCGTGGGCGGCCTTGAGCTTGGCGAGCATGTCCTTGACGTCGACGGGCCGCTCCGGGATGCAGATGTAGTCGGCGCCGGCGGCGATCCCGGTGAAGAGCGCCACCCAGCCGGCGTGGCGGCCCATGACCTCCAGCACCATGATGCGCCGATGGCTGCGTCCGGTGTCGATGAGCCGGTGGGCGGCGTCGACGGCCAGGGTCACCGAGGTGTCGAAGCCGAAGGTGTAGTCGGTGGCGGAAAGGTCGTTGTCCATCGTCTTGGGGACGCCGACGACGTTGACCTTGTGCTCC
The DNA here is from genome assembly GCA_964510095.1 of uncultured Elusimicrobia bacterium. Classification (GTDB taxonomy): domain Bacteria; phylum Elusimicrobiota; class Elusimicrobia; order UBA1565; family UBA9628; genus JBBTLF01. The sequence continues at coordinate 321,992 of CAZEAE010000001.1, read as the reverse complement.
TTGTAGAGCTTGGCGGCCACGCCCAGGGTGTCCTCGCCGCCCATGGCGATGAGCGCGTGCAGGCCGAGCTTCTTGAACGTCTCCAGGGTCTTCTGCACCCCGAGCTCCTTCTTATAGGGGTTGGTGCGCGAGGTCCCGAGGATGGTGCCGCCCAAGCCCACGATCTCCTCGACCGAGTCTCGGGTCAAGGGCTTGGCCGCGCCGTCGATCATGCCCTTCCAGCCTTCCTGGATGCCGACGCAGTCGTAGCCCAGCGCGGCTGCTTGGATGACGGCTCCGCGGATGGCGGGGTTGAGGCCGGGGCAGTCCCCGCCTCCGGTGAGGATGGCGATCTTCTTCTTACCCATACCGAGTCCTCCGGTGGCGCTAGAAATTGCCGGCGTAGCGAAGCTGCACGATGCGTTCCGGCCCCCGGGGGCTGCCGTCCGGGTAGCGCCCGCCTTGGCCGATGCCGCGCACGCCGAAATCCAGATGGAAGTTGGGCGTCATGTAGACGCGCAGGCCGGAGTTGATCCGGCTGTCCCTGAAATTATTGACGTTGTCCCACTCCATCATCAGGAGCACCTTGTCGCGGATGTTGTAGCTGAAGGGGAAAGAGGCGAAGAAGGCGTTGGTGTCGAAGTCCGAGATGTTGAGCGAGGGATGGGCCTGTAGGCCGGGCAAGCCCAGTTCCTGGGAGCCGACGACGTAGAAGCCGCGCTGGCGTTGGTTGTAGCGCTTGTCGGTGGTGCTGTACTGGTAGCCCTGGGCATCGAAGCCTAAGGAGAAGGAGGGGATGTAGCGGTCGCCCTCGTAGAAGCGGTATTTGACCTGGACGCCCGGAGCGCGCGCGCGGACCGTGCGGTCGTTGCCGATGAGGCCGTCGATGTTGAGGGAGCCGCCGATATTGAGCTTATGGAAGACGCCGAAGGAGACGGTCTCCAGCAGGCCGCCCGCGGCGAAGAAGCGGGTCTGGGAGGAATACCCCCCGTAATCGAGGACGGAAGAAGTCGGCGCGTCTAGGAGGCTGACATCCGGTTGGATCAGCCCGCCTCCGCCGCCTCGGCTCGTTTCCGGGGCATCGGCGTCCCTGGCCAGACGGGCCTTGGGCTTGATCTTGACCGCGGCGGGCGGGGCCTCCGGCTGGGCCCAAAGGGGGGCGGCAGGCAGTGTCAGCAGGGCGCTCAGCGCGGCGGCCAATAAGCCTGATTTCATCGACAAATCCTAGCCTTTTTAGACCGGCTTCGCAAGGATGGCGGCTAGGCGCTCATGCAGCTTGGCCATCTCGAAAGGTTTCTGGATGATTTCGGCGGCGCCGCTCATCAGCGCGATGCCCTTCTCGCGGGTGGTGTCGCGGCTGGTCATGATCAAGATGCAGGGGGCTTTGGGCCCGAGCTTGTTGGTCAGCTCGTAGGCCACGTGGTAGCCGTCGATATAAGGCATCATCACATCGAGCAGGACCAAGTCGAGCTGTTCGACCATCGCGACCTGGAGCGCGTCCTTGCCGTTGGCGGCCGCGAGGACCTCGTAGCCCTGGTAGGAGAGGTCCATCTTGAGCAGCTCCAACAGGTCGGGGTCGTCGTCTGCGACTAGGATGCGCTTTCTATCCGCCATGATTTCTCTCCCAGGATGCGGCCGATCGATTCTAGCAGTTTTTGGTCCACGCGCACGCGGCAGTCGAGCTCCAGGAGAGCCGTGCCCTCGGGGGTTTCATGCTCGAGGATGACGGGGCAGGACCCTTCATGTTCCTCCAGCGTGTGGCGGAGGTCCTCAAGGGCGGCGTCCGGGAGCTTTTCCGGGTCGCAGTGCAGGCGCAGGCGTTTGGCGTAGCGCGTGACGGCCTGGTCCAGGGGCTGGATGTCATCGACGAAGAGCTCGGGGGCGCTTTCGGGGCCGGCGGCGTCTTTGAAGCTCAGGCGTCCGGAGGCGGCGACGATCGCCCCTGGCTTGAGCTGGTTGGCCACGCCCGTGGCGTAGGCCTTGGGAAAGATCAACAGGTTCATCTCCCCGGAGAGGTCCTCCAATATGCAGCGTGCCATCTGGTCGCCTTTCTTGGTGACCATCCTCTTGATCTGGTTGACCATCCCGGCGACCCGCACGGGGGTGGTTATCTCGGGGGTGAGCTTGTCGATCGGGTGCGTGGCGGCGGCGCGCAGCTGGTCTTTGACGCTGAGCAGCGGGTGGCCGGAGAAGTAGAACCCCAGGACCTCTTTCTCGAAATTGAGGAGGTCATGCTCGGGCAGCGCGGCGGCGGAGCCGCCGGGGGAGGGGGCGGGGGGCGAATCTTCGGCGGAGGTGTCCAGGCCGAAGAGCTGGCCTTGGCCGCGCAGGAGGTCCTCGCGCAGGCGGGCTTGGCGGTCGACGGCGTCTTCCATCTGCGCGAGGAGGCGGCCGCGGCCGACGTTGACCGTCACGCCGGGCTGCAGGCAATCCAGCGCGCCGGACTTGATCAGTGATTCCATGGCCTTCTTGTTGGCCGCCTTCATATCGACGCGGGCGCAGAAGTCGTTCAAGTCCTTGAACGGCCTGTCTTTGCGCGCGGCGAGGACGGCCTCGACGGCCCCTTCGCCGACGTTCTTGACTGCGACCAGCCCGAAACGGATCGAGTCGCTCCCCTCGATCGAGAACTTCGCCTGGGAGCATTGGACGTCGGGCGGCAGGACCTTGAGGCCCATGCGCTTGGCCTCATCGAGGTAGGTGACGAGCTTGTTCTCCTTATCGACGGCGCCTACGGAGGAATGGCCGATCTCCGAGGTGGCCACCGCCGTCATGAACTCCAGCGGGTAGTTGGCTTTGAGGAAAGCCGTCTGATAGGCGACCAGGCCGTAGGCCGCGGAATGGCTCTTGTTGAAGCCGTAGCCGCCGAATTGCACGAGCTGGTCGTAGATCTTGTTGGCCAGCTTGGGCGCGATCTTGTGGTTGTGCGCTCCTTTCACGAAGGTGTCGCGCATCTTCTCCAGCTCCTCGGGGATCTTCTTGCCCATGGCCTTGCGCAGGCCGTCGGCTTGCCCGGGGGTGAAGTCGGCCAGCTTCTTGGAGACCTCCATGACCTGCTCCTGGAACACGATGCAGCCGTAGGTGTCCTTCAGGATGGTCTCCAGCAGGGGATGGTCGTAGGCCACCTTCTTCTGGCCGTGCTTGCGTTCGACGAAGAGATCGAGCATGCCCGACTGCATGGGGCCGGGGCGGAAAAGGGCGATGAGGGAGATGATGTCGTTGAAGTCCGTGGGCTTGATGCGGAAGAGCAGGTCCCGCATGCCCTGGCTGTCGAGTTGGAAGACGGCCAGCGCTTTTGCCGAGCGGAGGAGGTCGAAGGTCTTCTGGTCGTCCATGGGCAGGGCGTCGATGTCGAACTTCGGGTCCTTCCGGAGGCGGACGAACTTGACGGCGTCGTCGATGATCGACAGCGTGCGCAGGCCCAGGAAGTCCACCTTGAGCAGGCCCAGCTTGGGCAGGACCTCGCCGTCGTATTGGGTCGTATAGACATCGCTCTTCGAGCCGCGCGACAGGGGCGCGTAGTTGACGACGGGCTCTTTGGTGATGAGGGTGCCGGCGGCATGCACGCTCGTGTGGCGCTTGATGCCTTCCAGCTTGAGCGACAGGTCGAGCAGCTTCTTGGTCTCGGGGTTCTTGGCGGCCTCGATCAAGTCGGGGTTCTTCTGCAGCGTCTCGTAAAGGGTGGTGCCGGGGATCCCGGGGATCATCTTGGCGATGCGGTCGACCTCGGGCAGCGCCACGTTCATGACGCGACCGACGTCGCGCACCACGCCCTTGGCCGCCATCGAGGCGAACGAGATGATCTGCATGACGTTGCCGGCTCCGTATTTGTTGCGTACGTACTCGATCACGCGCTCGCGCCCGGTGTCGGCGAAGTCGATGTCGAGGTCGGGCATGGACTTGCGGTCGGGGTTGAGGAAGCGCTCGAAGAGGAGGTTGTGGACCAGGGGGTCGACGTTGGTGATGCGCAGCGCGTAGGCCACCACCGCGCCGGCGCCCGACCCGCGGCCGGGGCCCACCGGGATGCCCTGGGTGCGGGCGTACTTGATGAAGTCCCAGACGATCAGGAAGTAGCCCGAGAAGCCCATCCGTTTGATGACGCCCAGTTCGTAGTTCAGGCGTTCGCGATAAGCGGGGAGCAGCGAGCCGAAGCGGTCCTTGAGGCCTTGGAGGCAGAGGTCCTCGAGATGCGAATCCTGCGTGGAGCCTTCCGGCACGATGAACTCCGGCAGCAGCATCTGGTCCATCGGGATCTTGAGGTGGCACATCTCGGCGATCTTGAGCGTGTTGGAGAGGCCTTCCGGCACGTGGGCGAAGAGCTTGTGCATCTGCTCGGGGCTCTTGAAGTAGAACTCGGGCCCGGCCGGCTTGATGGCGTGGGGCTCGTCGAGCTTCTTGCCGGTGGAGATGCAGATGCGGGCGAAGTGGGCGTCGGCGTCGGACTGTTTGGCGTAATGGCAGTCGTTGGTGACCGCCAGCGGGATCTTCGTGCGCGCGTGGATCTCGAGCAGGGCCTTGTTGAGCTGGAGCTGCTTGTCGATGCCGTGGTCCATGAGCTCCAAGAAAAAGCAGCCCGGCTCCAAAATATCGCGGTAGGTGCATACCAGCTTCTCGGCCTCGGCCAGATGTCCGGCGGTGATGAGCTGGCTGATCTCGCCCTTGAGGCAGCCCGACAGCACGATGAGGCCCTTGGAATGCCGGGCCAGCAGCTCTTTATCGATGCGGGGGTCGTAGTAGTAGCCCTCGGTGAAGCCCTTGGTGACCAGCTGCATCAGGTTCTGGTAGCCGGTGAAATCTTTCGACAAAACGGTCAGGTGGCAGTTCTCTTTCTGGGAATGACCGCGGTCGGTGCGCGAGCCCTTGGCCAGGTACATCTCGCAGCCTATGATGGGCTTGAGGCCCAAAGACGAGCACTGGCTGTAGAACTCGATGGCGCCGTACATGTTGCCGTGGTCGGTCAGGCCGACGGCGCGCGTGCCTTCCTTGGCCAGGGATTTAAGGAGCTCCGAGGGGCCCTTGCCGTCCTGCGCGGTGATCCGCGTGATCCCGTCGAGCATGGAATACTCGGAATGGTTGTGGAGGTGGACGAACTCGGGCTTCGCGGAGGAGGGCATTTTGAAGAGGGGCGCTGGTCCATTATACCACTTTGCGCCTCCGCGGGTTTTGAGCTATCGTGGTAAGGCCTGGCAACCCGGGCCGGCGTCGGTTTTTGTTATAATCGGCGCCAATGGCGTCTCCTAAGAAGACGGCGGACTATTTCGCCAAGGACCCGGCTCTCGTCGAGAAGCTGGTGCGCAAGAACACCGTCTACCGCGGCCGCATGGTCAACTTCAACGTCGACGACATCCTGCTGCCCGACGGCGGTCTGGCCACGCGCGAGTACATGGACCATCCCGGCGCCGTCGGCGTCCTGCCGTTCCTCGACCAGAAAACGATCGTCCTGGTCCGGCAGTACCGCTACCCGGTCGGCGAAGTCACCCTCGAGATGCCTGCCGGCAAGCTCGACAAGGGTGAAAAACCCCTGCCTTGCGTGCGCCGCGAGCTGGCCGAGGAGACGGGCTACACGGCCAAGCGCGTCGTGCCGCTCATCGACTATTGGCCGACGTCGGCCTTCGCCAACGAGGTGCTCCACCTCTATGTGGCCACGGGGCTGACGCCGGGCCGGCACCACCCGGACGAAGACGAGTTCATCGAGCCGGTCGTGCTTCCGTTCAAGGAGGCCCTCGAGCTCGTGCGCAAGGGCAAGATCCGCGACTCCAAGACCATCATCGGGCTGCTGGTCGCGGCGACCTGGCGCCGCTGGTGAGGCGGCCATGACCCCGGAAGAGATCTCGACCTGGGACCCGTTCCTCAAGCGCGTGCCCCTCTTGGCGGGCCTGTCCTCCGAGAACATCGCCCGCGTCGCCGCCCGCATGCAGACCTTGTCCCTGCCCAAGGGCGCCACCCTTTACAGCGCCGGCGACGAGGCCAACGCCTTCTACATCGTGACCTCCGGCCATGTGCGCATCGTGCATACGGCGGCGGGGGTCGAATCGGTGACGGCGTTCATCGGCCGCGGCGACGAGCTGGGCCAGGGCGGCTTGCTCACCGGCGAACCGCATACGACGACGGTGCGCTTGGACACCACCTGCGAGTTCTTGAAGCTGCTGCGCCAGGACTTCGAGGAAGTCCTGCGCGAGAATCCCTCGATCCTGATGCACCTCTCGCGTACGATGGCCAAGCGCCTGGTCGAGCAGCGCAAGAGCCCCACGCGCAAGACGGGCGTCGACGTCTCCCAGCTCCTGACCTTGTCGTCGGCCTTGCCGCGGCCCGACCGCGTCCTTCTGACGACGGATCTGGCCCTGCAATTCGTCCGGCAGACGCGCAAGCGGGTGCTGCTCGTCGACCTTCACCCGGAATCCGGGCTCGTGGCGCGCGCGCTGGGGCTCAAGGGCGAGCTCCTGACCGAACAGCAGATCCGCGACGCGAACCTGCGCGACCCCGCGGCCATCAAGAGCTTGGCGCAGCAGCACCCTTCGGGCCTGGACGTGCTCAGCGTGCCCGCCGCCACCTTGGGGGGGCGGCTGTACTCGGGCCTTTATCTCTTCCTCAACTTCCTGCGGGAATCCCACGACCTCGTCCTCGTCTCCTTGGGCAACGACGCCGGCGACGTGGAGCGGTCCATCATCGCCGAGGCCGACCAGGCGCTCTTGGCCGGCATCGACTCCCTGCGGCCGCAGTTCCGGCAGCTTGAGGCGGAGCTGCGGGGCCTGGTGCCTGACCAGAAGAAGATGGTCCTGCTGTGGCTGGGAGACATCGACCCCGAGGATACCGTGCTGGCTCCCGGCACCAACCGGATCGTCGTGCCCTGGTCGGAGGCTTTGGGCGAGCAGTTCGAGCTCTCGGGCTCGGCGGAGAGGGTTTTTGCGGAGCATGCGAAATCGCGCCGGGCCGTAGAGCGCTTGGCGCGACGCTTGGGCGGCATCAAGCTGGGGCTGGCGCTGGGCACGGGAGCGGCGCTGGGGCATTCGCTCATCGGGATCTTGAAGGTCTTCAAGCGGGAGAATATCCCGATCGATATGATCGCCGGCACCTCCATCGGCTCGGTGGTGGCGGGGTTCACCGCGCTGGGCATGGAGCCCGAGGAGATCGAGGAGCTGGCGCTGCGCATAGACAAGGCCTGGCTCTATGAGAACTTGTTCTGGGACCTGACGGTGCCGCGCTCGGGCTTCTTCGCGGGAGAGACGCTCCTGCGTTTCCTGAGGTCCTATCTCGGCACGCGTGAATTCTGGGACCTGGAGATCCCCTACGCCTGCGTCGCCGCCGACATCGAGACCGGCGAAGAGGTGGTTTTGAAGGAGGGCCGCGTCGCCGAAGCCATCCGCGCCAGCTGCGGCTTGCCGTTGATCTTCGCGCCGATCCGCTTGAACGGCCGCTACCTTGTCGACGGAGGGCTGGTCAACCCGGTGCCGACGAAGGTGGTCGCCGCCATGGGCGCCGACGTCTTGGTGGCGGTCAACCTGACCATGCCGGCCAGCGACCGGCGCCTGCGCCGGCCGGGGGCCGACCACCGCGGCCCGCCTAGGACGCTGCTGGACGCGCCTCTCGACTTGGCGCGCCTGCGCGACCTGACCCTGCCCGACTCCTTGAAGGCGCCCGACATGTTCAACGTCTTCTTTCAGATGATCTATACGATGGAGTACGAGATCGCCCAATCGCGCCTTGAGCTGGCGCATGTCGTCATCCATCCCGACCTGACCGGATTCTCCTGGACCGAGATGCACCGCGCCAAGGAGCTCATCAAGGTCGGCGAGCGCATCGCCGAGGAATACATCCCCCAGATCAAAGCCTTGCTGCCCGCATTCTCAAAATAGGGGTCAGGCCTTGCGTTATTACCGTTGTTTTTCGATGCTGAGGGCAAGGCGAGAGACCGTAGTGGCCGATCTGTTCAAGAACACGCCGCTCTCCGCTGCCGTAAAACCCTGCTGAAGCGCCAAGCGGACAAAAAGCCGCCGCGCCGTTCGAAGGGAGCGAAGCCTGCTGGCTCCACGCAGGATGTCGATAGAGACTCCTGAGAGCCGCGCCGTCTCGACCCCCAACGATTCCAAAGTCTTGGTCCGGCCAAGCGGTTTGAATTGGTTTTTGTAGATAGGCGCTTGTGGGTTCTTTGGCACCGGCAAGACGGCGTCAGTGACGGACATGAATTCTGCATAGCCTGTTTGCGCCGGGATCTCTTCGTATCCGAAGCACCCCAGAGGGGTACGGGTATCGACCAAGCGGTCTTGGCGTCGCCCCGAATATTCTCCGTGACTGGACCAGGGCCAATCATCGGCTTTCTGGACCATCCCCGCGCGGACCGGGTTGAGATGGATGTATCGGATGAGCGCAAGGAAATAGGAATCCCTTTGGCAAAGCCGGTCGGTGAAGCGGCCTTGAAAGACATGACCTACGTGCCCATGTCGGCTGTTGAAGTGTTGGGAGTATCCCGTCAGAAGCTTCTGCATGACGACCGATGTGGGGCAATCGTCCACTTCCAGTAAGAGGTGGAAATGGTTGGACATCAGGCAATAGGCGTAAAGCGTGAAGGGTCGCTGGGCTTTTGTCTCTTTCAGCCGGTTGAGGAAGTCGCGGCGATCGGCATCATCCAGGAAGATGTCCTGTTTGTCGTTGCCGCGGACGGTGATGTGAAACACCGCGCCGGGGAAATGGGCTCTTGGTCTGCGTGGCATCACTCTTTATACGAGCGAGGGTGCCAAATTGTTCCCTAACAACTGTAATAACGCAAGGCCTGACCCCTCTTTTAGTAAGAGGCCAGGATCGTATGCGCCGCGTCGAGGTCTCCCGACGCGATCTTGGAGAAGACGTCCTTGAGCAGCGCGCGCTGCGCGTCCCTGCGCAGCAAGGCTTTGGCGTAGGCCGTCGAGCTGAAATACCGCTTGGCCGCGTTGTCGAGATATTCCCGCCAGCGGGCCTGCGCCTCGTAGAGCGAGCGCAGGCGGTAGGGCGTGTTGACGAAGTCCTTGATGTTGCGGAACAGGTCTTTGCGCAGCGCGGAGTTGCCGGCGAGCAGGTCCTCCACGCCGGCGATCGCCGCCAGCCAGCCGTCTGATTCCAGCGCTTTGATCGCCGCTTCGTCGTTGTCCTTGATCTTCTGCAGGTTCTTCTGGTAGCCCTCGCCCCGGCGCTTGTAGGCGGCTTTGACCGCTTCCGCCGCCGGGCAGGCATCGATGAGCGCGCGCAGCTCGGCGCTCAGGAAGCCCTCCTGCTCCTCGAGCCTCTGTAATTCCTCCTCCAGCGAAGCCACCGTGATCCAGCGCGCCGCTTCCTTCTGCTTGCCGCCCAAGGACTGCAGCAGAGCGCGGCTGATCTGGGCCGGGTCTTGCGCCAGGAGGGCCGCGGCGTTGAAATCCGAGAGCGCGGCCTGCGCCTTGGCGAGCGCCGCGCGCCTGCGCGCGAAGCGCGCGTTGAGCTTGGCCGCGCCGGCCTTGGCCTTGAGGTCGGCCTCCACCTTGGGGTCCAGCAGCTGGTCGGGACGCAGGTCGAGCCCCAGCTGCCGCGCCAGCTCGTAGTTCTGCTGGAGGCGCAGGCGCTTCTCGAGATTGTTCACGTCGAAGCGCATGGCATGGGCCGGGTAGGACAAGGTGGCGTAGTCCAGCTTGCCCGTCTCGATGAGCCTGGGCGCTCCCGGCGCCCCGTGCCCGTTGAGCCAGCTCTGGATGGCCAGCAGCTGGGGTGAATAGCCCCGCAGGTTCCCTTGGCCTAGACGGTCGAAGTAATTCGGGGGCAGGCCCCGGCCGCCCGCGACGGAGGCGTTGGGGTCCGGGGCCTTCCCATCCTCGGCCTGGTTGACGACCTGGCTCGTCATCCCACCCTTGCCCTCGAACATGTCCTTGATGAGCTCGCGCTTCTCCTCCTCGCTCATCTCCTCGCCGGATTCCTTCTTGATGAGCTTCGAGTCCACCCCGCTCTTCTTGAGCCGCCCGTAGATGCCCTTGCGCGAGTCGGGGTTCATCTCCAGGTGTGATTTCACCTTGCGGTCCATCGCCGACTCGAAGCGGTGGCTGCCCTCGGCGTCGTCTTGCGAGAGGCCGACGGCCAGCTGGGCCGCCGAAGCCGGGTCCTGGCTGATCCACTTGCGGATGTCCTCCAACTGCATGCCGGGGTCCTGGGCGCCGGTGATCTTGGCCGCCAGCTTCGAGCGCTGGATGCGCGCGGCCAAAGAATCGGCGACGCGCGGGTCCCGCTGGATAGCCGCTTGCAGCTGGCGCAGCGTCTCGGCCTGGGCCTCGGACTCCTGGGACACGCCTTCGACGTCGTCTTGAGCCGGCGCCGGCGCCGGGGCCGCTAGGGCCAGCAGGGCGGCGAAGAGGAGCGTCCTCATGGCGTCTTGGCCGCCGCCGCCGAGAAGTCGAAGACCGTCTTCTTGCCGGAGGTGACCTTGCCTTCAGCGCTTATCGTCGCTTGGCCCAGGTGGAGCGTGCCCGACGGTATGTCTTTGCGCTTCTTGGAAGAGATCTCGAGGAAGGTGTGCGTGGCGCTCGTGTCGGTCTCGCGCCAGCTGAGCATGACGTAGCGCCCGTTGGGCGTCAGCGCGATCGAGCGCAGGTTCGGGTAAGGGCCGGTGTCCCAGACGGGCACGCTGGCCCAGGAGCGCACCGACGCCGTCCAGCCGAGCTCGCCGCGCAAGGCGACCAGGCATAGCGCCGCGTCCTGCGAGAAGATGATGGGGTCGCCTTCCTGCGGCGCGTCGGCGAAGGGCTCCTCCCAGAGCTCCCTGCCGGCGTCGCCGTAGACGCGCAGCAGGCGGCGCTTCTCCAGCGCCGTGGTGCGCGCCGTGTTCCAGCTGGTGTTGCGCTCCAGCGTCCAGGCCAAGCGCTTGTCGGGGGAGACTCCGCCGGTGATCTCGCGGACGTCGAGCCTGGTTGCGGTCGCCTCCTCCCATTTGCCCAGGCCGATCTCGGCGGAGAGCGTGCCGGAAGAGTCGAAGACCACCAGCGAGCGGCCTTGGCGCGACCACCATCCTTGGGTGGACGCCGCCTGCACGCAGGGGGGCGCCAGCAACAGGAGGGTCAAAAGGAAGCTCACGGGGCCGCGGCTTCCATGCGGACCTCGAGCGGCGACCTGGGGAAGAGGCGCACCGCGTAGGGCTGGGTCAGGGCCTGGATCGAAAGACCTCGGGGCGGCGAGACCTTGTAGCGCACCACGAGCCGGCCGTCTTCGAGGGCGGGGTCCAGGAGCTTGACGCTGTAGCCGCCCGTGCTGCGCGTGCCCAGGAACACGGCCGCGCCGAAGTTCTCGGCGAGGTCGGCGGCCGGCGTCTCTTGGCCCAGCTCCCGCCAGAGCGCGTTCCATTGGTTTTGATCCATGATGAGGCGGTGCGAGGGTTCGTTGACGGCGCAGAACTGTCCTTTCCATTCCATGAACGACCTCTCTTTGACCCCGATTTGGTCCGGAAGGTTCTCCTCAAGGGGCTTGAGCGGGGCCAGGCCCCTGGTCCGGTCGCCGCCGCAGGCGCTGATCCACAGGGCCAGCAGCGGCAGCAGGGCCAGCCTAGTCCTCATGACTGCCTCCGATGAGGATGTTGGGGATGCCGAGGGTGGGCTGGCCGTCTCCGACCGGGACGCCCTGGCCGTCCTTGCCGCAGGTGCCTATGCCCCAGCCCATGTCCCAGCCGACCTTGTCGATGGATTTAAGGACCGCCGGGCCGACGCCGAGGAGGTTGGCGTCGCGCACCAGGTGCGAGATCTTCCCGTCCTCGACCCAGAAGCCCTCGTCGACCTCGAAGACGAACTCGCCGGTGGCCGTGTTGACCTGGCCGCCGCCCATGCGGGTGACGAAGAGCCCCGCTTTCAAGCCTTTGAGGATGGCTTTCGGGTCGTCCTGGCCGGGGGCGATGTAGAGGTTGCTCATCCGCGGGATGGGGCGGCAATGGAAGGATTCCCGGCGGCCGTGGCCGTTGGAGGCGCGGCCTTCCCGCATGGCGCAGACGCGGTCGTAGAGATAGTCGGTCAAGACCCCGTCCTTGACGAGCGCCGTCGGCCGGGCCGGCGCGCCGTCGTCGTCGAAGGCGAAGGAGCCCCGGTAGAAGGGCAGGGTCGGGTCGTCGATGACGGTGATGTTCTCCGGCGCCACGACCGAGCCGAGCTTGCCCGAGTAGGCGGGCGAAGAGCCCTCCTGGACATGGTCTACCTCCAGCGAGTGGCCGATGGCTTCGTGGATGAAGGTGCCGCCGGCGGAGCTGGAGATGACGATCGGCATCTCGCCGGCCTTCGCCTTGGGCGCGGCCAGCTTGGCCAGCGCGCGCCGGGCCGCGCCGCGGGCGGCGGCGAAGGGGTCGGAGTCGCTCAGGAGTTCGTAGCCCTTGAGCGCGCCCAGAACCTCCATGCCGGTCTGCAGCACGCCGTCCTTCTCGGTCACGACGCTGACCGCGAAGATGACGGTGGTGCGCTGCTCGCGCAGCGCGGAGCCTTCGGTGTTGAGGAGCAGGACGTCCTTGCGGCGCTCGCCGTAGGTCAGGCTGACCTGCCGGATGTGGGGGAAGCTGTCGCGCACGTCGCGGTCGACGGCTCGCAGCAGCGCGATCTTGTCTTCGAGCGGCACGCAGGCCGGGTCCACGCGGATCGGGTGGCGGAAGCTCTGGAGGGCTCCCAAGGGCGCAGCTGCGCCCGCCGCTTGGCCGTTGAAGAGCCCCGAGCGCAGGCGCAGCGCTTCCCGGGGGTCGAGCGTGTTGGCGCTTCCCTGGAGGGTCCTGACTGCATTGCCTTCTTTCTTGAGATAGCGCAGCCCCAGGCCTCTCTCGGAGCCGGCGGTCAGGTCTTCGACGCGGGAGTCTTCGAAGAGCACCGAGATCCCGCTTGAGTCCTCCAGATAGACCTCGCCGTAATCGGCGCCGGGCAGGGCTGAGGCGAAATCGACGGGGCGCAGGCCGTCGAGCGCGCTCATGAGGCGGCTCCCGGAAGCAGGACGCTGGCGGTGGTCCCTTGGCCCAGGCGCGAGGTGAGCTTGAGCTCCCCGCCGTGCAGCTCGACGACCTTCTTGACGAAGGGCAGGCCTAAGCCCCAGCCTTCGACCTGCCCGGTGAAGGAGGTCTCCACCTGGTGGAAGCGGCTGAAGATCTTTTCCTGGTCCTCGGGCGGGATGCCGGGGCCCTCGTCCTTGACATGGACGCCGACGCGCCCGGCCTCTTCATCGACCCAGACGGAGACGCTCTTGCCCTCGCGCGAGTCGAACTTGACGGCGTTCTCGATGAGGTTCTTGAACACCTCGATGAGATAGGCGCGGTCGCCTTTGACGCGGCGGCCGCTCGGCGAGAAGACGACGGCGGCCTTGTTCTCGGCCAGCCAGTCCTTGAGGCTCTTGACCGCGCCCGAGACCGCCTCGTCGATGGGGAACGGGGAGAGCTCGAGGGGGGTGTCAGGGTTCTCGAGGGTGGTGTAGTGAAGCAGGTTGTCGACGAGGTTGGCGAGCTTGCGGCCCTGGGAGGCGATGGTCTGGGCGCACTTGAGCTGCAGGGGCGGCGGCGGCGTCTGGGCGAACTCCGCCAGGAGGATCTCCGAGAAGCCGGTGACCGAGGCCAGGGGGGTCTTGAGCTTGTGCGAGATCAAGGATAAGAAGGTCCGCTTGAGCACCTCTTTCTGGACCTCGTCGGTGGCGTCTCGGAACACGCACAGCCAGCCGGTGGCCGCCGGCCGAGTCGAGCCGCCTTCGCCGAGGCGGATGCGGGTGGCCTTGGCCGCCAGGATGAGCTTCTTGGGCAGCTCGCGCACGGCCCAGAAGTCGGCGGAGGCGGCCTGCGAGTCGATCACCTCGGAGAGCGGCGGGGTGACCGCCATGTCCTTCAGGGCGGTGATCAGCGAGGTCAGCTCCGTGCCCAGGCCGAAGAAGCGCTTCGCCGCTTCGTTGGCGAGCAGGACCTGACCCTGCGGGTCGCAGAGCACCGCGCCGTCGGTCATCTCGGTGAAGACCGTGCTCAGTTTCAGGCGCTCTTCCTTTAAAGAGGAGAAGAGGCGGGCGTTGTCGATGGCCACCGAGGCCTGGGAGGAGAAGGCCTCGAAGGTGCGCAGGTGTTCGGGCGTGAAGGCGCCTTCCTTCCGGTTGATGGCCTCCACCACGCCGATGAGGCGGCCGCGCACGAGCATGGGCACCGCGAGGATGGACCTGGTGGTGAACCCCGACTGCTCGTCCATCTTGGGCGACCAGCGGGCGTCGGCGCGCACGTCGTTGATGATGGCGGGCTTGCGCTCCCGGGCCACCGTGCCGGCGATGCCCTGGCCGACGGGCAGGCGGAACTTGGAGGCCTCGTCGCCCAGGCCTAGCGCCACGTCGAAATAGAGCTCCTGGGATTTCTCGTCGAGCAGGAGCAGGGACGCGCTTTCGGCGTCGACGACGCGCGACGAGAGCTCGAGCACGGTCGCCAGCAGGTCGGAGAGCTCCAGCTTGGAGGACATGACGCGTCCCACTTCGAGCAGGAGCTCGAGCTTCTCGGAGGATGATTCGGCCGCCACGATACAAAATATCATATTGGCGGTCCGACGGTGAAGGTGGTATAGTGGCTTATGCCGCGATCCTGCAGCCGCTGGGCCGCCGTGCCGCTCATCCTGCTGGCCTTTTGCGCCCCGGCCGGGGCGCGCGAGCGCACCAAGCATCTGCTTTCGGAGTTGGCCAAGACCCAAGGCGACGACCAGCTGCGCGTCATCACGGCCTTGGGCCGCTCGGGCAAGGGCGCGGCCGTAGGCGCCCTCCTTAAGGTCTTCGACATCCGTTCGGACGCCCCGAAGCGCTCGGCGGCCGTCATCCTGGCGCTGGGCCGCCTGGAAGACGAGAAGGCCGTCGAGCCTCTGATCGCCGCCCTGGATTATCTGACGACGCAGGGCCTGCAAGGGGAGCTTCCGCCGCGGCTGCAGGCTTTGAGGAACTCCGCCGTCGAAGCTTTGGGCGCCATCGGCGGCGACCGGGCCAAAGCCACTTTGAGCGGCCTGTTGGGCGACGGCGACGAGGCGGTCGTAGCGGCCGCCGTTCGGGGCCTGGGGCGATCGAGGGATAAACGTTCGCTCGATCAATTGATAGAGCTGGCCGGTCGCGGGGGGGCCCTGGCGCAGGCCGTCTTCGAGGCTTTGGGCCGCATCGCAGACGCCAAGGCTCTGCCGGTCTTGCAGAGGGGCTTGGCCAGCGAGAAGCCTTTGGAGCGCCTGCCGGCGGCTTACGCCCTGGCGCTGATGCGGCGGCCCGGCGAAGAGGTCCTGGAGGCCGCGCTCGAGCCCGGCTCCGACGGCGACAAGCCGGGGATCCTGGCGGCGTATTACCTGACCAAGCTCGACCGGGCCGCGGGGCTCGATCATCTGATCATGCTGCTGCAAGCCGACGGCAACCCCTCCCAGGCGCTGGCGGCCGAGAGCCTGGGCAAGGCCGGCAACCCGAAGGCCGCCCTGGCGCTCACCGAGCAGCTGGGCTCGGAAGACCCGGCCGTGCGGCTGGTGGCGGTGCGCGCCTTGGGCCAGCTGGGCGGCAAGCGGGCGGTGCAGGCCCTTCAGCGGGCGAAGAACGACCCTGATCCCGGGGTGCGCGCGGCGGCGCGCTTCGGCTTAGCGGACTGCGGCGAGCTGGACTAGCCGCCGCGCGGCGCCGTCTACGGCCATCAGGGCCCTGCGGCGGAGCTTGACGAAATGATGCGCGGTGTCATGAACCCAGCTGCTCTGGCGGATGCGGTTCGCGTCGAAGGTGATGCGGGCGGTCAGCGCGATGTTCATGCCCAAAGTATAGCCGGATCCCGCGCTGGATTTGTTTCGGACTCGTTGTGATTTTCGTCACCTAGGGGTTGAGCCCCAGGCCGCGCTCGTAGCGCGCGTTCATGCGCCGGGGCGAGGCTCCCAAGTGGTACTGGAGCTTGAGGCGCGCGTTGAGCAGGGACTGGCGCCAGGGCCCGTTGGCGCGGAACCTCACCGCCGAGGTGGTCGAGACGAAGGGCAGGACCTTCGGCGGGCCGCTCTCGCGCAGGATCAAGGACAGCTCGGTGTCCTCGAAGATGGGGACCGGCGGGATCGGCCGGGTCAGCAGCCGCCTTTCGAAGAAGACGCAGTGGTCCAGATAGACGATCCCCCGGCGCGAGGCGCGCGCGTGGTTGGAATACCAGCTGGTGAAGCGCAGCAGCGGATGGTCCCAGTCGAAGGCATGGGTGAAGCCGCCCCAGCCCACCGGGCCCGCGCGGCCGGCCAGCCAGCGCAGGCCCGCCACTTCGACGAGGCTGCGGGGGTGATGCAGCAGGATCGTGGGGTGACGGGCGGCGTCGATGCCCGCCTGGAGCCGCTCGCCGCGAGACGGGGCATCCACGCGCAGGAAGCGCACGCCGCCGCCTTCGGCGACCGGTGCGTCGCCGGCGCAGATGACATCGAGGCCCGGGACCTCCGCCAAGCGCGCGAGTATGCGCGCCGTCCAGCCGGTGCCGTCTTCGTGGACCGGGAGGATGACGGAGAGGCTCATCGGGAGCAGGAGGCGCCGCCGAGGACGCAGAAGGAGGCGCAGTGCGGGTGCTGGAGGCTGACCGGCCGCCACGCTTCGCGCAACGTGCTTCCCAGCTCGAAGCGCGCGTCGTAGGCGATGAGCGTGCAGGCCGTGACCACGGGGGCGGCGGCGCCTTTGCGCTTGACCACCATGCGTTCGGACGCGCACATCACCGACTCCGGGGTCTTGCCCAGGATCTTCCAGCACTCGGTCGTGATCTCGGGCAAGTCCGCGTGCTCGTCCATCTCGGGGAAGAGCGTCAGCGGGAGGTCTTGGCCCAGCAGGCCTCGGAAGCCTTCTCGCGCCGCGGCTTCGTCCTCGTCTAGGAAGCGGCGGCCGGCCACCGAGACGCAAAAACCCTCCGAGAGGAGCCAGCGCAGCCCCGCCAGGGCTTTGTCGAAGGCGCCGGCGCCGCGCTCTTCGTCATGGACGGCGCGCGTGTGTGAGTCCAGCGAGACCCGCAGGCTCAAGCGGGAGCCGTGGCGCGCGCGCAGGGCCCTGAGCTCGGGCCGCTTGTTGAGCATCGGCGCCATGGCATTGGTCAGGATCAGGACCGTAAAGCCGCGCCCGAGGCATTCCTCGGCCATCGCCGGAAGCTCGGGGTTGAGGAAGGGCTCGCCGCCGGTGAAGCCGACCCGCCGGGCGCCGAGCGTGCGGGCTTCATCGAGGAATGGGAGAACCTCCAGCAAGCGCAGGTACTCCAGGCGGTCGTTGCGGGGGGAGGACTCGATGTAGCAGCGGGTGCAGGTGATGTTGCACAGGGTGCCGGTGTTGAGCCATAGGGTGTCGAGCGCCGTCGGGGCTACGCTGGCGCGTCGCTTGCCTTGGGCGGTGGTGCCCGACGCCGCCCACTTAACAGCAGGCGGCATCGGCCTCCGGTCCGGCGGCAAAGGGCAGGTTCGTCCCGCAGCCCGGGAAGATGCCGAAGTGGGTCTTCATGTCGCCGAAGAAGTCGAAGTGGCGGGCCAGGCGGCTCTTCTGGAGCATCAGCAGCGTGTTGCCGCAGACCTTGCTGATGTTGCCGGTCTCGAAGCGGTGGTGACCGTCGAGGTCGAAGGCGCGGGGGGCGTCGGAGACCGTTCCCTTATAGCGCACGGCCTGGCCGTAATCCTCGCAGGCGCCCTCGAGGCCGGCGAGCTTGAAGAGCCGGTAGGTGGCCGAGAAGAACTTGATGTGCCCGGCGCGCTCCTTGATGTCGCCTGAGTCGAGGCCGAGCGGGCGCGACTCGACCAGGCGGGGGTCGGAAAAACCCGCGCGTTTGGCCAAGGTCAGGAAATCGTTCCAGTAGAGGGCGCCGCCCAGGCATTCGCCGTAGAGCACGGGGTCCTTTTGCAGTTCGAGGGGCACGCGCCGGTCGGCGTAGACGTCGGAGAAATACATCTCGCCGCCTTCCTTCAGCACGCGCCAGGCTTGGCGCAGGACGGCTTCCTTGTCGCCGGCCAGGTTGATCACGCAGTTGGAGACGATGAGGTCGAAGGCGGAGTCCTTGAGGCCGGCCAGGTCGAGGCGCTGGATGTCTGCCTTGCGGAAGTCGACGTTGGCAAAGCCGAAGGCCTTGGCGTGGAAGTCCAGGTGGCGGATGGCGACTTCCAGCTGCTCTTCGGTCATGTCGACGCCGGTGACGCGGCCGTCCTTGCCGACGAGCTGGGAGAGAAGGTAGCAGTCGCGGCCGGAGCCAGATCCCAGGTCGAGGACGCTGAGGCCGGCTAAGTCCGTCGGGATGGTCAGCCCGCAGCCGTAGTAGCGGGACGTGACTTCCTCGTGGACCTTGGAGAGTGCCTGGCGGATGCGCTTGGGCAGGGCCGAAGGCGCGCAGCAGGCGTCGGTCTTGAGGTCCGCGCTCGACTTGAGCGTTTTTCCGTAGTAGTCGCGGACTCCGGCTTCGATATCGACGGCCATGGGCGCCTCCGTGAAAGTCTGGCTAGATTATAGCGAACTAGAAGCCCGGTGTTTTCTGTAATGCCCTTGAATTGCTATTCTGACCCATGGTCAAACTACCCTCTCTCTTCCTCTTGCTGATCCTCTCTCTGCCCGCCGCGGCGGCCCCGACCGCCAAGGACGCGCAGGCCTTCATGGATAAAGCCGAGCAGACCCTCGAGGTCTTGGGCCGGCGCTCCGCCTTCTCCTCCTGGGCCCAGGCGACCAACATCAACTACTCGACGGAGTGGCTCTCGGCCGACGCCGAGCAGGCTTTCTCCGCGGAGGCCGCCAAGCTGGCCAAGCAGGCCCGCCGCTTCGACGGCTTGCCGCTGCCCTCCGACCTCAAGCGCAAGTTCCTGGCGCTCAAGCTCCTCGTCACCTCGCCGGCGCCTCCGGACCCCAAGGAGCAGAAGGAACTGGCCGACGTGAAGGTCTGGCTCGACAGCACCTACGGCAAGGGCAAGTATTGCCCGACGCCGGACAAGTGCTTGACCTTAGACGACATGAACGACATCCTGCGCGATTCGCGCGACCCCAAGAAGCTCCTCGAGGTCTGGGCGGGCTGGCGCACGATCTCGCCGGTGATGCGCCCGCGCTACCAGCGCTTCGTCGAGCTCTCTAACAAGGGCGCGCGCGACCTGGGCTTCAAGGACACCGCGGATCTTTGGCGCTCGGGCTACGACATGAAGCCTGAGGAGTTCTCCGCCGAGCTCGACCGCCTCTATGTCCAGCTCAAGCCGCTCTATGCGAGCCTGCATGCCTACGTCCGCCGCCGCCTCATCGAGAAATACGGCCCCGACATCGTCGGCGCCGACGGCCTGATCCCGCAGCACCTCTTGGGCAACATGTGGGGCCAGTCCTGGGAGAACATCTACGACCTGGTGGCCCCTCCCAAGGCCGCGCCCGCCTTCGACTTGACCGAGCGCCTCAAGAACGCCAAATTCGACGAGAAGAAGATGGTCGAGTCCGGCGAGCGCTTCTTCACCTCGATGGGCTTCGAGGCGCTGCCCGCCACTTTCTGGGAGCGCTCGATGCTGACCCGGCCGCGCGACCGCGAGGTCGTCTGCCACGCCTCGGCCTGGGATGTGGAAAACGGACAGGACCTGCGCATCAAGATGTGCATCAAGATCAACAACGAGGACTTCGTGACGATCCACCACGAGCTGGGCCACAACTTCTACCAGCGCGCGTATGAGAAGCAGCCGTATTTCTTCCGCGGGTCCGCCAACGACGGCTTCCACGAGGCCTTGGGCGACACCATCGCGCTGGCGGTCACGCCGGAGTACCTCAAGACCGTGGGACTCATCGACACCGTCCCCGGAGCGGAGGGCGACATCGACCTGCTCCTTAAGATGGCGCTCGAGCGCGTGGCGTTCCAGCCATTCGGCCTCCTGGTCGACAAGTGGCGCTGGGACGTCTTCACCGGCAAGACCAAGCCGGAGGATTACAACAAGGCCTGGTGGGCCCTGGTGCGGAAATACCAGGGCATGAAGCCTCCGGTCGAGCGCTCGGAAGCCGACTTCGACCCGGGCGCCAAGTACCACATCCCCGGCAACACGCCCTACGCGCGCTACTTCCTGGCGCAGACCTACCAGTTCCAGTTCTACCGCGCCTTGTGCAAGCAGCATGGCCATACGGGCCCGCTGCACCGCTGCAGCTTCTATGGCGACAAGGCCGTCGGCAAGAAGCTTGGCGATATGATGGCGATGGGCTCAAGCCGCCCCTGGCCCGACGCGCTTGAAGCCGCCACCGGCCAGCGCCAGATGGACGCCGGCGCGGTCTTGGAATATTTCGCCCCGCTGCAGGCCTGGCTCGACGAGCAGAACAAGGGGCAGACGGTGGGCTGGGAGGCGCAATGACCGCACGCACGCTAGGCGTCCTATCCGTCGCTTTGTTCTTGGCTGCCCCGCGCTCCACCCGCGCCGGCGAGGGCATCGAGGCTCTGAAGGCCTCCGTCTTCTCGCTGGGCCTGCCCCCGGCTTTGCGCATGGCGCAGCCGGCCCCGGTGCCGCCGGAGCTGTCGGCGAGGTTCCAGGCCGCGGCGCGCGTGGTGCGCGGCTTGAACGACGACATCCGTTGGGTGAAGAACGACCTGGGCGATATGGAGGAGCGCGCGAGGCGGATCATCTCGCAAAGGGTCTATGACCCTTCTTTCGAGGGCGACCTGCGCCGGCTCAGCAGCGACACGACGCGGCGCGTGGAGGCGGTCCGGCGCGGCGCGGCGGAGCTCAAAGCCCTGCTCGGGGCGGCTCAGCGGGCGCCTGAGCTCAACGCCATCGCCCGCGACTTGAAGCGCGGCGCGGGCAGCCTTTTGAGCGCGTCCTGGCCGGGGCTCGAGGACGCTTCCGGACGGCTGGAAGGGACCGTTCGCTCCGGCTCTCCGGTGGTCATCGGCTACGATTCGCAATGGCTGGCCGCAGACGTCTCCCGGGGCTGGCGGGATTTTTCCACCCAGGCACGCTGGATGTTGTCCGACGCCGAGGCCTTGGTCCGGCAGACGCAGCCGTAGGCCGTCGATACCTGGTCCATATTTAGGGGGCAAGATGGGCGGCATTGATAATCCGGCCCCGGAGAGCTATCCTATCGAATCGGCTCGGGGGCGTGGGAGCAGCTTGATTCTGGCGCGGTTTAATTGCATAATACCTCAAGATAGTTGAGGTATTGTGACATGGGAAGCTACAAAGCAGTCTATAATCGGCTCTACGAGATCGCTGCGGACCAGGACGGCTATTTCACCACAAAACAAGCCATCGCGGCTGGCTACGCGGATAATACCCACTCTTTTCACGTAAAGGCCGGTAATTGGAAGAGGGAGCATCGCGGTATCTATCGCCTGGCAAAATACCCGCTGAGCCCGCATTTCGACAAGGTCCTTTGGTATCTTTGGTCTCGCGACCGCAACGACGTGCCGCAGGGCACTTATTCCCATGAGACGGCACTGAGCTTCTACGAGCTCTCGGATATCAATCCAGCCAAACTACATATGACCGTGCCGCCCGGGTTTCGAAGGAGCACTCCGATCCCGGCGATCCTCGTACTGCATCGGGGCCTCATACACAAGGAGGATATGACCCTGGCGCAGGGATTCCGGATCACCACCCCGCTCAAGGCGATCTCCGACCTTCTTGTGACGCGCACGGTTCAAATGGATCATATGGCGCAGGCCGTCAAGCAGGCTTTTCAGCGTGGGCTGATCGCGCAGACGGCTTTTGCCCAGGCTCCGCGAATCTCAGCCGCTGTGAAAAAAGAGATCGAGGACCTGAGGGTGGAGCGCCATGGATAAGCTCAAAAAATACGCTACGGCCAAGGCGTTTCGCCGCGCGCTTGAAGATCGGCTTAAGTCGGTCGCTGAAAAAGAGAGGTTGGAACTCCAGCGCCTGCGCCGTGAGCTCGCCTTCGATCGTCTGCTGGCGCGGCTGTTCGCGAAGGCACCGGCTCCTTGGGTGTTGAAGGGCGGCTACGCCATGGAGCTGCGCATGAAAGCGGCCCGCGCGACACGAGACATCGACCTAACGATGCGCGAAGCCCCGGAGCAAACCCCGGGCGAGACGGCGAATAATGCTGTCCTTGCGGCGTTGCGAGAATCCGCGTCCCGGGATTTGGATGACTTCTTTGTTTTTGAATTGGGCGAGGCGATGATGGACCTAGACGGCGCGCCCTACGGCGGCGCGCGCTTTCCCGTCATCGCGCGCATGGATAACCGCGTCTTCGTCTCATTCCACCTCGACGTGGGGCTCGGCGACGTGCTGCTGGCGCCTCTGGAAACTGCGGGCGGCCGCGACTGGTTGGGTTTTGCCGGCATCCCTGCAGTGAAATCCCAGATCATCTCGCGTGAGCAGCAATTCGCCGAGAAGCTGCACGCTTACACCTTGCCGCGGAAGAATCCCAATACCAGGGTCCGCGATCTTGTGGATATGGTCCTGCTCATTGATTCCGGAGCGCTGGACGCAAAGAGGACGGCGGAGGCTCTCCGGGCGACGTTCGAGCGCCGCAAGACGCATTCGATCCCTACAAAGCTGGAGTCGCCGGCCGAGACCTGGCGTGCGCCCTATGCGGTCTTGGCTCAGGAGTGTGGGCTTGCCAAGGAGATCGACACGGCATTTGCCGTGGTGGACCGCTTTTTTACGGCCCAACGGCTGCATTGATAATCAGCCCCAGGAGAGCTATCCTATCGAATCGGCCCGAACCTGGACAACATCGGCTCGGCTGACGGAATCGTAAGGATTCAGAAGGGCTTTTACCGATTTGGAGAGGTGTCCGAGTGGTTTAAGGAACCAGTCTTGAAAACTGGCGAGGTGTAACAGCCTCCGTGGGTTCGAATCCCACCCTCTCCGCTGATTTGGACGCTTTTCGAAACCCTGCCGGGAGCGCTGCTCCCGGCAATTCGAACAAAGGAAAAACCGTCGTCGTCACTGTGCCGTGCGCCTCATCGTAGACGACTTCATCAATCAGCAAGTCCGCAAACGCCTTGCGGGCTTCCGGCGGTAGGCTGACCATCGCTTCCGGGAACTGCCTGAGGGTGGTTTGAACGTCGGCGAACTTCGGCAACGGGGTAGAGCGCGAGGAGCTATCGTGTTCTAGCTTGGTCTTAGCCGCCGTAAGCTCCATTCTCTTGTCCGTCACCTCCTCTAACTTCTTTTGGACGAAGGCGTTATCCTTGGCCCACGCGCCCTGAGCGATGGCCTCGGCCAAGTTCTGCCCTTTCTTCTCCACCTGGAATAATTCGCGGTCTACGCGCTTAAGCTCCGTCTCGAACGATATTTCGGCGGTCGTCGCTTTCTTGGCGGCTTTATCCATGCAGTTCTTAATCAGCGGGGCATGACGGCCCAAGAATGACAGCCGATTAAGGATCGTCCTGTGCATTTCCTCGGCGGGTACCCGCCGCACGGGGCAAAGGTCTTTACCTAGGGATCGGGACTTCACGCACTCATAGTAGGCGTACTCTTTCCCTTTGGATCGACTCCAAGTAGGCGTCATGGCTGAGTCGCAAACGGCGCAATGTAGTTTGCCCTTGAGCCACAACTCGGCTTTGCCGGAATGCACGGAGTCGTGGCCTTCGCCGTTGAAGGACAGAATTTTTTGGACCTCGGCGAAAAGCTCGGGCGCAATGATCCCTTGATGCTGGCCCTTGGACACTTTGCCGCCGTAGCGGATCATCCCGACATAAACGGGGTGTCGCAAAAGATAATGCACCGTGCTTTTGGAATAAGCCTTCCCGCCTTTGACAACGCCTTTCGCCGTCGTCCAAGGCTTCGTGACGGAGCCCTTCGCGTTCATGGCCCGCGTGGTCGCGCTGAGAGATTGCGTCTTGCGGTAAGTCTGGAAAAGTTCGACGGCCTGTTTCGCCTCGGCCTTGTTGACGACCCAAGTCTTGTTCACGATGTCGTAGCCCAGGACGGGAGAGCCGCCGACGCGCATTCCCTTTTCCGCCATGAGGTAGAGCTTTTGTTTCACCCGCGCCGATGCGTCCATTCTCTGAAACTCGGCCATGTTCATCTTAATGCCGAGCATGAAATTCTTGTAATGCTCGGCCATACCGTCATAGTTTTCCGTCACCGAAAGCATTTGGATTCCCTTCTCGCGCAAGAATTCCCTCATGATGGGGAAATCGAGGGTGCTGCGCGAAAGTCGGTCGATATCGTAGACGATCACGGCGTCGATGCCGCCCGCGCGAATGTCCGTCAAGATTTTTTGATAGGCGGGTCGGTCCGTGTTGCCGCCACTATAGCCGAAGTCGTCATACCGCGTCGGCAGGACCGAAATGTTTTTCTTTTCAGCGGCCCATTGCTCACACGCCTGCCGCTGAGATTCGCAGGAAGTCATTTGCGCGTCGTGCGTTCCTTCCGTGCTTTTGCGCGTGTAGATAATGGCGCGCAGGATTTTAGATTCAGGAGTTGCCGACATATCGCTTGTCATTTTACCATTTCCTCGACGAGAGAGATGATTTTTTTCAGGAGAGAGAGCAAAGCGCCGGGCTCAGTCATATGACGTGCGTCCAGGTCTAAAAGACTGCCCGATGCCGCCTCTCTCAAGGGTTGCCCCCATCTCGTACAGTGTCCTCGCGCGGCTTATCGTTCAGGTTTTCGCCCGAACGGCGGCTTCCTCGTTGCCTGCCTTCGGCGTGGTCCTTTTTGAGCTTCAGTAGGACTGCGTCGGCTAGGATGTCTGCGATTCGGTCCATGCGTTCCTCGGGAGAGAGTTCCTCAACATGCCGTCGCCGTCGGCCCATCGGGCTCCGCCTCAGGAGGCGGCAAACCGCCAACCTTTAGCAGCGCGAGGAGCGCATCCCCATCAATAAACCACCGACGCCCCTTCGGCGGTCGGCTGGCTGGCAGCATCTTTTTTCTACATAGGCGTTGAAGGTGCTTGCGGCTATACGGTAGGTATCTGGCGACTTCCTCGACCGTGAGGATTCGCCCTTGTAACTCCGACTCGTTTATCATTCCTTCCTCCTTATTGCTGTGCGGTCCTAAATCAATAAATACTCGCCGCCTAGGTCCAAGGGCTTGTCATCCCCTTCGGGATCGTAAGGCCTTGGAAGCGACGTTGCCAATATGGACCAAGCCCCGCTTACCTTCCGGGCTTCGACCACTCGATTTATGCACCATTCCCGGACGATAGTCGCCGGAACACCGCGCAACTCGCAGACCTCCGAAATGCTCAACCATGTTTTCATTGTGCTACCCCCTTACTCTATTATCGCAGCCGAAAAACGAGAATCGGTTTTTCACTGTTGGCCGACCGCCGCCCACCATGCAAAATCGGCAAACGTGGCTGTTCACAGTCGAATTACCTCCGAATCAACTCTCCGACCTGGCCCGCCAATTGCCACTACTACGTTTTACCTGGAAAACGGAAAAAGTGGCTTTTCACAGTCGTATTTTTGCTCCGAATCCCGTCGTAAACTTGCTAAAATAGACTTAGCTCAAAAAAGAGCTTGGCCCGTTCGATTTTGAATTGGTCGGCTGGCGTCGTCAACGCCAGTATTCAATGTTTGGCTGAACTCCGTAAGCCGCGCTTTTGACGCGGCGTGCTTCTGTCCCGCAAGGGATAGAGGTCATTGCAATACGCGAGGAATCGGTCGCCTGATGGTATGTACCTGTGCTTCGGCACGGGGAAAGGGCGGCGCGGATTTTCCTGGCTATTGCAATGGCTTGGGGTATCTGTGTCCGCCTGATTTTTTTATGGACGGATAACGGGGCCAATACCGGAGGAGTATATGGGCCTAAAAGATTCGTCTTATCAGGTATCCTGGGACAGCTACATAGATACGGTCGCCGATTTGTGCGGCAAAGTTCTCGACGCGCGCCGGAAAACCCTGTTCGCGCAAATTCTACTTGCCGACCAGGAGCGGCAGATCGACGAGCAGGAGCGGCAGCTTTCGGAACTGAAGCAGATCAACAGGAATCAGAGCCGCGTCCTCAAGACAAAAAACCGGAGGGGGACGCCGGGATATTTTGCCTGGCTGCGGAAATTCCGTTTCAAGAATAGTCCGCGCCTCGCCGCGCTGGCCGCGACCCGCGCCACCGCCTGAAAAGGCGGTGGGCAGATAGCGCCATGATCGCCAGCACTCCGGGTATTTTGTCCAAGGCCGAATATCTGCGCGGGGTTCAATGCCCTAAAGCGCTTTGGCTTTATCGCCATCGCCGCCTCCTGATATCGAAAGCCTCGCCCCGTCAAAAAATTTATTCCGAGCAAGGCCGCGAGGCAGTTCAACTCGCCCGTAAGCGCTTCCCTGGCGGCGTCTTGATCGCGGAAGATGACGGGAATATCCCCGAAGCGCACAAGGCGACTCAGGCCGCTATTCAGAGCGGAGCCCGTGTCCTTTTCGAACCGGCGGCGCTCTTTAACGGCCTGCTTGTCCGCGCCAATGTTTTGATTCGGACTGATGCGGGGGAATGGGATTTGATCGAGGCCAAAGCCTCAATGGGCAACGACAAAAGTTTCCTTTACGATATCGCCAGCCAGCGCCATGTCCTACATGGTGCGGGTTTCCCGATCCGACAGGCTTATCTCCTGAACATCGCCAGTTCATATGTGCGCAGAGGCGATATCGACGCGCATAAATTTTTCACCCTTAAAAACGTGACTGAAGCAACCGGCGACGAATTTATGCTGCGCCAGGGCATCAAACGGCAAATCCGAGAGATGCAGGACATCGTCGCTTCTGAAGGAATGCCGGAGGCCGAAGTCGGCGAACGCTGCAACTACCCCTCTGAATGCGGGTTCAAATCTTCATGCTGGAAGACCGTTCCTACCAGTTCGACTCATGAGCTAAACCGCTTCCCCATACTGGAAAGAAGCTTTTTGAAAAGTCGCGGAGTCACGCTCATGCGCGATATCCCGGACGACTTTGACCTGACCCCGTCCCAACGAATCCAGGTCAAAGTCGCCAAGACCGGCGAGCCCCACATTGACCGGGAAGCCATCGACGAGAGTTTGCAGGGCTTAAAATATCCGCTCTACTTCCTCGATTTCGAGACGATCAGCCTCCCGATTCCGCCGTATGACGGCTTAAGGCCGTTTGAATTTGTGGCCTTTCAAGCGTCTATCCGTATTCAAGAGCAAGACGGTTGGCCGACCTCGCATTTCGAATACCTGGGCGACGGAAAGAGCGATCCCAGGTTGGGCCTCGTTAACTTCCTCAGAAAACATATCGGCCCGGAAGGTTCTGTCGTTGTTGATAATAAGGTCTTTAAAAGGGATTGCCTGAAAAGCCTGGCCGTAGAGTTCTCGGCCAAATACAACTTTCTCCACTCGGTCACAGAGCGCTTGTGGGACATAGGAGAGCCCTTCCGGGGGGCACTCTATGTTCATCCGGCCTTTGGTGGGAGTTGGTCGCTCAAGACGGTCCTACCCGCGCTCGTGCCCGAGATGACCTACAAGAATTTCGCGATTCAAGATGGCCCACAGGCGCAGCTCGCCTACTGGACGTTGATGAATGACGTGGGGCTCTTGGACCAAGAACGGCAGAAAATATCGGATGACTTGCGGCAGCATTGTGGGCAGGATACGCTCGGCATGGTCGCGCTGTTGAAGCACCTGAGGAGTCTTTGAAAAAACAAGACCGGCTATGTTCAGTCTTGGAAGAAGCTCAGGGGTTTTTTGTAGAGCGCTGCAAGGACCTGCAACTCAATGAAGTCAACCCGCCGCTCACCGGTCTCAATCTTGGCGACATAGCTGGGCGGTTTTTCGAGCTTCTTGGCGACCTGCCGTTGGGTCAGTTTGTTCTCGACCCGCGCGTCCCGAAGCCTCCGACGGAAGCGACGATAGGCTGCGCTGTGAAAGGAGGATTTCCGTATTGTTGCCATTGCTTGCCTTCTGGGCAAGCAAGCCTAACTTTGTATGATGTTTGCTCCCGAAACAGGAGCAAATAAATTGGAGGGAATAACTATGAATATGCTGTTCTTGATCGGGCTTCTATTGCCGTCCCATGCCTCAGCAACGATTATCTTTGCTGACAAACTGACTGCCATCAACGGAACTAAAGGCCGGGAGCAGTCCTATGGAGTAGTAAAAGTCGATGATGTCGCTCGAAACAAGGTGGATATGGATGGCGTCTCGGAAATAATTCTCAATGTCCAGGTCAAGAATCAGGGCGGCTCCATGCAAAGCATGTGCCTGGCGATTGGGCTGTACAACATGAAGAAGGGATCTCAGGTTACGCTGTACGGAGATATTGGCCCCATCGGCAAAATGCAGCTTAAAACTATTCAAGTCAGCGGCAAGCTTCGCACTGATGATACCATCGGATACTATGACGCAAGGTATATCGAATGTGAATGGGCAAACATGCGTTACGATTATAAGGAGCGAGGATTGGGCATTCCGCTCTTCGCGCTAGAATCTGAACTGGTATCGGAAACCGCCGGTTTTCAGAAAGCACAGGGGACGAAGGCATCGAATGAAACCGCCGCTCAGAAGTCTGCGGGGCAGCGCTGGTTAGAAAAGTTGATGGATTTTCTGCGGTGATCCAGAAGTGCGCCCGGGAAAATGTGCGTGGTGCCCTCCAAGCGCCTGATCTTTGTCGATGGACTTGGCAAATAAAAAAAGTTAATCCGGGCGGTGCTCTTTATCTCCTGCTATCCGCCACTCTCTTGAGTTCTTGTGCCCACGATCATCCTCCTTACGACAAGATGCGCGTGGCCATCTTGGAAATTCACGCGGATACGTCAAAATTCATGCGCCGCCGGGACGGGGAATTGGTCCCCTTGACCAACGAAAGAAGAATCCGCGCATCAATGGAAGGTGAACTCCTCAAGCGCAATATCACTGTCGTTGATGATGCTGAGTCCGCCGTCATCAAGGACAGGCTCAATCAAGCCAAGTTGTCAGGTGTCCACACCACGGCGACCGACATCAATGAATATCAACCAGCCGCCACCCACGGGATTATGCTCGAAACAAGCGAAAATATCAGCCTTCTATCCGTCATTACTCTCGGGCTACTTCCATATCCAGTGGAGACAAGCGCGAGGATGATTGACCTGAGAACGGGGGAGGTCCGGGCATCGCTCCAAACAACTACATATGGGCTCCTCTGGTCCGCGTCTTCTGGTGCGACATATCGCGGAGCCCGCGAAATCAGCCGTAAGATCGCCGCCATGCTTCATAAAATTCAAGCGGGGGGCCGGAATCTGCGGCCCACGGACTGGCCCACGAATAAGCAGCGAGACAGCACCGACCCGTCAGCGCAGGGACGGTATACCCATGCGATTTATCTGGCTATGGCGGGATCGGACGATCAGGCCTTAGAGTCGCTTGAGGAAGCGGTGCGAATGGATAAGACGTTTGCGGGGAAAGCCCACCGCGCGTGGGAATTTAATTCGCTGCGCGACAATGCCCGCTTCCAAGCTATCACAAAAGAGAAAAAACAAAGCACAGGGAATATCCTCCCATGAAATATTGGATTTTCGATGGCAAGCAGGCGCAGGGGCCTTACGCGGTTGAACAACTAAAAGCGGTTCCAGGTTTTGGACCGGAGACAGTTGTCGCGCCGGAGGGGGCTTCAAGCACCGATCAATGGCGAGCCGCCAAAACCTTTGACGCCCTGCGCGGCCTCTTTATCAAAGCAGCGCCCTTACCGCCTCCGCCCCCCAAACCGGCCACAGCTCCGGAGCCGCAAAGCGCGGTGGCGGCTCCGCAAGTGGAAAAAAGTCGTAAGCCCTTATGGTCCACATTGTTAATAGCGGCGGGTGTAATGGTCGCGATTGCTCGCGGGGTATATCTAGTAACTCCCTCAAAGCCGCAAGGGAGCGAGGCTGTCGCTTTTGTCCAGCAGTTCCCAACGGTCAGAAAAACAAAATGTGCCGACCATAATCGTCCCGGCTGCACGGTGGGCAGCGCCGTAATTGTCACAAGCCTTATCGTCCCTACCATGAAGAATCCCGCAATAGGCGACCTCTATGTAGAGTGGAACAATACGCGCAAGATGGGGGACAAGCTTAAACAGTTTATCGAAACCTCCCACCTTAAATGGACGGCCATCCGAGGCGAGGGCGAGGTTTATGAGGTCTCCTATTCCTACCAATGGGATGGAATGGACCCGCTGACCGGGACTTTCGAGGTTAACCTCGGGAATAAAACGCTCAAGCCAGTCAATTTCCTGGCGTGGATGGACGTAGCCCAATGGGACGCCGTTAAAATAGGCCAGCACTCAGCAGACTTTGACGTGCGTCTTATTGCGCCGACTTATGCTCAATCAGCCGCGCCCTAAATGGCCAAACACATACCTTGAAATTCGACATGGGCCTTCGTTATTGAAGCCACCTGTTCCCGTTCGGCTGGCCCCGATTTTGTTGTTCGGTCGCTTGTGCCGTTACGCGCTTAAAGTGTCTTAAAGCGCCTTAAATCCACTTAGACCCCTGTGAGAAGCTCGACAGTTCCCCTGGTATGCTCTCGTCGAGAAACCGATAATTTCCTCCGGCTGTTCGGTTGGTAAAGCATTTGGACGTATCCGCTCATATCATCCCGACTTGCAGCGAGGCCGGGCGCGTCGTGCGGCGGCGGTGCGCCTGTTGGAGCCGTAGGCGTCCAAGCCGCTTGGCGATCAGGTATTCGATCAGGTCGCGGTCGTGGAAGCGCCAGCATCGCCCGATCTTGGTTCCTTTAAGTACCCCTTGCGCGGCCATGTGTGCAACGGTGACGGGAACCTTCTCACTGTATCCGAGAGCCCGAGACGCTTCCTCGGTCGTCCGAAGAGACGCCAGGGCGTCAACCTCGGTCCTGAGGAATACGGTGCGCGCGCCTTCCTTGAACGGATGCAAATGCCCGGCCTTGATCCAGCCGACGTAAAGCTGCGTCCTCTGTATTTTGAGCTTGGCGCACGTTTCATGGACGGTGTAATAGACCTGAGCAAACGCCTCTGCCTTCATGTTCCCTTGAAGGGTGGAGTCGAGACGTTCCAGGGTCGGCTCATCCGGCGTCCGGCCCGCGTCAGCGAGGGCGTGGCGGTAGAGCGCGAGACGTACCGGCTGCTCGGGCGTCAGTTGATGCGTAAAGTCGCCCGTCGGCTCGGTGACGCCGGAACGCTTGTCCAGATCGGCGACAAGTTCCTTTTCGTTGAAGTGATAATAGTGCAGCGTCATCGTAACGTCCGTGTGGCGCGCGAGCTTCTGTACGCGCTTCGGGTCCATCCCCGATTCGACCCACTCAGTAATTCGAGTATGCCTCAGGTAGTGCGACGTGTACGCCTGGTTCAGTCCGGCCCGTTTCACGAGGTCGGGGAAGATGACATCCTGGTATGTCGTAGGAGTCGTCATCGGTTCGCCGAACTGCGAAACAAATAAGGCCGGGCCGACCGCTTGCTTGGACTTGGGCGTGATGATTTGGCCGGGGGTTAATTCCCGCGACTCCAAATAGGCGCTGCGCGCTTCGAAGTAACGCTTGAGATGCTTCACGCCCCACGGGCTCAGGTATGTCGTGTCCTGGTGTCCTCGGACGCGCGCCTTGGATTCGCGGACGATGAGGGGGACATGCCCGCCGTCGCTCCGCCTTTCCCAAAGGATATCGGCCTCGCTGATGCGGACAACCTCGCTGGCGCGAAGGGCTGCGTCTTTCTGAACTGCGGCCATCGTTCGATTTCGAAGATGGATGAACTTCTCCCGTAGGTTCATGCGGGCGAGCTTCTTTTCATCAATCGAGCAAAGCCGCTCGACCTCCTCGGGTTGAAGGCGGCGGTACTGTTCCTCCGAGCGCGGCCAACGAACCTTGAAGCCGTCAATGATGTCATGCGGGATGGCGTTCAAGGCATACGCCGTCTTGAAGAATCCGCGCAAGCACATGAGCCGGGTCGCTATGGTGATCCCCTTCATGTTTCCGCTATCGCTCTCAAGACGGCCCTTATAGTCCTTCAAGTCCTGCGGCAGGAAGTCGGCGAGGACTTCGAACTTCCGACCGGGATAGAGGCTCAGTACTCCATCCCGAAAGAGCCGAAGGTTCGCTAAATATTTTTCTCGGGTTCCGGGGCTCAGCGGCTCCCCGGTCCTGGGATGACGGTATCCTCTAATAACGGATTCAAACTCCTCGGACATAGGCGTAGGCAACATAGGACGCTCCCCGAAGTGGCGAGTCCCTTGTAATCCCGGCTAAAAGCAATAAAATAGCCTCAGCGCCGTTTCGTTGGCGCTAAGGCTATAAGCTTTTTACCGGAGGGGCTGCGCTTAACTTCGATTCGAAACCGATCCGTCAGTGAGACTTTCGGTTTCGAACAGCGTCCAACCCTCTCCGCCGTTTTATCGCCATGGAAAAACGCCGCTGCGCCTGGGTCACCGACGACCCGCTCTACGTCCTCTATCATGACCGGGAGTGGGGCGTGCCCGTCCATGACGACCGCAGGCTCTTCGAGTTCCTGATCCTGGAGGGCGCGCAGGCCGGCCTGTCCTGGCTGACCATCCTGAGGAAGCGCGAGAACTACCGCAAGGCCTTCGCCGGCTTCGACCCCAGGAAGGTGGCGCGCTTCGATGAGCGCAAGATCCGCATGATACTGAAGGATGAAGGCATCGTGCGCAACCGGCTCAAGGTGCGCTCGGCGGTCGTCAACGCCAAGGCCTTCCTCAAGGTCCAGGCCGAGTTCGGCAGCTTCGACGCCTACCTCTGGCGTTTCGCCGGCAAGGCTCCGGGCTTGAGCCGGGACCTGCTCTCGCGGGGTTTTAAGTTCGTGGGGCCCACGATCTGCTACGCCTTCCAGCAGGCCTGCGGGCTGGTCCAAGACCATGAACCGAAATGCCATAAACATGTTAGAATGGCCACATGAAAACCCTCTTGACCTCCCTTGTGCTCGCCTCTCTCTGCGCCTCGGCCCAGGCCGCGCAGACCCTTGGCTCGATCCCCTTCTCAGACCTCGGCCTGCGCCAGGTCCAAAGCGCCGCCGCCGCGCCTTCCGTCTTGGGCGCGCCGCAGGACCGCCTGAGCAAGGGCTACCTCCTCGCCCAGAGCGGCAAGGAAGTCCTCTTCGGCTACGCCGACACCGACGCCCAGTTCGAAGAAGCCGTGGCCTTGTGGTCGGCAATACTCTCCGGCGCCGGCATCACGCCCGGCAAGGCCACCTTCAAGAGCGGCTTCTACACGATCCCCTACAAGACCGCCGACGGCTCCGTGATCCGCGATTTCAGGGCCGAGCCCCGGCAGTTCAAGCCCAAGGACGACGCCTCTTTGCGCGACAACCGCGCCATGGTCCTGTCCGCGCTGGCCCAGCGGCAGGTGAGCGTGCTGACCTCCTACGTGCTCGACCTCGAGTTCCTCCTGCCGACCTACAACGTCTATTACCTGGTCAAGCCTCAGGCGCGGACGGAAGACGAGTCGCAGGTGCGCGTGCTCAAGCCCGGCGACGACATCGATTTCGAGCTGCTCAGGAGGGCGGGCCTCGATATCCTGCAGACGCCCGAGAAGTGGATGATGGTCTACTTCGGCCGCGAGGTCGGCTACGTCAGCCGCATCGGCAAGACGCGCGAAGAGATCGAGAAGAAGGTCAAGGAGCGCGCCGAGTATCTCGTCAGCCAGGGCAAGGTCATGATCGGTACCGTCATCGAGCCCCTGACCGAGCCCTTCGAGGACTACAAGTTCGGCGCCGGGCTCTACTTCTACCAGTAGAACGAAAAACCCCAGCTCCTGATAGGAACCGGGGTCCTCTGCCGCTTTAGGTCCCTGTAGGCCGGGGCCAAGTTGAGCCCTTAAAGACTCGCCGCCCAGACCCTGTTTCTCGGGCTGGACATCCTAAGGATAACAGGGCGAGCCCTTGGCGTCAAGGCCCAAGGAAGACCTATCCTCGTCGGCGGACGCAATATTTAGGCAACACGGTCCGGGTATCCTGTGAGCATGAACGCGATACTCGCTTTCAGCGCCATGCCGACCTCTTCTGGAGTCCTCGCCGTCTCGCCGCTGCAAGAGTCCTGCTCGATGGCTTGCTTGGGCAGCGGCGTGCTCTTGCTCTTGGTGGCCTTCTACATCCTCATGAAGGCGCCGCACGAGGCTCTCGATCCGGTCGTCGTGCCTGTCACCAGCCGCCGCTAGGGTCCCCGCCAAAAAGGAAAGACCCCCTGGGCCCTCCCAAGGGGTCTTTGTTCCCGTGTAAAGCGTTATTCGAGAGCTTGGCCGATGCCGATCTCGTTCTCGAGGTCCATCTCAGGCAGCGTCAGGTGCTCGCCGGAAGCGCTCTCGTCCTCGCGGACCTGCTGGCTGGGCGCGGCCACCGGGGCCCTCTCGGGCTGCGACGTGCCGTCGAAGACGGCGTTGAGCCGGGCCGCGACCTTGGAGACGTTCTGGTCGTTGACCAGCGGCATCTTGATGGGGCTGCCGGGGTTGAAGGAGCCGGGGAGGATGATCTTCTTCTCTTCCGTCACCGGAGTGATCTCGATGGCGGGCACGAGGGCGGGGGCGGAGGGCAGGGCGGAAGCGCTGAGGGTGGGCGCCAGCAGGACGGAAGGGGAGAGCGGCGCCAGCGGGTTGATCGGAGAGGGGAGCGCGATGTTGGGGCGGATCGAGACGATCGGGGTGGGCAGGATCGGGAACATGCGGGGGGCGACGAGGGTCACCGGTGAGAAGGCCGCGGCATGCGCCGAGATCGGGGCGAGGATCGCGAGGGTCAGCCAGAAGTTGCGCTTCATAAATTCTCCTTATCTATTGCGACCCCTATAGGATACCCCCTGGGGCCTTTTTTCCCAATGATAGGAGTCAAGACAAGAGGTTGATTGCGCTCAATAGGCCTTATGGGCCGTCCAGGGCCTAGGCCTAAAGGCGCTCGGTGTCGAGCCAGAGCGTGACGGGGCCGTCGTTGACCGACTCGACCTGCATGTGGGCGCCGAACTCGCCGGTCTTGACCGCTACCCCGTGGCCGCTCAGCAGCCGGGCGAAGGCTTCGTAGAGAGGCTTGGCCAGGTCCGGGGCGGCGGCGGCGGCAAAATCCGGCCGGCGGCCGCCTTTGGCTTCGCCGAACAGGGTGAACTGCGAGATCACCAGGGCTTCGCCTTTCTCCGCAAGCAGGGAGAAGTCGAACTTGCCGTTTTCGTTGGAGAAGATCCGCAGATTGACGATCTTCTCGGCCAGGCGCTTGGCGGCGTCTTCGGTGTCTCCCTTGCCTATGCCCAGGAAGATCAGATAACCGCGGCCGATGGCGCGCGGCGCACCATCGGGAAAGGAGACCGCGGCGCGGCTGACGCGCTGGATTAACGCTCTCACGACGGCTATTATATCTTTTGATGCGGCTCTTCTTCGGTCTAGCGGTCTCAGACGAGGTGGGCGCGGCGGCGGCCGCGCTCATCGAGCGGCTGCGCGCCTGCGGCGCGGAGTATCGCTGGGTCAAGCCCAAGGGCCTGCATCTGACGCTGAACTTCCTCGGCGAGACTCCCCTGGAGCGCCTGCCGGCTCTGGAGGAGGTCCTGCGCCGGGCGGCGGACCGGCCGAGCTTTACAGTCACCTTCGGCGGCATCGGGGCCTTCGACTCACTGGAGGACCCCAGGGCCGTGTGGTTGGGGATCGAGGAAGGCGCCGAACCGCTCGGTGCGCTGGCCGCTGCTTGCGGGCCGCAGGACCGGCCCTTTTGCCCTCACGTGACCCTGGGCCGCCGGCGCGGCTTGGGCAAGCGCGAGGCGATGAAGGCCGCGCTCAGGCAAGTCCCGCCGCTGAAGCTGGCCCAAAGAGTGGACCGCCTGCTCCTCTTCGAAAGCCGGTCCAGCCCGGAGGGCTCGCTTTACATCCCGATCAAAGAAGCCCCCCTGGCGAAATGAAAGATCGCCTGTTATCCTAAAGAGGTGAGACCCCTCCTCGCCCTCTCCTTGGCCGTCCTATTTGCCGGCCCCGCGGCGGCTGCAGACGAGGTGGCGGCGCTAAAATACGAGCCGCGCTGCGTCTTCGAGGCCGTCAGCCGCCGGATGAAGGCGCCGGTCCGCCCCGAGCTGACCGCGCCCGCCGTCTTCTACGCCAGCAAGATCAAGGTGTCTATCTTTCAAGCCGCGCTCAAGGCCGAGTACGGCACGGCGCAGGGCTACGACGTGGTCACCAATATGTTCTTGCCCAAGCAGAACGCGATATTCTTGGCCGACAAAGCGAAGTTCTATCAGAAAGGGCGCACGCTGGACGATTCGCTGGCTCATGAGTACACCCATTATTTCCAGTATTACTATAAGGGGGAAAAGGACAACCCCCAATCCGACCAGGACGCTCTCGAGGTCGAGGCCGTCCGCGTGCAAGATTGGTTCCGGCAGCTTCATGTCGCCGGCGGGGCCGACCCCTGCCTGGCGCCGGCGCGTCCGCGCTTCAAGACCTCCTGCGTGCTGGCCATGGTGGCCAAGCGCCGCGCGCGCTGGCACTTGGACGCGAGCAAGCCCGTGCCGAGCGTGCTTTTCGAGAGCGAGACGGAGCTTTCGCGCTTCCAGGACGCGGTGGAGAAGCAGTGGGGCGGCCGCCCGGAGATGTTCAGCAACGCCTATTCCTTCAAGACTGGGGAGGTCTTCCTCATCGACGAGGCCGGCTACTACGCGCGGCTCAAGCGTTCGCCGGACGATTCTTTGGCCCATGAGCTGGCCCACCACATGCAGGCCGTCTACGATCGTGCGGACTTCACTCAGGACTTGAACGGCTCTTATGAAGAAGAGGCTGTCGATATCCAGACCTGGTTCCGCGACGAGGTCGTCCCGGCGGGGCCGTCTTCGGCTTGCGCCGCGCCTTAGAGGACGCCTAGGGTTTGGAGGCGGGCGGCCAGCTTGCCGAGCTGGGCGCGATGGGCGGGCGTCAGCGACGGCGAAGCCGACAGGCTGTCTAAAAGCTTGCGCACCGCCGACGAGCCGCCGACGCTCAAGGAGAGCGTCACGCGCAGCGCCTGGGCGTCCGCTCCGGCCCCGAGGCGGCCGATGAGCATGTGCAGCTCTTCGCCCTCCAACTCGGCCGAAGCGGCTTCGAAGGAGACCTCCGCGGCGCGCCGGTCTCCGGCAGCCCAAGCCTGACGCCAGTTCAGGAAGCGGTTGTTGCGCACGATGATCAGCTCCTGGTCGGCTTGCTTGACGGTTTCAGCGAGCCGGAAGAAGTCTCTCTGGTCGGTGCGTTGTCCTTGGGCGAGCTTGCGCTTGATGCCGGTCGAACTGACCGCTTGGGCGGCGGCGGCCCAGATCTCCTCGCGGGTGGCTTCGAGCTTCGAAAAGCGGCGCTCAAGGCGTACCCAGTCTCCCAGCGTGGGGCCTTTGGAGGAGGCGGCCATCAGCATCGAGACCTCGAGCATCCCCAGGCCCAGTTCGCGGCCGACGGAGGAGAGGACCTCGGTCTGGAGGCTCAGGGCGGGCGCGACGTCGGCCATAGCGGCCGGCTGGGCGCGGCGCACCAGCGGCTGGAAGTCCAGCGTGATGAAGAGCGGGAAGTGGTCGGAAGGGTTCCTGCTGCGCTCTTCGTAGGTCTTCGGGATGGCCTTGGTCTTGCCGTCTTCGCCGCGGTAGCGGTAGATCTCGGCGTCCTGCACCAGAGCCTTGAGGCTCCCGGAGACCGCGACTGCGTCCATCTGGGCCATGTGGGCGGGGCCTTCGCGCGGGTGATAGGTGTGCGTGACCCGCTCCGAGAGCGGCACGGGCGGTTGGCGCAGGTCGAGGCTGTTGAGGAGCTTGGCCTGCTTCCAGAGGGCGTCGAAGGTGTCGTCCTTGTTGACGTCGCCGTTGAAGTCGCCGGCCAGCATCAAGGGGACGTCCGCGCCGAACTCCTTGCGGGCCTCTTCGATGACCTGGGCGGCGCGCTCGGCCTGGGCCTTGGCCACGATGCGCGACTCGGGGTCGCCGGGGCGGTCGCGCTTGCTCTTGAAGTGGGTGCCGAAGACGATGAAGAGGGGCTTGGCCGAGCCTTCGGCGCGCACGATCATCTGCGGCAGGTCGCGCGAGAACAAGGGTCTGGGCGGACCGCCGAGGATGGGATCGACCCATGCGTCATCCTTGTGCGTACGATATTCGACGTCGAAGGGGAGGTCCTTCTTCACCAGGAAGGCGACGTCGATGCCGCGCTCGTCGTTGCCCTCGATGAGGAAGGTGCGGTAGCGGCCATCGAGGTGGCGATTATTGAAGTCGTTCAAGGCCTGAATATCTTCCACTTCCTGCAGGACGACGAGGTCGAGGTCGCTTTCCAAGATGGCCTTGCCTTCGCCGCGCAGGGCCGCGTCATCCTTGGGCGCGGCGGGAGTGACCTGCTTGAGCTTGCCGGGGTTGGCTGGGTCGGGCTCATGCTTGCCGACGCTGTTGAAGAGGTTGAGCACGTTGTAGGTGCCGACCTTGAGCTGCTTGATCGAAGACAGCGCCCGCTTCTGGACCGGCGAGGCCTCGGCGGGGACCGACGCCTCGGGCAGGGCCGCTGAGCCGTCGAAGAAGCCGCCGAGCGTCTGCGACAGGGCGGCGGTGTGGGCTTCGCCTTGGGCCAGCGGCGCCAGCTGGGCGCCGAAGTCCTGGAGCGAGGCTTCCACGGTGACGGCGGGAGCGGGCGCCAGCGCGGGCGCCGGTATCAGGGAGGGGGCGGCCAGCGTCGGAGTGAGGCTAAGAAGCCGTGGCGTCAGCGAAAGCGTGGGCGCGGCGCCTATTGCGGCGCTGGGAAGCGCCAGCGGTACGATGGTGGGTTTGACCGAGAGCTGGACGGCCAGTGCCAAGGACGGCAGGCACAGGGTCAGCAGGGCGGCCAATGCGCGGCGAAGGCTCATGAAAGGATTATAGCCTGGGCGGCCGCCCGCTCCCAGGGGATTTGGACCTAGTCAGGAGGCAGGCTAAAGGCCTACCTTAATAATCGTCGACGTGTTCGTGTACGATGATCTTGAGCATGGTCTGGTAGCCGATCCCGCGCTTGGCGGCTTTGACCTTGAGCTTCTCGATGATGGCGGGGGGCAGCAAGATGGAGGTCGCCATCTGTTTGGGGCGGATGACGACGGCGACGCCGCTTCGGATGATGTCTTCGGCAAGGTCTTTCGTCTCGAACTCGTGGAGGATGGGATCGAACGCTTCCTTGCTCTTACGCTTGGGTTTGCGTGCTTGCCGCATAAAGCCTCCTTCACTGCGCCGTCGCGTCGTCTTGGAGTAGTTTCATTTAATATAGCTATTAAATAGCTATCACGCAAGGCCCAGAAAAAGCCTCTACTCTTATACGATTGAGGTGCCGATTTGGTTCCCTTTACGAGGAGACTGCGCGCCTAGGGCAGGCGGATGTTCTGTTTGAGCAGCTGGGCCTGGGCGGCCTTGGCCCAGCCGCGGTTGGCCGCGGGGCTGGCGGGGCTGGGATGCAGGACGGTGCCTACCGTCAGGTCGAACCCTTTTAACGCGCCCTGCGCCCGCTGGGCGGCGAAGGCGCCGACGCCGATGACGTGGCGCGGCCTCCAGTAGTGGACCAGGCGCTGCAGGGCCTGGTCGCAAGCAGCTTCCACCAAGGCGCGCTCGGCGGCGGGCAGCTTGTCCGGGGTGAGGTTGCGGCCGCTTTCTTCCATGAAAGCCAGCGGGCAGTAGTTGGCGACGAAGAACCTGGAGAAGAAGCGCTGCGGCGTATGGAAGGTGTCGCGCGCCCAGCCCCAAAGCCGGGCGCCGCTGACCTCGCTGCGCGGGCAGGCAAACCCTTGGATGGGGCGCTTGGGGTGCTCGACGGCGGGGCGGGTGATGCGGCCGTCGATCTTGAGCCAATGGCGGACGATCCCCACCTCGCCGAAAGGGACGCCGGTCTGCGCCATGCCCCAGGGGCCGGGGTTCATTCCTAAGAGGACGACTTCCTTATGGCCCGTGCCGTAGCGCTTGAGGTACTGCTCGAAGGGCCGCCAGGCGTAGGTCAGCGGGTTGTAGACGACGGCGACGGGGGGCCGGAAGGTCAGGGGCTTCAAGGCCGCCAGCAGGTCCTTGTGGATCTTGACCAGGTCCATGCCCTATTACTTTAACCAGCGCGCCACGTCTTCGGCCGCCCTCTTGGCCCAGTCTTTCGCGCCGTAGGACACCGCTTCGCCGTAGGTCTGGCCCGACGCCTTGCCGCAGGCCTGCACGGCCAAGTCGGCCGCGGGCGCGCTGGTGGCCGCCCAGTCGACGGCCTTCTGCCAAGCGTCGGCGGCGCGGTCGAGGTAGCTGGCTCGGATGTAATAAGCGTGCTGGCGCACCGCGCCGGAATTCGGCGGCGGCGCCTTGGCGCGCAGGTCGGCCGAAGCCATGCGCCCGGGCAAGAGGCGCCCATGCGCGTCGAAGTCGTTGAGGCCGGCTTTGGGCTTGAAGGAATCCGCTCCCATCGGCAGGAAGGCGGGCGTTTCGCCGGACCGGGCGGCCGCCCCGTCGAAGACCGCTGCGGCTCCGGTCTCGCTTCGGCCGAGCGTCTCGTTGAGGCGCGACTCGATTCGCCCCACCCTGAGCGTGCCCGAGGCCAGGTGCTCCTTGCCCTTGAGGCTGTTGAGCCAGCGCTGCGTGGGGGCCGGGTGGTTCTTGCCGACGGCGTCCTTGTCGCCGCGGATCACCGTGCAGTCGAAGAACTGCTCGTTGCTGGCCTGCGACGTCGACGCCGGGTAGCCGGCGCGCGACAGAAGCTCGGTGCCGATGGCGTCTGCCTGAGCCTCGATGACGCGCGAGCGCTGGAGGACTTCTTCTTCGGGTTTGCCCTCCTCGTCCCAGTCGAAGGCCCCTTCGCGGTCCTGCACGGCATGGCCGATCTCATGGGCCAAGGTGTCGATGGCGGCCGGCGCGTCGCCCTCGAAGGCTTCGAGGAAGGCCCAACTCACTTCGAGGGAGTGGGCGCTCGGGTGATACCAGGCGTTGATCGCGGAGGCGGGGTCCGCGGTGAGCGGCTGGAAGTAAGACAGCTCCTTGGCCCCGAAGGAGGCCGCCGCGGTCAGGCGCTTGATGTGGCGCTCGAAGGCCTTGAGCCGGCCGCAGAGCCTGTCCTCGATGGGGTGGGGGGAGCCGTCGGGGCTATGGGCTTTGAAGGGGCAAGCCTCGGGCGCCGAGGCCGCCCGCAGGGGAAGGGCCCATAGGCAGAGCAGGAGGGCGGCGCCGGGGGTGAGCGGCCTCATGTCCGAAGTATAGCCCCGGCGGCGTTAGGATGCCAGGTCCTTTTTCTTGGCCGTCCGGAAGCTCAGACGCCCGGAACCCGCGTCGATCTCCACCTTC
Organism: uncultured Elusimicrobia bacterium; assembly: GCA_964510095.1. Lineage (GTDB taxonomy): Bacteria > Elusimicrobiota > Elusimicrobia > UBA1565 > UBA9628 > JBBTLF01. The sequence goes on along the minus strand of CAZEAE010000001.1, from coordinate 281,043 downwards.
TGGCCTTCCCTGACTTCGCCGGTCAAGAGCAGCTTGGCCAAAGGGTCGACCAGGTGCTTCTGCACGGCGCGCTTGAGCGGGCGCGCGCCGTAGGCCGGATCGTAGCCTTGATGGGCCAGGAAGTCCTTGGCCTCTTCGCTGACGGTCAGCGTGATGCGCTTGTCCGTCAGGCGCTCGGAGACCCTTTTCAGCTGGATGTCTACGATGCGCCGCAGGTCCTTGGGCGTCAGCGAACGGAAGAGGAGTATCTCGTCGATGCGGTTCAAGAACTCGGGGCGGAAGCGGTCCTTGAGCGCGTCCTGCTCGACGTTGGAGGTCATCAGCAGGATCGTGTTCTTGAAATTGACCGTCCGGCCCTGGCCGTCGGTCAGGCGGCCGTCCTCCATGATCTGCAGGAGGATGTTGAAGACGTCGGGATGGGCCTTTTCCACTTCGTCGAGCAGCAGCACGCAGTAAGGCTTGCGCCGCACCGCCTCGGTCAACTGGCCGCCCTCCTCGTAGCCGATGTAGCCCGGGGGCGCGCCGATGAGGCGCGATACGGAATGCTTTTCCATGTACTCGGTCATGTCGACGCGGACCATGTTCTTCTCCGAGTCGAAGAGGTACTCGGCCAGGGAGCGCGAAAGCTCCGTCTTGCCTACGCCGGTGGGGCCCATCAGCAGGAAGCAGCCGATGGGGCGCTCGGGGTCGGAAAGCCCGGCGCGCGAGCGCCGCACGGCCTCGCAGACGGCGGTCACCGCTTCGTCTTGGCCGACGATGCGCTCGTGCAGGGACTCCTCCATCTTCAGGAGCTTCTGCGTCTGGCCTTCCAGGAGCTTGGAGACCGGGATGCCCGTCCAGCGGGCCACGACCTGGGCCACGTCCTCCTCGTCGACCTCTTCCTTGAGCAGCTTGCGGTCGGCTTGGAGCGCGGCGAGGTCCTTTCGGGCGGCCTCGGCCTCTCTCGTGAGCTCAGGCAGGCGGCCGAAACGGATCTCGGCGGCGCGGGCCAGGTCGCCTTGACGCTCGGCGCGCTTCTCCTCGGTCTTGAGCTCATCGGTTTTGGCTTTGGCCCCGCGCAGGCGCAGGATGAAGGCCTTCTCCTTCTCCCAGTGCGCGCGCAGCTCCTTGGAAGCGTCCTTGAGGGTTTTGAGCTCCTTTTCGATCGCCTTCAGGCGATCACGGCTGGGCGCGTCGGACTCCTTGCGAAGCGCGGTGGCTTCGATCTCCAGCTGACGGATGCGCCGCTCCTTATCATCGAGCTCCAGGGGCATCGAGTCGATCTCCATGCGCAGGCGGCTGGAGGCCTCGTCGACAAGGTCGATGGCTTTGTCCGGGAGGAAGCGGTCGCTGATGTAGCGCGAGGATAGGACGGCCGCGGCCACCAGCGCGGCGTCTCGGATGACGACGCCATGGTGGACCTCATAGCGCTCCTTGAGGCCGCGCAAGATCGCGATGGTGTCTTCCACCGTGGGCTCGCCCACCATGACGGGTTGGAACCTGCGCTCCAGCGCCGCGTCTTTCTCGATATGCTTCTTGTACTCATCGAGCGTGGTCGCCCCGACGCAGCGCAGTTCGCCTCGCGCCAGCATCGGCTTGAGCATGTTGGCCGCGTCCATGCCGCCCTCGGCGGCGCCGGCCCCCACCAGCGTATGGAGCTCGTCGATGAACAGGATGATCTTGCCCTCTTGGGCCGTCACTTCCTTGAGCACGGCCTTGAGGCGCTCCTCGAATTCTCCGCGGTATTTGGCGCCGGCCACCAGGGAGCCGAGGTCCAGGGCGATGACCTTCTTGTCCTTGATGCCTTCGGGGACGTCTCCGGCCACCACCCGCTGGGCCAGGCCCTCGACGATGGCGGTCTTGCCTACGCCGGGCTCTCCGATGAGGACCGGGTTGTTCTTCGTCCTGCGTGATAGGACCTGGATGACGCGCCGGATCTCGGAGTCGCGGCCTATGACCGGGTCGAGCTTGCCGCGCCGCGCCTGCGAGGTCAGGTCGCGGCCGTATTTCTCCAGCGCCTGGAAGGTGCCCTCGGGGTCCGGGCTGGTGACCCTCTGCGAACCGCGCACCGAGGCCAGCGCGGCCAGCGCCTTGTCGGGCGTGAGTCCAAGGCCCGCGAGCAGGCGGGCGGCGGAGGCGCCGGCATCGAGCAGGCCCAGGAGGAGGTGCTCGACGGAGACGAACTCGTCCTTCATCGCCTTCATGCGCTGTTCCGCCGCGCTCAGCGCGCGCGTCAGATCCCGGGAGGCGTAGGGCTGGGCGGTCTCGCCCGAGACGCGCGGGCGTTTGGCCAGCTCCTTCTCGACGGCCTGGGCCGCGGCGCGCGGGTCGAGGCCCGCCTTGCGCAGCACCTCGGGCACGACGCCTTCGATCTGGGACAAAAGGGCCTCCAGGAGGTGCTCATCGGAGAGCTCCTGATGCCCGCGGTTTTCCGCCAGGCGCTGGGCGTCCTGCAGGGCTTGCTGGGAGCGGGTGGTCCATTGGTCGAGGTTCATGGGAGGCTCCTGCGGCCCGGGGGGCGCTGCTAGAGAAGTTGCAACACAGCCGCCAATTACGGCGTCAGGACGGGGGCGGGCGAGCCGGCGGCCGCCCCCTGCACGGCGGTCAGGCCGGCCAGATCCGAGACGACCTGCACGCTTTCTTCGAGGTAGACGTCGGGCGCGGGCGGAGCTTTGTCATAGCTCTCGTCCTCGGGGTCGCCGTGCTTGCCGTCGGCCTTCGCCTTTTCGTCGGGCTTTTTCTCCTCGGGCGGCTTGACGGGCAAGGGCGCCGTGCCGGCGTCTATGGACGCCAGGGTGATGTCGACCTCGTCGGGCTTGACCGCCTTGCGCGCGGCGCGTTCTTTTTTACGGCTCTGCGTCAGGGCTTCGTCGGTCTTCTTCTCATCGAGCCGCTTCTTCTCGTTGAGGGAGACGGATTTGTCGGCCAGCTGCTTCTTGAAGCGCTCGATGTCCTCGCGCACGTAGGCGAACTCCTTGGAGCCGTTGACCCGTTCGGTGGAGGCTTTTTGCAGCTGGTTCATCGCGCGGCTGACCAGGTCTATGCGCGAGAAGCGCGCCTGTTCGACCTCATCATAAGGGAGGGCGTTCTTGAGCGAGGTCTCGGTGACGTCCATGTAGTCGGTCAAGGACGGCAGGCGGATGTCGGGGATGACGCCGCGGTTCTGGGTGGAGCCCCCCGAGACGCGGTAGAATTTCTGGATCGTCAGCTTCAGCGCGCCCGGTTTGTAGGACTGCATGGCGCCCGGCAGGTACTGGGCCAGCTCGACGACGGACTGGACGGTCCCCTTGCCGAAGGTGCTCTTCTCGCCGATGATCACCGCCCGGCCGTAGTCCTGCAGGGCGCCGGCGAAGATCTCGGAGGCCGACGCCGAGGCCCGGGAGGTGAGCACGGCCAGGGGGCCGGTGTAGGCCATGCCGGGGTCGGTGTCTCGGAGGCTCTTGATGAGGCCATGGGTGTCCTTGACCTGGACGACGGGCCCGTCGGGGATGAAGATGCCGGTCAAGGTCACCGCCTCCGACAGGGAGCCTCCGCCGTTGCGCCGCAGGTCGATGATCAGGCCGTCGATGCCTTCGCGCCGGAGCTCGGTGATGAGCTTCTCGACGTCGCGGGTCGTGCTCTTGGCTTCGCCGGCGGATTTCATGTCGGCGTAGAAAGAAGGCAGGTCGATGACGCCGATGCGGCGGCCGCCGCGCCCCGAGAGGGCGGGGGTCGTGATGATCTTGGCCTTGGCCTCCTGGTCGGTGAGCTTGATCTCCTCGCGCACGAGCGCGATGGTCGTGCGCGTGGCGGGGTCCATGGCGTCGGTGGGGATCACGCGCAGGCGCACGGTGGTCCCTTTCTCCCCGCGGATGAGCTGGACCAGCCGGTCTAGCTTCATGCCGACCACCTCGAGGAAGGGGCCGTCGCCCTGGGCCACGGCCTCGATCTTGTCGTTGGGCTTGAGGCGCTTGTCGGTGTCGGCCGGTCCGCCGGGCACCAGCGAGACGATCTTGGCGTAGCCGTCTTCCGAGCGCAGCACGGCTCCGATGCCCACCAACGACAGCCGCATGCTGATGTTGAAGTTCTCGGCTTGCGGGGCGGCCATATAGTCGGAATGCGGGTCGTAGGTGTGCGCCAGCGAGGTGAGGTAGCTCTGCAGGACGTCGTTGGAGTCGTATTCCTTGTAGCTGCGCAGCAGGCGCTCGTAGCGCTGGTTGACGGTCTTGGCCTGCTCTTCCGCCTTGGTCCCGCCGAGCTTCTCTTGGAGGACCTCGTATTTGACGCGCTTTCGCCAGAGGTCCGAGGATTCCTCGGGCGTGGCGGGCCAGGCGGCGTCGTGCCGGTCGACGACGAGGGCCTCATCGGCGGTGAAGGTGAAGGTCTCGGCGGTCAGCTTCTTGACCAGGGCGGCGCGCTCCTCCAGCCGCTGGAGGTATTTCTCGAAGATCTCATAGGCGGGGGTGATGTCTCCTTCGCGCAGGCGGTCGTCCAGGGTGGCGCCGTAGCGGGCCTGGAAGTCGTCGATGTCGGCCTTGTCGAAGATCATGTGGTTGTAGTCGTAGGCTTCGATGGCCTGCATCAGGAGCTGCCGGGAGACCGTGTCGTCGATGGGGTGATGGTTGTAGTGGGTCTGCTCGAAGATGCGGCCGACGAGCTGGGCCACCACGGGGGCGGCGGGAGCGGGCTCGACTGCGGCCCCGGCGCCCTGGACAAGGCTGAAAGACGCCAGTAAGCCTAAGGATATTTTTTTCAAGGGGTGTTTGGTGATCATGCCGTTAGTATAGATAGGATTCCGGTTTCGCGCCAGGGTGGAAGGGGCTATTTTTTTACAACGAGCTCTTTCATCTCTTTGAGATGCTGGAGGGTGCGGGGGAGCTCTTTATAAGGGATACGGACGCCTTTCTTGGACCAGCCTTTGTAGTCGTTCTCTTGGACCCATTCGCGGATGTCGATGCCGGTGGAGTCTTTGTGGATGGTCACGCGTAAAACCAGCTCGACGCCCATCTTCTTGGGGAAGCGCGCCAGCTCGGTGTCCTCCAGGGCCTCGGGCTCGGCGGGCAGTTTTGACAGGGCCTCGATGGCTCCGGCTAGGATGGCGGCGTTCAAGGTGACGCCGGATTTGGTCGGCCCGTTATAGGTCTCGCCTTTGACGAAGGTCCGGATGGACCCGTATTTGTAGCCTTTGTATTCGTCGACGTAGAATTTCAGTTCGCTGGTCTCGGAGAGCGGCAGAGTTCCCAGCTCTTTGAGCGGCTTGAATTCGCGGTTTGCTTCGGCCAAGGGCCCTCCTGAACTTCTCTAATACTATATAATATCGTCCCCATGTTCTCCATCCTGACGGTGGCGGTCGTCCTCATCGCGCTCAACGCCTTCTTCGTCGCGATGGAGTTCGCCTTGGTGAAGGTCCGCACCTCGCGCATCGAGGTGCTGGCGCGCAAGGGCTCGACGCGGGCCTTGGTCGTCCAGGAGATGCAGAGCCGTCTGGATGATTTTCTGGCGGCCAGCCAGTTCGGCATCACCTTGATCGGCTTGGCGCTGGGCTGGATGGCCGAACCCGCGCTGGCGGCCTTCATGGCCCCTCATCTGGAGCGCCTATCCATCTTCCTTCCCGCCGCTGTCCTGCACGGCCTGTCGCTGGCGCTGGCTTTGATCGTGCTGAGCACGGTGCATATCGTGCTGGGCGAGCTCGTGCCGCGCTCGATCGGCATCCAGAGGCCCGACTCGGTCGCGCTCTGGGGCGCGATCCCCCTGCGCGCCTTCGCTTTGATCTTCCGCCTGCCGATCCGGCTGATGTCGTGGCTTTCGACGAGCCTGTTGGGCCTTTTCGGCTTCAAGACGGCCGCCGAGGGAGAGCCGACGGTGTCGGAAGAGGAGATGCGCGTCCTGCTGGGCGACACCCACGAGAAGGGCACCTTCCCCCTGGAGCGGCTGCTTTTGCTCGAGAACCTGTTCGATTTCGGCTCGGCGAAGGTGTCCGAGGCGATGGTGCCCCGGGAGAAGGTGGCCTTCCTCTCGCTGAGCAAGACCTGGGAGCAGAACCTGGAGACCATCCGCGCGCGGAAGTTCTCGCGCTACCCGCTCTGTTCCGACGAGCTCGACTCGGTGGTCGGCTTCGTCCTGATCAAGGACCTGATCCTCAAGGACGCGGGACCTTCTCCGGATCTCAAGCTCCTGCGCCGGGACCTGACGGAGGTCTCCGAGAGCGAGCCTTTGGAGAAGCTGCTCAAGAGTTTTCCCGACAAGGGCATCCAGATCTCCGTCGTGCGCAACGCGGCCGGCCAGATCACCGGGCTCTTGACCCTGGAAGATATCATCGAGGAGCTCATCGGCGAGGTCCACGACGAGTACGACCTGCCGGGGGCGTGGTCCTTGATGGACCTGGTGCCCGCCAGCGCCGTGGCCGTGGGCCTGCAGGCCCCCGACCGGCGCTCGGCCGTGACCCAGCTCCTGGCCAAGCTCAAGGCCGCCCACCCGGAGCTCGACGAGGAGGACGCCTTCAAGACGGTCTGGGAGCGCGAGATGAAGTTCTCGAGCGCCGTGGGCCACGGCGCGGCGGTGCCGCATGGCAGGCTCCTGAACCTCGAGCGCCCGATGGTGGCCATCGGACGCTTCGCCAAGCCCGTGCCCTTCCCCAGCCCCGACAACATGCCGGTGCGGCTCGTGTTCTTGATCCTGACTCCGGCTTCGACGCCGGTGGTCCAGCTCAAGGTGCTGGGGCGCATCGCGTCCTTGCTCACCAACGAGAACCTGCGGCGCAAGCTGCTGCGCGCCAAGACGTCGGAGGCGATGCTCGACATCCTGCGCACCGGCGACACGCTGCTGGCGGCTTAGGCCGGCACGAGCGCCACGACGCTGATCGCGACGGATTTCACGCGTCCCGGGTTGTGATAGGCATGCGGCTGGTCGCCGGGGAAGGCCAGCAGGTCGCCGGGCCCGAGCGTATAGTCTTGCCCGCCGGTCGTCACGCGGATGGCCCCGGCCAGGCAGGTGAGGTATTCCTTGGTGCCGCCGATGTGGGGTACGCCGCGCAGGAAGGCCCCGGGCAGGACCTCCATGCGCTCCATCTGCAGGCCTTTGAGCGAGTCGGGCAGCAGGCGGAAGACCCGCACCGAGCCTTGACTCCGTTGGCTGCTGGGCAGGTCCTTGGCGCGGATGAGTTCGCACTGGCCGCGGGGCCGGGCCAGGAGTTCCTCGATGGTGACCTGCAGCGCGCCTGCGAGCGCGGCCAGGTTCTTGAGGGAGGGGTTGCCGGCGCCGGATTCGAGGTTGGCGATCGTCGAGCGGGGGACGCCCGCATGCTCGGCCAGGCGGGCTTGGGTCATCCGGCGTTCTTTTCGCAAGTGGCCTAGATTGGCGGCCAGGCGGCCGGGCAAGGAATCGTCCATTTGCTGATATATTATCATTACTGCTGATAAAATGGAATCGACCTGCTATCCTATGGGCATGAGACAAGAGACCCTGAGCCGCATCGTGGACGCCCACCGCTACAGCTCCTTCTATCAAGGAGATCTTTCCAACCACCTGCCGATGGCATTGACGGCCTTGGACGGCCTGGGCGCTTCCGGCGCGCAGGTCGCGGCCTTCGCCGCGCGCTATGAGAAGAAGCTGGAGCCCCTGCCGGAGGCGGAGGCTTTGCTGGCCGCCGGCATCCGGCGGGAGCTGGAGCAAGACGGCGAGCAGGCGGTCTTAGAGCGCCGGCTCGAGCGCCTGCTGCCCGGCGTCTGCAGCATCGCCTTCCACGGCCTGGTGCGCACCGCCTACGCGGTGGAGTCCGGCAGCCGGTCCGAGCTGGCCCAGGCCTTGGCGCATTGGGAGCTGGGTTATCAAGCGCTGGGGCCTCTGCCCGAGGCCTCGGGCACCCTGACTCCGGCCCAGGCTTTGGCGGGCGTAAACGGCAAGCGTCAGACCGGCGGGCGTATCGCCAGCCGCATGGACCGCGCCGCGGCGGCTCCAGGATTTTCGGCGCTGGTCGCTTCGGCTGGCGGCCTCGACCTGAGCCTTCTGTCGCAGGCGCTCATCGAGGCCTATGCGGCCACTGGCGACTTCACGCTCCTGCATGGGATCACGGCTTGCGACGCCTTTGCCGTGCTGGCGCCCTACATGCGGGACGAAGGTTTGGCCCTGCGGTATCTGTGGCAGGCCTTGGCTTGCGCCTACGCCAGCGTGGGAGGAGCATCCGCCAACCGGCCCGTGAAGAGGGATGACAGTTTGAGCTGGGAGGAGATCGAACGACGCGCCTGTGAGGCCACCGACGAGCATGACGTCAAGCTGGCCTACTCCTGCCGGCGGCAGCATCGGCGCTACGGCGGGGAGCTTTACCGGCAGGTGGCCAGCGCGGCGCTCTCGCGGCGCGTATTATCCTAGAATCGCCTATGACCTCCTTCGTCGAGCACCGGCCCAGGGGCCTGGACGGCGTCGCCCGTTTCCCGGAGAACCACCGCCTGCTGCGGCAATCATCAGGGCTCAAGGTCGTCGACGTCTTCATCGGCGCGGGCCGCGCGGAGCGTCCGCATACGCATCTGTTGGACAGTTATATGTTCACCGACCAGCCGGCGCCGATCGTGGTGCGCCTGGTCGACGCGGCGGGGCGGCGCAAGGTGGTCTTCGAGCGGCGGCGCCAGTTGAAGCAGCCGCGGCGGCCGTCGGCCCATCCGGTGGCGGCCGAGCCTTTGCACTATGTGACCAACACCGGGCGGCGGGATTACCGGGCTACGCGCGTGGAGTTCAAGCAGGGAAGCGGACGGCTGAAGGACTGTGCTGTCGCGGCGAAAGGCGTCCTGACTTGGAGGTCCGCCGTCGAGGCGGTCGTCGTGGGACGGACTGGCGGCGCTTTGCGTCTATTGCGTCGCGTCCGCGCCGGCTGGCAGGCCGTCGAAGCCCTGAAGAACGGCAAGCGCCGCCCGCAGGTCTGGCAATTGAGCGCCGGGGCGTACCGGCTGGAGAACCCGTCCCGGCGAGTCGAGCGGGTCTACCGGCTCAGCTCGGCCTCGTAGAGCTCGGTCAGGCCGCAGGAGCCTCCTCACTTCGTCAAGTCGTCGAGGAGCTTGGCCTTCTCGACGAGCCGGACGAACTCGCCGCGGTAGCCGCCTTCGTCACGGCCGAGCGAATCCTGGGCCATGCGGCTGACCCTGCTGTAGTTCAAGTCGCCGGCGTTCTTAGACCCGTGCAGGAGCATGCCGAAGCCGGCGACCGCGGCGGCGAAGCGGAAGTCAGCGGGCGCCTCGCTGAAGGCCAACGCCTTGTCGCCCAGCGGGCGCACGGCCAGCCGGCTCTTGTCGCCGTCGGGCTTCTTGTAGCGGAACTTGACGGTCAAGACCTCGCCGCGGTCTGAAGCCTCTTCGACGGGACGGGTCTTCTGGTACTTGAGCGCGTCGACGTCCGGCAGCTCCGCCGGCGCGCCGACGGGGATCAGTTCGTAGAGGGCGGTCACGGTCTGGCCGGCACCGAGCTCGCCGGCGTCTTTCTTGTCGTCGTTGAAGTCCTGGGCCTTGAGCATGCGGTTCTCGTAGCCGATGAGCCGGTAGGCCTGCACGTGCGCCGGGTTGAACTCGATCTGCAGCTTGACGTCCTTGGCCAGCGTCAGCAGGGTGCCGGCCATCTCGTTGACCAGGACCTTCTTGGCCTCGTTGATGTCGTCGATGTAGGCGTAGTTGCCGTTGCCCTTGTCGGCCAGCTGTTCCATCTTGGCGTCCTGGTAGTTGCCGGTGCCAAAGCCGAGCACGGTCAAAAAGACCCCTTGGCCGCGCTTGGTTTCGATCATGCGGACGAGCTCGCCGTCGCTGGTCACGCCGACGTTGAAGTCGCCGTCGGTGGCCAGGATGACGCGGTTGCTGCCCTCTTTGATGAAGTTCTCGGCGGCGACCTTGTAGGCGAGGTCGATGCCGGCGCCTCCGGCGGTGGAGCCGCCGGCCTCCAGGCGGCCCAGGGCGGCCAGGATCTCGGCCTTATGGGCGCCGGAGGTGGGGGGCAGGACGAGGCCGGCGGAGCCGGCGTAGGCCACGATCGAGATGCGGTCCTCTTTGCGCAGCTGCTCGACGAGCAGACTCAGGCCCTGTTTGAGCAGCGGCAGCTTGTCGGCGCTCGACATCGAGCCCGAGCTGTCGATCAAAAAGACCAGGTTGCTGGGGGGGATGGCCTCTTTGGCGATGGTCTTGCCCTTTATAGCGATGCGCGCCAGCTTGTGCTCGTTGTTCCAGGGGCAGACGGCGAGGTCGGTGGTGATGGAGAAGGGATGCTCGCCTTGGGCCTCGGGATAGTCATAGTGGAAGTAGTTGATCATCTCTTCGACGCGCACGGCGTCCTTCGGCGGCAGGTGGCTCTCGCCGAGCATGCGGCGGACGTTGGAGTAGGAGGCGCCGTCGACGTCGATGGAGAATGTCGACAGCGGGTCGTGTTTGGTCTGCAGGAAGACGTTCTCCTCGAGGTGGGAGTAGCCCTCACGGCTGAATTCGGTCTGTTGTCTGTCCTGACTTAAAGAAATGCGCATCCGTGCCAGGCCGCTGGCCCCTTGGGAATTGCTCAAGTCGTGCTTGGCCTCAAAGTCCGGAAGTGCCGCGCCCCGGTATCCGGAGGTCCCCATGCCGCGCAGCTCCAACTTCGCCTTGGAGTTGCTTGTAATCAGGGATGAAGGGTCGCGTACATCCAGCGGCGTGATGACATCGCTGCCGCCGATCACTCCGCTGGGGGCGAGGCCGTTGATGCCGCCCAGGTACTGAGGGAGCTCGTTACCTTCGTAGGCGCTGCTGCTACCGAGGCGACTGGGGCGGGCAAAAGGCGACATGTACCACTCGATGGCCTCAGGCCCCAGCAGCAGGACGCCCAAGGCGGCGAAGGCCGTGGCCATGACCGGCCGGGTTAGGTATGTGGCGAAGAATCGGCGCAGGGGAGTTTCAGGCGCTTTCACCGGCAGGAGCTTGGCCTTCAAGCTGCGTTTGACGCGGCTATGGCCGCTTAGATCCATCTTGAACAGCTGAGTCGCAAAACCTAGGTCCTTGGCCACCTCGCCTTCGGCTTTGGAGGGCTTGCCGTCCAGGAGCGCGTCTAGCTCGCGGCTGAAAGTCTCGGCTTCTTGGGTTTCGTCCATATTATGCCTCCACTCCGGGAAAGCTCCTGCGCATCTGCCGCACCGAGCGGAACAAGATCACGGCCACGTTCGACTCGGTCAGCCCCATCAGCCCGGCGATGGCGCGGTTGGTCATGCCGCCGTAGAATCTTAGGGAGACGATCTCGCGCTGCTGGTCCTCCAGGAGAGCCAGCGCCGCGGCCAGATCCTTCTGGTCCTGCGCCGCTTCCGCCGCTTGGGCCGGCCCGCCGCCCGGCGCCTTGGGTTCTTCCAGAAGCTCCAGCGGCGACCAGAACCGGCGTTTTTCGGCGCGGTAATGGTCGGCCACGGCCCGGAAGGCGATCGAGAACAGCCAGGTCCTGCGGTCCGCCTTGGCCGGGTCGAAGCGGGACCAGGATTTGAAGACCCGGGAGAAGGTGTCGGAGACCACCTCGTCGGCCCGCGTCGGCGAGCCCGTGCGGTTTCGGGCGTAGTTGTAGACCCGGCCGAACCACTCCTCGTAGAAGTCCGCGAAGTCCAGGCTGGTCTCGCTCATCATACCCCTGCGCTCCTTGCGTCCATCAAGTATTCGCGCGGGAACTAAAAGTATTACACATGGGACAGGTGCTAAGATAGAACCGTGCACCTGCTGCTTTCGCTGTTCCTGCTGGCCCCGGGGCCAGTCGCCGCCCAGCTGCGCCAGGCCCGGGGATTTGCGCCCATCCCCTTCGAGCGGCGGCTGCGCCGGGCCTACGTCCAGTTTTTCGAAGAAAAGGCTCAGACGAACAGGGTCGCCCGCGACGCCTGGTCCTTCTATCAGGACCGTCCCGCCTTCGCCTTCCTCGTCCTGACCGACGACGAGTTCATCCATACCTTCGGATGGGGCACCTGGGCCAAGGCCGACGCTCTTTACGGGGCCCGCCAGCAGGCCATCTTCCTGCCCGAGCGCACCCTCAAGGTCCTGGGCGACCAATCCATCCGCGAGGACCTCTCCGAGGACCAGTTCCGCGTCTTGGTCGAGACCACCGCGGCCACCATGGTCCACGAGACCTCTCATGCCATGACGGCGACCGCCTTGCCCTTCCGCGCGCCGCTGGTGCTCGAGGACGAGTATCTGGCCTTCGCCCGGGAGGCCGAGTTCCAGCTGGCCGAGGCCGCGCCCGCGTCGGAGAGCCTTGCCAAGCACATGCGCCGGTTCCGTGCCCAGCTGGAAGAAGCCAAGGCCGCCGCCGCTCGGGGCGACACGGCGCGCAAAGAGGCCTTGCGTCGCACCATGGACGCCGATATCGCGCGGCTGGAGCGCGAGCTTCCCGCCCTCTGCGGCGGGCGGCTCTTCACCTGCCACTACCTCTACGGCTGGGGGCCCTTCACCGAATTCATCGACCGCCATTACCGCGGCATCGTCTCGGTGCGCTCCGAACCCGGGCCGCAGGCCGAGCGCCTCAAGGCCCTCCTGGCCCGCTCCGACCTCGCCCCCGAGAGCCGGGGCGTCTTCGAGGCCGAGCTGGCCTTCTGGCGCGATCCTCGCCGCCTGGCGGAGGCTCAGCGCTATTTCGACGAGGCTTTGGCCCCCCTGCGGGTCCGGATGGACCAGGGCTCCCTCTTCGGCCCCGCGCAATAAAGGAAGAGGCTAGTTTGGTATCATAGGACATGCCCCCTATGAACGACCGCTTCCTCCGAGCTTGCCGACGCCAGAGCGTCGACCGCACGCCCGTCTGGTTCATGCGCCAGGCCGGGCGCTATATGTCCGAATACCGCGCCTTGCGCGAGAAATACAGCATCCTCCAGCTGGCTCGCACCCCGGAGCTGGCCTGCCAGGTCACGCTGCAGCCCATCAACGAGTTCTCGCTCGACGCCGCCATCATCTTCGCCGACATCCTGCTGCCGGTGACCCCCATGGGCGTCAACCTGCGCTTCGCCCCGGGCCCCATCTTGGACAACCCCGTCCGCAGCGCGGGAGACGTCCGCCGCCTCAAGGACTTCGACGTCGAAGAGGGCCTGGGCTTCCTTTTCGAGTCCGTCCGTCTGGCGCGCCGCGAGCTCGACGGAAAGGTCCCGCTCATCGGCTTCGCCGGAGCCCCCTTCACGCTGGCCAGCTATCTGATCGAAGGGGGGCATTCCGACCACTACGTCTTGACCAAGGCCTTCATGTACGAGCAGCCCGAGGCCTGGGACCTCCTGATGCGCAAGGTCCGCCGGATCACCGCCGATTCGCTGAAGGCCCAGGCGGCCGCCGGCGCCCAGGCCCTGCAGCTCTTCGACAGCTGGGTGGGCGCGCTCTCGCCCGACCAATATCGCAAGTCCATCCAGCCTCACTCGCGCTTCGTCCTCGACGCCGTCAAGGGCCTCGGCGTGCCCGTCATCCACTTCGGCACCGGGACCAACGGGTTCTTGGAGGACTTCGCCGCTTCCGGCGGCTCGGTGGTCGGCGTCGACTGGCGCATCGATCTCGACGTCGCGTGGAAGCGCATCGGCCATGGCCGAGCCATCCAGGGCAACCTCGACCCTGTGTTGCTGCTGGGCTCCAAAGCCGCGCTCAAGAAGGACGTCCGCCGCATCCTGGGCCAGGCCGGAGGCAGGCGCGGCTTCATCTTCAATCTTGGCCACGGCATCCTGCCCAAGACTCCCGTCGAGAACGTCCGTGCCGCCGTCGACTGCGTCCACGAGGGCCGCTCTTGAGCGAGCCCGGCGCGGGCCCCGTCGTCGTGCTGGGCGCCGGCATCACCGGCCTCTCGGCCGCCTATGACCTGGCGCGCGCCGGGCGTTCGGTCGTCGTGCTGGAGGCCTCCGATCGTATCGGCGGCAAGGTGCGCACCGAGGAGCGCGACGGCGCGCTTTTCGAGACCGGCCCCGATTCCTTCTTGGCCGCCAAGCCTCATGCCGTCGAGCTGATCAAGGAGCTGGGGCTCTCCGACGAGCTGGTCGGCACCAACCCGCTCGCCAAGACCATCTGGGTCTATACGCGCGGCGCCCTGCGGGCCATGCCCGAAGGCTTGAGCCTGATCTTGCCGACCAAGATCCTCCCGTTCCTTAGAAGCGACCTGATGAGCCTTAAGGGGCGGCTGCGCATGGGCCTTGAGCCGTTCGCCGCCGAGGGCGAGCCCGGCGTCGATGAATCGGTGGCGAGCTTCTTTCGAAGGCGCCTGGGACCGGAGGCGGCCGACCTCTTGGTCGCTCCGATGCTTGCCGGCATATTCGCCGCCGACGCCGAGCAGTTGAGCCTGCAAAGCACTTTCCCGCAGTTCCTTCAGATGGAGAAGCAGGGCGGCCTGCTGCGCGCGATGTGGGCCAAGCGGCGTGCCTCCTCCGGAGCCGCCCCGGCCGGCTTCATGACCCTGAAAGGGGGACTGTCGAGCTTGATCGCGGCCTTGGCCGCGCGCCTGCCGCCAGGCTCTTTGCGTTTGAGCGAGGGCGCGGTCTCCTTGCGCCGGCTGCGGGGCGGCTGGCAGGCGGCTACCGCCAAGGGCGTTTACGAGGCCGAGGCGGTGGTCAGCGCTTTGCCCGCTTGGGCCCTTGCGGAGACGGCGGAAGACTTGGATCCCGAGCTGGCTTGCGTCTTGCGCGAGATCCCGTTCGCCTCCAGCGCGACGGTGACCCTGGCCTACGCCCGCAAGGACATCCCCCACCCGCTCGACGGCTACGGCTTCTTGGTGCCGCGCTCGGAGAAGCGCGCCTTGAGCGGCGTCACCTTCTTATCGACCAAGTTCCCGCAGCGCGCACCCGAGGGTGTCGCGCTGATCCGCTGTTTCCTGGGAGGCGCGGGCCGCGAAGCCGACGTCTCCGGCGACGAGGCGCAGGTCGCGCGCCTGGCGCGCACCGAGCTTCGGCAGATGCTGGGCCTGGGCGAGGCTCACCCGCTCTGGTCTCGCGTGGCGCGTTGGCCCCGCGCCAACCCCCAATTCAACGTCGGGCACGGCTTGCGGCTGGCTCGCATCGAATCCTGCCTGCGGGCCCACCCGGGCTTGATCCTGGCGGGATCGTCTTACCGCGGCGTGGGCCTGCCCGACTGCATCAACTCCGGACGCAAGGCCGCCGCCCAGGCGCGGGCCGCGGCGTCTGGGGCGGTCATCTAGGGGGGAGAATGGAACACATCAGCCAAGAAGCCGTAAGACTCCTTTTTTCGCTGGTCCTCGGCGCGGCTATCGGCCTGGAGCGCGAGGTCAGCGATAAGGCCGCCGGCCTGCGCACCAATATCCTGATCTGCCTGGGCGCGACGCTTTTCACGATCATTTCTTCCCGGTTCACGGCGGATCCCGCGCGCATCGCCGCCCAGCTGGTCTCCGGCGTCGGGTTCCTGGGCGCCGGCGCGATCATGCGCGACGGCGACCGCGTCGTCGGCTTGACGACGGCGGCCATGATCTTCATCGTCGCCGCCATCGGCATGGCCGTCGGCTACGGACTGTACACGGTCGCGGCGCTGACGACGGCCACCGTGCTCTTCGTCCAGCTGGTCTTCACGCGCATGGACATCCTGATCGACGACTGGCGCCAGCGGCACAACTTCAAGATCGTCTCCAAGCTCGACGAGAAGGTCATCGAGGACATCAAGACCATCTTTCGCGAGGCCGACGTCGTCGTCCTGCGCCGCAAGCTGATGAAGAAGAACGACCTTTTTTACAGCGAATGGTATACCTCGGGGGCGCGCTTGACGCAGAAGGACGTGGTCAAGCAGCTCATCGACTCCAAGGACGTGCTGGAGGTCACCTACTAGTGGACTTGGCGCGCGCGTCCGTCGCCCTGCAGGCGCTGAAGATGCCGGCCTTCCGGCTCGATCAGCTGCGCCGGGCCGTTTTCACGGAAGCCGCGGCCTCCTACGGGGAGATCGCGGTGCTGCCGGCCTCTTTACGGGAATCGCTCGAGAGAGACCTCCCGCTGATGAGCCTGACGCGCAAGCTCGTGAAGGTCTCCGCCGACAAGCGCGCCCACAAGGCGCTGCTGACGCTCAGCGACGGCCGCGTCATCGAGACGGTCCTGCTGCGCCCCAGCGAGACGCGCTGGACGACCTGCATCTCTTCGCAGGTCGGCTGCGCCATCGGCTGCACCTTCTGCGCCACCGGCCTGATGGGGTTTTCCCGCGATCTGACGCCCGAGGAGATCACCGACCAGGTCCTCTTCTGGCGGCAGTACATGAAGGCCGAGGGGCTTGCCGGCCGCATAGACAACGTGGTCTATATGGGCATGGGGGAGCCCTTCGCCGCCTACGAGCCCGTGGCCCAGAGCTTGAGGATCCTGATGGACCAGAAGCAGTTCGGCATCGGCGCACGGCACATCTCGGTCTCCACGTCCGGTCTGGCGCCGCAGATGGAGCGCTTCGGCCGGGATTTCCCTCAGATCAACCTGGCGCTTTCCTTGCATGCGGCCAACGACGCCTTGCGGACGAAGCTCGTGCCGCTGAACAAGGCCTATCCGCTGGCGCGCTTGGCCGAAGCGCTCAAGACTTACCTGGCGCTCACGCCGCGCAAGGTGTTCTTGGAATACGTGATGCTTCGCGGCGAGAACGACCGGCCGCAGGATTCACAGGACCTCATCGCCTGGGTCAAGTCGGTGGGGACCCTCGAGCTTTTGCACGTGAACCTGATCGTCTATAACCAGACCGACACGCCGCACGAGGCCACCGCCGAGGAGGGCGCGCGCCGCTTCCAGAGCGCGCTGCTCTCGGCGGGCCTGCATGCCACCGTCCGCCAGAACCTGGGCCGCGATATCCAGGGAGCCTGCGGCCAACTGATAGCATCGGAGCCGAAACCATGAGCTTGAGCGACTTGCCTGAGATGCCGGAAGAGCAGATAGACATCAAGGGCCGCCCTTCACGCGCCCGCTACGACAAGGTGCGCCATGAATTGGACCGCAAATGGCGCAGGCGTGAGCTCAAGAGCGACCGTATGATGAAAGAAGTCGTCGACATGCTCTGGGACGCCTTCGGCGGCGCGCCCTATTCCTGGTGCGGCTTTTACCTATTACAAGGCGGCGGCCAGACCCTGGTGCTGGGGCCGCACCGCGACAAGCCCGCCTGCTCGCCGTTGCCCATGCACGGCGTCTGCGGCAAAGTGGCCAAGACCGGCCAGGCCGTGATCGTGCCCGACATCAAGGCTTTGGGCGAGGCGCACGTCGAGTGCGACCCTAAGAACCAGAGCGAGATCGCCGTCCCGGTCTTCGACCGCGACGGCAAGGTCATCGCCGTCTTCGACGTCGACAGCGAGCAGCCGGCCGCCTTCGACGAGATGGACCAGCGCTGGCTCGAACGGATCCTCAAGAGCTTCCAAGACGTGGGCAAGGTCGAGTGAGCTGACGTGCTGAAAAAACCGCCCTCCGGAGGAGAGTCCGGAGGGCGGCACTGGTCGCTTGCTTCAGTATGAGGCTGTTGTCGAACTCGATGCGCCTAGCAGTTGTCGCGCCTTCATCACTAGTCTAACAGGACTCCGTCGCGGAATCATTACAAGAAAATGAAGATTCGGTTGCTGCTGCTTCTCGCTTTCCTCATGGCGCCCGCCGCGCCGGCCGCCGAGCCGCGCCAGCCCGCGATGGCGGGCCAGTTCTACCCGACGAGAGCCAAGGACATCGCCGCGGCCGCCGACAGGCTTCTGGCCGCGGCCAAAGGCCCGGCTGTCTCCGGCGAGGTCCTTGCCCTGCTCGTGCCCCATGCCGGCTGGGAGTTCTCCGGCGCCGCGGCGGCAAAGGCTTATGCCGCGCTCGGGCCGGGGCGCTGGGATTCGGTCATCATCGTCGGCACGGCCCATACCAGGGACGTGGCGGGCGCCGCGCTCTATCCCGGCGCCTATGCCACCCCGGAGGGGGCGCTGGCCTTCGACGAGAAGCTGGCCGCGGCCCTCGAAGCGGCCAGCCCTTTGATCAGGCCTGACGCCGCGGCTCACGAGAAAGAGCATTCCATCGAGGTCCAACTGCCCTTCCTGCGCAAGCGTCTCGGCGCGGTCAAGCTCGTGGCGCTGATCATGAACGCTCAGGATCTCGAAACGGCCCGCGCCGTCGGAAGCGCCATCGCTTCGGCCGCGCGCGGCAAGCGCGTCCTGCTCGTCGCCTCCACCGACCTGTCGCACTATCCGGAAGGGGGGACGGCCGACCTCGTCGACCAGACCACTTTGGCGGCGCTGGCCTCGATGGACCCCGCGTATTTCTGGCTGACCAACCGGCTGATGCTCGATCGGTCGCTGCCGCATCTCGACGTCAGTTATTGCGGGGAAGGGGCGGTGACTGCGGTGATGACGGCGGCCGGCGAGCTCGGGGCCGATCGCTTCTCGTTGCTCAGTCGTTATAACTCAGGCGATGTGGTGTCCGAGCGCGACTACCGGCATGTCGTGGGCTATGCTTCGGGCTTGTTTCTGCGCACGAAGATAGCGCCGGCGCCGCCTACTCTCGGGGCTCAGCCGGGATTACGACAACGGTTGTTGCAGATCGCCCGCCGCAGCATAGAGGGCTTGTTGAGCGGGGCTAAGGTCGAGCCCATCGCCCTTTCCAGCATGACGGCCTTGAACCTCCCGGCGGCGGTGTTCGTGACCATCAACGGGCCCGACGGGGCTTTGCGGGGCTGCGTGGGGCAGACCCGTCCGGAAGAGACCCTCGCGGAGGCGGTGGCGCACATGGCTCAGGCCAGCGCCACGCAGGACGCGCGCTTTGCGGCGCTCAAGGCCGAAGAAGTGGCGCAAGTCCGCCTTGAGATCTCCGTCTTGTCGCGGCTCAAGCCGGTGAAGGGTTCCGCCGAAGTATCCCAAGGCGACGGCGTCCTCTTGGAACAGGGAGGGCGGACCGGCGTCTTCCTGCCGCAGGTCTGGTCCGTGCTGCCGGATAAAAAGCGCTTCCTGGAAGAGCTTTGCCATCAGAAGGCCGGCTTGCCGGTCAGCTGTGCCGATGACCCCGCGACCCGCCTGAGCGTCTTCTCGGCCGACATTTTGTTAGAATGAAGAGGATGAACGCTTCCCGACGGTGGATCTTCTTGGCCGCGCTCGGCCTGGCGCTGGGCGGCTGCGTGGAAGCCCCCGTCATCCCCGGCGGTCCCGCGGCCCCCGCGGGCGGCGTCGCCGCCGGCGCGCCGCCCCCGGCGCCGGCCGTCAAGCCCGACGCCCAGATCACCAACACCTTGGTCGACCTCATCGAGCGCAAGGACAAGGCCCGCGTCGACCTGGCCAACGTGCAAGGCACGCCCCTAGGCGAGATATTGAGCGTGGGCTCGCCCATCGGCTTCCAGCTGAGGAACCGATTCCTCAATATCGGTGTCCCATTGTCCGAGGCCTCCTCGCGCAATGCCGACCCCGTCTTCCGTCAGAAGCTCATCGAACTGGCTCGCTGGGACAACAACGGCGAGACGCGCGCCAACGCCCTGGTCGCGCTGGCCGGCCTTCACGATATCGCGCATTTCGACATCTTCCGGGAGGCCTTGGTCCACCTGGACCCCGCGGTGCGCTTCGCCGCCCTCGAGGCGCTCATCGTCTGGGGGCATCCGGAGAAGTCGATGTCGCTCTTGTCGATGGCCACCGAGCGCGAGTACGAGCCCATCCTGCGCGTCTATGCCGCCTCGGGCTTGGCCCGCATGGAAGACCCCTCCGGCCTGCTGCGCCTGCGCGCCTTTTTGGACGACCCCAGCTGGCTGGTGCGCGCCATGGCCGCCCGCTACCTCGGCGATTACGGCGCCGCAGAGGATTATCGCCTCATGACCTCCCGCATCGGCCGCGAGGTCAGCAACGACTTCGTCGTGGCCGAGTACTGCATCGCCGCCCTTAAGCTCTTCCCTAAGACGGTGCCCAAGTGAGGGGGCTGACCGCGCTGCTGCTGGTCTTGGCGCCGGCGGCGCTCGCGCAGAACCTGGCCGTCGACCTGACCACCTACCGGCTCGAGGACCTCGAGATCTCGGCGCCGCGCTACAGGGTCCCTAAGAGCGCCGTCATCGACCCTCAGATCAACATGCATCTGCTGCGCCTCCTGCGCCAGCGCCAGGACGCGCGTCCGGATTCCCAGGCCCTACTCGATTCCTCCATCGGCAACCTGGGGAAGATCTCGACGGTGAAGGGCTATCAGCTCAAGACGCGCTATACCGAATTGGGCTTTTTATTGACCGAGGGCTTGGCCGGCGTCACCGACCTCGAGCTGACCAGCGAGCTCGAGCGCACGGTGCGCCAGGGCAGCAACGTGCAGACCCGCGCCGCCGCCATGGTCGCTTTGGCCTACACCCGCGACCTGCGCTACCTGGGCCTCTTTCAAGGAGCCCTCATCGATCAAAACGTGACCGTGCGCCTGGGGGCCTTGGAGTCCCTGCTCATCCTCGGCAGCCCGGCCGTGCAGTTCCAGGTGGCCAACGCCGCGCGCGACGACCGCTCTCCGGTCATGCAGATCTACGCGGCCGCCGGGCTTTGGCGCATGGGCGATGTGACCGGCCGCGAGATCTTGCTGCGCATGGCCCGGCACACCGACTGGTTCCTCCGGGCCATGGCCGTGCGCTACCTGGGAGAGCTCGGCGGCGCCGAGGAATACCGCAAGCTGATGCAGCAGTTGACCTTCGAGCCCAACGCTTCCGTCAAGGCCGAGCTCGTCTCGGCCTTGCTCAACCTCGACCGCTTCAAGGACCGGTGACGACATGGATCTGCTCTTCTTAAGGTCGTTGGCGCTGACGGGCGGCGATTGGGTCATCTACGGCCTCTTGCTCTGCTCGATCGCGGCGGTCGCCGTCATCATCGAGCGCGGGCTCTTGCTCAGCCGAGAGCTGCGCGCCCTCGAGACGCTCAACTCCGCGCTCATCGGGGATTGGGACGACCGCGACCTTCCCGCCGTGGAGAAGACCATCCGCGCCCATCCCGGCGCCGCCGCGCGCGTGCTCTTGGCCGGCCTCAAGCAGGCCAAGCACGGCCCCGCCGGCGTCGAGGACCATATGGTCGCGGCCACCCTGGCCGAAAGGCGGCGCGTCGAGCAGCGCCTGCTGGTCTTGGGCACCCTGGGCAGCAACGCCCCTTTCATCGGCCTTTTCGGCACCGTGCTGGGCGTCATCAAGGCTTTCCACGACCTGGGGGAGAGCGGCTCGGGTCCGGAGGTCGTCATGCAGGGGCTCTCCGAGGCGCTGATCGCGACTGCCGTCGGCCTGATCGTGGCCATCCCCTGCGTCGTAGGCTTCAACTACTTCCAGAAGAAGGCCAAGGACCTGCTGATGGGCACCGAGCTGCTGGGCCGGCTGCTCTTGGCCCACATCCGCTCGGCGCCGGCGGGCCGGAGGCAGTAGTGCAGTCCGGAAGCGGCGACGAGGCGATCACCGCCATCAACGTCACGCCGCTGGTCGACATCATCCTCGTCGTGCTCATCATCTTCATGGCCACCGCGCCCATGATCGCCAAGCGAGCCCTCAAGGTCGAGGTGCCCAAGGCCGCCCACCACGAACGCACCGCCACCGAGACGCTGCAGATACTCTTCGACGCTCAGCGGCAGGTCGCCTTGGGCGGAAAGCTGACGACGGCCGCCGAGCTGGCCAAGACCTTGTCCGGGCTCGCCAAGGCCCGTCCCGACCTGCATGTCTCGCTGTCGGCGGACAAGACCCTGCCGTACGGCGAGGTCGTAGCCCTGCTCGACGTCGTGCGCGGAGCGGGGGTGCGCAAGATCGGCCTGGAGGTCAAGTGAAGCTGCGGCAGCTGACGGCGGAAGAGGGCCTCTTTCAACGCGCTTTAGCCGCCTCCGTCTTGTTCCACTGCGGCCTCTGGCTGGCCGCCCACGGGCTGAGCCTGCCTTCATGGGCGCCGTCGCCGTCGGCGGAGATCGACCTGACCTCCTCTTTTCTGGGCACCGGCCCGGCTAAGCTTGGCGCCCCCAAAAAGCTGGCGCCCGAAGCCAAGGCTCCGGCGCGACCCGTGGACAGCCCGGTCGCCGCCCCGGTGGTCAAGCCGGTCGAGCCGCCGAAGGACTGGGTCCTGCCCGGCCCGCAGACCAAGGTCATCGAGGCTCCTGAGGCGCCCGCGGCCACCTCGGGAGGCGCGGTGGATGGAAAAGGCACGGCGGCCAAGGTCGGCGGCTCGGGGGCGGGCTCCGATGACGGCGTGCCCGGCGGCACCGGCAACGGCGGAGCCGCGCTTCTGCAGCTGCCGAAGCTGCTCAACCGCGACGAGGTCTTGGCTAATCTGCGGCGCTTCTATCCCGAGAGCGAGCGGCGCGCCGGGCGCGAGGGCACGGTGGTCGTCGCGCTCCACATAGGCGTCGACGGCAAGGTCGACCCCGTCGACGTCACGGCCTCCGCCGGAGCGGCTTTCGACGCCGCCGCGCGCAAGGTCGCCGCGCTCATGCGCTTCTCGCCGGCCGTCGGCCGCGGCGGGCCGGTGCCGGTCAAGCTCCCCCAGAACATCATCTTCCGGCTCCAAGACTGAGCCCGGGCCTGTCAAGGCCCAGAAATAACCTGTAACCGGAACGGTATTGACCGTTCTTCATTCCCCGCCTACACTTCTGAGTGCCGCGGTGTTTTCCTGGCAATGAGCACTTCCTCTTATAAGTCGTTGGCACGAGCATTCCTCCTCGCCCTCATGGTGAGCCCGGCCGCGCAGGCGGCCGACCTGACCTGGAGCTACGCCGGCGGCACGGCCCTGGCTTCCAACCCCGCCAACTGGATCGGCGGCGTCGCTCCCACGGATGGTGACGGCGTCCTCTTCGGCAACACCACCCCGACTTCACCCTGCACCTGGGACCTGGCGCTGACCATCGCTTCCATGAGCGTGTCGGGGTCCTATGCCAGCACCGTGACCCTCACCGTCGACCTGACCGTCAGCAGCGGCGTCTGGCTCGGCGGCGGTTCCTCGGCCATGCTCGACCTCAACGGTCACAACCTCTCCGTCCAGGGCGATTGGACCGTAGGCAGCATGAAGACGACGAGCACGGTGGCCGGCAGCACGGTGACGTTCTACGGGACGGGGACCTCGAACATAACGCGGACCGGCGGCGGGGTCGCCCGGTTCAACTATCTCGTCATCGACAAGACGGCCGGTCAGACCGAGCAGCTGCTGTCGGACATAGAGGTCTTCGGCCTCTTCACCATCTTGACCGGAAACCATGTGGCCGGCAAGCATAGCCAGCATCTCCACGGCGGCCTCCTGCTGACCGAAGGCTTCCTGGACGTGTCGGTCAGCACGCTGGTCTTCGTGGGCGACCGGCCGCAGGCGCTGGCCAGCAATGGCGAGGGCGGCGCGACCTTCATCGGCGCGATCTTCATCCAGGCCCCGGCCGCGATCACGCTGCCGGGCGTGCAGGTGGCCGTCCTTGTGGCCACCCAGCCCAGCTCGACCTTGATCCTGCAGACGCCGATCGACCCTATCAGCATCACCAGCATGACGATCAGCGGTCTGGCCGCGACCTCGCGCATCCAGATCCAGAGCCTGGTCGCCGGCCAGGCGGCGCAGGTCATCACCACGGCTCCCACGGTGCGCTTCGCGTTCGTCCGCGACATCGACGTCTCTCAGGGGACGGCCATCACCGCCACCAGCAGCGTCGACGGCGGCGGCAACACGGGCTGGACCTTCTCCGGCGGCGACCCTCGCGCGACGCGGTTCTGGAGCTGGGGAGGCGGCTCCGCGTTGGCTTCCAACGCCGGCAATTGGGCTGCCGGCGGGCCTCCCGGCGCGGGAGACTACGTCGTCTTCGGCAGCACGACGCCGACGGCGCCCTGCACATGGGATCTTTCCGTCGTCGTGACGTCGATGAGCGTCACCAACGCTTACGCCAGCACGGTCACGCTGACGGTCGACCTGACCGTCAGCAGCGGCGTCTTGCTCGACGCGGGCTCCTCGGCCAAGCTCGACCTCAACGGGCGCAACCTGTCGGTCCAGGGAGACTGGGCCGCAGGCGGCGTCAAGACGACCAGCACGGTGGCCGGCAGCAGCGTGACCTTCTACGGCGCCGGCACCTCTCATATCCTGCGCACCACGGGCGGGCCGGCTCTTTTCAACAGTCTGGTCGCCGCCAAGGCCAGCGGCGCGACGCTGATGCTGCTGTCGGACATCGAGACCTTCGGCACCTTCACCGCTTCGACCGGCGCTTACCTGGTCGGCGCCCATACCCAGCGCTTGCACGGCGGGTTCTTCGTCGGCGACGGCGCCGTCGACGTCTCGGTGAGCACGCTGGTCTTCACCGGCAGCCAGCCTCAGTCCTTGGGCCCCGCCGTGGGGGCCGCGGTGGGCAGCGTCACCAACATCGGGGCCTTGTTCATCCAGACCCCGGCCGTGATCAGCCTGGTGCAGTCGGATATCCAGGTCTTCGTCGCCACGCAGCCCAACGCGACGGTGCTCTTCGAGAGCGGAAGCGTGACGGAAATCGCCAGCATGACCGTCAGCGGCCTGGCCGCCTCGTCGCGCGTCCAGCTGCGGGGCGGCTCCGACGGCGTGGCGGCCCAGCTCACCTTGGGCTCGGCGCCCACGCTCGCCTTCGTCTACGCGCGCGATATCGACTCCAGCTTGGGCGTCGCCGTCACCGCGAGCAACAGCGTCGACGGCGGCGGCAACACGAACTGGACGTTCATCGGCGGGGGCGGCGGCGCGCTGAAGACCTGGAGCTACGGCGGGGGCTCCTCGGCGGCATCGGCTTCCGCGAACTGGGTCCCGTCGGGGGCGCCCGCCGCGGGCGATTCCGTCGTCTTCGGCAACACCACGCCGACGTCGCCCTGCGCCTGGGACCTGGCGGTGACGCTGGCAAGCATGAGCATCACGGGCGGCTACGCCAGCACCGTCACGCTCACGGTCGACCTGTCGATCTCCAGCGGCGCGACCTTCGACGCCGGCTCCTCCGCCATGCTCGACCTCAACGGGCGCGCGCTGGCGGTCACGGGCGACTGGCTCGTGGGCGACATGAGGACGACGAGCACGGTGGCGGGCAGCACGGTCGTCTTCACCGGCGGGGGGGTGTCGAAGATCAAACGCCTGACCGCCGGGCCGGCCCGGTTCAACCACTTGGTCATCAACAAGCTCGCGGCCGCGGGCGTCATGGAGACCCTGCTGTCCGACCTGGAGGTGCGCGGCAACTTCACCGTCTTGTCCGGGAGCCACACGGCGGGAAGTCATTACCAGTATTTCCACCAGAACATCGTCCTGGCCAACGGCTACCTGGACTCCTCTCTCAGCACGACCGTGATCGCGGGCACCTCGCCTCAGCGCTTCTACACCACCGGCGAGGGCGACGCGACCGCGCTCGCCAACCTCTACGTGCAGACGTCTTCGACCTTCACGCTGCCGGAGGTCCCGGTCGGCATCTTCATCGCCACGCAGCCCTCGACGACGCTGGTCTTCGACTCCTTGGGCTCGGCGATGCAGGTCACCAGCCTGGTGTTGAACGGCCAGGCGGCGGGCACGAGGCAGACGATCAGGAGCAGCTCCGACGGGACGCGCGGCAAGATGACGGCGGTCTTCTCCGACGTCAGCTTCACGGCGGTGAAGGACATCGACTCCAGCGGCGGCGGCGCCATCTCCGCGGCCTCGAGCTTGGACCGCGGCAACAACTTGAATTGGACCTTCCCGGTCTTCGGCGTGATCAGCGCCTCCAGCTGGACGGCGATCGGGGCCACCAGCGTGACGGTCCATTGGGACTCGAGCTTCCCGCCGGGGCTGAGCTACACCGCGAACCTCTCCAGCGCGCCTTGGCCCAACGTCTTCGCCGGCAACCAGAGCTCGACGACGCTCAACCTCTTCGCCACCTTCGGCGGGGCCGTGTCGCTGCTCCCCAACACCAGCTACTACCTGCAGGTGTCGACCTCGGCGGGGGGGCCTTTCACGGTCCTGGGCGACAGCGGCACGCTGAGCAAGCCCGTGCTGGCGGCCGCCGTCTACGCGGTCAACGGGGCGAGCGTGACCGCCAACTGGTTTGCGCTGCCATCGAGCCCGCCGGACGCCTCTTCCAAGACGGCGGAAGGCTACCTGCTCCAAGCCTCCACCTCTCCGACCTACACGGGGCTGATCTTCTCATCCTCCACGCCGAACGCCGCCTTGAGCACGCTGACGGTGTCGGGCTTGAGCGGGCTGACGACCTACTACCTGCGCGTGGGCGGCCTCAACTGGAGGGGGGCGCCGAACTTCGTGTCGATCAGCTCCGTGGTCACGCCCTTGGGCCTGCCCCTCGGCTGTGCCGTCGCCGCCGAGGTGGCCAAGACCGGTTACGCCTTCACGACGATCGCCTCCGCTTTGGCCTCCTTCGGCGGCTCCCTGGCCGTCGACTCCTGCGTGGTCATCCGCGACACCCAGACCTACAGCGAGCAGGTGAGCGTGTCGGGCCTGGCGATGAACGATCATCGCCTGAGCTTCGTCACGGCCGACCCCTCCCAGGCCGGTCCGGCGGTCATAAACCCGCCGGCGGGGTCCACCGCCGCCTTCTATCTGGCCAACGCCTCGGTGACGATCACGAACATGGCCATCATCACCACCAACACGGTGGCTTACGGGGTCTACGCTTCCTCGGCCTATGTGACGCTGGCCAGGGTCAGCGTCGATTCCGGCGGCAAGATCTGGACGGCGGGAGTGGCGGTGAGCAGCTGGTCGTCGGTCGCCGACAGCAGCATCACCGTCCAAAGCGCCGACGGCCTGCGCTTGAACGCCTCTTTGGGCAGCACGATCCTCTACAGCACGGCCTCCGCCGCCGGCTCCGGCTTCAGCGCGCTCTTTCTTTCCACGGCCGACAACAACACGGTGGCCAACGCCTACTTCCTGAGCCAGGCGGGCCCCGCCGTCCGCCTGGTCGCCGGCTCCGACTACAACGCGATCAGCCTCAGCACCATGGTCTCGAATGCGGCGAGCGCGGCCACAACCAACTCCGTGCTCTACTTGAGCCACTCCGACAGCAATACGGTCACGGGCTCCTACGTGCAGAACCTGTCCGGCGCGCTGGGGATATATCTGGACGTCGGCTCCGATTACAACACGATCGCCTACAGCACCGGCGTCACCAACAGCTCCGCCGTAGACGTGATCGGAGCCCAGTGGAGCAGCGGCACGGCGATCACCGGCTCTTTCCTCCGCAACATGGGCGCCGGCTGGGCGCTGGGGCTCGATGAGGGCGCCAACTATACCTCCGTCAGCGCCAGCACCTTCATCGCGGGCGCCTACGGCCTTTGGGCCTGGGGCGGCAACCACCATACGACGGTCTCCGACGTCTACATCCAGGTCGCTCAGGAGGTGGGCCTTTCCTTCAACGCCTCGCCCAGCAACACCGTCACCAACGCGCGCATCTACGCGTCGTCCGCCGCGCTGGATGTCCAAGGCTGCTCCGGCAACTCGTTCAGCCAGATATACGCCTACAGCGCCAATGGCCATGGCGCCTACCTAGCCTTGAACACCAACACGGTGATCTCGATGAGCACCATGGCCTCCAATGGGACGGGCTACGGACTCTATGTCCAAAACTCTTCCTCCGACACCATCCTCGGCTCCTACATCCAGGGCTCGACGGCGGTCTACGTCTCGGGCTCGACCGGCACGGTCATCGGGGGCAGCGTCTTGGCCGTCACTATCGCCGCGGGAGACGGCTTGGTGCTCTCCAGCACCAGCGTCAACCTCAGCCTCTCCTCGTCCACGGTCTCAGGCGGCGCCCAGGGACGGGCCTTGTTCCTCGCGGACGGCAACAAGGGCCGGATCGTCCTCTCCACCAACGTATTCCAAGGCGGCCGCTACGCCGTTTACGCCGCCACCCAGCAAGCGGGGACGCAGCTCTGGATCGCGTCGAACACGGTCCTGCCGACGCTGTCGGCGGCTTACGACACCTACGGCATCTACCTCGACGGCCTGGCCACCGGGGCGACGATCCAGAACAACGGGATCTATTACCGCGCCGCGGGTTCGATGGGCGCCTTCACCGCCTACGGCCTCCACGCCAGGAGCGTCGCCGGATTGGTCGTCGACCACAACCGGATCTCCCAGCCCGACGTGTTGAGCGCGGGCGGCTTCGAGGCGGTCTCTCTGGCGGGGGCGGTAAACTCGACGTTGAAGTTCAACGACCTCTATGGCGCGGCCTCGGTTCCCCTGACCAACGCCTATGTGCTGCGCCTGCACAGCGGCTCGACGGGCGTGGCCGTCAAGAACAACGTCCTTTCCAGCAGCTTCTCGGTGACCGGCGCCTCGGCGACGATCGCCGTCTCCGGCGACAGCCAGACGGGCTTCTCCGCTGATTACAACGACTTCTACAGCTCCAACAGCGCGAACTCGGCCCTGTGGGGGCTCTTGAGCTATGACCTGCTTGCTGCCTGGCGCGCCGCCAGCTCCCAGGACGCCAATTCCGCGGCGGTGCTGCCGCGCTGGAAGGATCCCGGCGCCGGCGTCGAGGATTTCCATCCGCTTTCTCAGTCGGGACGCTGGAACCCGGCGACGGGTTCTTTCGCCGCCGACGCCCAGACCTCCCAGACCATCGACCGGGGCGATCCTCTCCTGGGCGCGGGGCTCGAGGCCAATCCCAACGGCGGGCGCGCCAACCAGGGCTCCTACGGCCTGACGGCCGAGGCGTCGCAGTCCTACCTGGACCTGCCGGCCGGCTGCGGCGCGGGCTATAACGTCAAGCAGGACGGCAGCAAGGACTACACGACCATCCAGGCCGCCGTGACGGCTCTTTCATTCCTCGGCACCGACTCCTGCGTGGTCGTCCGCGACACGCAGACCTATAACGAGCAGGTGACCGTGCAAAACCTCGCCAACAACGGCTTCCGCCTGACCATCATGGCCGACCCCGGCTTCATCAGCAGCGCGCCCGTCATCAACCCGCCCACGGCCTCCACCGCGGCTTTTCTGGTGATCAACGACTCGGTCACGCTCCAGCACCTGACGGTCATCACGACCAACACCGTGGCCTACGGCGTCTGGTCGTCTTCGGCCTACGTGACGCTTTCCAGCGTCAACGTGGATTCCGGCGGCAAGATCTGGACGGCCGGAGTCGCCGTGAGCAGTTGGTCGTCGGTGTCCTATGGCAGCATCACCGTCCAAAGCGCCGACGGCCTGCGCTTGAACTACGCCATACGCACCACGGTCCAATACAGCACGGTGGCCGTCTCCGGCGACGACTTCCATGCGCTCTATCTGACCGCTTCCGACAGCAACACCGTGACCGGCTCCTACTTCCAGCACTCGGCGGCGGGCTATGGCGCCTTCTTGACCAACGGCTCCGACTACAACGTCATCAGCCAAAGCTCCCTGGCCTGCAACCATGCCAGCGCGCTGGCGCTGCTGGTCATCGCGTCCGACAACAACACCGTGACCGGCTCCGTCATCTCGAACCTCCAGGGTCAAGGCGTCGGCATGAACACCGGCGCCGACTACAACACCTTCAGCCAGAGCGTCTTGAGCGCCAACTCCGCGACCGCCGCCGCGTTCTTCCTCTCCGATTGCGACCACAACACGGTGGTCGATTCCACCATACGCAACACGGCGGGAGACGGCGCCATCCTGGTCACCGGCTCCGACTACAACGCCATCATCCGCAGCACCATGACTTCCGCCGCCGTCGCGGCGGACCTTTATCCGCTCTATATCGGCGAATCATCCTCCAACACCATAGTGGATTCCTATATCCAGGGTTCGACGGCCGCCGTCATCCATGGATCGACTGCCACCGTCATCGGCGGCTCGGTGCTCATCGCCACCCATACGGCGGGCAGCGCGCTCTGGATGTCGGCCGGCAGCCTCGACCTGTCGCTGTCGACGAGCACGCTCGTCGGCGGCGCGCAGGGCGCCGGCCTCTTCGTGGATGAGGGCAACTCAGGACGCCTGCTGATCTCGACGAACTCCTTCCCGGCGGCCGCGCGCTACGCCGTCTATGCCGCCACCCAGCAGCCGGGGACGCAGTTGTGGATCTCTTCGAACACCGTCCTGCCTTCCTTGTCCGCCTCGCGCGACACCTTCGGCATCTACCTCAACGGCCTGGTCAGCGGCGCGACGATCCAGAACAACGGGATCTTCTATCGCAGCGCGGGGTCGATGGGAGCTTTTACCTCCTACGGGCTCTATGCGCAGAGCGCGGCGGGGCTTTTGATAGACCGCAACCGTTTCGGGGCGCCCGGGATGATCACGGCGGGCAGCCACGAGGCCGTGAAGTTCTCGGGCACCACGAACAGCTCCTTCAAGTCCAACGACGTCCACGTGGCGGGCGCCGGCCTGACCAACGCCTACGGGTTGAGCGTGCTCTCCGGGTCGACGGGGGTCAAGGTCAAGGATAACGTCTTCCTCAGCTCGACGGCCGTCATTGGTTCTTCGGCGACCATCAGCGTGTCGGCCGACAGCCAGCCGGGCTTCGTCTCCGACTACAACAGCTACTACAGCTCGAATGCCTACAGCACCGGCTTCTGGGGCGCGGCGGCCTACGCTCTGACCTCCGCCTGGACGGCGGGCAGCGGGCAGGACGCCAACTCGCTCGACGGCCAGCATCCTTACTGGGCCGACCCCTCCGCCGGCGTCGAGGATTATCACCCGCGCTCGCCGCGGGGCCGCTATGACCCGGGCACGGGGGGTTTTGTCGTCGATGGGGTGCTGGCGCGTTCCATCGACGCGGGCGACCCGGCCGAGGCCGTGGGCTTGGAGCCCTCGCCCAACGGCTCGCGGCTCAATGCGGGGTCCTACGGCGGCACGGCCGAGGCCTCGAAGGCGGCGCCGGCGCCGACGGGCCAGATCGCCGGCGCCGTCGACCTGTCGAGCATCACCTTGACCTTCGGCGCCGTGGCTTCCGACGGCTACAACGCCCAGGCGGCCACCGACCCGGGCTTCGCCTCCGTGATCTCCTCCGCGACGGCCAACGCGGCTTCCACGCAGCTCAGTCCCCAGGGCCTGGCGCTCAACACGACGTACTACGTCCGCGTCGGCGCCCTTTACGGCTCGGCCGTGGTCTATCCTTTGGGCGCCGCCGTCTCGACTCCGACCTTGGCCGCCGTCCCCGCGGAGGGCTCGGAGGCGGTGGTCTTCACGTCTTCGATCATCGTGAGCTGGGCGGCTAACGGCAACCCGGCCGGCACGCTCTATTCAGCCCAGCTCTCCACCGACGCCTTCGTCACGATCAACGAATCCAGCCGCACGATGGGCTCGGCGGCGGCCTTCTTGAACCTCCTGCCCAACACGACTTATCAGGCGCGCGTGCAGGCGATCAACCATGCCGGCCTGGCTACGGACTTCGGGGCCTCGCTGGCCACGGCTACCTGGGCCGGCGACCTGCAAGGCGTCTCGCTCTACGGCGTTTTCGCGACGAGCGTGACGGTCAACTGGGTCCCGCTGGCCTTAAGCCCGCCTGACGCTTCCTCGAAGACTTCTTCTGGCTACGTGCTGGTGGCCTCCACCGCGGCTGATTTCAGCGGCACGCAGTTCTCCAGCGCGACTTCCAACGTGGCCTTGAGCACGCTGAGCCTGACGGGCCTGAGCAACGCCACTTACTACCTGCGCCTGGGCGCGCTCAACTGGAACGGCAGCGCCAACTATTCCTTCGTCGCGGCCACCCATACCGCGTCGAGCCTGCCGCCGGGCTGCCTGACCGGCTTCAACGTCAAGCAGGACGGCAGCATGGACCATGTCACACTGCAAGGGGCGCTTAACGCCATGCCGCCCGGCCTGACCGGCGACGCCTGCCTCGTCATCCGCGACGCGCTGACCTATAGCGAGCAGGTCACCATCCAGGGTTTTTCCAACAACGGCTATCGGCTCAGGATCATGGCCGACCCGACCTTCGTCAGCTCCGCTCCGGTCTTCAACCCCCCGGCGGGCTCGACTGCCGCCTTCCTCGTGTTCAACGACTCGGTGACCCTCCAGCAGATCTCCATCATCACGACCAACACCGTGGCCTACGGCGTCTGGTCTTCTTCGGCCTACGTCGCCCTTTCCAGCGTCAGCGTCGACGGCCGGGCCGGGATCTGGAGCGCCGGCGTCCGGGTGTCGAGCGGCAGCTCGATAGAGCGTTCCAGCATCACGGTCCTGGCCGGCCACGGCTTGGTGATCACCGGGCCGTGGAGCGTCGTCTCGTATGCGACGTCGGCCGTCGTTGGGGCCGGCGACGCCGCGCTGGTCCTCGATGGAGCGTCCTCCTCCACCATCACCAACGGCCGCTTCTACGGCAACTTCGGCGGCGCCCAGCTTAAGAACGGCGCCCACGACAACGTCATCAGCCTCAGTACGATGACGGGAAACGGAGGCCTCTCCATCTCGGTGGGTTCCTATTCGAACATCATCACGCAGAGCTACGCGGCCGGCTTCGTCAGCGGCGGCGCTTTCATCGGGGGCAACTACAACACGCTGTCGCAAAGCGTCATCACCGGCAACTCCTCGATCGACGTCAACGGCGCGTTCAACACGTTGACGGGGCTCTCGATCCCCAGCCCGGGGGGCTACGGCCTGGTGTTGAGCGGAGGCGCCGATTACAACACCGTCACGCTCAGCACGATCAGCGTCCTGCGTCTGACGGGGGGCAGTTATAACACGGTCAGCCGCAGCCTGCTCTCGGCTCCCGTCATCACCGGCGGCTCCATCGGCAACCTGGTCACGCTGAGCACGATCACCGCCGGCCTTCAGTTCCTCGAGGGATCCTCCAACACGGTGTCCTCCTGCTACATCGAGGGCTCCACCGCCGTGATCGTGGCCGGCGCCACGGGCACCGTCGTCTCGTCGAACTTCCTGGCGGCGACCTCGGCGCTGGGCAGCGGCCTCTGGCTTCGCTCCGGCAGCGTGAACCTGTCGATGTCTTCGAACACCGTCTCAGGCGGCGCCCAGGGCGCCGGGATCGCGCTGGAGGCGGGCGCCGGGCGCCTGATCCTCTCGACCAACACGATCCGGACCGGCGCCCAATACGGCATCCGGGTCGCGGCGCAGGGCGCCGGCGCCCAGGTCTGGATCACCTCGAACACGGTCCTGCCCACCTTGTCGACGTCGCTGGACACCTACGGCATCCACTTGAACGGCTTGATCACGGGCGCCACCATCCAGGATAACGGCGTCTATTACCGCACCGCCTTGGCCATCCCCGGCGTCACCGCTTACGGCCTCTATGCGCTAGGCTCCTCGGGTCTGGTGATCGACCACAACCGCTTCAACGAGCCCGGCAAGATCACCTCGGGCAGCCATGAGGCGGTCTCCTTGTGGGCCACCACCAACAGCTCGCTGCTCTTCAACGACCTTCACGCCACGGGGGCGAACTTCAACAATGCCGTGCTGTTGAGCGTCCGTTCCGCTTCGACGGGCGTCCAAGTCAAGGGCAACGTCTTCCTGAGCTCCTTCAGCGTCTCGGGAGCTTCGGCGACCATCGAGGTCTCCGCCGACAGCCAGAGCGGCTTCGTCTCCGATTATAACGACTTCTTCAGCTCCGCCGTCCTCAACTCCGGGACCTGGGGAGCGTCGAGCTATGACTTCCTCGCCGCCTGGCGCTCGGGCACCGGCCGGGACCTCAACTCGCTGGCGGCCCAGCCGCTCTGGAACGACGCCTCCGGCGGCGTCGAGGATTTCCATCCCCGCTCTCAGCGCGGACGCTGGGACCCCGCCGCGGCCGGATTCGTCGTCGACGGCGTCACCGCGCTCACCATCGACGCCGCCGATCCGGCCGCCGCCGCCGGCCTCGAGGCGTCGCCTAACGGGGCGCGGGCCAATCTTGGCTCTTACGGCCAGACGCTGGAAGCCTCCAAGTCGGCGCCTACGGCCGCGCCGGTGCTCCTCGGCGTCTCCGGCTCGAGCGTGACGCTGAGCTGGGCGTTGGCGGCCTCCGACGGCTATTCCGCCGAGGTCTCCTCCGTCGCTGATTTTTCCTCGGGCATCGTCTCCTCGGTCACGACCAACGGATCGTCGACGCAGCTCAGCCCGCAAAGCCTGCTCCCCAACACGACCTACACTTTGCGCGTCGGCACCCTCTATGGCGCCGTCTATAACTACGCGGCGTCTGGCGCCACCGCCACCTGGGCTCACCCGCCGGTCGCGGCGGTCTTCTCGGTCGGCTTGTCGTCGCACGGCCTTTCTTGGGGCCGCAACGGCAACCCGGAGGGCACGCTCTATGCCGTGGAGCAGTCGACCGACGCCTTCCTCACGCTCAACGCCTCCAGCTGGACGCTCAACGCCGGCGCGACGTTCTTCGGCTTGGTCTCCAACAAGGACTATTCCCTTCGGGTCCGGGCGCTGGGCCACGGCGGCACGGCGACGGCCTTCCTGACGCCCTCTTCGAGCTTCACCTTGACGGCCGACCCGGCCTCGACGTCGACCGCCGTCAACCTGTCCTCCGCCGTCCTGACCTGGAGCTCGCCTTCCAACGACGTCGGCACGCCTTACGACGCGCAGGTCTCCACCGACGATTTTGCCACCGTCAACTTGACGAGCGCGACCCTCAGCCAGTCGGC
Organism: uncultured Elusimicrobia bacterium; assembly: GCA_964510095.1. Taxonomy (GTDB): domain Bacteria; phylum Elusimicrobiota; class Elusimicrobia; order UBA1565; family UBA9628; genus JBBTLF01. The sequence goes on along the minus strand of CAZEAE010000001.1, from coordinate 246,763 downwards.
GACTTTCACCGCGCTGACGCCCAACACGACCTACTATCTTCGCGTGCGCTCCTCCGGTCATTACGGGCCGGGCGGGTTCGCGGCGGCGAGTCCTTCCGTGACGCTCCCTGACCTGCCGGTCTCGCCTGCGGTCAGCGGCGTCTGGGTGACTTCCGCCGCGCTGAGCTGGGCGGCCGGCGGCAATCCCGCGGGCACCGAATATCTGGCGCAAGACTCCACCGACGCCTTCGTCACGGTCAACTCCTCCAGCCGGACGCTCTTGACCTCGGCGACCTTCTTCGGGCTGCTCTCCAACGCCACGCATTACTTGCGGGTGGCCGCCTGGTCGCATGCGGGGGCGCAGACGGCCTTCGCCGTCGCGGCGGCCACGGCGACCTCGGCCGCCGAACCGGCGTCGGCGCCGCCCTCGGCGATCACGGCCAACTCCTTGCAGGCCGACTGGTCGCCCAACGGCAACGCGCCGCTGACGACCCTCTACGAGGCCCAGATATCCACCGACGCCTTCTCCACGCTCCGGGAGTCGAGCGCGACGCTCAACGTCTCGGCCGGCTTCGGCGGGCTGTTGTCCAACACGACCTACTACGTCCGGGTCCGCGCCTCGGGCCATGACGGCCGGCTTTCCGCCTTCACGGTCCTGCCCGCGACCATGACCCTGCTGCTGCCGCCGGTGCCGGCGGGGAGTTCCTTCTTCCTCGTCGAGCAGTCCAGCGTCGCGGTGCAGTGGAACAGCGGCGGCAACGGGCCTACGACGGTCTACGTGGCCCAGGTGTCCACCGACGGCTTCGCCACGCTGAACTTCAGCTCGTCGACGCTCAACCTCACGGTCCTCTACGGCGCGGGCGGGGCCGGCCCGGCGCTGTCTCCCAATACCACGTATCAATTCCAGGTGCGCGCCACGGGCGGAGGCAACAGCAGCGCCGACATCCCCTTGGGGTCGACGTCGACGCTGGCGGCGGTCCCCGCCGCCTCCGCGGCGCTGCCGAGCGTCTCGTCGATGAGCCTGACCTGGACCTCGGCCGGCAACGGCGCCGGCACGGTCTATCAGGCGGAGCTTTCCACCGACGTCTTCGTCACGCTCAATGCCTCCAGCCAGACGCTGAGCTTGTCGGCCACGTTCCAGGCGCTGGTCCCCAACACGACTTACTATCTGCGCGCGCGGGCCGTCAACAACAACGGCGTGCCTTCGAGCTACGCGGCGGCGATGACGACCGTCACGCTGCCGGCGCCGCCGAGCCCCTCTTTAGCGGCGATCAACCTGTCCTCGATGACCGTCGATTGGCTCGCCAACGCCGATCCGGCCGGGACGGTGTATCTGGCGCAGCTGTCTACCGACGCCTTCACGACCCTCAATACCTCCAGCCAGACGCTGAACCTCTCCGCCACGTTCCAGGCCCTGGTGCCCAACACCACTTATTATCTGCGCGTCCAAGCCATCGGCTGGGCCGGCGCGCTGAGCCCGTTTGCTTCCGCCGCCGCCGCGCCGACGCTGGCGGCGACGCCGGCCGGGGCTTCACTGACGGCCGTCGAGCTGTCCTCGGCCGCGCTCTCTTGGAGCGCCAACGGCAACCCGGCGGGCACGCGCTTTGCGGTACAGCTCTCCACCGACGACTTCTCCACGCTCAGCGCTTCGAGCTCTACCCTGCTGACCTCGGCCACCTTCTTCGGCCTGCTGTCCAACGCCACTTATTACCTGCGCGTGCAGGCGCTTTCTCATGCGTTTGCCGCCACCGGCTTCGCCGTGGGGCCGGCCACCGCGACGCCGCCGGCGCTGCCGGTCTCAGCCCAGCCCTCCGCCGTGGCCGCGGCGGCCTTCCAGGCGAACTGGTCGGCCAACGGCAACGCGCCGCTGACGACCCGCTACGAGGCCGAGCTTTCCACCGACACCTTCGCCACGCTCAATGAGTCGAGCGCGACTTTCAATGCCGCGGCCGGCTTCGCAGGGCTGCTATCCAATACGACCTACTACGTCCGGGTGCGCGCTTTTGGGCATGGCGGCCAGGTCACGGGCTTCGCTACGCTGCCTTCGACCACCACGCTGCTCCTGCCGCCGGGCTTGACCGCGGGTTCGTTCTTGGCCGTCGAGACCGCCAGCGCCGCCGTGCAGTGGACCAGCGGCGGCAACGGCCCGGGAGCCTTCTACGCCGCCGAGCTCTCCACCGACGCCTTCGCCACGGTGAACTTCAGCTCGCTGACGCTGAGCCTCTCTACCCTCTTCGGCTCCGGAGGCGCCGGGAGCGCGCTGTCGCCCAACACCACGTATTTCTTCCAGGTCCGCACGGTGGGGCCTTCCAATGTCAGCGCCAACGTAGCGCTGGGCTCGACGTCCACGCTGGCCGCTCCTCCGGCGGCGCCCGCCGCCGGCCCCAGCGTCTCGTCGATGAGCCTGACCTGGGGCTCCGGGGGCGATCCGGCGGGCACGCGCTATCAAGCCCAGCTGTCCACCGACGCCTTCACGACCCTCAACATCACCAGCCAGACGCTCAACGTCTCGGCCACCTTCCAGGCGCTGGTGCCCAACACCACCTATTACCTGCGGGTGCGCGCCCTCAACAGCAACGAGCTTCCTACCGTCTTCATCGCGGCGGCGCCGGCCTTCACCTTGCCCGCTTCGCCGGCCGCGCCGGCGCTGAGCGCGATAGCGCTGTCTTCGATGACGCTGGATTGGTCGGCCGACGGCAACCCCGCCGGCACGGTCTACTTGGCCCAGCTGTCTACGGACGGCTTCACGACCCTGAATCTCTCCAGCCAGACGCTCTCCCTTTCCGCCACGTTCCAGGCGTTGGCCCCTAACACGACCTATTACCTGCACGTCCAGGCGCTGGGCTGGGGCGGGTCGAGCCCGTTCGCGCAAGCCGCCGCCGCGCCGACCCTGGCCGTCACGCCGGCGGCGCCTTTCTTGAGCGCGGTGGAGTTGTCCTCGGCCGCGCTGTCCTGGGGCGCGGGCGGTAATCCGGCCGCGACGCCCTATCTGGCCCAGATATCGACCGACGCCTTCACCACGGTCAACGCCTCCAGCAATACGCTCCTGACTTCAGCCACCTTCTTCGCCCTGCAGTCCAACGCCACTTACTATTTGCGGGTGCAGGCCTTCAACGCCGCCTCGATGCCCACGGCGTTCGTGGCCGTCGTCGCCACTGCCACCTTGCCGGCCGAGCCCGCGGCCTTGGCGCCGACCTTCGTCGGCCCGGCGGCGGTCACCGCGAACTGGACTGCCAATGGCAACGCTTCGGGCACGCTTTACGAGGCGCGGGTCTCCACCGACGAGTTCTCGACCTTGAACGCCTCGAGCGGCACCTACGGCGTCTCGGCGGCCTTCGCCGGCCTGAGCGCCAACACCACCTACTACTTCCAGGTCCGGGCCCTGGGCCACGGCGGCCGGCTCACATCATTGACGACGCTGCCTTCCACGACGACGCTGCTCGCCGAGCCCGGCGCCGGCGCGCCCAGCCTGGTCGCCGTCGATTTTGCCAGCGTCACCGTCTCGTGGACCGATGGCGGCAACCCGCCGGGCACCGGCTACGAGGCCGACCTTTCCAGCGACGCTTTCGCCTCCGTGAACTTCAGCTCGTCGACGCTGAACCTCTCAGTGGTCTTCGGCGCGGGCGGAGCCGGAGCCGACCTGCTGGCCAACACGACTTATTATTTCCGCGTCCGGGCCCGCAGCGGGGCCAACGCCAGCACCGTGAAGGATCTGGGCTCGGCGGCTAGCCCCGCCTTCTCTCCGTCGGCGACGGAGGTCCTGAGCGTGACGTCTTCGACCGTCTCGCTCGACTGGCTGCCGCAGGGCAACCCCGACCCCGGCACGGTCTACGAGCTCTGGCGCGACGTCTCCGCCGCGTTCGCGTCGCCCGTCAAGACGCTGGTCTCCGTGACCGACGCCGAGGCTGCGGGGCTGTCGCCGTCGACCACCTATTACTTCAAAGCGCGCACGCTCGGCCACAACGGCGGCGTCACGACCTTCGACGCGACCGTCAGCACCCGGACGGAGCCGGCGGCCCCCGGCCAGCCGGGCGTGCCCGTCGGCGCGGCCCTGGGCGTCTCGTCGATCTCTTGGACTTGGGGCGCGGCGGCCGATGCCGTCGGCTACTACGTCTTCCCCGCTTCGAACACGGCGTCGATCATCGGCAATCCGGCGGCGGCGGCGTTCTCGCACCTGGGCCTGGCCACCAACACCGCCTACGGCTTGGTCGTCGCGGGCATCAACGTCAGCGGGCAAGGGCCGCTGTCTGCGGCCGCGACGGCTTATACCCTAGCCGCGCCGCCTACGGGCAGCGTCATCAGCCTGGTCCAGGGCACCAGCGCGACGATCTCCTGGAGCCTCAACACCAACCCCGCGGACACGCTGGCCGAGGTCCAGCATTCCACCGACAATGCCGCCTTCTCCTTGGTGTCTTTGAGCTCGGTGGTCGCCTACGCCGACACGGGCCTCTTGGGCTGCACGACGTATTACCTGCGCGTGCGCAACCGCAATGGAGACGCGGTGGCCACCGCTTTCGACGGCACGGTCTCCTTCGTGACCCTGGCCTCGACGCCTTCGGCGCCCAGCGGCTTGGCGGCCAACGCGCTGACCGGCAACCGCATCTCCCTGTCATGGACGGCTTCACCTACGGAAGGCATCACCGCCTATAAGCTGTATTACGACGCGGGCACGGGCGCGGTCGACTTCGTCACGCCGGCGGCGGTCTTCACCTCCACTGAGACCTCATATACGACCGGCGTGCTGGTCTCTAGCCCCACCTATCTCTTCGCATTGCGGGCGGCGCACCGTTGCGGCGTGGAAGAAACCTCCGGCGTCTACGCCTCGGCATCATCGACGGCGTCGGTGTCGGCGGTGCGGGCCCAGATCAAGTCCCCCGTCTCAGGAAAGCGCATCGCCGGCGACCGCGTCACGGTGTCGGCGCAGCTGCTCAGCGGCACGGATGCGCAGACCAAGAGCGTGCTTTTCCAATACAAGGCATCCAGCGACACGGCCTGGCTCCCGGTCGTGCCGGCCGGGCCGACGCAGACCAACGGCGACCTGTCGGCCCCTTGGTTCCTGCACTGGGACGTCACCGGCTTGACGGCCACCAGCTATGACCTGCGCGCGGTGGCTGCCGACATCTCTGATTCCTCCGATACGACGCCGGGGGTGGTGACCGTCGTCGTCGACCCCGCGGGGTGGGACGTGCGCGAGCGCCTGGTGGGAAGCTTGATCACGCGCGAGGAGGTGCTCAACAACGGTGCGCCGCAAGCGATCACGGGAGCCGGCGTCGGCTCCTTGGTCACGAAGATCGACCTGCCGGCGGGCTCTTTGAGCGGCTCCTCGACGACGGTCTCGGTCGTCAACTCCCCGGTCCTGCCGGCCGCGGCCCCGGAGGGCACGCAGGACGTCGGCATCTCGATGAGCATCACCTTGGGCAACGGCCAGACGCTGCTCTCCGGCGGCAATTCGGCCACCCTGACCTTCACCTACCTCGACGCCAACGACGACGGCATCTTGGACGGCACCTCGCTGCGCGCTCAGGATCTTAAGCTCTACAGCTTCGATACCGTGACCAACCAGTGGACGGCCGACCTGACGACGACGATCGACCTGGTCAACCACACGGTCTACGGGGCGACGCGCCACTTCAGCTTCTTCGCCGCCTTCCCGCTGGCCGGCGCCGCCAACCTGGACACCGTGCGCGTCTATCCGGTGCCCTTCAAGCCCAACGGCGTCAACCCCGATGAGGGCCGTCCCTTCTCGCCGGGCAACGTGAACTCGGGCATCGTCTTCGACAACCTGCCGGCGGCCGTCACGATCAAGGTCTTCACGGTCAGCGGGAAGCTGGCCGCCCAGTTCAGCTCGGCCAACAGCGGCGGCCGGCTGCAGTGGAACGCGCGCAACGAGGATGGGCGGGAATTGGCCACGGGCGGCTATTTCGCCGTGATCGCCTCGCCCGGGCAGAAGAGCATCATCAAGAGGCTTTCGATCATCCGATGAAGAAGACACTGGCCCTTTGGCTCGGTCTGTGGGCAGCCGGCTCCGCCGGCTGGGCTCACGGCGCGGCCTCGGCCGGGGCCGAGCCCTTCGACTTCCTGTTCCTGGACGGCAACGCCCGGGCGGTCGGCTTGGGCGGCGCCTACACGGCCTTGGCGACGGACGCCAACGCGCTGCTCTACAACCCGGCCGGCTTGGGCCGGGTCACCCGGCATGAGGTCACCATGATGCATAACTCCTACGTGGAGGGCATCAACCACGAGTACATGGGGCTGGCGTTGAGGCAGGGCCTGGGGCTCAACCTCAACTACCTGAGCTTCGGCAACATCCCCCGGACGACCTACGCCTCCAAGGACGGCGCGCTGGGCAAGTTCCGTGTCGACGACCTGGCCGTGGCGGCGGGTTATGGCCATACGTTCTTCGGAGCGCTCAGCCTGGGCGTGGCCGGGAAGTTCATCCAGGAGACCAACGACAACGTGAAAGCCTCGGCCTTCGCCGGCGACGCGGGCGTGATGCTTACGGTGCCGCCGGCGCCGCGCTTCACCCTGGGCGCGGCGATCCAGAACGTGGGGCCTGACGTGCGCTTCATCCGGGACAAGGAGAAGCTGCCGTTGAGCGGCCGGGTCGGCGCGGCGTACGCCTTCGACAGCGCGACGGTGGCCGTCGACCTGACCAAGGGGCGCACCGACCGCTTGAAGGCGCATGCGGGCGTGGAAGTCGTCCTGCTCAAGCCCATGACGATGCGTCTGGGCTTCAATGGGGCCAATGACACCGATATCGGCATCACCGGCGGCGTGGGCTGGGGCTGGCGGTCTTTCTCGATCGACTACGCCTTCGCTCCCTACGGGGACCTGGGGCTGACGCATCGCGCCAGCGTCACGTTCCGCTGGGGCGGCCACGACGATGGCCATGAGCCTTCGCCCGAGGAAGACGCGCCGATCCCGGAAAAAGTCGAGCCTCGGCGCGAGCCTCCCCCGAAGGTGGATTGGGGGACGAGGACGGAGGCTTATGTGCCCAAGGAGGCCAAGCCGGTCAAGGGTGAAGAGACCGCCGAGGGCCATTTCGCCAAGGCCCGGCGCCTGATCGACGCGAAGCAGTTCGCGGACGCGCGCGCGGAGCTGGAGCTGGCCGAGGCGATGCTGGCGCCCGAAGACCGCCGGCGCGTGCTGTATTACGAGCGCCAGGGAACCATCGCGCTTGCCGAGCGCGACGTGCGCAAGGCGAAAGGCTTCTACACGGAAGGCCTGAAGCTGGCGGGCTCACTCGGGCTCAGCGACCTGAACGTGGCCGACGCTTACGTCGGCCTGGGCCAGTGCCTTTTGGCCGAGGGCGACGCGCCTTACGCGCTTAAATTCTTCAAGAAAGCCTTCGAGGTGAGCCCGTCTTTGAGGACGCGCCAGCTCATCGAGCAGACCGAGCGCAAGATCAAGCGATAGCGTCGGCTATAGCAGCGCGTTGCTCGCGGCGGGCAGCGGGATCGGTCGGGGCATGTCCGTCGGCGCGCCGCGGCCGTCGACGTCCCACCCCAGGCGCCGGGCCAGGGCCGTGTCGAACCAGCGGTGCTTGCGGCCGTCCTTTTCATCATACCACCGCAATTCGATCAAGGACGAACGCAAGCCGGCTTCGGCGCCCGAGCCCACCACCTTCACGAAATCCACCGCGGGGGCGTCCTCCGGCCCGTTGACGTAAAGGCCCGCGCTGCCCAGGACGAAGCAGTCTGGGGCGTCGCCCCGCCCGCGGCGAGACGCTCCGATCCACCACGATACCGTGTTGACCGGCAGCAGCACCGGCGCCGCCCCGTCAAGCTTCGCGCCCAGGTGAGCGTCAAGCGCCGCCTGTGGAACGGGTCCCGCATGCTCCACCCAGGGCCGGGACAGCGTCTCTTGCGCCGGGCAGGACGCGGGCTTCATCAAGGCGCCTTGGCTCCGGACGATGCCCGCGGCTCGTAAGCCGTCGCTGAAGGCGCCCCGTCTCTTGTACTCCGCCAAGAAGCCCTTCACCGCGTCGGCTCCTACCGAGAAGCCGATGCCGTCGGAGCCTCCGTTGGGCGAGAAGGACAGCGTATTGACCCCCACCACCAGCCCATCCATCGACACCAGCGGCCCCCCGGAGTTCCCCGGGTTGATCGCCGCGTCGCTCTGCACGAATTTCACGGGAAAGCCTTTGATGCCCCCTTCCCGTCTGCCCAGGCCGCTGACCACGCCCTGCGTCAAGGTGAAGGGAAGCCCCAATGGATAGCCCATCATCGCCACCATGTCGCCTTCGCGCAGCTTGGCCGCGTCGCCCAGGGCCAAGGCCGGCCAGCCTCCAGATTTGGCCGGCAGGCGTATGATGGCCAGATCGCGTCCCGAGAACGGGTCCTGCTCGGTCCCCATCGAGCCCAGCGCTACCACCGTGCCCACGTATTGGCTGCCTCCTGCGAAGACCACCTTGACCTTCGCGTTGAGGCCGGCTTCCAGCACCACGTGCGCGTTGGTCAGCATCAGGCCTGAGGCGTCCACTACGAACCCCGTCCCCGAGCCCTTCGCCGTGCGCACCATCGCCACCGAGGGCTTGGACTCCGCCGTCAGATGGGCCAGCGCGTCGTTGATCTGCTGGAGGATGCCGTTCTTATGCGACATCAGCCGGGGCCTGGCGTCGCCGACGAGATCACGGGCGGCCTTCATCTCAGTGTCTAGCTCCTGCGCTTGGAGGCTGCGGGGCACCGCCAGCTCGGCGGCGCATGCGATGAGGACGGCTAAGGGAATCGTTTTCTTCATGTTAAGCTCCTTGTAGGAAAGCGAGTATCTCATCGAGCACGGTCCCCCATAGTATAGTGACGTGCGGGCGTGCGGGCCTGAGGCGGAGGGGAACCAGCCGGGCGGCAATGGGTCTATTCGGGATGAAGCGGTAATGGCGCGGTTTTAGTTCACCGCGAGTAATCAGCGCGTGTGGATCAGGATGCCGCACGGAAGGCTGTGCTGGCGGTGCTTAGAAGTCGAAGACTTTGCGCGCGCGGATCTGCAGGAGGAAGACGCCGCTGCCTTCTGCCCTCTCGTACACGGAGTAGGCCGTCGAGGCCTCGAGCGCGTCGCGCATGGCGGCGATCGAGCGCAGCACGGAGCCCTCCTCGGCGCGGATCATGACGCCCGACTCGTGCGTGATGGCGCCCCGGCGGGCGACCATCTCCGCGATGAGCTTGGCGAGCTTTTTCCGGTAGGCCTCGATTCCCGGGAAGGTTTTGGGGAACATGTAGAACTTGCCGGCTAAGGGGCTTTTGAATTTTCCGGCCGACGCGCGGCGGACGAGCTTCTGCGCGGCGAGTTTTTTAAGCCCCGCCTCGAGCGCGGCCTTTGGCAGCCCGGTGATGTCGGACAGTTCGGCGGAGCTGAAGACGCCGCGATCGTTGACCAGGCACTCGAAAGCCCAGTAGGTCGCGGCGTCGCCGACGATGGTTTTATACTGCGCCGGGGTGATGTGGTAGGCCTGCTCGCTGAGCAGGCGTTTGGTCGCCTGCTGCTTGTCGTTCTTATCGTGCTTCGGGATCAGCAGCGGGGCGAGCAGAGATTGATAGTTCTCCTCGGTGCCGAAATGATCGCGCAGGTAGTCGGTGACGAAGCGCTGGTACAGCGCGTCGCTGGGAGGGATGCGCAGGAGGCTCAGCAGGATCGGCAGCCACTCGGGCCGGGGCAGGTGCTGGCCGCGCTCGAGCTTGAGGTAGTAGGCGAAGGTGAACGGGAAAACGTGGCGGCCGCCGTTGCGGTGGTAGAAGGCGTACGGCGTCATGAATCCCGCCTCGAGCCGGAGCAGGGCGAGCGATTTGGAGAAAAGCGCCATGCCCGGATTCTACAATACTTAGTCTTCTTTGCGGCTCAAGCTCTCGAGGCGATGGGCTACGGCCTCGTCGTCCTCGTGTCCAAACCAGCCGGTCAATATATGTTGCTCTTCATCGAGTATCAGCCAGGTCGGCGTACCCGGCAGTTTGTGGCGGGCGAAGGTCTCGCCTCGCCCGTCGGGTAAACGCCGGTCGATGCCGACGGGGAAGTTGATCTCGAGCGCGGCCGGGTCGATGTTCTCCCGTAGCAGAGCCTTCGCGGTCTCGCCGACGACCTTCCTTTTGTGGAAAAGCCCGTGTGTGTGTTCCGGCGCGTTGAGCTCGAAGTCTTCGAAGGCCGTGGACAGGCCGAAGAATCCGACGCCGCGTGGCGCCCACTCGCGCTGAAGCCGCTCGAGCTGAGGCAGGGAAAGGATGAAACAACCCGGGCAATTAACCTGGAACACCAGGCATAGATTGACGGGCCTGGGTATCCAGGGTGTGCCCAGCCATTCCTGCACCGACAGCTCGAATCGGTCCATTTTCTCTTTCATCATTTCATACCGAACGGTATGACTGTAGCCGGTCCGGTCGGGCGTGTCAAGGACCGCAGACAGCGCGAATCATCCGCTTCACATCGGGCTCACTCGAGAAAAGCAAGAATCTGATCGAGCGTGGTCTTGTCCTTTCCGCTGACGGGGTTGCGCGCTTGCGCGGCGCGCAGGATCTGCGCCGCCGCCTTTCGCGCCGCCGCCGTTTCCAGCGTCGCGTCGAAGGACTGCTTGGGGTTGCCCATGGGGCTGGCTGGGTATTCCTTGAACGAAATGCTTTCGCCGCCCGGGAAGGCGAAGACGGTCATCTCGTACTGGCTTCTCCATCCGTAGCGGAGGACCGCGATCCCGCCGGCTCCGGATTTTATGACCGCGTCGAGCTTCAGCTTGGAGACGTCGAACCAGGCGGGCGCCTGCGCGAATTCATTCTGGCGTTGCGCAGCGAGCGCCGCAAGGTCGACCGGAGTCCCGCGAAGCTGGATGTCGGTGGGAATCCCCGCATAGCTCCAGCCCTTGGAATCCTTTTCAAAGAGATCCTCGATTTTCTTGAAATCGTCGCTAGTGCCCCGTATGTTGACGGTAAACCAATAGCGTCCTTCTCTTTTGGTCCGACTTGCCTGCAGCGCAAGCCCCGCTTTGACGCCGCGTGCCTTGATGGCTGCCTTGAGGCTTGTGTACTCCGTCGCCGGGAATGGCCCTATTTTCCCGGCGGAGCCGCCCATGAGGGTAGGGGCCGCGGCGTCGACATGGTGGTCCATGACGGCGGGCGCGGAGTTGTCGAAGAGCCTGTCGAGCGCGGCGGTCTTCTGAGCCTCGTCGGCGGAGGCGTCGCCTATCACGCCGAGGGGGGAGCTCTCGGTCGTCTGGGCGGCCGCGGGGAAGATGTCGACCGCCAGCGCGGGGGTTGGCGTAAGCGCGAGCGCGGATAGCGCCGGCGCCTGCATGCCTGGCGACAACGTGGGCACTATCATTGTCGGCATCGGCGTCGCGGCGGAACGGGCGCCGCCGAGGGAGGCTCCGAGGCCGGGGATCACGTTGGGGCCCGAGATGGGCGCGCGCAATGTGGTCTGAGCGGCGGCGGCAGGTGAGGCGGTGAAAATCACGGCGAGAAGTAGTTTTTTCATGGGGTCGCTCTCGTGTTATATGCGCCTGTCCGCGTGATTTGCGAGCGCCATGTACAGGCGGCTCAGCTCGATCGCGTAAATCCCGGACCGCGTCGGGTCGTTCCGGTATTTCTGATATTTCTCCTTCAGGCTCTCGATTTCGGCGAGGATCTCGACGCGCCTGTCGCTGAAACTCACAAGCGAGGCCCCTTGCGCCGGCGATGACGTGGCGGCGGTGCCCAAAGGGTAGGTGGTTGCGAGGACCATGTACAAGCGGCTGATCTCGAGCGCGTAAATCCCCGACCGCGTCGTATCCTTCTCATGTTTCTGGTATTTCACCTTCAGCGTCTCGATCTCGGCGAGGATATCGGCTCGCCTGTCGCCGGAACTCGCGAGCATCATGTTTGAGCGGCCCGAAGCGGCCGGCGGGGTCTTGAGGGCCTGAGTCTTGGCGAGGATGTCGGCCACGAAGGGCATCTCGGCGGCGAATTCCTGGCCGGCGGCGGGAGCGGCGACGAGCATCATGACGAGCAGCATGTTTTTCATGTGTATGGGTCTCCTGTTTAATGACCGGCGTGCACGATCCCGAGCCGGATGATTTCGTCGAAGTTTTCGCACTCATTCGGATTCCAAGCCATAGCCCATGCGCCGGCCTTGTTCTGGCGAGAGATCGCGTCATAGTCGATGACGAGGCGGCGCTTCTGGTTCATGGCGTCGCGGCGGCGGTCCTCGAAGGCCTGCAGCAGCTTCTTGGCGGCGGCCCAGCCGCGGGGATCGTCGTTGAGATAAAGCGTGGCGAGGAGCGACTCTGTATGATAGATTTGGATCGCCTTATTGACGTAGACGCCGCCGTCATCCCGTCCGGAACCGTTGCTTATCAGCTTGAAGCTGATGTGCCGCGTTTCGTAATCAGACACCATCGGCGGAAGAGGCCGACCCTGGTGCTTCACCTTGAGCGCCTGCGTCCCGGCGAGGATCTTGCCCATGGCCTCCGCGTCGAAGGAGAATTCCTGCGCCGCGGCTGAGGTCGAGACGAACATCACGATCAGGAGTAGGTTTCTCATGTTTTTAGTATAGCCGCGTCACGGTGCCGGCTCAGGTGTCCTTGGGCCGCGCCGGCGACGGTGAATGGTCTACAAGCGCAAATCGCCGCAGGGGCCTGATTTGGTGAACTTTTGGTAACCATCGGTAGGGGTTCGGCTCAGTCGTGCCGATGCCAAGACGTGCCTTTGGTGAGCCGCGAGTTGCTGGCGATGTTATTTAACACGGCGAGTATGACGGCCGGGATGACCAACACGACGCCCAGGATGAATCCCGCGATCTTGAGACCGGCATTGTCGGAGTCGAGCAGCTCCGTGGCTGGATGCATCGTCCAGGCATATCCGCGCTCAAGTGAGCTCCTGCCCCGGGGGACAACCCTGCCGTCCGGTCTCTCGCCGGGCTTGTGCATATGATTGACGCGGGTAGCGCGCGGCGCGCCCAGTTCGTGGCGATAGGCCATGGTCTGGGGAGCGGCGGTCGGCATCGTGGAAGCGTCTCCCCGCGAGGAGGTGCCGTCGAAAAGGCTGGGACCGGCGTTCGGCCCGCCATCTGCCGTCGCTTGAAGGCGGTCGACGAGAGTGTTCGCCATAATCGTCCCTTGCGCGGCGAAGCTTGCGGGGGCCGCGGACAAGACATATGCGGAAACGATGATGGATTTGACGCTGGTCATTCCTTTCATAGGCTTGCCTCGAGCACGGCGAGCATGCCGTTGAGCGCGGCCTCTTCCTTGCCGGTGACGGGGGAGGCTTCCTGCGCCCGGCGCAGGATGTCGGCCACGGCCTGGCGCGAGGCGGGCGTCAGGAGCTTGATTTCTTCCCTGCCCTCGGGCGTGCCCATGGGGTTCCTTGAGAACTTGGTGAAGGTCGCCTGGCTCTGGCCGTCGGCGTCGATGAAGACCCCCAGCTCATAGCGCCCGCGGCTGAGCACCGCGTAGGCGAAGCCCGTCTCCCTTCTGTTGACCCTTTCAAACGACAGCCCGCGGGCGTCGAACCAGGCGGGCACGGCGGCCGCCGCCGAGACCGCGCGTCCCGGCACGTCGGGGATCTGGGCCGCGTCGAGAGACCGGGCGACGAGCGGGGCCGTCAGCGCCGGCATGTCCGGCGAGAGGCTCGACAGCAGGGTCGGGGCCATCGGCGCCGAGAGGTTCGGCGCGGAGGTGAAAAGCGCCAGGGCCAAGGCCGGCAGCGGTTTTGCGGCGACGATCGTCTTGATGATCATGTTTTTCTCCTTTATGAAGTCAGAAATGTCCGGTGAAAGCGGAGGCCAGCAAGCCCAGGCCCACGCCGGCGACGGCTCCGGCGACCCACAGCACGGCGCCGCCGAGCTCGGCGACCACGGGGGGCGCCGTCTTGTAGGTGGCGTAGGCCGCGGCCGTGCACTTGAGGTAGCCGGCCTTCATGTTGCTGCCCCAGGAGGCGACGGCGGCGTCCATGTTGCGGTCCTGGTAATAGTCGTTCCACGTGCGATTGCGGTCAGCGTCTTCGAACGCCTTCTTCAAGGTCGGAGACTCGTCGATCGTGCGCTGGAGCAGCTGGGCCTCGCCTTCACGAGTCTTCCTAAGGAGCTCTCCGGATAAGCCCGAGCTGTCGTCGATCGTCTCGCGGATGAGGTCGTCGGTCGGGCTGCCGGAGGCCTTCACGGGCCCGACCGGAGCCGAGCAAGCCGCCCCGTCGAAGCCGCAGCCTTGCTTGAGCGAATCCCATACGGGCTGGGTCTGCGCGGCGGCGGGCAAGGGGGAGAGCATCACGGCCAGGAGCAATATCCTCATGCTCATAGTCTAGCCGCATCGCGCCCCCGGTCCAAGAGCCGTTGGGGCCTGAGATCGCGGGCAAGCGGTCTATGCGGCGGACGTGGGGGAAGGAGGCGTTTTGGTGCACCGGCGGTAACCGCTTAGAAGTCGGCGACCTTGCGCGCAAGCTGAGAGGCCCCAGCGACAAGCGGCCGAGACCCTTGCGGTCCACGCCGGAGGCGTTCCTGCGGTTCCTGGAATGCGGCATCATGCGTTTTGGGGCGGTGCGCTACCGCTGCGAGGATTGCCGGGAGGACTTGTTCGTGGCGTTCTCCTGCAAGCGGCGGGGTCTTTGCCCTTCCTGCGACGCGAAGCGGGCGACGATCGCGGTCTGCAATGCGACGGAGCGGCTTCTGCCGGCGGCGAGCTACCGGCAATGGGTGCTGGTGGTGCCGAAGCGCTTGAGGTTCTTCATGAACCTGAGGCCAGACCTTCCGGGGGAACTGAGCGGGATATTGGCAAGAGAGATCGAGCTCTTCATAAAGAGAAGATCGGGGGACGGGGATGCAAGCCAGCTCCACTTCATACAAAGGGCGGGTTCGACGTTGAACCGGCATGTGCATGTGCATGCGGTGGCGTCGGACGGGGCGTTCTTGGAAAGGAGGGGGGCGTTAGGCAAGAAAAGTCTTGGATTCCGATGGACGGGGGGACCGAACGAGGACCAGGTCAAGCGCATCACGGAAGCGATCCGGCGCAAGGTGCTGAGCCGCTTTGTGAAGCTGAAGGTCCTTCCCGAAGAGGTAGCGCGGGAGATGCTGGCTTGGGAGCATTCTGGGTTCTCTCTGCATACGAAGGTCAAGATCGGGCCGCAGGACAGGGAGGGGTTGGCAAGGTTGTTGGACTATTGCGCGCGACCGTCCTTGTCGGAGAAAAGGGTGTCTTATAGGCCGAAGCAGGGCTTGGTGGTCTATCGGGCTGAGAAACGAAAAGGCGAAACGGCATCGTTGGCTTTGACGCCGGTGGAGTTCATGAGAAGGTGGGCGCTGCTGATGCCGCCGCCGCGGAAGAATTTATTGCGCTACTACGGGGCGCTGGGGCCGAAGTCGCCGTTGAGACCGCTGTTGGTGGCGTCAGCCAGCAAGGGGGCGTCGGCGGCCAGGTTGAAAAAGAAGAAAGAGGGGATCAAGCAGGTGGTGGGGGCGAAGCTGGGTTCGTGGGCGGCCTGCCTGGCGCGGGTGTTCGAGATAGACCCTTTGGAGTGCCGGAAATGCGGCAAGAGGATGATTCCGGTGGCGGTGATCATGGACAACGACGAGTTGGTGCGCTTGCTGACCTATTTGAGATTGCCGACGAACTTGCCGAAGACGAAGCCCGCGACGGAGAAGCTGATAGAGATTTTTGAAGATGGAGATCGTGGGCCTCCCGACGAGGCAAGCCAGGTCGAACCTCAGGCCGAGTTGTTCGAGGGGGTCGATCCGGGGCCGACTTGGTCCCAGCCGCGCGCCAGCATCTCGCGGCGGGACATGGGCAGGAAGCGGCTCAGGCGCGCGGGCGCGGGTTGCATGGGGGGAGCCCCATTATATCATTTGCCCGTCGTGCGGGGCGGCATGCACCCGCATTATAGCCTATGATATCCTGGTGCGGTGGCGATCTAAAACCTGGCGCGAGGCATCGGTGGCGGCCGCGTTCTGCGTCGCCACGCTTCTGCCGTTCCTGGGCAAGGCGTACCACGTCGATGAGCCCTTCTACCTGGCCGTCGCCCGCCAGATCCAGGCCGATCCCCTCCACCCGACGGCGTTCTCCTTTAATTGGTACGGCCGGTCCCGGCCCATGTCGCGGCTCAACACCCAGCCGACTTTCGTGCCCTACCTCTTGGCCCCGGTGCTGGCCGTGACCGGCGGCGCGGAGTGGCGCACACGCCTGGCCTTTCTTCCGTTCAACGCCATGGCCGCGGTGTTCCTTTATCTGCTGGCCGCCCGCTTCCTGAAGCATCCGCTGCTGCCGACGCTGGTCGTCTTGGCCGGGCCGGCCTTTCTCATCAACACTCAGCATCTGATGGCCGAAAAGTGGCTGGCGGCTTTCGGCTTCGCGGGCTTGTATTACTGGGTGCTGGCCTGCGACGAGGAGAGACCTTTCGCACCTTGGATTGCGGCGGTCTTACTGGGAGCCGCCCTCCTGGTCAAATACAGCGCCGTATTCCTGGTACCGACGGCCGCTTTCTATGCCTGGCGGCGGCGCGTCCCTCCGGCCCGAGCCGCCCTGTTTCTCGGGCTTGCGGCTTCGCCCGTGAGCGCCTATCTGCTCTGGGGCGCGGTCTTCGAGTTCGGGCGCATAGCCTCGGTCTGGACGCTCATCTCGGGCGGCATGTCCGCCGAGTTCTCGTCCTGGGTTCACAGGCTCCGCGCTTTGCTTGCTTTCTCCGGAGGCTGCTGCGTCGTGGCGTGTTGGTGGCCCGCCTTCGTCTTGGAAGGCCGAACCCGGACCCGAGCCGCCGCCGGGGCCGCCGCCTGCGCCGCGCTGGTCTTCCTTCCCTTATGGGACGTTGGCCCCGTGGCCGGATCGGACCGGGCCTTGGGCATCCTGATGGCTTGGGGGGGCTTGTTCGCCTGGGCGGCCGTATTCCGAGAGGGGGGGCAAGCTTCTCCGGGCCGGGGCCTCTGGACCGCCTGGATCGCCTCGGTGGCTTTCCTTCAGTTGTTCGTCTATTGGTCGGTGGTATCCCGCTTCATCCTTTTTTTGATGCCGCCCACGGTCTTCGGGCTGGCCCAGGCCTTGGAGGCCCGCTCCGGTGGCGGCCGGCGCCGCCTGTACGGAACTAGCCTTGCGGCCGTCGCGGCCTTGGGGCTCTGCCTGGCTTGGGTGGACCGTCGCCATGCCGATGCGCAGAAGGAGTTCGCGCAGGCGCTGAGCGCGGCTCATCCTCCTCAGGCGGGGCTGAGGCTTTGGTACACCGGGCATTGGGGCTTCCAGTACTACCTGGAAGGCCTCGGCGCGCAGGCGCTCGACGGTGCGCGCGGGGGCTGGGATGAGGTGCGCGCCGGAGACCTCGTCGCCGTTCCGGCGGTCAACACGAATGTCCTGTATCCGGCCGTCGCTCGGCAGGCCTACGCCACCAAGACCCTCGCCTTCCACCCCCTGCCGCTGCGCCTGATGAGCCGCCAGCAATCCCAGGCCGCCTTCTACTCTAGCGTCTGGGGCTTCCTGCCTTTCGCTTTCAGCCGCGAGCCGGTGGAGGAATTCACCCTCTACGAGCCGCTCTAAGCGGGCTTCGGCCGCGCCGTTGACAGGGGGGCGTTAGTCGACTATAATACAGTCTGCAGCGCCGAGCGGCAGTCCCTTGACCCCCCCGACCAAGAGCCCGATGTCCCTTTGTTTCGTCGTCTTTAGCACCCTTTTCTTAGCGGTGGGCGCCGAAGCGGCCTATCTCAAGTCGCCCTTCGGCGACTACCAGATCGCTAGTCCTTCTTATTAGCGCACGGCCTGTGCTGCTCATTGTTCCCGCCTGACGGAAAATTCACGCAAGAATCAGAGTCTCCACCCGGCCTTGGTGATGTATTGTACCCTGGTGGCGGGCCGATCAGGGGGGGGAACTTACGATAACACCCATTGTGTTGCGAAGAGTGCCCTTATTTGGCCTACGAGTTTACGAGGGTGCTCGATGAAGTGTCAGAAAAACGTATACGTTTTTCTGACAGTGCTCAGTTTATCCTGACGCAGATTACGGTACTCCAGCTACCTAATCTTATATGGCACAATTTACTGGGTATATTATTAAGAAAAAAGCTTCTATTTACAGGATATAGGCCTTGACTTTTGTCACACTTAATTGTATATTTGTGTGACAGATGAAGACCGGGATTGCTCTCAGCCTCGAAGACAGGATCATGGCCAACGTCACGCGGCGCGGCCGGGGCTGCGTATTCTTCGGCGAGGACTTCCATTCCTTCGGCAGCCCGGAGGCCGTGCGCCAGGCGCTGTCGCGCCTTACCCGGGCAGGAGCCGTCCGCAGGATCGGGACCGGACTCTATCACATCCCCGCGATCAACGAGAAATTGGGAGGCGCGCTGCCGCCCTCGATGGACACGGTGGCGCGGGCCATCGCACGACGAACCGGCAGCAGGATCGTGGCCACCGGGGCGCAGGCGGCCAATCTGCTGGGGCTTTCCACGCAAGTCCCCGCCAAGCCCATCTATTTGACCAACGGCACATCTCGAAGCGTCGCCATCGGCAACTATTCGATCTCCTTCCGGCATGTCGGCCCGCGACGCATGGGGGTCAAGAACGACATCAGCGTCTTGGTCTTCGAGGCGCTGCGCTACATCGGGCGAGCGAACGTCACCGATCAAGTGGTGTCGCGGCTACGGAGTTCCCTCCCGGCCGACGCCAAGGCCGAACTGCGCCGCGACCTGCCGCGCGCCTCGATCTGGATGCGCCCCCTAGTCGAGCGCATCACGGAGCAATGAAAACATGGACTCGGTAGCCAAAAGCTCGGCGCGCGATCGCGCTCAACTGTTTGTCACCGCGGAAGGCAAGCACGCTCCACGGATACCAGCGCCCATCATCGAAAAAGACTTTTGGGTCTGCTGGACCCTGCACCGACTCTTTACGGTGCTGAAATTCCGGCCGCAGTTGATCTTCAAGGGCGGCACGTCGCTTTCGAAGGTCTTCAAGATCATCGACCGGTTTTCCGAAGACGTGGACCTCTCCATCAGCCGGCGCGACCTGGGGTTCGCCGACGCCCGCGATCCCGAAGAAGCCGGCATCAGCAAGAACGAAGCGAAACGGCGGCTCGATGCCCTCGTGGAACAATGCAAGCTGACGGTCAAAGAGAAGCTTCTCACTGATCTGCGCCGGGACTTCGCGACGGTGCTTGGGGAGTCCGGCTGGTCGCTCGACCTGGATTCAGGTGACCCGCAGACGCTGAATTTCACCTACCCACAGAGCGATATCACCGCGGCGACGAAGTACGTCCGCCCGATCATCCGCCTGGAGATGGGCGCGCGCTCCGACGACTGGCCCGCGGTGGAGGCCGAGATCACGCCCTACGCCGCCGAGGATTTTCCGGGAATGTTCACCCAGCCGAAGTGCACGGTACGGACCTTGAGCGCGGAGCGCACATTCTGGGAGAAAGCAACTTTGCTCCATGCGCAATGCCATCGCCCGGATGCGAAGCCTTCCGCGGAGCGCCATTCGCGGCATTACTACGACCTCTATTGCCTCTCACGTCACGAGCTCGGCCGCCAGGCGCTCACGCGCGGCGACCTGCTGGAGCGGGTCGTCAAGCATAAGAGCTTTTTCTTCGCGAGCAGCTGGGCCAACTACGCGACCGCCAAGCCCGGCACGCTGCGCCTCGTTCCCGACGCCGAGAGGGTGACAGCGCTCGGCAAGGACTACGACGAGATGCAGGCGATGGTGTTCGGCGATTCGCCCAAGTGGAGCGAAATCATCGAGGAGCTGAAGCAACTCGAAGCTCGGATCAACGCCTGACAGCGGACATGACAAAGACATTCTTCACGGCCGACACGCACTTCAATCACGCCAACGTGATCAAGCATTGTGCGCGGCCGTTCGCGTCCATCGATGAGATGAACCGCGAGCTGATCGCGCGGTGGAACGCCGTTGTCGGGCCGGGGGGACACGGTCTATCACCTCGGCGACTTCGCCATAGGGAAGCCCTCGGAGTGGCCTGGTTTCCTGCGGCAGCTCAACGGCGCCAAGAAGATCCTCCTCCACGGCAATCACGATCGCAGCCCTGGTGGCGGGCCGATCAGGGGGGGAACTTACGATAACAACCTTGTGTTGCGAAGAGTGCCCTTATTTGGCCTACGAGTCGGCCAGGAGCAATCTTCTCATGCTCATAGTCTAGCCGCATCGCGCCTGCGGCCCAAGAGCCGTTGGGGCCTGAGATCGCGGGCAAGCGGTCTATGCGGGGCGGGGGAGGGCGTTTTGGTGCACCGCGGGTAACTGCCCGAGGGCCGGCGGTTCGGCCCGCCGGTCAGCGCGAGGCCGTGATCAGCGGCCAGCCGGACATCTTCGTCAGGGTGACGCCGCGCACCTGCTTGAGGGTCTTGAGGTCCATGACCCAGCCTTCGGGCTCGGTCAGGCGGCAGCTTTCCACCGTCGTCGGGCCCGTCATCGCGCCCGCACCTAAGATCAGCACGCCATAGGCCCGGTGGCTGTCGGCCAGGAGCTGGGCCAGCTCGTCCATCCCCGTCGTGGTCAGGCCGATGCGCACCTTGCCGCCGTTCTTGTAGGCGTTCCAGTTTCCTTCGAGGAAGGCGTAGGGCAAGCGGTAGCTGCCCTTGTCGTTGCGGGCGCCGGCCCGGGGCAGGCTCCATTCCCGGATCAGGGTCAGCCCGCCCGGCCGCTTCTCGAAGCGGATGCGGTCGTAGCTGCCGGGCCGGATCTTGAGGTTTAAGCCCGATTCATGCCGGGCCACGGTCCGGGGATAATCGCCGACCGGGCTGTAGGTGATCAGCGAACCTCGGGAGACCAGCTGGTACCAGCCTTCCGCCGGCGTCTTGCGGGTGTAGAGCGCCGACAGGACGCTGACGGCCTCTTCGGTGGTGATCTTGTTGCGCGTCAGGCCCATGACCTCCAGCTCCTCGTCGCTGAGCTCCTCGGCCGCGCAGGGCGCGCCCAGGAGCAGGACCGCGGCCGCCAAAGCCCAAAACCGGTTCATGCTGGAAGTGTAGCCCCGGCGGCGGACTTTCGCCAGGCCATTTTAGGCACAAGGGGCGGCTGTCAGCGGAGGGTTTTGAGCGCGTTTTGCAGCGCCGGAAGGGCCAGGTCGTAGATCAGCTCATGACCTTCGGCGTTGGGGTGGATGCCGTCGGCGGAAAACAGCGTCCCCAGGCCTCGTTCGACGAAGCCCTGGTAGACGTCGATGAGCTCGACTTTTTCCTTGCCGGCCAGCTTTTTGAGCTCGGCGTTGTAGCGCCTTATGAAGGCTCCGCGACGGACTTTGCCGCCGGGGCTTGCCCGGTCTTCCGCGGCGCAGGCCACGGGCGTGACGTTGAGCAAAAGGACGACGGCTTTCTTTTTTCGGGCCGCGCGGATGCATTCTTTCAGGTTGTCGAGGAATGGCCCCGGGGCCACCAGGAAGACGCCGTCTGCTTGCGCCGCGTCGTTGGCCCCATACGCCAGAACGACGACGGCCCGCCCCTTGTCGGCGGCGCGCGCTTCGAACTCCGGCAGGAATCGCGATCGCAGGGACCGGGTCGTCTCGCCGCCGATGCCCAGGTTGAAGACGCAGACCTCTTCGCCGCCTTCTCGGAGACCGCGGGCGATGAACAGCCGCTTGAGGCGGTCGACCCAGCCGCCGTGGAGCGGGTCGTTCTCGCCGCGGGTGATGCTGTCGCCGAAGCAGTAGACGTCGGCCATCGCGTCTAGAGTATAGCAAGGCCGTCCGTCGGGAAGGGAACCATTTCGGCCCCTCGCTCGTATAAATATATATGCCCCTCTGCTGCCTGCGCCGCCCGGCCTTCCTCGCCTTGCTGCTGCTCATCGTCGTCTTGACCGTCCTGCGCGAGCGCGGCGCGTTTTCCGTCAAGCCGGTCGAGCGCCAAGACGCCGCCAAGCTCTCGGCGCGCGTCGCCGGGCCGATGCGCGAAGACCTGCGCGGGCAGAAGGTCTTGGTCGAAAGCGCCCTGGGCCGGCTGCTCGTCTACCTGCCGCGCGGCCCGCATGAGGAGATGCGCCCCGGCCAGACCCTTGAGCTCGAGGGCGCGCTGCGCCCGCCGCGGGCGGCGCGCAACCCCGGCGAGTTCGATGAGCAGGCATTCCTTTCGGATATCGGCGTCTCGGGCGTCCTGCGGGCCGATTGGATGGCCGTCTCTTCCGCGCCGGTGCCCGCGGCTTGGCTGCCCTGGGCCTGGGCCGAGTCCGTGCGGCGGTCGATGGAGGACTGTTTCCAAAGGATCCTGCCCATCGAGAAGGCCCGTCTGGCCGACGGGCTGACCTTGGGCGACAAGGGCCCCTTGAAGCGGGAGACCAACCGGGTCGTCCAGGACGCCGGCGTCATGCACCTGCTCGTGCCTTCCGGCGCCAAGGTGGGCTTCGTCTTGATGGCCGTCCTCGGCGCCTGCCGGCTCTTCTCTGCGTCTCCGATGGTCCGCTTCTGGTCTTGCGCCGCCGTCGGCGGTCTCTACACCTTGATGGTCGGAGGCGAAGCCCCATACGCCCGCGCCTATCTGGGCGCTCTGGTGCTCTTGGGCGCTCCGCTCTTGGACCGTGATCCCGGCGCCTTCCAAGCCCTGACGCTCTCGGCGCTGGCGATCCTCATCCGGGAGCCGCTGCAGCTGTTCTCCGCCGGCTTCCAGATGACCTATGCGGCGGCGGGGGGCTTGATCCTGGCCATGCCCAGCGTGAACGCCGCCTTGCCCCGCGCTTGGCCGCGCTGGGCCAAGCGGTCGGCGGCGCTGCTCTGCGTCGGCGTCATCGTCCAGCTGACGCTCTGGCCGCTCTTCTGCCAGATCTTCGGCCGCGGCTCCCTCGTCGGCCTTTTGGCCAACCTCGTGCTGATACCGGCCTCGGGCTTCCTGATGGCGGCGGCCTTCCTGGTCTGGGCGACCTCCCGATTGCCCGGCCAAGGGCTGGGCGCCGCTCTTTTGGAGCGCCTGCTGGGCCTGTTTCTCGAGGTCTGCCGCTTCTTCGCCGCCTTGCCCGGCGCCGCCATCGAGCTCTCGCCCATGAGCGGAGCCGCGCTCTGCGTTTTCTACCTGCTCGTTTTCTCGTTCTTGATGCTGCCCCGCAAGCGTCCGGCCGCGGCGCTGGCTTGCGCCGGGCTCCTCATCTGGGCCGGCGACGCCTGGACCCGGGCGGGCGCGCGGGCCCCTTTGAGCGTCCTGGTCCTGAGCCTGCGCTCTCCGGCGGCGGTGGTCAGCGTTTCGGGGGAGCGCTGGCTCATCGGCCCGGGCGCGCCCGCCGGAGCGGTGCTCAAGGCCCTCAAGGCCCGCGGCGTCACCAGGCTCGACCGGGTGGTCGTCCTCGGTCCCAAGGCGGAGCGATCCTTGGCCAAGGTCTTGGAGAGCTACCCCGCCGGTCGAGTCCACCGGCTCTCGGGCCGGGTCCCCTTGACGCTCTGCCAAGGCGTCCATTGCTTCGAGTTCGAGCCGGACGCCACGCGCCTCCGGGCCGGATTTGATATAATCGCCCTTCGATCGAACGACGGCGCCGTTTCGGCTTCGACCGACGGCTCCGCTCTCGCTTTGACGGGCGCCCTAATAGGACAAAATGACCGAAAAAACCAACCACCAATCCATTAATTCCGCCGTCGTCTTCTACAACGAGACCAAGCCGGAAGCCGTCAAGATGATGAAGGTCGTGCTTGCCACGCTCAAGAGCCGCAACGTCCGCGTCTGGCTGGGCCATACCGCCTCCGTGCGCGAGAAGCTGCGCCTGGCCGACATCGCCGTGGCCTTGGGCGGAGACGGGACCATGCTGCGCGCCGCGCGCATCCTGGCGCCTCATTCGATCCCGCTCTTGGGCATCAACTCGGGCGGGCTGGGATTCTTGTCCGGCACCGACTCCTCGGAATTCAAGCAGCATGTCGACGCGATCTTGAGGGGGAAGTTCGTCCTTGAAGAGCGCTGGATGATCTCGGTGGAGGCCTACCGCGGAGGCAAGAAGATCTTCGGCCCCCACATCGCGCTCAACGATTGCGTCATCCGCTGCGGCGACCAGGCGCGCGCGATCTCTTTGCAGACGCGCTCGGCCGAGCGTTTCGTCGCCGACTACTTCGGTGACGGCCTGATCATCTCGACGCCGACGGGGTCGACGGCCTATGCGCTGGCCGCCTCCGGGCCCATCGTCGACCCCAGCCTCGACGTGCTGCTCATCGCCCCCATCTGCCCGCACACGCTGACCCAGCGGCCCTTGATCGTGCCGGCGGCTTCCCCCTTCACCGTCAAGCTGGCCACGCGCCGGGCGCATGAGGAGCCGCGCGTGCTGATGTCCTTGGACGGCCAGCTCGGCTGCACCTTGGAGGTCGGAGACGAGGTGCGCATCCACCGCTACGAGAAGCCCTTCAAGCTGCTCTTGAACCCCAAGCGTTCTTATTTCGAGATCCTGCGCCGCAAGCTCAAGTGGGGAGAGCGCTAGCTTGCTAAGGTCGCTGACCGTCAAGGACTTCGCCATCATCGACCAGCAGGCGCTGGATTTCACGGCGGGACTCAACGTCTTCACGGGCGAGACGGGCGCGGGCAAGTCCATCTTGATCGAAGCCTTGGGCTTTTTGCTCGGCGGCCGCGGCAGCTCCGCTTGGCTGCGCACGGGCGCAGACCGCCTCGTCGTCACGGGCGACTTCGAGCTCGAGGAAGGGGCCGTGCGCCTGCGCCGTGAGCTCGACGCTTCCGGCAAGACGCGCGCTTTTCTCGACGACAAACCGATGACGGTCTCGGCGCTCGCGGCCTTGGGCGAGCGTCTCGTGGACTTCCACGGCCAGCACGAGCACCAAGCCCTTCTCAGGCCGGCGGTCCAGCAGGACTGCTTGGACCGTTATGGCGAGCTGGAAGCGCTCCTGGCCAAGACGCAAGAGGCCTTCGCCGCCTGGTCCGCCGCCAAGGCCGGCTTGGACGCCGCCCAGATGTCCGACGAGGAGCGCCGCCGCCGCCTGGAATACGGCCGCTTCCAGCTGGGCGAGATCGACGACGCCAAGCTCAAGCCCGCGGAGGACTGGGAGCTGGAGGCCGCTTTGCCCCTGCTCAAGAACGCCGAACGCTTGCGCGGCCTGGCGGCCGCTGTCTATCAGCTGCTTTACGAGGACGAGGCGGCCGTCATGGGCGGCCTGCTCAAGGCCGAACGATCGTTAGCCGAGTTGTCTCGAATAGACCCGGCGATGAGGGACACCCGCGACGCGCTGGAAGCGGCGCGCCTGGCGCTCGAGGATGTCACGCGCACGGTCGGCGGCTACCGCGACGGCGCCGACAGCGACCCGAAGCGCCTTGACGCCCTGCTCAGCCGCCAAGACGTCCTGGGTCGGCTCAAGAAGAAGTATGGGGGAAGCGTTTCGGACGTGCTGGCTTTCCGCGAGAAGCTTTCAGCCGAGCTGGACCTGTTGGACAACACCCAGCGCCGCCAAGAGGAGCTCGAAGCGGGCCTGGCCGAGAGCCTGGCCGCTCTCGACGAGGCCTGCGGGAAGCTCCATCGCGCGCGGATGAAGGCCGCCCGCGGGCTGGAGGCCGGGCTGCTCAAGGAGCTCAAGACCCTGGGCATGGCGCAGGCGCGCTTCTCGGTGGCCGTCGAGCTGGAGGAGGGCCGCTATAGCCGGACCGGCGGCGACGCCGTCGAGTTCTTGATCGCGCCCAACCCCGGCGAGCCGCTCAAGCCCGTGCGCTCGGTAGCCTCCGGGGGGGAGCTCTCGCGCGTCATGCTCGCGCTCAAGACCGTGCTGGCCAAGGCCGACCGCGTGCCCATCCTGGTCTTCGATGAGGTCGACGCCGGCATCGGCGGCGTGGTGGCGCGGGCCGTCGGCGAGAAGCTCAGCGCGCTGGGCCGCAGCCGCCAGGTGCTTTGCGTGACCCATCTGCCGCAGGTCGCTTGCTTTGCCCGACGGCACTTGCTGGTCTCGAAGCAATCCTCGGGCGGGCGCACCGCCGTGCGCGTGGAGGCCCTGGAAGGCGCGCGCCGCCTGGAGGCCGTCGCGCTCATGCTGGGCGGACGCCAAGCCACCGCCGCCAGCCGCCGCCACGCCGAAGAGCTGTTGGCTTCCAGCCGCACCAAGGAGAACTCCCTCGCATGAAGACCGAGATCCGCACGCGCTTTGCCCCTTCTCCCACCGGCTATCTGCACATCGGAGGCGTCCGCACGACGCTTTTCA
The DNA here is from genome assembly GCA_964510095.1 of uncultured Elusimicrobia bacterium. GTDB lineage: Bacteria > Elusimicrobiota > Elusimicrobia > UBA1565 > UBA9628 > JBBTLF01. The sequence goes on along the minus strand of CAZEAE010000001.1, from coordinate 220,769 downwards.
ACTGGCTCTTCGCGCGCCATCATGGCGGGAAGTTCATCCTGCGCATCGAGGATACCGACGAGGTCCGCTCCACCGACGACTCCGTGACGGCCATCCTCGACTCCATGCGCTGGCTGGGCCTTGATTGGGACGAGGGCCCCATAGACGGCAAGACCGACCAGGGCCCGCATGCGCCCTATTACCAGATGAAGCGCGTCGACATCTATAACAAGCACCTCCAGCGGCTGCAGGACGAGGGCAAGGCCTATCCGTGCTACTGCACCAAGGACGAGCTCGACGCGATGCGCAGGCTGGCCCAGCTGGAGAAGCGTCCGCCCAAGTACGACGGCCGCTGCCGCAGCCTCACCGAGGCCCAGCGCCGCGAGCAAGAAGCCGCCGGCAAGACGTCCTCCCTGCGCTTCAAGATGCCCCAGGACGGCGCCACCGTCGTCGACGACATCATCCGCGGCCAGGTCAGCTTCGAGAACAGCCTTCAGCAGGACCTGGTCATCCGCAAGACGACCGGCGGCCCGACCTATAACTTCGCCTGCGTCATCGACGACCATCTCATGGCGATCAGTCATGTCATCCGCGGCGATGAGCATCTCTCCAACACGCCGTCGCAGATCCAGATCTACAAGGCCTTGGGATGGGAGACGCCGCGCTTCGCGCACCTGTCGATGATCCTGGGCCCCGACGGCACGAAGCTTTCCAAGCGTCACGGGGCGACCTCGGTGCTGGAGTATAAAGAGCAGGGCTTCCTGCCGGAGGCCATGCGCAACTACCTGGCGCTGCTGGGCTGGTCGACGACCGACTCCAAGCAGATCTTCGAGGGCGACGACCTGATCAAGAGCTTTTCTCTGGAGGGCTGCCAAAAGAACCCGGCCACCTTCGACACGGTCAAACTGACCTGGATGAACGGCGAGTATATGCGCAAGCTGCCGGTGGCCCAGCTCATCGAGCGCGCCGAGCCTTTTCTCAAGGCGGCAGGGCTTTTGCCGGTGAAGGAAGGCCCCAGCCTGGAGAAGGTGGTGGCGCTCGAGCATGAGAAATTCAAGCTGCTGTCGGAAGTGCCTGGCCTCGTCGACTTCTTCTACAAGCCCGTCGAGGTCACGCCGAAGGCCAAGGAGAAGGTGCTGGGCGCGCCCGGCGTCAAGACCGTGCTGATGGGGCTGGCCGACGCGCTGCAGGATTTTTCCCCGTTCGCCGACAAGGCGCTGGAGGAGCGCATCCGCAAGTACTGCGCCGACCAGGGCCTTAAGCCCGGGCAGGTCTTCCATCCGCTGAGGGTGGCCTGCACGGGGCGCACGGAAGGGCCGACCCTCTTCCTGATGCTCGAGGTCATGGGGCAGGGCATGGTCGTCTCAAGGCTTCGGTCCGCCGCCGCCCAACTCAATTAGGGCCTAAGATAGGCCTTGCGTATTGGGCAAGAATGCCTATAATATCCTGCCTCTAAGAGGATTTTGGAGAAATCATCATGACAAAGAAGATCGCCGTGAAGAAGGCCGCGCCGCAGGCCAAGGGTTTGGGCAGCGCTAAGACCGGGCCGATCCGCCGGCAGCTGCTCGAGATGCGCGACGACCTCATGAGGACCGTGCGCAAGCAGGAGCTCGAGGAGAACGCTTCCCAGGAAGTGGGCGATGCGGCCGACCAGGCCAGCCAATCCATCGAGAAGGAGCTGCTCTTCGAGCTTTCAGACAACGAGCGGATGACCATCGACCAGATCGAGGCCGCCTTGCGCAAGATCGACAAGGGCACCTACGGCGTCTGCGAGTCCTGCCGCAAGCCCATCGCCAAGCCCCGACTGCAGGCGCTGCCCTTCGCGCGCTATTGCATCGGCTGCCAGAGCAATGCCGAGCGGGCGCCGGACCTCGCTGAGCAGGCCCCGGACTTCCGAGGCATCGGCGAAGAGACCAGCCGGGACGCCTAGGCCCCGGTCTCGACGGGCAGGCGCTCCGCCTGCCAGGCGGCGATGCCGCCGATGAGGTCGCTGACCTGGCGGTAGCCTTGCCCCGCCAGCATGCTGGCGGCGATCGAGGAGCGGTAGCCGCTGGCGCAGTGGACGAGGATCGGCCGGTCCTTGGGGAGCTCTTCCATCCGGCGGCCCAAGTGGTTGAGCGGCACGCCGATGCTGCCTTTGAGCCGGAGCGCCTCGCGTTCGGCGGGCGCGCGCACGTCGAGGATGAGCGGCGGCTGCGGACCGGCCAGGCGTTCGGCGGCTTGCGCCGCCGTCAGGCGCTCGCTGACCTTGACGAGCTCCGGCCGCCGGGCTAAAGCGGCCATGCCGCCTTCCAGGTAGCCCGCGGCCTCCAGGCCGATGCGCCCGAGCCTGGTCGCCGCCTCGCGCTCTTGCCCGGGGAGCGCGACTAGCACCGACGGCAGGGTCCGTTCCATGACGGTGCCCGCCCAGGTGGCGAATTTGCCGCCCAAGCCGATGTTGACGCTGTCGGCCAGATGGGCCCCGGCGAACTCCGCGGGATCTCGCACGTCGAGCACGGGCATGCCTTGGCGCTGGAGCGCGAGCACCTGGTCCGGCGATAATGCCTTGAGCCGCTCGAGCGTCTGGTCCAGCGTCGGGCGCAAGCTCCGGTTCAACGCCGCGTCATAGGCGAAGTAGGCGGGGGCCTCGGGCTGGTCGGCGGCGACCAGCTCGATGAAGACGTCTCGGCTCATGGGCTTGAGGGCGTAATTATACCGGCGTTGGTCGCCGATCGTCGAGACGGTCTCGGAGCCGAGGTTCTTGCCGCAGAGCGAGCCGGCTCCATGGGCAGGGTAGACGAGCGTCTCGTCGGGCAAGGGGATGAGCTTCTGCTGCAGCGAATCGTACAGCTGCCCGCCGAGCATCCGGGGGTCGACGCCGACGGCCGCCATGAGGTCGGGGCGCCCGACGTCTCCGATGAAGAGGGTGTCTCCGGTGAGCACCGCATGGGGTTTGACCTCGTCCTTCTCCAGGTCGAAGACGAGCAGGCAGATGGATTCCGGCGTATGGCCGGGCGTCTCGAGGGCCCGCAGGCGGACGGCGCCCAGCTCGATGGTGTCGCCATCCTTGAGAGGGATGAAGTCATAGTCGGCCCGCCCCTGCGCGCCGAGGTAGACGTTGGCGCCGGTGCGCTCCTGGAGCTCCAGGTGGCCGGAGATGAAATCCGCATGGAAATGGGTCAAAACGACATGGCGCACCGCGCAGCCCAGGCGAGCGGCCTCGTCGAGGTATTGGTCGACGTCCCGCTGCGGATCGACGACGACGGCGGCCTTGGATGCGGGGTCGGCGATCAGGTAGGAAGCGTGAGCCAGGCAGGCGAGGTAGAATTGCTTGAGGACCATGGCGGTAAGCTAGCATTTTGACGATACCGGGGGCATGGGGGTCTCCATGTTCACGGCCTTTTGATGCGATTGCCGCTGCCTTCGATGTTCCGTCACTGGACATCGGAAAAATGATTCCAGAAACGATATAAATTGGAGTTCATCCGCCCCGGGGCCACACCTGTCCTGGGAAATCTTGCCGGACAGCAACCCAGACAGCAGGAAAACGGTCCCTGGCGTCGCAGTTAGTATGGTCGACCACACCAGTCGTCGCCCCAACTGTTACCGGTAACAGTCGCGACCGGCGCCGGGGCCAGTCCGCCGGCTTGCGACGCCGAAAGTTGCCCCGGGTGAGCCGGCCGCCCCGCGGGGGCGTCCGGTGGCGACCGGCGATAGGGCTGCCGGTCGCTGGGTAACGAAATCCCCGTGAACATGGACATGGGGATGCCTTGAAAACGTAACAAGGCCCTGGTATCCTGCAAAGCGATGCGCTATTGGGTCTACAAAGACGCCCAGATCCTGGGTCCGTGGGCACGCGAGGACTTGGCCCAGGAGGGGGGGCTGCGGGGCGACACCTTGGTATCCGCCGAGGGCGGCTCCATGGATTGGCGCTGCGCGGAGGAGGTCTCCGAGCTCTCGGGGCTCTACGTCTCCTACTTGCCGCCTTCTCCTCAGGGGCCTTCAGTCGATTATGAATACGGCGCCCTGGAGCGCTTGCAGTTCGAGACGCTCGGCCTGGAATCAGAGAGCAGCGAGTGGCTGGCGGGCATCTTCGACGCTTCCGGCCCTAAGATCCAGGGAGCGGGTCTTTCTCTTCAGGCCGCCGATCTTCTGGTCGCTCAAAACCGGGTCCGTGAGCTGACCGACCAGCTGGAGCTCTTGACCAAGCGCGTGGCGGAGCTGGAGGGCGCTCAGCCCAATGAATGGCCCGCCATCGGCAAGGGGACGCCGTTTCTCCCCCCTGACAAGCCGCAGCTGCGTGCCTTGGGTCCCGCGCAGCGAGCGCCCGGCTCGGCGGAGCCGCCGGCCTATCCGGCCGGCGCGCCCGAACTGCCGGCCTTGCCGGCCATCCCCGAGCCGAAGGCCGCGCCTGGATCGCCCGAGCCCGAGACGGAGTCGCCCGGCACGGAGCCGGCCCGCTCGGAGTCCGCGACGCGCCCTGGCTGGTTGCCCGCCGTTTCGCCGCCTAAGAAGCCCCTTAAGTTCGGAGCCACGAAGAGCTTCCGGCGCGCGGGTGATCCAGAGAGCCCTTCGGCGCCGCCGCCGGCCGCGGCCCAAGCGCCGCCCGCCCCGGACTTCAGCTTGCCGGCCGCTCCCGTCTTGGCGCCGCCTCCCGTGCCGGTTTCCGCTCCCGCGCCCGCTTTTCAATGGGACGTCCCGGCGCCTGCACCCGCCGGCCTGCCGCCGGCCCCCGCTTTTTCTCAGCCGGCGCCGACGCTGTCGCCGCCGCCGCCCACGGAGCCGCCGTCGATGCCGCCGCTGACGGCTCCCCCGATGCCGAGCTTTGGCGGGGGGGCCGTGCCGACGCCGGCCGGCTTGCCTCCGATGACGATGTCCTTCTCGACCGGAGGCGCGGCTGCTTCGGCCCCGGCCGGCGTCTCGCCTTTCGGTCCGCTGACCCCGTCTCCCGATGCCGGAGAGGCGAGCCAGCCGGGCCCCGCGACCAAGGAGGTGCTGGCGCGCCTGGCCAAGCCGCAGGCGGCTCCCGTGACCGCGGCGCCGGCGCCCAGGCGCAGCCAGAAGAAATTCTTCATCATCGTGGGTCTTTTGGTGACCGGCCTCATCGTCGCCGGCGGCCTCTTCTTCTTCCGCAACTCCAAGGATATCAAGACCGCCGTCGATATGGAGGGCGGCGAGGCTCCGATGGGGGCTCAGCCGATGGAGGAGTCTCCCATCCCCAAGCGCCCGGAGAGCGAGCCGGCGACCCAGCCGGCGCCCCAGGCGCAGGCTCCGGCGCCGCCGCCCGAGGCCGCGCCTCAAGACGAGCGCCCCGCCGCCGTCGAGCTCGTCAGAGGCTACCCCCTTTACGGCGAGCGCGGCACGATCGGGCAGTGGCTGCAGTTCTCCTTCACCGCCGACCCCGCCAACGGCAACGTGGAGAAGTGGGATGCGGGCGCCGTGGAGGCTTCGACTTTCCTGGTGCAGTACACGGTGCAGCCCGGCGGCAAGGCCATCGGCGAGGCCATCACCTATCTCTTCGAGGCGGATCTGGCGCGCCGGACCGTCCGCGGCAAGAACCCCGCGGCAGTCGAGCTCATGGCCGGGGGGCCTGCGCCGAAGAAGACGGCCCCCAGGAAGAAGCCCGCCAGGAAGCGTCGCGCCGAAGCGCCCGCGGCCGTCGTCCCCAAGCAGTTGCCTCAGCTGCCCTTGCCGTCGGATTCCGAGCTGGCGCCTCCTTCCGAGGACGACGCCGATTTCAGGTCCGACACCGTTGAGCCCAACCTGTAGGCCTGACCTCAGCTGACCGGCCGGCATTGACAAGATCGGATTTGACGGGTACCCTATTAAGGAATGGCTAGCGCAGAACATGTCATCTCCCTGGGGCTGTCCCGTCGCTTGGCGGAGCTGTTGGTGGTGGAGAAGGTCATCACGGCGGCGCAGCTCGACGAGGCTTTAGCCGCTCAGCGCCAGGGCGGCGAGAAGCTGGGCTCGATCCTTATCGAAAAGGGCCTCATCAAGGAGGAGCAGCTGCTTCAGTTCTTGAGCCAGCAGTGCGGCATCAGCTACATCACGCTCTCCGGCATGCCCGAGATCCCCGAGGACGTCATCGCCTCCGTTCCCGAGAGCATCGCCCGCCAGCATAAGCTCATCCCCTTCAACCGCACCAAGGACCGCATCACGATCGCCCTGGCCGACCCGCTCAACGTGCTGATCTTGGACGACCTGAAGATGATGACGGGCTGCGACGTGCATGCGGCGCTGGCCTCGGAGTCTGAGATCAACGCCGCGCTGGATAAGTACTACAAGTCCGCCAGCTCCCAGGACGTGCTCAATGAGATCGTCCGGCAGTCCCAGGTCTCGGAAGACGCCGCCGAGAGCATCGAGAACATCGACCAAAAGCAGGAAGCCCAGGCGGATATCGCCTTCGAGAAGTCGGCCGAGGAAGCCCCCGTCATCAAGATGGTCAACCTGATCATGGCCGGAGCGGTGAAAGCCAAGGCCTCGGACATCCACGTCGAGGTCTTCTCCAAGGAGCTGCGCATCCGCTACCGCATCGACGGCGTGCTCCACGTGCAGCCCTCGCCGCCCAAGAAGTATCACGGCGCGATCTCGACGCGCATCAAGATCATGGCGAACCTGGACATCGCCGAGCGCCGCATCCCGCAGGACGGGCGCCTGAGGCTCAAGATCGAGGGCAAGGAGGTGGATATGCGCGTCTCGGTCCTGCCCTGCGCCCCGGGTGAGAAGATCGTCATGCGCATCCTGGACTCCTCCGGCCTGAAAGTACAGCTTTCCCAGCTCGGGTTCGAGCCCGAGGCCCAGGCGGTCTTCACCAAGTGCATGAACGCGCCTTACGGCATCAACCTCGTCACCGGCCCGACGGGCTCGGGCAAGTCCACGACGCTCTATTCGGCGCTGGCCGGCCTCAACGGCCCCGATACCAACATCATGACGGCCGAGGACCCGGTCGAGTATCAGCTCCACGGCATCAATCAGGTCCAGATCAACACCGCCATCGGGCTGACTTTTTCCGCCGCGCTGCGCTCGTTCTTGCGCCAGGACCCGGATATCATCATGGTCGGCGAGATCCGCGACCTGGAGACGGCGTCGATCGCCGTCAACGCGGCGTTGACCGGCCACCTGGTCTTCTCCACGCTGCACACCAACGACGCACCGGGCTCCATCACGCGCCTGGGGATGATGGGCGTCGAGCCGTTCTTGATCAGCAGCGCCCTTTTGATGGTCGAGGCTCAGCGCCTGGTGCGCGGCATCTGCCCTAAGTGCAGAGAGCCTTATGAAGTGGAGCTGGATTGGCTGACCAAGCTCGGCGTGCCGCCTCAGCAGCTGCAGGCGCATAACGGCAAGGTCACGCTGCATAAGGGCAAGGGGTGCGAGAACTGCGCCGGCACGGGCTACCGCGGACGCCAGGGCCTCTATGAGATCCTGGAGGTCACCGACCCGATGCGCGAGCTCATCTTGAACCGCGCTCCAGCCAGGGAGCTCAAGAGCCTGGGCGTCAAGCAGGGGATGCTGACTTTGCGGATGTGCGCGGTCAGGAAGCTTTTAGCCGGGGCGACGACGGTGGAGGAGATGATCCGCGTCACCGCTTCGGACACCGACATATGAGGGGCGATCGAGACAACGAGGGTAAATCATGATATCGATGAGCGAGCTGTTCCTGCTGATGCATGAGCGCGGAGCTTCGGACCTCCACCTGACGGTGGGCTCTCCGCCGGTGCTGCGCATCGACGGCGTGCTGGTGCCCACGCCTTTCGAGAAGCTGACCCATGAGCTCTCTCAGCAGCTGATCTTCTCGCTCTTGACCGAGAGCCAGCGCCAGCGCTTCGAGGCGACCAACGAGCTGGACCTGGCCTTCGGCCTCAAGGGCATCGGCCGCCTGCGCATGAACATCTACCGGCAGCGCGGCGCCATAGGAGCGGCGGTGCGCGCCATCCCGTCCTCGTTCAAGACCTTCGAGGAGATCGGCTTGCCGCCGGTCATCTACGACATCATGAAGGTGCCCAAGGGCCTGGTGCTGGTCACCGGGCCCACCGGCAGCGGCAAGTCGACGACGATCGCCAGCATGATCGATTTCATCAACGAGAACCGCAGCGCGCACGTCGTCACGGTGGAAGACCCCATCGAGTACGTGCACAGCCACAAGAAGAGCATCGTCAACCAGCGCGAAGTGGGCCAGGATACGGAGACCTTCACCTCGGCGCTGCGCCACGTGCTCCGGCAGGACCCCAACGTGATCTTGATCGGCGAGCTCAGGGACCTAGACACCATCAGCGCGGCCTTGACCATCGCCGAGACCGGCCATCTGGTGTTTGCCACCCTGCACACCACGGATTGCGCGCAGACGATCAACCGCATCATCGACGTCTTCCCCCAGCACCAGCTCGACCAGGTCCGCGTGCAGCTCTCCTTCGTGCTGCAGGCCGTGGTCTGCCAGCAATTGCTGCCCCACGCCTCGGGCTCGGGCCGCGTGCTGGCCGCCGAGGTGCTCATCGTCACCTCCGCCATCCGCAACCTCATCCGTGAGCAGAAGATAGAGCAGATCCAGCTGACGATCCAGACCGGCGGCAAGCTGGGCATGCAGACGATGAACCAGGGCTTAGCCGAGCTCTATAAGACCCAGCGGGTGACGTTCCAGGAGGCGATGACCCGCTCCCTGGACCCCGAGGACCTGCGGCGGCTGCTGCAGCGCTCGATGGCGCCGGCGCAATGATGTTCATGGAGGCTCACCATGCCAGTATTCGCCTATAAAGCCAAGGGCGCCGACGGCAACGTCACCGAGGGGCTCGTGGACGCCGCCGAGCAGAAGGCGGCGGTGGACCGCCTGCGTTCGCAGAAGCTCGTCATCCTCGAGATCCATGAGAAGACGGCCGGCCCGATGGACGCCATCGCGGCGTTCTTCAAGTCCAAGGGCCACGTCACCAACCAAGACCTGGTGCTCTTCTCGCGCCAGCTCTCGACCTTGGTCAGCGCCGGCGTGCCGATCGTCCAAGGCCTCAATATCTTGGAGAACCAGGCCGAGAACCCCGCCTTCAAGGAGGTGCTCAACGCCGTGCGCACCGACATCGAAGGCGGCCTGTCGATCTCGGACGCCTTGAAGAAGCATCCCGACGCCTTCCCGGAGCTCTATACCTCGATGATCAAGGCCGGCGAGCTGGGCGGCATCCTGGACACCATCTTGGAGCGCCTGACCAACTACATGGAGAACTCCGCCGCCTTGACGGCCAAGGTCAAGTCGGCGATGATGTATCCGGCCATCGTGCTGTCGATATGCGGCGCCGTGACCGTCTTCCTGCTCGTCTTCGTCATCCCGACCTTCAAGAACATCTTCGAGAGCTTCGGGGCCAAGCTGCCGCTGCCGACGCAGATGCTCATCGACCTCTCCGACATCATGAAGAAGTTCTTCCTCGTGATCCTGGTCGCGCCGGTGGCGGGCTTCAAGGGCTTCCAGAAGTTCTATAAGACGCCCATCGGGCAGAAGTTCGTCGACGGCAGGATGCTGACGCTGCCCATCTTCGGCATCCTGCTCAAGAAGGTCGCCGTCGCCAAGTTCACGCGGACCTTGGGCACGCTGATCAAGTCCGGCGTGCCGATCATGCAGGCGCTGGAGACCGTGGCCGCCACCGCCGGCAACGTCGTCATCTCCGAGGCCGTGCTGGCGACGCGCGAGTCGATCCGCGAAGGCGGCAAGCTCAGCGACCCGCTCAAGAAGTCGGGGATCTTCCCGAACATGGTGACCTCGATGATCTCCGTCGGAGAGGAGACGGGGTCCTTGGATATCATGCTTTCCAAGATCGCCGACTTCTACGACCAGGAGGTCGATACGGCGGTCAAGGGCCTGACGTCCTTGATCGAGCCTATCGTCATCGTCGTCATGGGCGGCGTCATCGGCACGATCGTCGTCGCCATGTTCATGCCGATGTTCGGCCTCGGCGAGCTGGCCAGCAACATGGAAGGCAAATAGAAGGATTCCGGCGGCCGTAGGCCGTGCAACAAAGGGTATCTGTAGCCGCGGTTATCCCCAGGACTTCCAACGTTGGAAGTCCTGGGGATGACTTATTTTCTTAGGACGAAGTAGGCGTCGCGCGTGGCCTCGGACAGCTTCGTCTTGCGCCCCGCGGGGTTGTAGACAGCCGTGAGCCGGAACGGTGACTTCGCCAATAGAGCCTTCCACTCCCGGAGGTCGTAGCTGCGCAGGTCGTAATGCGACTCGACGGCCCGCTCGCCGCTCTTGTCGCGCAGCGTCAGGAAGTTCAATATCCGCTCTCTTCGCCTGCGCTTCTCGGCGGGCAAGGTCATCATCACATGCCAGGCCTTGCGCCCCTTGGCCGAGGCATAGGCCGTCTCCTCGTCGGGGTCGGGATAGCGGTAGTCGGCCAGGTCCAGGCCGATGATGTAGAGCCCGCCGGGGCGCAGGCTGGCGGCGGTGGACCTCAGGTGCGCAAGGGCGACCTTGTCCGTCAGCAGGTGGCGGAAGGTGCTCATCAGGTTGAAGGCGCAGTCGAAGCGCGCGGAGTCCTTGAAGGTCTCCATGCGGCCCTTGAGGAGACGGACCCGGCCGGCCCAGCGCTTGAGGCGCTGGCGCGCGAAAGCCAGCGCGCGCTCGTTGGCGTCATAGCCGGTGAGCTCCCAGCCTCTTCGAGCAAGCCCCGCCAGGAGCCGCCCGGTGCCGCAGGCCGGCTCCAGCCAACTGCGGCCGCCGTTGCCGTGGGCGGCGAAGAGCCGCTCCAAGAGCCAGACCTCGTCGCCTGTGCCCTCGGCGTGGATGAGGTCGTACCAGACGGGCAAATCGTAGAACGCCGTCTTTTCAGGGATTGGGGGCATCGAAGAGCTGTTTGCCTCGCAGCAGGCGGTTGTAGGTGATGGCGAAGCGGTGGGCTTCGTCGCGCAGGCGCTGCAGCAGGCGCAGGGCCGGCCTGCTGGTCTCCAGGATCAGAGAATCCTCGCGTCCGGGCAGGAAGACTTCCTCGATGCGCTTGGCCAGGGAGGCGGCGGGCAGCTTCAGCTTGAGCCCCCGTAGGGCGCCCAAGGCCGCGCCCAGCTGGCCCTTGCCGCCGTCGACGACGACCAGGTCCGGCAAGGGACCTCCTTCACGGTCGAGCCGGCTGTAGCGCCGCCGCACGACCTCGGCCATGGACTTGAAGTCGTCGATGCCCGAAGCCTCCCGGATCTTGAAGCGCCGGTAGTGGTCCTTATGCGGCTCGCCGCCCTTGAAGCAGACCATGGAGGCCACCATCGCGCGGCCCTGGAAATGCGAGATGTCGAAGCATTCGATGTGGTTGGGAGGCGCGTCCAAGCCTAGCGCCTGTTGGAGGTCGGTCACCGAACGGGAAGCCGCCACCGGCTTGTCGACGTCGGCGGCCGAGACCGCGCGCACGCGCACTCGCTCGCCCATGTGGGACAAGGCTTTCATGTTGTCGCGCAGCTGGGCGGCCCGCTCGTACTGCTGCCGGTCGGAGGCCTGCTTCATCTCATCCTTGAAGCGGGCCTGGAGGTCGGCGTAATGGCCCTCGAAGAACAGGGCGGCGTCGCGGGCGATCTCCCGGTAGGCCTCGCGGGAGATCTTGCCGGCGCACGGCGCCGGGCATTCGCGGGTATGGTAGTAGAGGCAGGAGGTGATCTTCTTAGGGTCTAACGGCTTGTCGGCGCTGAACTCCCAGCGGCAGGGGCGAAGAGGGAAGAAGCCATGACGCCACAGGTAGTCCAGGAGGCCGCGGATCGGGCTCACCTTCGGGTAGGGCCCGAAGTAGAGCGCGCCGTCGCCGAGCTTGCGGCGCGTCAGCAGCAGGCGCGGGAAATCCTCGTTCATCGTGATCTTGAGATAGGGGTAGGTCTTGCCATCCTTCCACATCACGTTGAAGAACGGCTGATTCGACTGGATCAGCCGACGCTCCAGCAGCAGCGACTCGCGCTCGGAGGCGCAGGGGATGTAGTCGATCTGCCGGATCAGCGGGGCCAAAAGCGAGTTCTTCAGGTCCGGCTTGTTCAAGTTGAAATAGCTGGCCACCCGCGTGGCCAGGTCCTTGGCCTTGCCGATATAAAGGATCGTCTGCGCGGCGTCCTTCATCAGGTACACGCCGCAGGCGTGCGGGATGTGTCGGCGGTCGAGCGGCCCCTCGGGCTCCATATATCTATTCTACCCCATTTGACGAAGGGCCCCGGAAGTGGTTTAATGTCCGCCTATGGCAAAACAGAGACAAAAGCGCCACGCCTCGGCGCTCAAGGCCCAACGGCAGTCGGTCAAGAGGAACCTCCGCAACCGTGAGATCAAGAAAGGGATCCGCTTGGCGACGCGCGCCGTGTTGGAAGCCGCCGCCGCGAAGGATTCCGGCAAGACTCTCGGCCTCCTCGGCGCCTCGGCCTCCGCCTTAGACAAGGCCGCCCAGCGCGGCACGATCCACTGGAAGACCGCCGCCCGCCGCAAATCCCGCCTGGCCAAGCGCGCCGCCAACCAGCTGACCGCCTCCGCTAAGGCTTAACGGCCTTCGTCCGGCAGAGCTCGACGACGAGCTGTTCTACCTCGTGCCGGGGGTCGAGCCAGGTCTTGCTCTTGAGGGAGACCTCGGTATTCAGGCAGGCCTTGAGGTCCTTGCGCAGGCGGCCTTCGGTGAAGCGCGAGAGCGCGCTCAGATAGTCCTTGTCCCAATACTTGTTCAGCCGCAGCTGCCGGTAGATCTCGTCGGCGGGCACGGCCGCCTTCTGCAGGCGCTTGGCGCGGAACTGCTTGGAGACGGCCGAGCTGATCTGGCTCATCGCGCGGAAAGCCTGGTCGTCGGCCTTGCCGCTCTCGAAGAGGCGGCGCAGCTGCGTGATCGACTCCTTGAGCAGACGGGCCTGGATCAGCCGGCTCAGCGCGAAGGGGTCGGCCGCCTTCTGGTAGCCTAGGCACTGCAGCGCCTGCTCGCGGGTGATCTCCTTGGCGTCGCGGGCGAAAAGCAGGATCTTCTCCAGCTCCTGGCGCAGCACGCTCCAGCTGGTGCCGGCTTCCTCCACCAGGGCCTCGGCGGCGTCTTCGGCCAGCTCCTTGCCGGCCTTGCGGGCCTCGGCGCAGAGGCGGCTGGCGGCCTCCTCGTCGCGCAGGCCCGAGAAGACGCAGACCGCGCCGGCCGCCGAGGCGGCTTTGGCCAGCGCGTCCTTGAAGTCGGGCTTCTTGTCCTCTGAGAAGAGGACGAGCGTAGTGGACTTCATCGGCTCCTTCAGGTATTCGGCAAAGGCGGCGCGCGCGCCGGCCAGGAGCTTGGGCGCGGTGACCAGGATCAGTCTTTTATCCGAAAAGATCGGGATGGTCAGGCATTCCGAGACCGCGGCGGCGGCCTGGACTTCCAGGTCGCCCGAGAACTCGGCCAGGTTGAACGCGTCGGGCGAGAAGGCCTCTTTGAGCTGAGCCACCGCCTCGAGCTTGGCGGCGGCGTCTTCCCCGAAGAACAGATACACGGGGCGGAAGGTCTTCGCCTTCCATTCCTTCTGGAGGTCGGCCGGCCGCAGCTCCATGCTAGTAGGGGTTGGTGACGGGGGCCAGCGGGGCGTTGGGCTGGGCGTTGGGGGCCGTCGAGGGGGCGTCGGTGGTGATGCGCCGACCGGAGGTGCCGGTCACGGAGCCGAAGCCCTCGACGACGCGCTTGACGATGTCGCGGGACAGCGATTCCCAGATCACCTCGCGCGCTTGCTCCTCCGTTTTACCGCCGCTCAGGATCGAGGCGGCGTAAGTCAGGATGCCTTCCAGGTTCTTCTCCTCCCAGAGCGCGGTGTTCGTGCCCTTCTCGACGAACTGCAGGTCGCAGATGATGCGCAGCTTGTAGGCGGTGGGCACCAGGCTGGCGTCGTACTGGACGGGCGTGAGGATGTAGCGGGCGACCGTGACCCAGACCACGCCGTCGGCGTTGGCTTCCGGCAGCACCGGGTAGCGGCCGTCGCGCAGGAACTCGTCGCGTATGCGCAGCGCCAGCTTGTCCTCGAGCCCGAACTGCTGGGTCTTGTTGATGATCGGGCGGATCGCGATGCGCTTGATATGGATGGGCAGGATCTGCGGCGTGGGACGGTAGGCGACGTCCTGGCCGCAGCCTAGGAGGGCCGCCGCGGCGGCAAGGAGGATCCAAGAGCGTTTCATAGCGTTCTCCTACTTCACCACGATGTTGACCAGCCTGTTGGGGACCACGATGGTCTTGAAGGGCTCTTTGCCGGCCAGCGCGGCTTTGACTTTTTCCAGGGCGAAAGCGGCTTCCTTGACGGACTGCTCGGGGGCGTCGGCGTCGAAATCGAAGGTGGCGCGGACCTTGCCGTTGACCTGCACGGCGTACTCGACCCGGCTTTCCTTGAGGTGGCGCTCGTCGTAGGAAGGCCAGTTCTGCGCGGCCAGGAGGTCCTGGCGGCCCAGGCGCTGCCAAAGCTCCTCGCTCATGTGGGGCGCGAAGGGCGACAGCAGGACGAGCAGCGCCTCCAGGTCGGCGCGGGCGGGCTTGGGCTGCTTCTGGATCTCGTTGGAGTAGATCATGAGGGCCGATATGGCCGTGTTGAAGCCGAAGGCTTCGATGTCCTCGGTGACCTTCTTGATGGCGCGGTGGCGGAAGCTCGTCAGGCCGGCTTCGCCTTCGGCGAAGCCGTCTGCTTCTATGACGACGGCCCAGATCTTGCGCAGGAAGCGCGACACGCCCTCGATGTTGCGCATGTCCCAGGGCTTGGACTGCTCGAAAGGGCCCATGAACATCTCGTAGAGCCGGAAGGCGTCGGCGCCGTATTCCTTGAGGACGGCATCGGGGTTGACGACGTTCTTCTTCGACTTGGACATCTTCTCGTCGGCGGTCTGCAGCTTCTCGCCGGTGGCTTTGAGGATGGACTCGCCCTTCTCGTTATACTCTACCTCGTCGTACGGGTGATAGACGCCGCCGGCGTCGCGGTTGGAGAAGGCGCGGATCATGCCTTGGTGGCGCAGCTTCTGGAAGGGCTCCTTCGTCGAGACCAGGCCCAGGTCGAAGAGGGCTTTCTGCCAGAAACGGGCGTAGAGCAGATGCAGGACGGCATGCTCGGCGCCGCCGACGTAGCAGTCCACCGGCATCCAGGCCTTCTCCTTCTCCCGGGACCAGGCGGCGTCAGGGTTCTTCGGGTCCAGAAAACGGAGGTAGTACCAGCAGGACCCGGCCCACTGGGGCATCGTGTTGGTCTCGCGCTTGGCGGCGCCGCCGCAGGCGGGGCAGGAGGTGTTCACCCAGTCCAAGATGCCGGCCAAGGGCGACTCGCCGGTGCCCGTGGGCTTGTAGTCGGCGACCTGCGGCAAGAGGACCGGCAGGTCTTTTTCCGGGACGGGGACCTGGCCGCACTTGGCGCAATGCACCAGCGGGATCGGCTCGCCCCAGTAGCGCTGGCGCGAGAAGATCCAGTCGCGCAGCTTGTAATGGACGGCGCGCTTGCCCTGTCCGGCGGCCGTGAGCCGTTCGGTGATCTTCTTCTTGGCCTCGGCCGTGGGCAGGCCTTCGATCCAGGGGGAATCGACGGCCAGGCCTTCATCGGTGAAGGCTTTTTCGGGGTCCGGCGCGCCTTCCTTCGGCTTGACCACCGGGACGATCGGAAGCTTGAACTTGCGTGCGAACTCCCAGTCGCGTTCGTCGTGCGCGGGCACGGCCATGATGGCGCCGGTGCCGTAGGTGGCGAGCACGTAGTCGGCGATCCAGACCGGGATCTTTTTATCATTGACCGGGTTGAGCGCATAGGCGCCGGTGAAGACGCCGGTCTTCTCTTTCTGGAGTTCGGTGCGCTCCATCTCGGACTTGCCGGCCGCCGCCTGGACGTAGGCCGATACGGCGTCGCGCTGGCCGGGCGCCGTGATCTGGGCCACGAGCGCATGCTCGGGGGCCAGGACCATGTAGGTGGCGCCGTAGAGCGTGTCGGGCCGGGTCGTGAAGACCCTTAGCTCCTGGCCGCTCTCCAGCTTGAACTGGACCTCGGCGCCCTCGGACTTGCCGATCCAGTGGCGCTGCATGGCCAAGGTCGACGGCGGCCAGTCGAGGTCCGGGAGGTCGCCCTCCAGGCGGTCGGCGTAGGCGGTGATCTTCAGGATCCATTGACGCAGGCTCTTGCGTTCGACCTTCGCCCCGCAGCGCTCGCAGGCACCGGCATAGACTTCTTCATTCGCCAAACCGGTCTTGCAGGACGGGCACCAGTTGATCGGAGCCGTGCTCTCGTAGGCCAGGCCTTTCTTGAAGAGCTGCAGGAAGATCCACTGCGTCCACTTGTAGTAGCCGGGGTCGGTGGTGTCGACCTCGCGCGTCCAGTCGTAGGAGAATCCTAATGATTTGATCTGCCGGCGGAAGTTCTCGATGTTGCGCTGGGTGACGACGCCGGGGTGCGTGCCGGTTTGAAGCGCGAAGTTCTCCGCCGGCAGGCCGAAGGCGTCCCAGCCCATGGGATGCAGGACGTCGAAGCCGCGCATGCGCTTGTAGCGGCAGAGGATGTCGGTGGCCGTGTAGCCCTCCGGGTGGCCTACGTGCAGGCCGTCGGCGGAGGGGTAGGGGAACATGTCGAGGCAGTAGAACTTCTTGCCGGGCCGGGGGATCTCGGGGGCCTTGAACAGGCCTTCGGCCTCCCAGCGGGCTTGCCACTTGGCCTCGATCTCGGCCCAGTGGATGCGCTCGGTTTTCACAGGTCGATTATATCACTTTAGCCGATTGCTATAATCCTGGCATGCCTGTCGTGCTGGAAGTCAAAGACCTGGTCATGCGCTACCCGGGCGCGTCCTGCGACGCCGTCGCCGGGATCAGCTTCGCCATCCCGGAAGGCAGCTGCTTCGGCCTGCTGGGCCCCAACGGGGCCGGCAAGACGACCACGCTCGAGATCATCGAGGGCGTCAAGCGCGCCTCCTCGGGCATCGTGCTTTATAGGGGCGAGCCGGTCGGTCCGGCTTTCCGGGAGCGCACCGGCATCCAGTTCCAAGAGACCTCGCTGCAGGAGAAGCTGACGGTCGGCGAGGTCCTGCGTCTGTTCTCGAGCTTCTACGATTCCGCGGCCGACCTCGGCGAGGTGGTGCGCCTCTGCGCGCTGGAAGACCTATTGGACCGAGACACCCGGAAACTCTCGGGCGGCCAGCGCCAAAGGCTGCTGCTGGGTCTCGCCCTGGTCAACGACCCGGACCTGGTCTTCCTCGACGAGCCGACGACCGGCTTGGACCCCCAGGCCCGGCGCAATTTCTGGGACCTTATCCGGGGGATCAAGGCGCGCGGCAAGACCGTGGTGCTGACGACGCATTACATGGAAGAGGCTTACATGCTGTGCGACGACATCGCCATCATCGACATGGGCAAGATCATCGCTCGCGGGGAGCCGGACCGCCTGCTCAAGGAGCACTTCGACGGCGTGTCGATCGAGCTTCCGGAGGCCGACTGCAAGCTCGAGGGGGGCAAGGTCCCGGGCAAGGTCTTCACGCGCGCGGGCCGAGTCGAGATCATGACGACCGACGTGAGGGGGACCCTCGACGGCCTGCTCCGCTCCGGCTCGCGGCTGACGGACCTGAAAGTCCGGCCCCGGACCCTGGAAGACCTGTTCCTGTCGCTCACCGGCCGGGACTTGAGGGACGAATGATCCAGCGTTTCTGGGCGGTGCTGGTCGCGCGCAACAAGGAGTTCCTGCGCGATCGCGGGGCCTTGGCTTGGAACCTGGCCTTCCCGCTCGTGGCCGTCTTCGGCATGGCCTTCGCTTTCTCGGGCAAGCCGCAGGCCGTCTTCAAGGTGGCCGTCATCGGAGACTCCGCCCTTCCGGCCGGATTTGCCGCCACCCCGTACCTGAGCTTCGTGCCTTACGACGCTCCCGAGGGTGCGCTGGCCGTCTTGCGCCGTCATCAGGTCGACCTGGCGGTGGAAGCGGGGCCGCCGCTGCGCTATTGGATCAACTCCAGTTCGCCGAAGGGCGGTCTCGTCGAGCTGGTCATGCTCGGCACCGACGCCAGGGAGCATAAGCCCCGGCGGGCCGTGGTGGAAGGCCGCGAGATCCGCTACGTGGACTGGCTCATCGCGGGGCTCCTGGGCATGAACATGATGTTCTCATCCCTGTTCGGCGTGGGCTACACGATAGTGCGCTACCGCAAGAACGGGGTGCTCAAGCGCTATAAGGCCACCCCGCTGCGCGCCTGCGAGTTCTTGGCCGCCCAGGTCTGCTCGCGGATCATGCTCAACATGGCGGTGCTGATGGTGGTCTACTTCGGCGCGGACTTCTTCCTGCATTTCCAGATGCTGGGCTCATACCTGACGCTCTTCCTCGTGCTCGGGATGGGCTCGGTCTCGTTGATCTCACTCGGGCTGCTGATCTCGGCGCGGGTCACCAGCGAGGAGCTGGCCGGCGGCTTGCTCAATCTGATGTCCTGGCCGATGATCTTCTTCTCGGGGGTCTGGTTTTCCTTGGAGGGAGCGCCGAAGGCGCTGCGCGCCGCCGCCCAGGTGTTCCCGCTGACGCATACCATCGACGCGGCGCGGGCCGTCATGACCGAAGGCGCCGGCCTCGTCGAGGTCTCCGGGCACCTGGCCGTCCTGGCCGCGATGAGCGCGCTCTTCCTGGCGCTGGGCTCCTACTGGTTCCGCTGGGAGTAGCGGGGTCAGGCCTTCAATTATTGCAATTATTGGGCCGCAGTCTAGTCGAGGGGCCGAAAAAGTCCCCTTTCACTCCGGCGGGATCAGCGCGTAGCCGCGGCTTTTGACGGTCACCAGCCATTGCTCCGGCCGCCAATCCATCTTCAGGCGGATGCGGCGCACGTGGACCTCGACGGTCTTGAGGCTCCCTTCTGACGGGTGCTCTATGCCCCAGACCTCCTGGTAGAGCCTCGCCTGATCGAGCGGCCGGGGGCTGTGGAGGGCCAGGTCGTAAAGGACGCCGAACTCCTTCGGCGTGAGGTGGCTGACCTTGC
Organism: uncultured Elusimicrobia bacterium; assembly: GCA_964510095.1. Taxonomy (GTDB): domain Bacteria; phylum Elusimicrobiota; class Elusimicrobia; order UBA1565; family UBA9628; genus JBBTLF01. Next base: position 201,928 of record CAZEAE010000001.1, on the reverse strand, counting down.
GCCCGGCCAGGCTCGCCGTCTTGCCCGCATGGTCGAGCTCGAGGCCCTTGAGTCGCAGGCTCGCCGGCGTTTCAGCCGAGGCGCGATGGCGCCGGACCAGGGCGCGACAGCGGGCCAGCAGGCGCTGCGGGTCGACGGGCTTGGTCAGATAGTCGTCGGCGCCCATGTCCAGGCAGGATATCTCCTGCCCCTCCGCGTCTTGCCCGGTCAAGATCAGGACGGGGATGCCGGCCGTCAGGACCTGGTCCTTGAGCGAGCGGCAGACCTGCCGGCCGTCTATCCCGGGCAGGCCGAGGTCCAGGATGACCAAGTCCGGAGGCTCCTTGAGCGCCTCGGAGAGGCCGCTCTTGCCGGTGGCGGCCTCCTTCGAGGTGAAGCCGTCGCTCTTGAGCAGCTTGACCAGCTCCTTGCGGAAGGCGCCGTCGTCTTCGATGACCAGGATGCTGGAGGGCACGGTCAATATTATATAACTACCATCATGTCCTCGCGGTATCTGTTGTTCTTCCGGACGATCCTGGCGGCGACGCTGCTGCTCGAGGCGATGTACGCTCCCGAGGCCAAACGGGTCCTGGAATGGGTCTGGGTCAGCTTCCCTCTATACGGGATCTGCGCCTTCACGCTGTGGGCGTTGGAGCGTTTCGGGCGGCTGTCGCCCTTGAGCGTCCAAGGCTCCTTCTTGCTCGATCTCGCGCTGGCCGGTTCGGCGGCGCAGGCGCTGCCCGGCCGCTCCATGGGAGTCTTCGTCGCTTTCTTCCTGATCGTCCTGAGCTCGACGCTCCTGCGCAAGCCAAGCTTCAGCTTCCTGGTGGCCGCCGCCGCCTGCCTGGTCTACGGCGCTCTGACCTGGGGCGCGGGCGGGTCGGACCCCGGGCGCTCCATGAAGTTCGCCCTTCTGGCCGCGATCGCCTCGTTCAGCGCGTTCATGACCACCTACGCGCGCGCCATCGAGAGCGACACGGCGGGACCTTATGAAAGGAGGATCGCCTGGATGGAGCGTCTTTCCTTCGCGGGCAAGGCCCTGGCCGGGATCCTGCATGAGGTCAAGACGCCGCTGGGAACGATCGTCCTGGGCGTCGAGAACATCCGCGCGAAGCTCCGTCGCGGCGAGAAGGTCGACGAGGAGCTGGGCGTGATACGCCGGGAGGCCGAGCGGGCCTCGGAGATCCTGGTCAACTTCCTGGAATTCACGAGGCCGGCGGAGCTCGCTTTGACGCCCTTGCGGCTTGCGGAGCCTCTCGACAAGGCGGCGGCGGCGATGCGCCTGAGGCTGGAGGAGCGCGGCGTCGCGCTGGACTGCGCCCCCGCGACGGAGGCTTTGGTCTTGGGCAGCCAGCGGCACCTCGTCCAGGCCTTCACGAACCTCTTCATGAACGCCGTCGACGCCATGCCGGGCGGCGGCCGCTTGACGGTCCGTCAAGAGGAGCGCGCCGGGCGCGCTTGGGTCCGGATCAGCGATACCGGCGCCGGCATCTCCGCCGAAGACCTTGTCGATATCTTCGAGCCCGCCTCTCCCGAGCGTCCCGGATCACGGGGCTTCGGCTTGGGCCTGGGGATCGCCCGCTGGATCGTCTCGCGTCACCATGGCGAGCTGCTCATCGAGAGCCCCGGTCCCGGCCTGGGAGCCTGCGCCACCGTCAGCCTCCCCCTCTCCCGAGAAAGTTAACCTTAAGTTTCGTTGCGGTCCTTGCCGCGGCGGCCTATACTCATCTCATGATGAAACGCTACAAGGTCGCCGGGGCTCATCGAGGATTCACGCTGATCGAGTTGATGATCGTCGTCGTCATCGTGGGGATACTCGCCGCCGTCGCCATCCCCTCGTTCGCGAGGATGATCCAGAAGTCCAACACGATGGCTCGGGAGGCCGCCGCCGCCGCCGAGAATGCGCGCAAGGGCGTCTCCTCGGACGTCGAGAAGGCCCCGCCGAGCGCGGCGCCCGCGCCGAGAGGCCAGCTTCCTGATATCGTTTCCGCGGATATAGCGATGCGCTTGACGGCCAGCCAGACGCGTTACGGCCTGGAGGTGTACCCTCGGTTCCAGGCCGCCTACAAAGGGGCTTTCGTGATCGGCAAGCCCGAGGACGCCTCGCAGCCGGTGCGTCTCTTTTTCCCTTTCCCGGAGGGGACCGTGGAAGCGCGCGATGTCTCTCTGGAGTTCGTCTCCGGAGAGAACCGGCAGGAGGCGCCGGGTGTCGTCTATGACAGGAGCGGGGTCCATTGGAGCGGGTTGCTCCCTCATGGAGATCGTCGTGCCGAGGTGACCTTCCTGGCCGTCGGGCATGAGCGCTTTATCCAGCGCCTGCCGTCGTCGCGGCGCACGCGCTCGCTGAGCGTCTCGCTCGATCTTGACGGCGTTACCGCTGATTCGATCCCGGATTACGCTCTTCAGCCGACGACCGTCACGGGCGGCGGGGTGTCGTGGGCCTCCCAGAACCTCGTCTCCGACCGGGATATCATCGTGGAGCTCCCGCAGGGCCGGCAGCCCTTGGGGCGGGTCGCGCTGCTCTTTAAATTCGTCGGCGTTGCCGTTCTGCTCTTCGGAGCGGGGTTCTGGTACATGAACGAGAGGGTCGCGCCGGGACGTCTGGACAACTTCGGCTGGTGGAATTTCACGCTGCTGACCTCCATCTATTGCCTGTTCTTCGTCAACTTCGCCGTGATCGGCTTCCACGGGCATCTCGATACCTGGCCCGCGCTAGGCGTGGCCGCGTTGACCTCGCTGCCGCTCTTGATGGTCCATGTCTCGCGCCTGATCGACCCGGTCTTCGCCTGGAGCCGGGCGCTGCCCCTGGCCGTGTTCACTCTTTGGCTCGTGGTCAACGGCGTCTATGGAGGAGCGATGCGCGACTACGGCTTCATCGCCGCGGCTTTCATCGCCATCACCTATCTGACGCTGACCTGTCCGGTCCGAAGGCTCAAGATCCAGCCAATGAGCGCCCGTTGACAAGCCGCGCCGCCGGGGTATACTTAGGCATCATGTCGGACCTTAAGGACGGCAGGCTGATCTACCTCAAAGGATTCTTGTTCCTGGCCGGCGGCCTGATCGCCGGGGCTCTCGTCCTGCTGGAGCATCCTACCTGGAAGTCGGCCGCCCTGCTAGGCTTGGCCGTCTGGTGTTTCTGTCGCTTCTATTACTTCGCTTTTTACGTGATCGAACGCTACGTCGATGGGAGATTCCGCTTCTCGGGCCTGCTGGCGTTCGCGCGCTATCTGCTGTGCCATAAATCGGATTGACAACGCGCCGCGCGCCTGTTAAGCTAAAGTAAGACCTATGGTTCGCTCGACCTTGCTCTCCTTATCCTTGCTGGCAGCCTCCCTGGCCGCCGCGCAGGATTTCCCGGAGACGGGAGGGGAGCGGCATGAAGGCGCGGTTCATTCCATAGCCTATTCTCCGGACGGCGCGACGGTCCTCTCCGGGGGGCTCGACAAGACGCTGCGGCTTTGGGACGCGGCCAGCGGCCGGCACATGCAGACCCTGCGGGGGCATGAGGATTTCGTCTTCACGGCGGCCTTCTCGCCGGACGGCGGCCTGATCGCCTCGGGCGGCGGCGAGGTGGCGCCCCGGGTCTGGAACGCCAAGGACGGCCGGCCAGTGGCTCAATTGAAGAATTTCTGGAGCGGCCATACCCAGCCGATCACCGCTTTGGCTTGGGCCGACGGTCAGACGCTGCTCACCGGGAGTGCCGACTCCACGATCAAGGTATGGAATGTGCCCAAAGCCAAGGTGACGGCTACCTGGAACGGGCACTCGGCTCAGATGGACAACGACCGTACGACGGGGACGCGCTGTTCCTGGCTACCCCGGGTCTGCCGCGACAAGCCCGGCGGCGGCAAGACCTGCACCCCGGCGCATGAGGAGTGCCAGCTGGGCGTCATGGCCATCGCCGTGGCCCCTGACGGCAAGTTCGCCTTGACCGGGGGCGGCGACGGATCGATCAAGCGCTGGAAGCTGCCGTCGGGCCGGCTGGAGGCCACATGGCCGGGCAACGGCGACCCCGTATTGTCCATCGCCTTCTCCCCTGATGGCCGAAAGGCGCTGGCCGGCACGACGGGCAACTTGGTCCAGGTCCGATCGGTGGAGAACGGCGCGATCCTGGCGGAGTGGGGGGGGCATAACGACGACGTGACCACCGTCGCCGTCTCGCCCGACGGCAGGACCGCCTTGTCGGGCAGCCGGGATCGGACCGTGAGGCTGTGGTCCGTGGAGTCGGGCCGTAATGTGAAGACTTGGACGGATCACCAGGGGGAAGTCCGCCGGGTCGCGTTCTCGCCGGATGGGCTGCGGGCGCTTTCCGCCGGCGCCGACGGCGCGATCAAGGTCAGGGAGCTCGTCGAGCCGGTCTCCGCCCAGATCGCCTCGGTCACGGCTCCGGAGGAGCCTCGCCGCGTTCCCCCGGAGGTCGAGAGCGAGGCCGCGCCGCCTCCGGCGGCCGCAGCGCAAGCCCCTAAGGTCGCGCCGCTTCCTCCTGTCGCGGAGCCGGCCGCCGTCGTGAAGGCTCCGGCGCCTCGCCGAAAGCCGGAGGTCGCGCCGCGGGCGGAAGCCGCGCCGCCGCCCGAAGCATCCGCGCCCCCTGCTTGGTCGTCGGCGGTGCCGCTGCTTCGTAAGGCCGAGCCCGCGGCCGGCGTGGTGGTCCCTGAGGCGCCCGCCGTCGCCGCTGCCCCGGCCGCCGCGGATGCCCCGGCCCCTGTGCGCAAGGAGGCCGCGGAGCCTGCGCCCGGCCGGCTCGTGCCCCCGAACCTCACCGCCGAACTGGCTTTCGCGGAGCCTTCGGGCAACGATGCGCTCGACGGCGGGGAGAAGGCCGTCCTTAGGGTGACGATCGCCAACGCCGGTCCGGGGGCGGCTCAGGATCTGCACGTGACGGTCAAGCGGGTGACGATGGCCGGGCTCCGGGCGCCCCGGAAGCAGGCGATCGGCTCTTTGGCGGCCGGCTCCAGCGTGACGGTCGCGGTCCCGTTGGAGGCCGTCGAGGAGATCGCCTCCGGCCAGGCTCGCCTCGAGCTCGGGGTGGAGGAGAAGAACGGCTTCGACGCCGACTCGGTCGCCATCGAGTTCGAGACGCGCGCCATAAAACTGCCGAAGCTGGAGGTGGCGTCGGTCTCGCTGGGAGGCGGCGGCATCGTCAAGCTGGCGACGGTCATGCCGATGGAGGTCGTCATCAAGAACGCGGGGACGGCGGCGGCCAAAGACGTCGTCGCCACCCTGGTGGTCGGCGATCAAGACATCGTCATCTCGGGCGACACCACCGCGGCCGTGGGGGCCCTGGAGCCCGGCCAGTCCCGGAGCGTCTCCTTCGAGTTCTTCGTCAAGAGGCGCTACACGGGCGCCAACAACCTTCCCGTCACGGTGACCTTGGCCGAGGCGACCGGCAAACGGGGGCTGGCTGAGGCTTCGCTGCGCCTGGTCATGGGCAAGACGGCCCCTTCGCTCAAGGTCGTCAGCATCAAGGGCAAGGCCCAGGTCGTCGCCGCCGCGGACGCCTTCGCGGATGTCGATTCCCCGCCTGAGACCCTGGCCGTCGTCGACCCCGATGCCTTCGGCGTGGTCATCGGCATCGAGAAGTACCGGCAGGAAGGCATCCCCCCCGTCGATTTCGCCGCCCGTGACGCGCAGAGCATCTACAACTACCTCACGCGGTCCATGGGCTTCGACGCGAAGAACGTGGTCCTGCTGCAGAACGACCGCGCCGCCCGCTCGGACATGATGAAATATCTCGGCTCCTGGCTCAAGAACCGCGCCACGTCCGAGAAGAGCCGGGTCTTCATCTTCTACGCCGGCCACGGCGCGCCGGACCCGAAAGGCAGCGAGACGTATCTCATCCCTTATGACGGCGATCCGAGCTATACCGAGGAGACCGCTTTCCCGGTCAAGCAGCTCTACGGCCTGCTGGCCAAGCTCCCTACCAAGGACGTCACGGTGGCGCTCGACGCCTGCTTCTCCGGGGCCGGCGGCCGCTCCGTGATCGCCAAGGGGGCCCGGCCCTTGGTCACCGCGATCGCGGCGCCTTCGACCGGCGAGAATACCGTCGTGCTGTCGGCCACCAGCGCGGATCAGATCAGCACCTTCTACCCCGACGGTCAGCACGGGCTGATGACCTATTTCCTGCTCAAGGGGCTCAAGGGCGCCGCCGATGCGGACGGAGACGGCGGCATCACGACGGCCGAGATCTACTCCTATGTGAAATCCCCCGTCGAGCGGGAGGCGCGCAATCAGAACGTCGAACAGGTCCCGAGCCTGAGCCCCGCTCCCGAGCAGCTGGGCGAGCGCGCCGGCCGGGTCTGGCTGAAGCTCAAATAGCGCTACAGCCGCGCCAGCAGCCGGTCTTGGGCGCGGAACATCTCCTTCTTCTTGCCGGGCGTCCGGTCGTCGTAGCCCAACAGGTGCAGGGTGCCGTGGACGACCAGCGTCAGCACCTCCTTGAGCACGGCGTGGCCCAGCCGGTCGGCTTGGACGCGGGCCTGGTAGGCTGAGATGTAGACGTCGCCGAAGGGGCTCTGCTTGCCGGCGGCCTTCTCGTAGTGGAAGGCGATGACGTCGGTGTCGTGGTCATGCTTGAGGAAGTCCTTGTTGAGCGCCAGCATCCTGGCGCGCTGGACGAAGATGATGTTGAGCTCGCCCGCCTTGCCGGCCCTCTCGCCGCGCAGCGTCAGGCGGCAGGCCTCGATGATCGCGCGGGGCCTCCGCGCCGATGCCGGCAGCAGCGCCAGCCCGTGCAGGCGGATGATCATTCGCGCTCCCAGCGGTCGTAGGCGCGGATGATCTTTTTGACCAGCGGATGGCGGATGACGTCCTCCTCCGAGAGGTAATGGAAGGCGACCCCTTCCACGCCCTTGAGGATCTCGGTGACGCGCACCAGGCCCGAGGTGATCTTCTCGCTGAGGTCGGTCTGCGTGACGTCTCCGGTGACCGCGACGCGCGAGCCCGATCCCATGCGCGTCAGGAACATCTTCATCTGCTCCGGCGTCGTGTTCTGAGCCTCGTCCAGGAGGATGAAGGCGTCGTCGAAGGTGCGCCCCCGCATGTACGCCAGGGGCACGATCTCGACGACCTCGGTGTCGCGGAACATCCGGAAGCGGTCGGGGCCCAGCATGGCGAAGAAAGCGTCGTAGATGGGTCTTAGGTAGGGGTTCACCTTTTCCAGGAAGTCGCCGGGCAAAAACCCCAGCTTCTCGCCGGCCTCGACGATCGGGCGGCTCAGGATGATGCGGTGCACCTGGCGTGATTCCAGCGCCCGCAGCGCGCAGGCCACCGCCAGGAAGGTCTTGCCCGTGCCCGCGGGGCCGATGCCGAAGACAAGCTCATCCTCCATCATGGCGTCGACGTAGCGCTGCTGGTTGGCCGTGCGGGGCCGGACGATCTTGCCGTAGTGTGTCCGATAGATGCCGTCTTCGGGCAAGGAGGGAGAGTCGATGTTGAGCGCCTCCGGCTTGCCCGCGGCGCCGTCGGCGCCGGCTCCCCGCAAGAGCAGGAGCTTCTCGCGGATGCGCCGCAGGGCTTTCTCCGCGCGGGCGCTGCTGCCCTTGATCGACAGCCGCAGATCGCCGGATTCCAGGTCCTGGCGCAGGAAGATCTCGACGCCGTAATCGCGCTCCATCTGCCGCAGGACCGTGTCCTGCTCGCCCAGAAGGAGCACGGCCTCCGCGGCGTCTTTGAGCTCGAGCTTCTTGGTCACCATGATGAAGCGGCCTCCCGGTCCGACCAGACCGACTCGGAGAATCCTAGCTTTTCTCCGAAGGCTCGCGCCGCCGAAAGCTCCGCGCCGGAGGCCTCCCCGGCCGAAAGCTTCCGCCGCCAATCCCAGAAGAAGCGCCGCAGCTCGCCGACGTCGACGTGCAAGCCGGCGCGTTCGAGGCCGGAGGTCCAACGCAGCAGGCCGGCGGCCTCCGGCGACGCGCCCGGGGCCAGCAGGGCGCGCAGCAGCCGCGTCAGGCGCGCGCGGGCTTCTCCAGCCCAGGGCAGTTGGTCGGGCAAGAGGCCGTGGCTGCGGCAGTCGCCGAGCAGGGCCAGCGCCTCGTCGTCGGCGCCCGCTTCGTCGCGGCTGAGCCGGCCGGCCGCCCGCGCCCAAGCCCGCAGGAAGCCGGACTGCTCCAGCGCGCGGCTGAGGGGAGGGGTCAAGAGGCGAAGCACCTCGCGCCGCTGCTCGGGCAGCAGGGCATCGAGCGTCATGTGGTCGGCGCCGAAGCGGGCGCTGAGGCGATTGCGGAAGACCTCGCCGTCCGAGGAATCGAAGGCTTCGAGGATCTCGGGGGAGGGCTCGCCGCCCGCAGGCTCCAGGACCGCCCAGCAGGCCAGGTCCAGGTGGTCCTGTTGATGCACGGCCGCCGTCGCCGTGCGGGCCTCCAGATCGGCGGCGCGTTTGAGCTCGAAGGTCACCCAGGTCAGCTCGGGGTTTCGGCCCGCCGGGCCGGTCTTGGATCTGCGCAAGACGGAGACGATCCGAGCCTGCAGCAGCGGGGAGCTCTGGCCCGGCGGACATCGCAGATGCTCGAGCAGGGCGTGGTGAGCCGCCGTCCGCTTGAAATCGACCCTCATCGGTTCGACCAGGCGCCTGAGGACCTGCGCCCCGTCAGTGAGCTTCTTGACGTTGGAAGGCGCATGCTTGAGGCGTTCTTTGAAGCCGTCTGCAAGCGCGCGGCCTTCCTCCCCGGCCCAGTCCAGCGCACGGCAGGCGTGCTTGAGGACTTGGACCGGTTCGATGCCGGAGATGTCGTCGAAGAACCAGGCGCAGCTCGTGAACATGGCCAGCCGCTGTCGCTGCAGCTCCAGCAGGGCCAGCGCGCGGCGGGCTTCCAGCGGGCGCAGGTGGCGGCGTGAATGCGCCTTCAAGAGCTCGTCGACGGATCCGCCCGTCAGCCGTGACGCGTAGTCATCGCGGGCCGCCCAGGGGTCCTTCAGCAGGATCGCCGCGCGCTCCTCGTAGAAGGCGTCCAAGCCTTCGGCCAGCCAGTCGAGAGCTGAGCGCAGGACGCCGCGCCAATCCTGGCTCCAAGAGGGGGGGCAATCCCTCGAGCGGCAGCCGCAGCCCTTCCGCCAGCGTTCGATGCCGTGCTCGCAGCTCCAGGAGGTGTCTTGCCGGACCTCCACCTCCTGCGGCGGGGGGAAGCGGTCGAGGAAGGCGCCGTAGTTGGTCAAGACGGCGCCCTCTTCTTGGAGGCGGGCCAGCGCATAAGCCAGGGCCTCTTGCCCGTGGCGGTGGTGGTGGCCGTAGAACTCGCCGTCGGAGGCCAGATGGACGAGCTGGGTCGAGTCGTCGGGCAGGAAGCGCCCCAGGACCTTATGGAAGAAGGTCTCCCCGTCTTTGACGGTCTCGCCGGTCTCGACGCCGCGCGACAGGAGGCCGTGGTAGAAGAAGATCGCCAGCTCCTTGCCTGGCTGCAGGCGCGAGCGCCAGCGGTAGGGCCGCGTCGGGTTCAGGGTCTCGGCGGTGACGTCCTTCCAGTCCCCCGGGCCGCCGCCCGCCGGGCGCACCCGCGCCGCTTGATGAGGCGCGAGGATCGTGAAGCGCAGGCCCTGGGCGACGAGCGCCTCCAGGCTGGCGTCGTCGACGGCCGTCTCGGGCAGCCACATCCCCTCGGGCTCGCGCTGGAAGCGCTTGCGGAAATCGTCCATCCCCCAGCGCACCAGCGTCTTTTTGTCGCGCGCCGAGGCCAGCGGCAGGATGGCGTGCATATAGGGCTGGGCCAGGGCGTTGCCGTGGCCGCGCTCGTGGAGGCTCGAGCGGTCGGCTTCCTGGATGCGCGCGTAAAGGCCGGGGCGCTCGCGTTCGATCCAGGCCAGGAGCGTCGGGCCGAAGTTGAAGCTGATCCTTCGGTAGTTGTCGGCCATGCCGTTGATGCGTCCGTCCATGTCTCGGATCGGGCTCTGGGCGTTGGGGCCGTAGCACTCCGACGTGATGCGCTGATTCCAGTCGGCGAAGGGATGCGCCGATTCCTCCGGGTCCACGGCGCCCCACCAGGGGTTCTCTCGGGGGGGCTGGTAGAAGTGCCCGTGCACGCAGACGAACTTGTTTTTAAGCGGCAAAGGCGCTCCTAGCGAGAGGCGGTCTTGCCCCGCGGCACGACCACCAAGCCCGAGGCGTCGACGAAATACTTCTGCCCGTCCTTGACGGCGTTGTGGCCGATGGTCTCATGGGCGGGGATCTCGTTGAAGCGGTCGACCACGGCCCGTTTCAGGCGGGCCTCGGCGCGCACCTTGCAGAAGTCCATCACGATCGAATCCTCGATGACGGCGCCGTCGTGTACATGCACGCCCCGGCCCAGGATCGAGTTCTTGATGGTGGCGTTGCGCACGAAGCAGCCGTCGCCGATGATGCTGTTGGTGATCCGGCCGTCGAGGATCTTGGCGGGCGGTCCGTCGTAGCGGCCGGAATGGATGAACCAGCGCCGGTTGTTGAGGTTGAGCTTCGGCTTGGCGCCCAGTATGTCCATGTTGGACTGGTAGTAGGACTGCAGGGTCCCGACGTCCCGCCAATAGCCCTTTTCTTCATAGGTCTTGAGCCCGGGCAGGATGTTGGCGGAGAAGTCGTAGGCGTAGGCCTTGACGTGCTTGTGGATCATCGGCAGGATGGACTTGCCGAAATCGAAATCCATGTCGGGGTCTCGGTTGCTCTCGTCCTCCAGGATCTTGACCAGGAGATCGGCGTTGAAAAGGTAGTTGCCCAGGGAGGATAGGGCATGGGCCGGGTCGCCGGGCATCGGCTTGGGGTTGTCCGGCTTCTCGGTGAAGCCCGTGATGCGGCTCTTGGCGTCGGTTTCCACGATGCCGAAGGAGGAGGCCTGCTTGACCGGCACGGGGATGACGGCCACCGTCATCTCCGCTCCCTTCTCGACGTGGAATTGCATCATCTGGCCGATGTCCATCCGGTAGATGTGGTCGGCGCCGAAGACGGCCACGATGTCGGGCTCGAAGTCGCGGATGAGGTTGAGGTTCTGGCGCACCGCGTCGGCGGTGCCGCGGTACCACATGGTGCCTAAGCGCATCTGCGGAGGGACCACCGTGATGAACTGGTCGCGCGTCAGGCCGACGGTCCGCCAGCTGCCGCGCAGGTACTCGATCATGCTCTGCGACATGTATTGGACCAGGATGTAGATGGAGTGGATGCCCGAGTTGACGAAGTTCGAAAGGACGAAGTCGATGATGCGGTACTTGCCGCCGAAGGGCACGGCGGGCTTCGAGCGTTCGTGGGTGAGCGGGTAGAGCCTTTCGCCCTTGCCGCCGGCGAGGATGATGGCCAGGACGCGCTTGGTGGGGGCGATGTTCATCTATTCTCCATAGGGGTCCTCGCCCAGGTTGGAGTCCGGGTCGCGGATCTCCGGAAGGCGCCGCGGCGCGGGCTTGGCCTCGCGCAGGGCGGGCGCGGTGTTCTCCTGGTGGAGGCGGTCGTCCAGGGCGCCCTGGTCCACGGTCTGGGTGTGCCGCTGGGCCTCTTTGAGGTGGGCGTCGTCGAGCACCAGGATGCGGCGGTTCTCGTCGATGCCGGCGGTCACCTCGGTCAGGGAGGCGGTGGTGATGCCGGTGGACACTTTGACGGGCAGATAGATGTTGCCTTTGTAGGAGATCAGCGCGCCCGTGGGCACCGTGAGGACGTTCTTCTTGGATTGGGGGACGATGAGGCCCTCCCAGGCCGTGCCGGGCTCGAACCAGCGCGACGGGCTCATGTCCATCGTGAAGGTGGCGCCCGGCTCGACCTTGCTGCCTTGGACGTCGAGGACGTAATGGGCCACGCGCGCTTGGTATTTTCGCGAGGGGTCCTTCACGGCCCAGAAATCGAGCATTTGGCCGTCTTTGACCCAATGGGCGTCCTCGGGCCTCACCCGGCCGACCATCCGGAGGCCGCGCGCCGCTTCGAAGAGCACCGCCTGGGGCTTCACCCATAGCCTGGGCCGCAGGAAGCTGCGCAGCAGGAAGCAGGTGTCGGGGCAGCGGATGGCGGTCGGCTTGTAGACCCGTTCCCAGCGGTCCTCCATGACGCCCTGCTGCGTGGTGCTTCGCGCGTCCATGAGGGCGACGAGCTCTTTGTTGGCCAGGAAGCCCAGGTCCTTGCCGGAGTCGGCCCAGGTGTAGGTCGATGCGCGGACTTCCTCCACGCGTCCTTCGACGGCCGATTTGATCCGGAAGACCTCCATCGGCACCACGGTGCCGCTGACCCGGACCTTGACGTCCAGCGCCCCGCGCTTGACCTCGGCGGATTCTTGTCCACGGGCGACGCCTGGCAGGAGGCTGACCGATAGGACAACGGCCAAGGCGCAGGTCCTCATCGGCGCTGTGCGTCGATCTTCGGGTTTTGCCCTTTCCAGCCGTGGACGAGGAAGGCGTCCCAGGTCCAGGGCATCTTCTCGGCGAAGATGCCGGCCAAGGCTTCGCCGTACTGCTGGATCTCCCATTGGGCATGGACGTCGGCGCGCAGGGTGATGAAGTTCATCAGGCTGCGCGCGTTGATGGTCCAGTAGAACTCGGTGTAGAGGTTGACCGGCAGCACCATCCGAGCCATCTCGCGCGCCACGCCTTGGGCCAGCATCTTCCGATAGGCCGCCAGGGACTCTTTCATGTTGCCTTCGAAGGCGGCAGTCAGCGCGCCGTGGTCGAGGGCGGGGGCGGCCACCGAGCCCTGTTTGTTCTTGAGGTCCTGGGCGCGCCACTTGGCGGGGATATAGAACTCGTCCTTCATCTCCGTGTAGCGGGCCGAGACCTCGTTGTAGGACGCCATCCGATGCCGGATCCATTGGCGCATGACGAAGATCGGGCAGGCCACGTGGAACTTGAAGACGGAATGCTCGAAGGGGGTCATGTGGGAGTGCTTCATCAGGTAGCCGATGAGCTTGCGGTCGGCATCCTCTCCTTTGGACTTGCCGCCGTAGGAGACGCGCGCCGAATCGACGACGCCTTGGTCGCCGCCCATCCATTCCACGAGGCGCACGAAGCCCTTGTCCAGGACGGGCAGGGTCTTTTCTCCGGTCATGGGCGGTCTCCTGGGAAGGCTTTGGGTTTGAACTCCTTGGTTTTGGAGCTGTTGAGCGCGCGTCCCGCGTCCTTGTAGACCCGCATGTCCGGCAGGCGCGATCCGGCTTCCGCCGACTCCGACACCCACTTGGTCAGCCGGGCGTCGGGCAGGAGGCCCTTGCCGCTGAACTTCATGAAGACGCCGCTCAGGGCGCGGGCGACCTTCTTCTCGGCGCCGGAGGAGGTCATGTTATAGGCGATGACGACGACGCGCGTCTTGCGCCCGAGGCCCTGGATCAGCGTCTTGGCCTTGGCGGCCGCCTTGTCCCTTCTTGATTGCCCCAGGTCGTCCTCGAGCAGGGCCGCGTGGCCGGCCAGGAACCCGCCTTTGGCGCGCACGCGCTCCGCGAGGGAGTTGAGCGTCTGGGCGAGCTGCTCGGCGGCCGCCTCGGAGCGCGGCGCTTGGCCGAGGATGACCAGCGACTCGCCGTCGGATTTGCGGCTCAGAGCCAGCGCCCGGGAGGTCAGGATCTCGACGACCACCGGCTGGTCGTCGAGGGCCGGGGTCAGCACGACGGGCAGCCGCGTCTGGATCCGGCGCACGATCTGGGCGCCGCGCCGGCTGTTGGCGAAGAATCCCTCGGAAGGGTCTTTCCGGATCCCGAGAAGATAGCGGATCTCCTCCATGACATCGGATGCGGAAGACTCGAAGAGCGGGACGACGACGAGCTTCTTGACCCTCTGCGCCTGCAGGCGGTCCACGCTCTTCTGGATGGCCTTCTCGTCGGCGCTGCCGGCCGCGAACTCGAGGGGGAGGTCCTTGCCGAGCTCTTTGGTGATGGCCGCCACCGCCTCCTTCCAATCGCGGTCTCCGCCTTCGCCCAGCAGGAGCAGGCCGTATGGCTTCTCGCGGAGGCTCGAGCGGGCGGGCGCGCCGGCGGCCGAGGCGGCGCAGAAGCCCAGCAGCAGGCTGAGCGCCAGACGGCTCATGGCTGCCTGTTCTTCGAGCGCTCGAGCGCCTTCTCGACGTGCTCGCGCAGCTCCTGCAGGCTGATGGGCTTGGAGATGAAATCGTCGCCGCCGCTCAAGGCCGAGGTCAGCTGGTCTTGCCGGGAGCCTCGCGCGGTCAAGAACAAGATGGGCACGCGCGAGCCCTTCTTCTCGCCGGAGCGGATCTTCTGGCAGGCGGTCAGGCCGTCCATCTGGGGCATCATCACGTCCATGAGGACCAGGTCGGGCTTGTCGGTCTTGAACATGGCCACGGCTTCCTTGCCGTCGGCCGCCGTCACGGTGTCGTAGTTCAGCCGCCCGAGCTGGGTCGCGAGGATCTCGCGGATCGAGGCGTCGTCATCGACGACCAGGATCTTCTTCTTCATGGCCTAGGGGTCGAAGGCCCAGACGGCGGATTTGCCGGCCGAGCCGACGACGGCCACCGCCAGCTCCTGCGCGGCGCCTTTGGGCGAGACGAGGACCACCGCCGGAGAGAACCCTCCGATGTCGGACATCCAAGCGGTGGCCAGGGCCACGCCGGTCCAGTCCTTGCGGTGGATCTCGCCCTTGTTGAAGAGCCCGAACGGGCTGGCCAAGCCGCCGAGCGCGGCGATGTTCTTGACGACGTAGAGGCCGCCGAAGATCCCCTTCTCGTCGTAACGGGCCACCATCTTGGGGTGGAAGTTGAGCAGCCGGTTGGCCCAGCGCAGCCGGTTGGGCGTCTGATTATAATCCTCGGAGGTCTTCCAGTAGCCGTCCTCGAATTGGACGCGGATGAGCTCGGTGCCGGTCACCGAGACGACGGCCGGCCTGGTGTTGTCGAGGTTGACCTCGGTGAAGTCGTAGATCCAGTCCACGTGCTTGCGGCGGATGGCTGGACGTCCGGGGCCATACTTGCCGTCCTGGTAGGCCAGCGGGTAGATCGTGCCGTAGGGGGACGGATTGTCCTCGATGAGCTGCTGCACGGCCAGCACCGTCTTGTCGGTGCCGTCTTGGCGGCCGCGGACGATCCAGGGCAGTTCGGCGAGCTGGGTCAAAGCGCCCTGGTCGTCGAGCTCGAGCACGACGGTCTCGACGCGGTTGAGCGTCTCGTTGAAGAGCGAGGCGAAGATCTCGGCCTTGCCGTTGCCGTTGACGTCGGCGGCCTCCAGCGACATGATCTTGGGCGCATTGGCGCCGTGGTGGAATCGAGCCACGGGCTTGTTGTCCTTCGGGGGATAGCCATAGACGTAGACGTTGCGCGAGTCGGAGACGACCGTCCAGAGGCCGCCGTCGCCTTTGAGGTCGGCGATCGCCATCCCGGTGGCCGGGTAAGGCAGGGTCGGGCCGCGCCATCGCGGCGCGCGGGACGAGCCTGGCGCGGGCGCCGGGGCGGCGGCAGCGGGAGCGGGCGCGGTTTGGACGGGCGCGGGAGCGGCGGCGGGCGCCAGGCGGACGCGCGCGCCGGCCTGGACCCCGGGCGCGGGCGCCGAGAGCTTGCCGACGGAGTAGAGTGCAAGGACGTCGCGGATCACGCCTTCGCCGAGCTTCTCCTCGATGAAGCCCAAGGAGGCGCCGGTCTTGGGGTGCTTGAGCTCCGCGCCTTCCTTGTAGACTGTGAAGCCTTGTCCGATCGCGGCTCCGCTGGCCTCTCCGAGGTCGAGGTAGATCGAATCGGCATCGGTGCGGACCACGTAGCCGGAGGCGGCGGGTTGTGCCGACGAGAAGCTGGGCGCGGCGAGAAGGCAAAACAGCGCGAAGGAGGCTGAGTGGCTCATAGGCGAGAGGTTACCATTTTTATGTTAAAATGCGCCAATGTACGCGTACCCGACGGTGAAGACCGGGACGGCCCAAGACCTCATGAGCATCATCGTCCGGGCCTGCGAGCGGCTCATCGAGGCGCAGAAGACGGTCTTGCCGGTCAAGACCTCGGGCCAGCGCGCCTGCCTGAGCGCCCCCTTCAACCTGGCCGGAGCGGCCTTGTCCGGTCTGATGTCGTCTCTGCCCGCCGACTTAGCCCTTGCGGGTCATGACGCGCTCTTCCGGCGCCTGGCCAAGACGCGCACCTACCCCTTCGAGGCGGCCTCCCCTGTCTTGGAGCGCGGGGCGCGGCTGGTCTCGGAGGTTCAAAAGGAGACAGGGGTGGCTCCCGCTCTGCTCAGCCTGATCTCTCATCCGCCCGTCTGGGGGGACGCCGGTCTGATGAACATCGAGCTCGTCCGCCAGGCCATGCTCGGCCTGCGCCTGCTGCGCGGCGCCGCATGCCGGCCTAGGCTCGTCGTCGCGGTGGACTACTTCGCGCTCGATGCTTTCTCCGTGCCCGAGGAGGGCCTCTACGCCGGCTACATGGGGCTCTACCACCTCGGCTTCGACCGCCTGGCGCTGGGCCGGGGGGCGGCCAGCGCCGCCATCGTCGGCCGGACGTCTTGGAAGCACATGGGGCACCGTCTCATGGGGCGCTTGGCGCAGGGCAAGGAGGTCGGCATGGTCTTGGCCGGAGGCGTTCCCGCCACGACCCGCGTCCTTTTCGCCGCGCGCGAGTGGATCCAGGGGCAGCGCCGGCAAGCGCCCCTGCGCCGCGATCCCGCGGAGGTCCTTCGCCGCCTGCGCGCCTTGCCCGATTACCGGGCTTTCGAGGCCGCCGCGCCCTTCGGCTCCGGGCTCATGCGCAGCGCTTGGCGCATGCTGGAAGGCTGGGTGATGTGGGAGGTGGCCGGTCTCTCGACGCCGCCGGAGCGGGTGATCGAAGCTCCGGCTGAGACCGGCGCGCTGACGCCTCAGGTCAGCGGCGTGATGGCGCGCTGCCTGGAGGCCCTCGGGTTGCCTCGGGACCGGCATGTCCCCGCCCTGGCCGCTTTGACCTCGGAACTGGGGCGCGAGACGCCCTTTCGGACCCGTTTCTTCTCGGCCTTGGCCAGCCGCGTGCTCGATAAAGGACGGCCCATCGTGTTCTTGCCCCTGGTCCACCGCATGGGGACCGATCCTGGCGTCGATTTCCTGGACGCCTGGGCCTGGACCCGGCAGGACGGCGCGCTGCGCGTGCGCTGCGCGTCGGGGCCTCTTGAGAGCCGAGGCTCGACCCCGGAAGCCTTCGCCCTGCGCTTCGGCCGGGAGAATTTCGCTTGAGCCGCTTGGTCTACCGCTCGGTCAACGACTTGAAAGGCTTCTCCTTGAAGAACTGCCCTTCGATGCCGGAGCCGGGGCGCATCCTGATGTGTCCGCCCGACCACTATGACGTCGTCGACGTGAAGAATCCCTACATGGCGGGCAAGGTGGGCACGGTCAACCGCAACATGGCCCGACGGCAGTGGGAGGGTCTCAAGGAGGCTTTCATGGCGGCGGGCAAGTCGGTCGTCGAGATCCCCAGCGTGGCGGGGCTCGAGGACATGGTCTTCTGCGCCAACCAGACTATGACCGGGCTGACGCCTAAGATGGAGCGCGTCTGCCTGCTCTCCTCGATGCGTCATCCTTCCCGCCGCCGCGAGGTCGGCGCTTTCGAGGCTTGGTTCAAGGCCGAGGGCTACCGCGTGCAGGCGCTCAAGACCAAGGCGTCCTTCGAGGGGGCCGGCGACGCGATCTGGCATCCGGGCAAGCGGCTGATCTGGGGCGGGCATGGTTTTCGCTCCGAGCCCGAGGCTTACGAAGAGGTCGTCGACGTTTTCGAGGCGCCGGTCATCCTGCTCAAGCTCGTCAACGAGCGCTTCTATCACCTGGACACCTGCTTCTGCCCGCTGACGCCGGAATCGGTGCTGATCTATCCCTCGGCCTTCGATGCCGAGAGCCTGGAGCTCATCTTGAAGATCTTTCCCGTGGTCGTGACCGCCTCCGAACCCGAGGCCGTCCGGCAGATGGCCTGCAACGCCGCCGTCATCGACTCGACGACGGCCGTCATCCATCGGGGCAGCGCCTCCGTCAAGCGCCACATGGAGGCGCTGGGCCTGAAGGTCTTGGAGGTCGACACCTCCGAGTTCATCAAATCCGGCGGCAGCGTCTACTGCCTCAAGATGTTCCTCTATTGATGGGACTTTCGCTGGCCTTGGCCCTGGCCGCCGCGCTGCCTTTGGCGGCTCAAAGCTTGCCGGAGGGCGTCCATCGGCCGCCCGTCGGCCTGTCCTCCTCCGCCTCGGCCAAAGCCGCCCGCGCCGAGGAGCATATCCAGATGACGCCGCTGGGAAGGCGTCTGCTGGCTCAGACGCAGGAGACGCCGAGACGCGCGAGCGCCGAGCTTGCAGCCGGGCGCTGCGTGCGCTTCGTCCACGGCGCGCCCTCGCTCCTGGCCTTCGAGCCGGACCTCTGGGCGGCGGCCTCGGACCTCGACGCGGAGCTGGCTCTGCTGCATGAGTTGGCCCGGGCCGACGCGGATCTGCCCCTGGACATGCCCGAAGGGGAGATGGCGGCCGGACAACGCGTCATGGAGCATGCGCTGGCGCGGGCCTCCGCCGACGCTTCTTTTGACGCGGCGCTGCGCCGCGCCTACCGGGCCATCCCTCGCGACCGGCGGGAGGATGCGCCGGGCCTCTCTCGGCTGGGGCAGGATCTGGCGGCCTTTTCCCGCTCTCCGGAAGAGTATTATTGGTCGGTCGAGCAGGGGCGCGCCGCCGGATCGGTGCGGCTCGTCGAGCTTGAGGATTTCATGGAGCGCCGCGCCTTGGATCTGAGCTCCGCGGCGCTTGGGCCCGGCGGCCGTTACGCGCGAGTCGGCGGCCGCCGCTATCCCCCGGCGCTCTTGGCCGCGGCGCGCAGGCTGCTGGAAACCGGCGGCTTGACCCGCATCCGCGAGGCCCTGGGGCCATTCGAGACCGCGCATGCCGCCGAGCTTAAATCCCGTCTGGCAGCCTGGGCCAGCCGACCTTGAAAAGCCTCGCAAAGGCGACTATACTATCGTCTATGAGGATCCTGCGGCCGCTCGCTGTCTTGCTCGCCTTGCTTTGCGCCGCCTCTTGGAATACGACGGCGGTCCGGGCTCAAGAGGAGTCGCCCGCGCCCGAGGAGGAGGCCCCCAAGCCCAAGAAATCGAAGAAAGCCAAGAAAGCCAAGGGCTACGATTACGAGGCTTCGAAGTATAAATCCTACCGGACGCTGGCCGACAACGAGCCCAAGAGCTATAAGTTCGACGAGGCGGGCAAGCCCATCCCTCCCGGCGGCAAGAAGAAGCCGGCCAAGAAGAAGAAAAAGGTCGAGGCGCCGCCGCCTGACGATGAGATCGACGGCAACGCGCCTTTGACCGACGAGAAGTCCTGCGACGGCGGCCAAGCCTGCCAGGACGCTCCCGCCGCGGACTGATCAGTCCGCGGCGATGCTGACGGGGACCTTCGTCCGCCGGTAGCCCTTGCGGCCTTCTAGGACCATGCTGTAGCGCCCTTCATGGGGCCGGCAGGCGTCGGGCGTTTCGCAAAGGGAGAAGCCGACGTAGAGCGTCACCTCGCTGAGTCCCTCGGGGGCGCGCAAAAGGATCTTGAGGGGGAGCTTGGGCTTGAGGACCTCCCCGCGGCGGGTGCCCATGTCGAGGACGATGGCGCCCCGGGTCTCGATGACGCTGTAGCGCAAGGGGGTCTTGGCGTCGAGACGCGCTCCGCTCGGAAGCTCGAGGTTCAGCAGCAGTTCGGCGGGGGCCAGCGCGCGCACGATGGCGCGGGGCAGCCGGCGCGGCGGGGGCGTCGCCGGCAGCAGCGGCGCCTGCGCCCAGAGGGCGCACGAGAACGCGAGCAACGCGGCGACGGACATATCCATATTGTATGATGTTTCACGTGAGCCAGCGCAACCTCAGGCGGGTGCTTTTCCTCATGGCGTCGGGCTTCCTGCTCTCCGCCTTCATGGCCGACGATAAGATCTGGCCTTGCGTCGGCTTCTTCTTCTTCGGCGGGCTGTGGTTCTGGTTGGCGCGCCGCAAGGCGCGGGAGCTGGATTCTCCGCATCCCCGATGATCGCCCCGCGGCGCGATTGGGCGCCTTTCGCGCTGGTCGGCGGCCCAAAGAGGGCGCAGACCCCGCGAGGGATATCGACCGCCGAAGGCCTGGGCGACCGTCTGCGCACGGCCGCCTTCGCCGAGCTGCAGGCGCGCGAGGGCTTTCTTTGGGCCGCGGAGCGTTTTTCCGATGCGCCGGAGGAGGTGCGCAGGGCGTGGCGCCGGTTGTCGGCCGAGGAGGGCAAGCATTTGGGATGGCTCTTGCGGCGGATGGGCGAGCTGGGGGTCGACCCGGCCGGCCGACCGGTCTCGCCGCGGCTCTGGGACGCTCTGACGGCCTGTCCTTCGGCGCGCGAGTTCGCCGTGCTGATGGCTTTGGCCGAGCAGCGCGGTCAGGCGGCAGAAGAGTCGTTCAGGCGGGCCTTGGCGCAGCGCGACCCCCGGACCTCCGATATCTTCGCCAAGATCGCCGCCGAGGAAGTCGGCCACCTGGCCGTCGGCGAGCGCTGTTTGACCCTGCTTTCGGCTTCCATGTAGCGTCGACTGGCCCCGGGGCCGGTTTTTCAGCGTGGTCGGCCATGCCAGAGCGGCGTTGTTTTGGTATCATCCCCGGACGGGCAGGTGGCGAAACTGGCAGACGCAACGGACTTAAAAACAGAAAGCCCCGCTTTTGAACCCTCCGACGAGAAAACGGAAAAACCTCGTCTCCCCGACGAGAAATAGCCTTCCGATGTTGTGCGCGGCGTAGCGCCCGTTACGGCCCGTTTACGGGCAATGTGGACACCCAGTGGCCACCTGGAGGGGCAGGGTTTTGGCGAAGGCGCTACCAGGAAGGGGGCTTGCGGAATTTGCCGTGAGCGTCTTCCAGCTCAGGCGGGAATTGGCTGGCGGCAAGGACGGCTTGACGGATGGGCTTGTAGAAGGTGGCCGCCTGAAGTAGCTCTCTCGTTGGAAACTTGGCTGGGGATAGGATTCCCACATTCTTGTGAATCTCTTTCGTGACGATGCGGATGGGCTCGGCCAGGTCGGAATCGTTCGAGACGACGACGGCCACATCAAATTCGTCGCGCATGGCCTCGTAGACCAAGTGCGTCGCCAGGTTCACGTCGGAGCCCTTCTCATCGGTCTTGAGCACCTCGACGGTCTTGGTCGGGTCGGCGGCTAAGACCATCTTCTTCTTGTGCGTGAGGAATTGGCCGTAGGTGATCGAGAGGTTCGGGATCGTCGCCAAGGCCCGCAGGTAGAATTGCTGCCTGGTCGGCTGGTCGGGATCGCCCGGGCGAGCGTTGATGCGCGCCGTGTAGTAGTGAATCCGGTGGATCTGATTCTTGGGCAGAAGCAAGCGCGCGAGTTTGGAGAGGTCCAGCCAGCGGTAGGGGGTGTTGCGCAACGCCCGGTAGTAGAGGTTGAAGCCGTCGATGTAGACGAAGGTTCGCATAAAATGCAGAAGCCATCCTTGCGGATGGCTTCGCGCCCACCCCCCGAAGGGAATGGGGTTGTATCGTTAGTATAGGCTATGGGGGCCAGAAAAGCAACGGAAAATAAAACTACCACTCCTATCCTTGCGGAACGCCGCATTGATTTGCGACAGTTCGGAATGGTAGCGCTTCCACCTTCAGTGTAGCCAGTCCTGTCCCCTGCCGCAAGGGCTTTTTGGCCCACCTGTTATCGCTCGCGTAGGGTCCACGTCTTGGCTTGCCGGAAATGGGCTTTTCTGTTAAACTCGTGACCTGGGCGAGTTGTTCGACGCCCTGGAGGAAATTAGAGAGTAATTTGATCAACTGAAGTTTTTGGCTTCACACGGGACCGCGCGTAAGAGCGCGGTAAGCTCACCTCGACGTTGAGGGGGCATATTAGGAACCGGATTGAAGCCGCTGATGTAACCACGCTTCGGCGTGGCGAAAGGCGGCAATCAAATCCTGGTTATCCTAATAGCTGGGGGGTGGTTGCCGCTGATCATTTGTAGGCAACCCTCCAGCCAAACGATTTATGGGGGGTGTTTCTATGACAACAGGGATGGTCCAGCGCCGTGCAATAATTTTCTTGAGCGTGGTGCTTCTTGGCACCCCATCCGTGCGGGCGGAGGAAAAATGGCCCGACCTTTCTTCGCCGGCGCATTCAATCGGAGGCGGGGATCATGACGCGGCAGTGGTCGTGGGCGCGGACGGCTACGCCTTTGTTCCACCCGTACACGGCGCCGCGGCCAACGCCAAAGCCTGGTACGACTATCTGACGAAGACCCGAAATACCCCTCCCGCCAGCGTCAAACTGCTCCTCGGCAACGACGCCACGCGCGAGGACATTCTGGAGGCGGCACAGAAAGCAGCGGCCAAGGCCAGTCCAGAGGGGACATTGTGGTTCGTGTTCATCGGCCACGGCGCGCCAAGTGTCGATGGCAAGGATGGGTTATTGGTAGGTGTGGACGCGCAGCAGAAGGCCGCAAGCCTGCAAACACGTAGCCTTAAGCGGGATGAGCTATTGAAAGCCTTGGGGGCAAGTCAGGCTGGCCGTATCGTCGTTGTTCTCGACGCGTGCTTTTCTGGGAGAGGACAAGACGGAGCGAGCATCGCGCCGGGATTACAGCCCCTGGTGGCGCTGGCACCCATGAATGCCGTAGATCCGAGGATGGTGGTCCTGACGGCGGCCAAGGGCGATCAGTTCGCAGGGAGCTTGCCGGGCGCGCCGAGGCCAGCCTTCAGTTATCTGGTCCTGGGTGGGCTTAGGGGTTGGGCTGGACAAGCGCGGGTCACGGCCGGCGATTTGTGGCGCTACGCGACCGACGCATTGAACGCGACCTTGAGCGGGCGCAATCAGACGCCGGACCTGATCGGTCAAGACGGAGTCATGGTCGGCGCGACGGCAGGCGAAAAGGGGCCAGACTTGGCGGCCCTGGCCAAGGCCACGGCGGGCGGTGGGTCCGCCGGCGGGGGCTTCCAGGTCACAAACCTTCCTGAGGTGCCAAAGGCGCAGGCGCCTAAGGCTCTAGAGTCAGACGCTGCCGCAGGACTCGATTTCCATAATCTGGACATCGAAGCCTTGAAGAAAAAGGACGAGACAATCAAGCTCGATAAAAGCGATGCCACAGCGGTGCGCAAAGCCGAGGCATGGCGGCAGCTGGCCAGGGATGTTCCCCAATACGCAGACAAGGCCAATGAAAGGGCCACGCAATGGGAGAGTTTTGCGACCCAGCAGAAGACCGTCGAGGATGCCAAGCAGACGCGCATCGAAGCACGTGATGCGGACTGGGCAAAAGTTTCAAAACTCTTAAGATTGGACGTGATCCCAGAAACTGAGAAGGCACGGTGGGCGGAGCAGTTCGTGCGCGCTTATTACAAGTCGCCTGGATTGGATTATGAAATGGCATGGGACATTTCGATCCATTTGCCGAAAGGATCCCAGAAGAAAGAGCTCGTGGAATACTCACTACAG
Organism: uncultured Elusimicrobia bacterium; assembly: GCA_964510095.1. GTDB lineage: Bacteria > Elusimicrobiota > Elusimicrobia > UBA1565 > UBA9628 > JBBTLF01. The sequence continues at coordinate 178,689 of CAZEAE010000001.1, read as the reverse complement.
GCACCGAAGGAATATTTCCAGCCAATCTTAAACCTTCGAAAATGGGGATGGAAAGAGCATTGGGACGGCAGTTCCCAACAGGTCGTGGGTGTCTACGGTCGTATGGGCGCAGGGAGTCCAATGGTCGCCATAAAAACGGCAGAAATTCTTCTTGAACATAATTGGGTCTTCTATAACACTGTGGGGGAAAGGCAATGCATCGTAGTGGCCGGCGTGGTCATAGACATAGAGGCGAAAGATTCGAATCCATTCGTCGGGTGCGGGCGCGGCGATGAAGGGGCACTGCAGGCAGCATTGAAGACACGCGGGGAGACCCTCCATTTTCCCACAGAATCAAATGCGACAAGCGCGTTTTTCAAGCGCTTTCTACCCAGGTAAGGCTTGAATCATGGCAAAACTTAACGGTAAAGAAATTCAAAAAATGGCGTTGGCTATTGTTGCAGCCAATCCTCAGGGGATTCGTTATAGCCGTCTTGTCCAAGAGATTGTGGCGCGCTCTCCTGAGACCCCCAAGAACACAATTCACGGCAACGTCTGGGATCTTGATGCGCAATTCCCGAATGATATAAGCAAGCCGAGCCGAGGGCTTTTCAAAGCGTTGCAAAATTCAGAAGAGGACTCCCTCTCGAAAATTCCAGACCAGAACTCTTTGGTCGGTCCGCATGAAAAAGATTTTTATGAGCCATTCGCTGACTTTTTGAAGGGGGAGCTGAATGAGGTGAAGGATGTGGTTGCACTGGGAGGTTCCGGCCTCAAAGCCAAGTGGGGGACCCCAGACGTTGTGGGAGTCTACAAGCCGCGGTCGTCGGATCTCATAAAGTATTTTCCGGAAATCGTTTCTGCCGAAATCAAGATGAATCCACAAGGCGCTATTGAGGCCTTCGGCCAGGCGGCGGCCTATAGGCTTTTTTCAAACCGCGTATATATTGTGATGCCGGACAGTATTTCCGACGAGGACTTTGGGCGTCTTGAGGCGCTTTGCATGCTCTACGGGATTGGTCTCATCCTCTTCACCATTGAAAACGCAGAAAAGGAAACTGCTTTTTCTATTAGGGTTCGCGCCCAGCGGTTCTCTCCTGACCTTTTCTACGTCAACGAATTTGCGAAGAGCTTTCACAGGCATAACCCCGACAAATTCGAAAAATTGTTCGGGTAAGTTGGGTCCGCTGCTACACCCAGGCTCTCGGGATGCTGACCTGGCCGCCAGCCTCAAGCCCCGTGCGGCCCAAGAGATCAGCTCTGCGCCGAGCATGCGGATCAGTCTCTTCACTCGGGAATGTTGACTAGAGGGCGACTAAGCGATAATCTGAATGAAGAATCCTAACGGTGCGATGGGCACCCCGTCAAAAAGAGATTCAAGGGCGGATACACGAAGTTCTCGAACTACAACTATACTCGGAGGTGGCGATATGGGCGGAGAAAAAATTAGGGGGATTAAAGGGCACCGGGTTTCCCTGCATATGAATGCAGAGAGTCGTGTTAACCTCACCCTATTGGCGGCGGTTCAGCGTGTCGTGGCGAGCAAGTACGCGGTGGACGCCCGAGACCTAAAGGGCCACCAACGAACGGTTTCGATCTCAATGCCCCGCCAGGTCGCGATGTATCTGTCTTGCGAGATGACGGGGCTGTCCCCGGCTGACATCGGCCGTGCGTTTGGCGGCAAAGATCGTCAGACTGTTCTCCGCGCGAGTAGGAAGATCGAGAAACAGATCGGGGGAAATCCCTTCTTTGGGGGACTCGTCAATCAGCTGCAGGCCAAAATCAAGGCTACGGCCAGCGCGAAATAATGATTGGCGGCCGCGAGCACCGAGCCGTTCAAGGATAGAATTATGGCCAAGCAAGAATTTATCACCGGACTTGACATGGGCAGTGGTCGGGTGACTTGCCTCATCGGTACCCCGGACGAAGCCGGGCGTGTGAAGGTGCTGGGCGGCGCGACGGAGCTCTGCGCCGGCATTGATGGCGGTATCGTCGTCAATATCCGAGAGACCGCGCAGGCCGTCACCCGTTGCATCGAACGCGCCGAGGCCGAAGCGAAGGCTACGGTCACCGGGGTATTCCTTGGAGTGCGCGGAACGCATCTGGAGTCCTTGAATAGCCGCGGCGTCTTCAACATCGCGCGTGACGACAAGGAGGTCACCGCCGATGACGTCCAGCGCGTGATCTCCAATGCTAAGGCCGTCGCGGTCGCTCCCGACCGCGAGATCCTCCATGTCGTGTCGCAGGGCTTTGCTCTGGACGGCAAGCGCGGCGTGGCCGACCCCATCGGGATGGAGGGCTCGTTGCTGGAAGTCGAGGTCCATCTCGTACTGTGCTCCACGACTCGCCTCAATAATGTGATAAAAGCCGTCACCCAGGCCGGCTTCACCGTAATCGAGCCGGTCTATGGTCTACTGGCCGCAGGCGGACAGTTGGTGACGTCTGAAGAAAAGGCTCTCGGTTCGCTACTGATCGATTTCGGGGGCCAGTCGATCTCGCTGGGAGGCTACTCGGAGGGAAGCATCCGCTACTCCAAGGAGTTGGCAGTCGGGGCAGACTTGGTCACGCGGGATTTGGCCTTCAAGCTGGGCACCTCGCTAGTGACGGCCGAGCGGCTCAAGATCGCCCATGGGATAGCCCACCCCTCCCTGCTCACGGGAGACGAGGAGATCGAGTACACACGAGTCGACGGCCGGACGCCAGCCTCGACCAAGGCGAGCGTGATGATGGCTGTTACCCTGCCCCGCGTTGAGGAAATCCTCTCGATAATCCTCGACGATCTGAAGGAGTCCTCCTTCATGGATGTCATCGGTCCGGGTGGCGTGATCCTGACCGGCGGAGGATCGCTGATGCGGGGCACCGTTCAGGCTGCCGAGCAGGTTCTGGGCACGACGGTGCGCGTCGGCATGGCTCATCCCGACCAGATCGTTGCCGAAGCAAAGTGGCTCGAGCCTGCCTATGCTACGGCTTTAGGCCTGCTGAAGTATTCTTCGCAACCTCACCGGGGGACCGGGAACAACCGGAGCACCGGCCGCAAGGTTCCGGTGTTGCTACGCAAGGTTATTGCCTTCTTTGAAGAGCTTTTTTGATAATCGAGTCAGCGTCTGAAATAACAGGAGTCTATATGCGCGAGTCATTTCTCAATCCCCGCGACACTTTCGAGTCCTTCGTTTCACGTCGTCGGTGAAAATGACGACCGTGCGTTCCCTCGGGGGCTCCGTGATACGTCTTAAGGCTTTCAAGTCAATGACCGGTGGGGCGGTGACGGTCCAGGATACGCGCGACAGCTGTAGAGACTACCTGGCCTAGAAGGGATGAGCCGTTCATCGAAGATGAAGCCTAAAAAGCTCACTGACGCCGCGCTTGCCCGATTGATAGCACAGTTCAGAAGAAAGCTCGGGCCTCCGACGAACGATCAAGTCAAAGCACATTGGCGCCGCACTCGTTGTGGATTGACGACGGCCGAACTTGAGGCGAGCCATTGGGATGTAATGCAGCTCGAAAAGGCTCGATGGATAAAGCGAACCACCGCGGCGCCCAACTTCTGGGGCCCCCACCCAACCGGCCCCATTACTCGAGCTAGCACACCGGACCAGGCTGATTCGCGCCCTCTCAAAATCTGGACACCTAGCGGTCCGGTCTATTCGCATTTGTTCGATGAGCAGCCCAGACCCAACGGAGTGTTCTCTGAGGTTCGACACGGGATATTCTCTTTCTCCGTTACTCCCCGCTGGAAGACTCCTTCAATTCGTCATCCCTGGAGCGCTCCGTCTGGTTGGCGATACAATGACCCAAGCAAGGGCTTGTTGTTCTTGAAAGTAATTCGCCAATTGATCGATACCCTAAAATCTGGATCACCCAGGAAGGCGGAAGCTGCAGTGGCTCGGTTCAATAAGAAATTTGGTCAGGCTCAGAGAGCGCTATGGCGCTCGGTCCCCTCGGACAATCCAACCGGCGTACCAGTCGCTTACGTTAACGTTGGGATTATCCCCCGAAGTGCGGCCGGGAAGAAATTTCTTTTCGATTTAGCGGACATCCTTGACGAACTTTATTCTACCCCACGAGGCAGCGCCATCGGTGGGCCTTCGGAAACGAGGGCGCTACGCGAAGATGAGCTGGCTATCAGCAAGAAACTGCGGAAAAGGCGGGGGACCCAGGGTGGCAGCATTCGGTTCATCGCTGAGGAACTCCGTGAGCGCGGTAGCAAAAAGAAGGATGCGACCATCCAGCAGAATCTAAAGCGACACTACCGCCGCCATAGACCCTAGGCCGGCGATTCCCACCCATTAGTAACCAATAACTGTCCCAGGCCCAATCCGGGCACCTTGCTACACTTCCGAACATCGAACCACGGAGGTGGACCATGGGCATGATTGCAAGCCAAGCAGCGCGCGAAATCGGAGTTAGCACGCGCACCCTGGCCGGTTGGGCGGACAGCGGTCGAATCAAGGCGGTTCGCTCTGCCGGTAACTGGCGACTCTATGATGAGCTGGACGTCCAGCGACTTAAGCAAGTGATGCAGAAGCGCCAAGACGCGCGGCTGCAACCCGGCGTGCGCGGCTGATCAGGTCATGAGCGTTCCTGAAGTCGAGACTTTTTCCACCGCTCATGGTCGAAACCCGCGGAACGCTTCCGGCGGGCAACGGTTCGTCGAGCACCTTACCGATGCCGGAAACGCTCGTCGGCTGGTCAGCCAGCACGGATCCGACCTGCGATATTGCCACAGTTCAGGCAAGTGGTTGATATGGGACGAGAAACGGTGGCGAAAAGACGACAGGGGCGAAATCGTCGAGCGGGCAAAGAAGACGGCGCGCTCAATCTATTCAGAAGCAGCGGCCGAGCCGGACAAGGAATCGCGCGAGGCGTTGTCAAAGTGGGCACGAGAAAGCGAGAAACGTAGCCGCCTGATGGATATGATCGCGCTGGCACAGTCCGTGCCGGGCATCTCCATCGCGCCGACGGACCTTGACGCTGATCCGTGGCTACTCAATTGCTGTAACGGGACCTTAGACCTTCGGACAGGCAATCTGTTGCCGCATAAGCGCGAGAATAACTTGACGAAAATCGCGCCGGTGAACTACGACCCCGCCGCCCAATCGGACATTTGGGACGACTTCTTGAGGACAGCGACCGGCGACGACGCCGAATTGATGGCGTTCTTGCAACGCGCCGCTGGTTACAGCCTGACCGGCGACACCGGCGAAGAGAAGCTATTCTTCATTCACGGTCCGGCCGCCAGCGGCAAAAGCACTGCCATCGAAGCGCTAAAGGCAACGCTGGGCGAATACTCCGCTACTGCTGACTTCGAGGCTTTCCTCAAGCGCCGCGACGTTGGCGGACCAAGAAATGACATAGCCCGCTTGGCTGGTTCGCGCTTCGTCGTCTCAATCGAGGTGGACGAAGGCAAACGCTTGGCCGAGGGGCTTGTTAAAATGCTGACCGGCGGCGACACTGTGACCGCACGATTTCTCCACAAGGAAGCGTTTGAATTTGTTCCGCAGTTCAAGCTCTGGCTGGCCGCCAACCATGAGCCGAAGGTTAGCGACGAGGATACGGCCATGTGGCGCCGAATCCTGCGCGTCCCATTTGACCACGTGATTCCGGATGACCAACGCGACCCCACCGTAAAGGCGAAATTGAAAAATCCACGCCTGTCTGGCCCCGCCATCCTAGCCTGGGCAGTCCAAGGCTGCCTCGCATGGCAATGCGATGGGCTGAAGGTTCCCGAGAAGGTGACGGCCGCAACGAACGAATACCGGCAGGCCATGGATCCCCTCACGGAATGGTTTGACGCCCACTGCGTCCTGGCTGCGGATGCCTGGACATCATCAGAAGCCCTGAGCAAGTCGTATAGGCAATGGGCGGCGGACAATAACGCCAAGCCCGCAGAGGGACGTGGATTCGGCCAGCGCCTTAAGGCACGAGGTCTTGAGCACCGCAAGCAGAACGGGGATCGGGGCTGGCGGGGAGTCAATTTAACGTGAAAAACCAGCGCCATGGACGGAAGGGACAGAATCGAGGCCATTCCCGTAAATCCCTTCCGCGCGCGCGTGTGGAAGGAAAATACGGAATTGGGCTGAATCTGTCCATTCTGTCCAAACCGCTAAATCGAGCACGGGTGACCGGCGGGCTGGACCTTCGCCGGCGCATCAGCCGGGACGCCCAATGCTGAGGATTCCCGATGCTACCGTGACCAGGCAGGCGGATCCCGACGGGACCTCAAGCGGACCTGTTCGACAATCGATCCAGAGGATGCCTGAGAACAGGCAATAAACTGAAAAATGAAAGAAGCAAACCGGACCAGCTTCCGCCGCGGCTATAGCGGGAATCCTGGCGGCCGTCCCCGGAAGACCCCCGAATGGCGCCGGGCCGAGGAAGCGCTGCGCGAGGCCATCCCCCGCATCATGGCGATGAAGAAGAACGCGCTCCAGCAACTCCTCGCCAACAACCCGATTGGTGTGGAAATGATTGCTGCTAGGTACCTTCACGAGTGCGTCCCGCAGGTCGTCGACCGGTTTCTTGGGAAGACGCCGGTTGCGGTGAGTGGGAAGGATGACCAGGCGCTGATTCCCGACTGCCCAGCGACGCCGCCCGCGTCGATTGACTTCGCCGGATGGACGTCCGAGATGGTCGACAAATTCATCGAGGCGGCGAAACCGACATGAGCCAAGCCGCCCCCGAGGCCCTCTCTTCGAAAACTGCCGCCATTTCAGCGGCGAGTTTTATGACGATTAAAGAGGTGTCGGAATTTCTCCGGATTCCCAAGAGAACCCTGTATGAATGGGTGTCCCAAAGGCGCATCCCGCATTTTAAGTTCGGCCCGGCGGTGCTTCGATTTCGAGCTGACGAAATCGAGGCCTGGGCGCGCCATCACCATAAGGGCGAGGTCCGGTTCTAGTGGAGCTTGTCAGAAGAAAATAGTCGTATAATGAGGCCAGTTATGTCCATCTATCGAAAATGGAACGTATCCTCCGACGGCTGGGATTGGTATATTGACTTCCGCTTTCAAGGCCAGCGGATCAGGGAAAAGGTCGGCCCTAACAAGGCCCTGGCCAAGTCCGTTCTCGGCAAGCGAAAGACGGAGATTGCTGAGGGGAAGTTCCTCGAGCGCCGCAAGGAAGCGAGTACCGTCTTGGCTGACATGATCGCGCTCTACATGGAGAGCTATGCGAAGCCGACCAAGCGGTCCTGGAAGGACGACGAACGGATGCTCAAGGCCTTCCTCGACTGCTTCGGGAACGTGCGCCTCTCCGAGATCACCCCACTGAAAATAGAGGGCTACCGGGCGCAGCGTAAGGCGACGGTTTCGGTGGCGACCGTCAACCGCGAACTTGCCGCTATTCGGATCATGTTCAGCAAGGCCGTTCTGTGGGACAAGTCTCCCATCAATCCGGCCAAACAGGTCAAGCCCTTCAAGGAAAACAACATACGGACTCGCTTCTTGGAAAAGGGCGAGATTACGGCCCTACTCGCCGTCTGCTCCGAATGGCTGCGGCCCATTGTCATGGTGGCGCTGAATGCGGGCATGAGGCGCGGCGAGATCCTAAGCCTAGCCTGGGACGATGTTGATTTTTCACGCGGCCTCATCAAGGTCCGGGACAGCAAGAACCGAAGCCCACGCTTCGTGGACATGAGCCTGCCGCTCATTGAGACGCTGCGGGGTCTTCCAAAGCATCCCGACTCGCCGTACGTGTTCTTGGGCACGCAGGGCAATCGAGTGAGCGTGTTCGGGCGGCTACGGCTTGAGTTTCAGAAGGCGCTCGACCTTGCTGGGGTCCAGGGCTGTACGTTCCACACGCTGCGGCACACCTGCGCGTCTCACCTAGCCATGGCTGGCGTTGACCTCCTGACCATTGGCGAGATTCTGGGCCATCGGTCGGGCTACGTCATGACGCAGCGGTACGCGCACCTCTCGAACCAGCATAAGGCGAAGGCGATACGGGCTCTGGATAACCTCACTTCCGCGCTAAAAGTGGACACCCTAATGCCACCTGGCGTACCCAGTGGCCCTCTGAGGGAGGCAGAAGCATTTGCTAAAAGCGTAGTGAATGGAAGTGAAAAACTGAATTTTGGGCAGGTGGCGAAACTGGCAGACGCAACGGACTTAAAATCCGTCGGCCGCAAGGTCATGTGGGTTCGAGTCCCGCCCTGCCCACTCCTTTTCCAGGTTTAGTATGATGTCAGCGTGAGGATCGCGGAACAAGGCTGGGGCTTCATCACGGCAGGCTTCATCGTGGCCGGCGTCGGCGCCTGGGGCGCTCCGCGCTGGCCCGTGCCCGGGGCGCTGGCGGCCGCGCTGGGCTTCGGCTTCGCTTTCTTCTGCCTCTACTTCTATCGCGACCCGGAAAGACCCCTGCCGACCGACCCCAAAAAGCTTTATTCCCCGGGCGATGGGGTCGTCCTGAGCGTGGCCCGGGAGGGCCCCGAGGGCGTCATGACGCTGCGCATCTTCCTGTCCGTGTTCGACGTCCACATCCAGCGCTCGCCCTGCGCCGGGGTCGTCTCGAAGGTCGTCGCCGTGCCCGGCAGCTTCCGGGCGGCGATGAAGGACGAGGCCAGCGCGAACGAGCGCTGCGTGATGACGGTCGAGCCCGACGGCGGCCGCGAGCCGCTGGTCGTCGAGCAGATCGCGGGGTTCATCGCCCGGCGCATCGAATGCTGGCCCAAGGCCGGCGAGCGCGTCGAGATGGGCGCGCGCTACGGCATCATCTATTTCGGCTCCCAGGCGGCCGTCCATTTCCCGGCATCGGCGCGAGTCACCGTGCGCGTCGGCGACCGGGTGGCCGGCGGGATCACCCCGATAGGCGAATGGATAAGCTGACCCTGAAGCGCGGCGGCCAGCTCCTGGCCCCCTCGCTGTTCACCGTGGCCAACATGGCCTGCGGCTTCTACGCCCTGCTTTCGGCCCATCGCGGCGAATTCGTCTCCGCCGCCACCGCCATCCTGCTCGGCATGGCCTTCGATTCGCTCGACGGCCGCGTGGCGCGGCTCGTCCACGGCGAGTCCGCCTTCGGGGTGGAGTTCGACTCGCTTTCCGATTTTCTGAGTTTCGGCGTCGCGCCGGGCTACATGATGTACGCCTTCATCCTGAAGGACTACGGGATGTGGGGCTACCCGATCGCTTTCCTGTTCGCCATGTGCGGGGGGCTGCGCCTGGCCCGCTTCAACGCCATCGCGCATGAGAGCGGCGGCAGCAAGACCCATTTCATGGGGCTGCCGATCCCGGCCGGCGCTGGGTTTTTGGCCTCGTTCGTCCTGCTCTATCAGATCATCGAGGAGGGCCGCCCCGACCGGACCTGGAAGTTCCTGATGGATCAAGTGCCCGTGCTGTATGGCCTGGCGCCCGGGATGGTGGTGGCGATCGCGCTCTTGATGATCTCGACGATCCCCTACCCCGCCTTCAAGGGCCCCGGCCTCTTCCAGCCCCGCTCGGTCAAGATGCTGATGGCGGCGGTGCTGGGCGGTCTGGCCATTTTCCTATACCCGCAGAACACGATCTTCCTGATCTTTTTCTTCTACGTGCTGCTGGGCCCGGTCGGCTGGCTTGTCAATCTCTTCATGGGCTTTTTCGGGCGGGGCCGCCCGCTAGAGCAGTCTCAATAGGCGACCGACGGACAGGCTGGAGAAGTCCTTGATCTCGAGCGCCGCCTGCTTGAAGTCCCCGGGCTCATGGGAGGTCAGGACGCCTACGACCTTCATGCCGGCGCGGCGGGCGGCTTCCTCGCCCAAGAGCGCGTCCTCGAAGACCAGGCAGTCCTTGGGCGCCGTCCCCAGCTTCCTGGCCAGCTTCAGGAAGGTCTCGGGGTCGGGTTTGCCCTTCTTCACCTCGCTGCCGTCGACGACGGCGTCGAATTTCCCGCGCAGGTCCAGGTCGTCGAGGATGAAGGAGACGTTGTCACCCTTGGAGCCGGTGCCCAGGCCCGTGGCCAGGCCTAGCTTGCGGGCCCGGCTCAGGAAAGCCCTCAGCCCGCGGGCGGGCTTGCGCAGGGGGCCGTAGAGCGTGCGGTAGAGCTCTTCCTTGGTCTGGCCCAGGCGTCGGGCCTCCAGACGGGGGACCGGCCGTTTGAAGAAATAAGACAAGACCTCGTGGGTGGGCATGCCGACGGTCTTGTCGCGGAATTCGCGCGCGTCCATCTTGATGCCGTGGCCCAGGAAGAACCTCCGCCAGGCTTCCGCATGCCAGCGCATGTTGTCGACGACGACGCCGTCCATGTCGAACAGGAAGGCCTTGGGCTTCACCGGAGTTCCACGAGCAGGGCCCGACCGTCGGAGGAAAACGGGTAGCCGTGGGCGTTGACGCCGGCTTTGGGGATCTGGGCCAGGTCCAGCAGCGCCGTCCTCTCGACGCGGGCCGAACCTTTGAGGCTCTCGGCCAGGAAGGCGCGCTCGAGGTTCATGTCGGGGTGGGGCCGGTGCGAGAAGTCCCAGTAGCGCACGGACAGGTCGAAGTTCCCGGAGCCCCACCAGACCTCGCGGCCGCGGGCGTCGAAGACGCCGGTCTTCCAGAGGCGGAAGTGATGCCTTGTTTCGACGGGGCGGATGACCTGCACCCAGTTCATATCCTGCCGGCGGCCCAGCACGCGGAAATCGTTCATCGGCGGGAATTTCGTCAGGCGCCTGCCGGTCAAGACCTGGCCGAGGCCTTCCCAAAAGCATGGGGCGATCGTCAGCGGCAGGCTCGTCCAGCCGGCATCCTCCAGCGTCCGGCGGACCGCCTCTTCCGTCCCCAGGAAGATCATGTTCAGCGGGTCGGCGGGCCGGCTGAAGCGGCCGATGTCGCGGCTGGGAAGGTTTCGGTAGACCTCCGCCAGGTCCGAGGCTTGCCTGCGCGGCAGGACTACCGTGGGCAGCGGGAACAGCAGGTCGCAATGCAGCACCAACGACAGCGCGGGCAGCGCTAGGACCAGCCGCCTCATTTTTTTCGGGGGAAGAGCGGGGGGGCCTTGAGGATCCTGCCGGACCCCGTGACGGCGCCGGCTAGGACCTCCTCGGGGGACAAGGGCGCCGGGAACTGCCGCACGCCCAGCTGGGCGTGGATCTTGGCCGCCGTCTGCGGCATGAACGGTTCGATCCAGCCGGTGACGATGCGGATGGAGGAGACCAGGTCGAAGAGCACGAGTTTGACCCCTTCGGGGTCGGTCTTGACCATCTTCCAGGGAGCCTTCTCGTTGACGCGGACGTTGAGCTCGGAGATCACGCTCCATATGATGGACAGCGCGCCCCCGAAGTCCAAAGCCTCCATCTTCGTCGCGATGCTTTCGGTGCGCTGCGCCACCTTCTTGGCGTGGAAATCCCCGTCCAGGAGCGGCTTCTTGGGGAGCTCCCCGCCCAGGTACTTGTCCACCATCTCCACGACCCTGGAGACCAGGTTGCCCAGGTCGTTGGCGAGGTCGGCGTTGTAGCGCTTGAGCAGGGCGTCGCGAGAGAAGTCTCCATCATTGCCGAAGGGCATCTCGCGCAGCAGGAAGTAGCGGAAGGCGTCGACGCCGAACTCGGCGGTCAGCTCGCGGGGATCGACGAAGTTGCCCTTGGACTTGGACATCTTCTGGCCTTCCACCGTCCACCAGCCGTGGGCGAAGACCGCGCGCGGCAGCTCCTGGCCCAGGGCCATCAGCATGGCCGGCCAGATGACGGCGTGGAAGCGGTAGATCTCCTTGCCGACGATGTGGACGTCGGCGGGCCAGAGGTCGCCGTCGGCCGCCGAGAGGTAGTTGATCAAGGCGTCGAACCAGACGTAGACGGTGTGGCCGGGATCGCCGGGGACCTGGATGCCCCATTTGACCTTCGTGCGCGAGACCGAGATGTCCTGCAGGCCGCCTTCGACGAAGCGGAGGATCTCGTTGGCCCGATGCGCGGGACGCAGGAACTCGGGATGGGCGGCGTAGTGGGAGAGCAGCGGCTTCTGGAAGCGCGACAGCTTGAAGAAGTAGCTGTCTTCCTCCACCACTTGCAGCGGCTTGCGGCAGTGCTGGTTCACGCAGAGCCTGCGGCCTTTCTCGTCGGGCGCGGCTTCGGTCTCGGTCCAGAAGGTCTCGCAGGGCACGCAGTAGTAGCCCTTGTAGCGCCCTTTGTAGATGTCGCCGCTCTTGAGCAGCTCGGAGAAGACCCACTGCACCTTGGCGACGTGGCGGGTCTCGGTGGTGCGGATGAAATCATCGTAGCGTATATCGAGGTGCTTCCAGAGGTCGCCGAATTTCTCGGCGACGGCGTCGGCATGGGCCTGCGGCGCGAGGCCGGCCTCCTTGGCCACGTCTTCGATCTTGCTGCCGTGTTCGTCTGTGCCCGTGAGCAGGTGCGTGGTCCGGCCCTGGCCCGCCAGAAAGCGGTTGAGGACGTCCGCCGCCACCGTCGTGTAGGCATGGCCGATGTGCGGGGGGGCATTGACGTAGTAGAGCGGGGTCGTGATGTAGTATTTTTTCAAGCGGGTCTCCCGGCCGGAGCGGCGTCCATGGCCGCCAGGCAGGCCAGGGTCAGGACGTTCTTGGGGTCGGCGTTGGCTTGCAGCGCCTTGCGCAGGGAGGCCAGCTCGCGCAGCGGTCCTTCCACGTCGGAGAAGCTCAGCTGCCCCTTCAAATGTTTGAGGCGCAGGTCCTGGGCCAGAGCGAAGAGGCCGAGCTCGGTTTGGGTCCGCGCCAAGGGCAGCTCCTTGGGCAGGGCGTCGGAAGACGTCAGCGGCGCAAGCGGTCCCGCGAGCAGCGCGCCGGGATAGTCGCCCTCGGCCAGCTCCAGCGCCCGGCTGACCGAGCCCTCGCAGAGGGCGGCGGCCTCGGCGGCGCGCTCAGGGAGCAAGCCCCGGCCTTCCAGCAGGCGCAGGACGACGCTGCCCGCCAGCGGCGCGAAGCTCACGGAGAAGCAGCGCGACAGGATGGTCTTGGGCAGGGCTTCCTTGCGCGAGGTGACCAGGATCCAGAGCACCGAGGGGTTGGGCTCCTCGAGGATCTTGAGCAGCGCGTTGGCGGAGGCTTCATTAAGCCGGTGCGCTTGCTCTATGATCGCGACGCGCCAGCCGCCCAACAGCGAACGCAGCTCCATGTCATGGCGCAGATGGCGGATAGTCTCGACTTTCAGCACTTTCTGCTTGGCCTCTTCCTCTTCGAGGACCAAGGCTTGGTACTGCTCGTTGAGGCGGATGACGTCGGGATGGGTGTTGCGTTCGACCGCCGAGCAGTCCGAACAAAGGCCGCAGGCGGCCTCGGCGGGGTCTTGGCGGCCGCGGCAGAGCAGGGCCTTGGAGAATTCGAGGGCGAGCAGGGTCTTGCCGGTGCCCTCCAGGCCGAAGAACAGGAGCGAAGGCGGGATGCGGCCGGTGCGCAGCAAGCCCTCCAACACGGCGCAGGCGCGCTTCTGGCCCTGCACGCGGGAGAAGGTCATCTGAGGAGGGGCTCGACTTTGCGCAGGATGCGCCTGCGCACTTCCTCGACGCCCAAGCGCCCGTTGACCAGCACGACGCCGGGCTCGCGCCGGGCCAAGCTCCGGTAGCCGTCTCGAACGCGGCGCCTGAAGTCCGAAGGCTCGGACTCCAAGCGGTCGAGCTTGCGCCCCATATCGCGCGTGCCGAACTCCTTTTCCGGGATGTCGAGGACGATGGTCAGGTCCGGCTTGAGGCCGCCGGTGGCGATGCGGTTGAGGCGGCGGATCAGCGGCAGGGACAGCTTGCGGGCGTAGCCTTGATAAGCCAAGGTGGCCAGCGTGTAGCGCTCGGAGATGACGGTCTTGCCTTCCGCCAAGGCGGGGCGGAGCTTCTCGCTGGTATGCTGGGCGCGGGCCGCTTCATAGAGCAGGAGCTCGGCCAAGGGGTCGACGCGCAGGCGGCGGTTCAAGACCACGCGACGCACGGCCTCGGCGAAGGAGGTCCCTCCCGGTTCGCGCGTGTGGAGGAAGGGCAGGCCTTTGGCGCGCAGATGCCGGGCCAAGAGGTGGGCTTGGGTCGATTTGCCTGATTTATCAGGCCCCTCCAGGACGATGAACACCCCCTTCATGAAGGGGATTTTAGCAAATCAGGGCTAGGGCAGGTTCCAGGAAGGCCAACCGTAGAGGCTGTCCTGCCAGGATTCGCGGTTGAGCATGATCTTCGTCGTCTGGATGTTCTTGGCGGCGTTGGCGCTGTAGTAGAACGTCACGCCCGAGGCGGCCGTCTGGGTGGTGCTTCCCACCGAGTAGAGCACGCCGTAAAGGTCGCTTTGGCCGCCGCCGCCGCCGCCGTTGTTGAAGTTGCCCTGCACGTAGAGCATGCCCGACACCGCCAGCTTGTTGGAGCTTGCCGTCAAGTTCGCGGCGCTCAGGTAGGTGGCGTTCTTGCCCGGGAAAGTGGCGGGGGAGGCCGGGTCGAAATCATCGTGGTAGTGGTCCCAGGCGTCATCCTGGCAGTATTGCTTCCAGGCGTCCTGCGGGACGAACATCGTATGGGTTCCCTTGCCCCAGGCGCCGACGGGCAGGTTCAGGTTGCCCTTGACGATCAGATTGCCGACGATGTCCATGCCGGGCGAGTTGAGAGACAGGTCGCCTTCGATGTAGATGGTCTTGCCGATCAAGGTCTCGCTGGTCCAGCTCTGGCCGCTGGTATAGTAGCAGCTGCCCGCCAAGGGGTTGCCGTCGATGTCGGCGCCGGTGCCGGGGCAGCCCGTCGTGGCCGCAGCGGAGGACTTATAGAAGGTCAGGTCGATCGTCGGGTTGGGCGGGATGTTCGGGGAGAAGGAATGCCACTGGCAGCAGTTCGGCTCGTCGCAGTTGGCGGGGTCGGAGTTGGTGTCGAAGCCGGTGATCTGCGAGGCCGACCAGAACTGGGGGTAATCCCGACCGTCGGCGTCCACCGTGCCGGGGCTGACGACGGCGCCCCATTCGACGTTGACGCCGCCGCCGATCTGCGCGCCGGCGCCGGCGAAGATGGCCACGCCGCCTAAGGGGGAGTTGGTATAGACGGCTCTCACGGCTCGGGTCTCGCGCCGGTGTTGGTCGCGTCCGACGCTGATGATGGTGGCCTGCTGGGTCAACGGGCCGCTGGTGATCGAGATCGCGTAGGTGCCGCCGTTGAGGTCCGAGAAGGACGTGTTGAACTGGTAGTTGGTCAGCGCCGTGCCGTTTTGCAGATCAACCCAGGTCTTGGTCGACAGCGAGATCGCCAGGTAGCCCTTCTCGATGCCGGCTTCGGCCAGATGGAAGGCGCTGGTGTTGGCCGACTGCTTGGCCGTCCAGACGGCTTCTCGCTGGGCGTACATGACCATGACGGGCACCAGCGTGGTGACCACCAGCAGCAGGATGATCACGATGGCCAGGACTTGTCCCCGGCTATCGGTCTTTATCTTCATTCAGTTCATCACCCGTATCTTTTGGATGGTCAGCTCGAGGACCTTGCGCCGGCCCAGCTGGATCGATTTACCCATCGTCATCGATACGCTGACGATGGTCGGGTCGTCGGATTGGGGGAAGGTGAAGGCGATGTAGACGACGTTGCGGCTGATCGTGCTGACGGTCGTGTTGTTGACCTGGACCAGGTCCTTGCCGGCTTGGCGGAACTCCATGTAGCGGCCGTCGACGTGCTTGAAGCGGATGCGCGAGTAGGGGCCTTGGCTGGCGGGCGTGTCGATGACGATCGTGTTGGCGACGGCCTGGCGCAGGTAGCGGTTGATGGTGTCCAGGCTGGCGCGCGCGTCGCGCTCGATCTCGTTGCGCGCGGTGGTCATCAGGAAGAAATTCTGCAGCTGGGTCAAGAGCAGGGGGCCCACGCTCGACAGGATCCCGAGGATGGCGACGACCATGAGCAGCTCGACGAGCGAGAACCCCCGGCGAGCCTTCTTCACGGCAGCACCACGTCCTGCGTCGTGTTCGCGCTGGGCAGCACGGCGACGCCGCTATAGGTCTTGGTCGTCACCGTCACCGAGCCGCTGGCCTGGATGACGGGCACGTAGACGCTGACGTTGTAGGTGAAGTTCCCGCGCACCGGCAAGGAGTAGGTCCCGTCGGCCTTGCTGGAGACGGCGTAGAGGGAGGTCTGCGCCGCCGCGGAAGAAGCGGCGATGGCCGGCGGGGTGGAGGAGATCGTGCCGGTGGAGGCCAGGATCAGGGCGCCCGAGGTCACGATTTCGTTGTTGTTGGTCACGGTGCCGACGATGTTGCCGAGCGCGCCCGTGACGGTGAAGGTGCCGACGAAGACCGTCCCGTTGGGGTCGACGGTGCCGGAGATGAAGTTGGGGTTGGAATCCTGGCCGGAGAGCAGCACCGGCGTGACCTGGTAGGTGCCGGTGGAAAGGTTGTGGATCGTGAAATGCCCCGAGCTGTCGCTGGCGGCCTGGCCGTACTGGCTGCCGCCCAAAAGAGCGGTGACGACGAAGTTCGGCACCGGCGTCGTGGCCGAGGTGATGTAGCCGGACAGCGAGCCTCCTTGGACGAGGATGAAGTTCTGCGTGGTGAACTCGCCGGTCTCGACGATCGGGGCCGCGTACACCTGGATATAGGCGGTGTTGACGTTGTTGGGGTTGGCGATCACCGAGATCTGGCCGCTGGAGACCGGGACGAAATAGGTGCCGTTGACGCCGGTCGTTTTGGTGATGCCGCCGGCGCTGATCGTGATGCCGTTGAGCGGGAGGTTGCTGATGTCGGTGACCCGGCCCTCGACGAAGCCGCCGATGGAAGACGAGCTGAGCATGGTGCCGATGTGGCCGGTCACTGACCAAGCCGGGGATGTGGCGCCGTTGGGCACGCCCGTGGAGCGGGCTTGCACGACGGTGACATCCTCGATCTCCCGATAGAAAGTCCCGCTGCTGATGACGAAGGCCCATGTGCCGGTGGTCACGCCCGTCAGCGAGAATGGGGCATAGGCCAGGCTCTGGGTGGCGCTGGTGATGTAGGCCGTGTAGGGTCTCGTCGAGCCCGAGAAAGGGTCGCTGGCGGCGATGTAGGCGCCGAAGGCGGGCTTGCCGGTCAGGACTGGGCGGGCGGCGGCGACGGTGCCGTAGGGGTCGGCGATGAAGGCGCTGGGCCAGTTGGGCAGGCCGGTGAAGCCGGTCACCGTGTTGGGGCTGAGGAAGTCGTTCTTGTTGTCGCCGGAGTCGTAGCTGCGCGCGTAGGTGTCGTTGACGGCGAGGCTGGCCCCGGGGCTCGACACCCGGACGATCATGTTGTTCTCTAGGCCGTCGCCGCCGCCGACGACCGGGATGGGGGTGCCCTCGTAGCGCGGCGCGGTGTTGTTGTTGTCGTTCCAGCCGACGGTGTCGAGGACCGTGCCGTCGGCGGCCACCAGCTGGATGGAGGCGGCCTTGTCTTCCCGGATGAGCCCTAGGTTGGCTTCCACGGTCGGGCCGGAGGTCGCGTAGTAGGCGTCGCTGTTGACCCAGCCGCCATGCACGACGAAGCTCGAACAGCTGGCCATCAGATAGGACTTGCCGGCGGGCACGTAAGTGGACACATGGGTGAAGTTGAAGCCGGCGGCCTCATCCAGCGTGGTGGCGCTCTCATCGTAATAGTTGACGGAGATGTTCTTGGGGTAGGTGTTGGTGATTCCGATGTCGATGGCAAACGTCGTCGGGTTGACCAATTCGACGAACTCGACCTCCTGCTGCGCCGCGTTGTCGGCGCAATAGGTGAAGGTGGCCCCGACGACCGAGCCGACGACGACGTTGGAGTTGAGCCAGGCGATGCCCTTGATGGTCCCCGTGGCGATGGCCGTCAAGGCCAGCGGGATCGACGTGTTGGAGCCGGCGTTGGCCGCCGACAGCGCGGAGGCTTGGTCGTAGAAGGAGGCCGAGGAGGCGCGCACGGTGTAGGAGCCATGGTAGACCCGGAAAGAGTAGCTGCCGTCGGAGGCCGTGGTCGCGTTCCAGTCCGGGTTCTGCTCGATCTTGACGACGACGCCGGCCATCGGGGTCGCGCCGACGGAGTTGGTGATGACGCCGGAGATGCTCGAATCGAGCGGGTTGACGTTGGGGTTCTCCAGCAGGTTGTTGAGGGTGTATTTCTTGGCGACGCCCCGGTCGCGCCAGATCACGTCGACGCGGACCTGCTTCATGCCGGTGTCGGGGAAGGTGTAGGTCACCGTCGAGATGACGTCGGAGTCGATCTGGGCCAGGGCCACGTAGGTGTAGCGGGTGAAATTGATGCCGCCGATGGAGACCGTCTCGGGGGGGTAGTTGCCGTTGTCATAGACCAGCCCGGGCGTGAAGCTGTTGTCCGTGGCGGAGGTCGTCGTGATCAGAAGCTCGTAATAGGTCAGGTTCTTGAGCGCCTCCACGCGCTCCTGGGAGAGGTTGGTGGCCAGCGTGCGCGTCCGCGAGACGTGGAGCGATTTGGTGATGAACGAGAAGGCGCCGAAAAACCCCAGGATGCCGACGCTGATGATGGCGACGGACACCATCAGTTCGACCAACGTGACGCCGCGCGAGTTTTTTACCATGTGGGCAAGGATAAAGCGTGCCTTCTCGGCGGTATAGAGGCTCTGAGAGTATAGGGTCTTTTCAGGCCCAAATCAAGGAGGCCGAGTCAGCGCAAGTCAGCGCTAGGAGCATTCGGAAAAACCGCAGTCATGGCAGGTCGGCCCCGAGCAGCCGCCCTCATAGGCGATGTTGGGCGAATAGCACTTGGGGCAATGCTCGCTTTTGGGCAGGTCGACGATGTCCAGGCGCCCGTTCTTGGCTTCCTCTTCGTCGGTGAGCCAGCCCGTCTTCTTGAGGTGCTGGCGCAGCGCGATCGAGATGGCGTGGGCGATGGAGTTGACGCGGGCCTCCCCGAAGCCCAGGGGCTTGTCGCCCTTGACCGAGTTCAGGTGCTTGAGGATCCTCATGGGATCGCCGCCTTCGGCCAGGTATTTCGACAGAAGGATGCCGACCAGCGAGGTCAAGGCGGAGATCTCGGTTCCTTGCGGCGGGATGTTGGCGAAGACCTGGTAGGGGCCGCGTTCGTCGTAGTTGATGTGGATGTGCAGGGGGCCGTAGCCTGTTTTGACGAGATAATAAGCCGAGGATACGCCGAAGGCCTCGGACGGGTCGCGGCGCCTGGACTTGGAGGTCGCCGGGGCCAGGTTCAAGACCTGCTGGGCTTTCGCCCCGTCGCGGTAGATCGTGATGCCCTTGCAGCCCAGCTCATAGGCCAAGGTGTAGGCCTTGCGCACGTCCTCGACGGTGGCGGTGTTGGGGAGGTTGATGGTCTTGGACACGCCGTTGTCGACGTGCTTCTGGAAGGCGGCCTGGACGTGGACGTGGTGCTCCAAGGAGACGTCGTGGGCGCTCGTGAAGAGCCTTTGGATGCGCTCCGGGATCTCCGGGATGCCGCGGACGGCCTTGTGGTTCTCGTCGATGCGTCGCCAGAGCTCCTTTTCCTTAAGGCCGAAGAAGTCGTTGGCCTCGGCGACCTCTCGGAACAAGGGGTTGACCTCGAAGAAGACGTCCTTGTCCGCCGGGGCTTGTCCCTTCTTGACGGCGTCCAGGGCCCGGGCGTTATAACGGGTGTATGCTATCGCGAAAAAGGGCTCGATGCCGCTGCCCTGCAGGCCCGCGGCGATGGCGATGGTGCCCGTCGGCGCGATGGTCGTGCGCGCGCAGTGGCGCGGCGTGCGGGCCTCTCCCCTATAGTGGTCGCCGGCGGGGTCGTAGATGGAGTCCTTCCAGTTCGGGAAGACTCCGCGTTCCTGCGCCAGCGCTTCGGAGGCCTTGAGCGCGCTGTCGTTGACGGCGCGCATGACCTTGGCGGCGAAGTCGAGCGCGGCCGGCGAGTCGTAAGGCAGGCCGAGCTTGACCAAGGCCTCGGCATAGCCCATGACGCCGAGCCCGATGCGCCGGTTGCCTTTGGCCAGGCGCTCGATCTCGGGCAGCGGGTAGTTGTTGACCTCGATGACGTCGTCGAGGAATCTGACGGCCAGCGAGGCGGCGTCCTGCAGGCGCTTGTAGTCGAACGTGCCTTCCATGAGCTCGCCGGTCACGAAGTTGGAAAGATTGAGCGAGCCCAGGTTGCAGGGCTCCCAAGGAAGCAATGGCTGTTCGCCACAGGGGTTGGTGCTCTCGATCTGGCCCAAAGCCGGCGTGGGGTTGGAGCCGGACGCGTTGATGCGGTCGAGGACGATGAAGCCCGGGTCGCCGGACTTCCAGGCATGGTCGACCATCAGGTCGAAGATCTCCTTGGCGCGGACGCGGCCGGTCGCCTCGCCGGTGCGCGGGTTGAGCAGGTCGTACTCGGCGTCCGCCGCCACGGCTTTCATGAATTTGTCGTCGATGGCGACCGACACGTTGAAGTTCTCCATGACCGCCGACTGCGACTTCATCGTGATGAACTCGCGGATCTCGGGGTGGGTGTAGCTGAGTATGCCCATGTTGGCGCCGCGCCGGGTGCCGCCCTGTTTGACGACGTCGGTCATCTTGTCGAAGAGCTGCATGAAAGACAATGCGCCGGAGGCCACGCCCTGGGTCTTCTTGACCAGGTCGCCGGAGGCCCGCAGCCGGCTGAAGGAAAAGCCCGTGCCGCCGCCGGATTTTTGGATCAGGGCCTGGGCCTGCAGGGATTTGGTGATGCCCTCCATGGAGTCGGGCACGGGCAGGACGTAGCAGGCGGAGAGCTGCTGCAGCTCGCGGCCGGCGTTCATCAAGGTGGGGGAGTTGGGCAGGAAATCCCAGTGCGACATCAGGTCGTAGAACTTGGAAGACCACGCTTCCACGAGCTTGCGCGCCTCGGGCTCGGAGCGCGCGGCGGTCTCCAGGTTCTTCATCAGGACGGCGAAATTGGCCTCGCGGGCATGGGAATCGGCCAGCCCCTCGTGGAGCAGCAAGAGGCGCGACGCCTTGGCCTTGGCGCCGGCGGGCCCCGTCGAGCTCTCGTGGCGGAGACCCTTGAACAGACCCCAGTCCTCGGCCTTCGGGTGGAACAGGAGCTCGGCCAAGGCGATGTTGCGCGCGACTCCCGACAGCCAGGACTCCACCGACGCGGCGTCGCGCAGGTATTTGTCCTTGATGACCTTGAGCTGGTTCTCGGTGACGGCGAGCTTGTGGGAGGATCTTGTTTTCAAGGGAGGTTCTCCTGAGGAGTATTTCATTAAGTGTACCGCCATGACCGGCCATTGTCAATGCCGCGAATCAACTCATGAAATATATAAATGGTATCCTGCGCCGGATGCGGGTCCTCTTCATCGGCAACAGCCTGACCTACTACGCTCCCGGCAACGGAGGGGCCGTGCTCCATGACCTGCCGGGCGCTCTGGAGCGGGCGGCGCCGGGCTGGCGCTGCGGCCGGGTCGCGCAGCATGGCGCCAGCCTGGAGGAGCATCGCCATGACGCGCGGGTGGCGCAAGAGCTGCGTCCGGGACGATGGGACTATGTCGTCCTTCAGGAGAACACCGAACGGGCCCTCTCGCATGAGGCGGCCACCCGCGCCGACGCGCTCTGGTTCGACGCGCGCATCAAGGCGGCCGGCGCTCGGACGGCGCTTTTCTCGACCTGGGCGCCTCGGGACCGGCCCGAGGTTGCGGCGCGGCTTTCCGGGCTTTGCGGACGGTTGGCCGCCGAGCTGGGCGCGCTGCTTGTCCCCGTCGGTGAGGCCTGGCGGCGGGCGGCGGCGGCCCGCCCCGGCTTGGCGCTCTACTTGGAGGATGGCCTTCACCCGGCCCCGCTCGGCTCCTACTTGAGCGCCTGCGTCTTCACGCGCAGCTTATCCGGGGCGCTCGCGGAGTTTCCCGGCGACGAGGAGCGGGCTTTTCTGCGCCAGGTCGCCCGTCAGGCCGCGTAGAGCCGGCGGTAGCCCGCGGCGGCCGTCTTCCAATCGAAGAGCCGGGCGCGCCGGGCGGCCTGGCGTCCGAGCCGGCGGCGCAGGCCGGCGTCGCCTGCCAGCCGGCGCATGGCGCGCCCCAGGGCCGACACGTCCTGAGGGGCGACGAGCAGGCCGTCGACGCCGTGGGTGACGAGCTCGCCGACTCCGCCGACCGCGCAAGCGGCCACGGCCTTGCCGGCCGCCATGGCCTCCAGCAGCGCCATCGGCATGTTCTCCTGGCGCGAAGGCAGGACGAAGAAGGAGCATGCTTGCAGCAGGCGCGCGACTTGCGGCGCCCCGACGTCTCCCGGCAGGCGCAGGCGTCCCTTGAGGCCGAGGCGCCGCGCGAAGCGCGCCAGTCTTCCTCTGCTTTGGTCCGGGCCGCAGATGACCAGGTCTAGTCCCGGCCGCAGGCGCGCCAGGCCGGCGAAGGCCAGGAGCAGGACGTCGGTTCCTTTGTAGGCCGCCAGGCGGCCCACCGATAGGATGAACGGGCGGCGCGGCGCCCCCGCCCCGCGCCCGCGGGGGGGGGCCGCCCCGGTGGGGGTGCCGCCGGGCATTGCGCGGGG
>CAZEAE010000001.1:104759-156411 GCA_964510095.1 uncultured Elusimicrobia bacterium | reverse complement strand
CAGTCGCTGGGCGTGTGGGCGTTTGTCGGCCGCCCGGGGGCCCACCTTTCGTAGGCCGGGGGGGCGCGGCGCCGCGGCGCGGCGCCGCAGGGGCGGGTCGGCGCCGTTGGGGATGCACCGTGACTTGCCGCGGGCCGACGGCAGGACGGCGCGCAGCTCGCGCAAGCCGCTGCGCGACACGGCGCTCAGGCCGTCGGCGCGCCGGGCCAGGCGCCGGAACAAGGCCGGGCGTTCCATCAGCTCGAAAGAGGCTCCTTGATGCGTCAGGATCAGCTTAACGCCCTTCGGCCAGCGCAGGTGTTCCAGATAGCCGAGGCCGCGGCTGAAGTACTGGATATGGCAGACCTGGGCGTTGCTGCTTTTCAGCAGGCGCTCGAGTCCGCGCCGCAGCTTCGCGGGGGGCAAGCCGTCCTTGGGGGGGAATACTCGCACCTCGTCGCCCGCCCGAGTCAGCTCCCTTTTCAGGGCTCTTAGGACGCGCCGGTGGGCCGGGTCCGACAAAGACGGCGCGACCAGGATGACGCGCATGTCAGCCCACGAGGAAGGATTCGAGGGCGGCCGCGTTGGCTCGGACGTCCGAGCCGAGCCGAAAGCGCCCGCAGCGCGCCGTGGCCGCCGCGCGCGCCGCGCAGGCCGCGCGCTTGGCCGCGATCTTGGCCAGGCGCAGCGCCCCTTGGGCGTACGGAGCGCAGGGGGCCATCAGCTCCAGCACCTGAGGGGTCCCCAGGCCCAGGACGAGGTTGGCCGCCAGCGCCGCCGCGGTCCGCGCCGCCGAGCAAGGCTTCAGGTCCGGCCCCGGGGCGCCGTTCCTCGAGCCGACGAGGATCCAGCGCAAGGGCGCGACGGCGGGCACCTGCCCGCGGAAATAGTCGAGGTCGACCACTTGCTTGTCGCCGAAGCGGCGCCGATGGAACGGGCGCAGGAACCTCTCGGGTATGCCGCGCCAATCCTCGCCGCGCAGGCCGAGCCGCAGGGGGAACGCGGCCAGGGCGCGGCCGCCGTCTTTCACGAGGGGGGTGTCATCGGAAAGCAATCCGAAGCCGCCGCGCCGAAGCAGTTCTAGGCCCAGCTTCGACTTGCCGCCGCCGGAGGGCAGCAGCAGCAGGCCGCCTTTGCCTTGGAACGTGAAGCCCAGAGCGTGGACCCGGTGCAGGTCGGCGCGGTCCATGCGCTCGCCGGCCCGCGACAGCACGGCCAGATAGGCCAGCTCATGGAGCAGAGACGCATCGTCGCAGGTCAAGAGCCCGCGCTCTTCGCGCAGGTCGTATTCCAGCAAGGCTCGACCCTCGTAGTCGATGGTGCGCAGAGGCCCCTTTTGATTGATGCGTGCCGAGCGCCAGCGCCAGTGCGCGCGCTTGGGGACCCTCTCCGGCGTGGGCGCCCGGCGCTTGAGCTCGAGGCTGACGTCGGGACGGCCGCGGGCCTCGGGCGCCAGGAAATAAGCAAAGTCCCGGCCCAGCTCCTCCAGGACGCCTTCGTCGTCGCCGCGGAGCGCGACCCGCGTCCCGTAGAAGTCGAGGGCGAGGGTCTTAGTCGGCATGAAGGGGGGCGCTCTGCGCCCGGTCCAGGGAGACGGCGGCCAAGCGGCGGAGGAGGCCGGAGGGCAAGCCGGCCAAGAAGCCGGCCGCGTAGCTCAGGTGCGCGGCGGGGAGGGTCAACAGGAGCCAGCCCAGGGCGCCGGCGCCTTCCGAGTGCCGCAGCGCCAAGAAGACCGCGTTGAACGCGGCGGCGGCGCCATAGGCCGCGGCCAGCAGCGCGCAGAGCCAGGGCTGCCGGAAGAAGCCGAGCAGGCCCAGGAAGAGCAGCTGCGGCGCCAGATGGACCGCGCTCAGCGACGATGGACGCTTCAGCGTCATCTCGGCGCGGCCTTTCCCGGATAGGAAGCACTGTCGGCTGAAGGCCGCCAGCGTCGCGCGGCGCTCATGATAGACACGAAGCTCCGGCGCGTGCAGCGCGCGCCGTCCGCCCGAGAAGAGCTGCTCCAGCAGGAGGTTCTCCTCGTTGCGCACGAGCTCTTCGTCGAAGCAGAGGCCTTCCCGCAGGAGCGCGTCGCGCCGGAAGCTGAGGTTGCAGAGGATCAGGCTGCGGTCGTCCGTCCAGGTGTCGCCGTCGAAAGCCGCGCAGCGCCGCCGCATGGGCCCGGCGCCTAGCCACGAGCCCAGCAGATGGCCCAAGCAGCGCTCGAAAAGCGGGCTGGCCGCGGGCGTCAGGTTCGGGCCGCCGATGGCGCAGGCTTCTGGGTACCGGAGTGATTTTTCTTCGAGGACCGAGAAGTAGGACGGCGGCACCGTGACGTCGTCATCCAGGAAGCAGAGCCATTCTCCCTCGGCGGCTCGCAGCGCCGCGTTGCGCGCGCCTCCGAGCGAGGCGGGGGCGCCCCTTATCAGGCGCAGGCCGGCGATCCGCCCGGTGAAGCTCTCGGCGACTTCGGCGCAGGCCTGCGCGTCGTCGTTGAGGACCAGCAGGCACTCGAAGCCTTCTTTGGGCTGGGCGGCGGCCAGGCTTTCCAGGCAGCGCCGCAAGGACGCCGGTCTTGAGGCCAGGATGATCGCGGAGAACCTCATGGCAAGGTTACTCTCTTGGCGAGTTCGGGCTCCAGCGCGAGGGCGCGACGGTACAGCGCGGCGGCGCGTTCCTTCTGCCCGGCGCGAGTCAAAAATATCGCGTAGGCCAGGCTCATGACCGCCTTGTCCGGGGCGAGGGCCAGGGCTTTCTCATGGCAAGCGGCGGCGCGGGCCAGGTCTCCCATCGAGCCGTAGGCGGCGCCCAGGCCCAGCCAGGCCTCGGCGTAGGCCGGGCGCAAGCGCACCGCCTCGGCGTACTCTCGGACCGCCTCGCCGTGGCGGCCGTCCTGGCGCAGGACGTCGCCGCGGTTGCAGCGGGCCATGGAGCTGCGCGGCGCGTCTTCGGGGCTGCTCAGGAACAGGGTCTTGTCGCTGCGCCAGTCGTAGTTGCGCGCGCGGGTCTTGAGGCCGTAGCCGGCCGCGAGCAGGACGGCGGCCAGCAGGGCCGCGCGCCCGGCGAGGGGGCGCGGCCGCGACGCCAGCCGGCAGATCGCCGAAGCCGCCGCCCAAGCGGCGCCGGCCGTGACGAGGTAGAGGTAGCGCTCCGCCATCGGGATATAGAGCGGGATGAAGTTCATCGAAGGCAGGAGCGCGACGAGACCCCAAGCGGCGGCGAAGGCCAAGACCGGCCGGCGGGCTCGCCAGAGCCAGGCGTAGAGCGCCAAGGCCAGCAGCAGCGCGGCGCTGAAGATGACGCCCGGCTCGCTCCAGCGCTTGGCGACCAGCGGCGCGCGGTCGGCCACCAGCGGCTCGGGCCAAGCGAGCAGGCGGAGCCCGCCGGCCGCGGACTTGACCATCGTCGCGGTCCAAGCGGGCCGGTCGGCGAGCAGGCTGTTCCACTCCCAGGCCCCGGAATGCTGGATGCGGCCTTTCTCCAGGCCGAGCTTGAGTTCGCCTTGGCGGGGCGCCGTCGGCATGGCGGCGGCGAACCGGTCGACGGCGGAGCGTAGGGGCGACTCCGGGGCCATGCCGGCATAATGGAAGCGGGGGGCCCAGAACCCGGCGTAGAGGCAGGCGACGACGGCGAAGCCGCCCAGGACGCCGGTCAGGCGCAGGCGCCTTCCGGCGGGCTCCGGGAAATAGAGCTCGAGGAGCAGGACCATCGCCGGCAAGGTCGCGGCCGTCTCCTTCGACAGCAGGGCCAGGCCGAAGAGCAGGGCGCAAAGCGCGGCCAGCGGCACGACGCACCGCGCCGGGGCGCTTCGCGTCTTGAGATAGACCCAGAGCGAGAAGAGGAAGAAGAACGCCGCCAGCAGCTCGGCGCGGAAGCTGACGAGGTCGACGGCTTCGGTCTGGATCGGATGAAGGCCGAAGAACAGGCCCGCAAGAAGGGGCAGCGGCGGCGGCAAGGCCAAGGCCGCCGAGAGGGCGTAGACCCAGACGCTGTTGGCGCCGTGGAGGATGACGCTCGTGGCGTGATAGCCGGCCGGCCGGTCGCCCCAGAGCGCCCGGTCGGCCATCAGCGACGCCAGGAAGACCGGCCTCTGGCCGACGAGCACCTCATGGGTCCCTAGGTAATAGCGCCAGTCGAGCAGGACGCGCAGGTTGGCCGGGTCCTGGACGAAGGCGTTGCTCTCGATGTAGACATGGTCGTCCCAGACGAAGCCGTTCTTCAGGGCGTTGGAGTAGACGGCGACGACGGCCCCGAGGATGAGCAGCACGGGCCATAGGTGTCGGCGCATCACACTATATCTTACTTAATGTTATAATCCGGAAAATGGCCTCGAAGCCCTCGGGAAACGGTCCTTGGAAGCACAGCCGGCGCGTCGCTTGGCGCAAGGTGGCCGACGAGGCCGTCATCCTGGACGTGGAGAGCGCGGCTTACTATTCGCTGACCGGCGCCGGCCTGCGGATGTGGGAGCTCTTGGGCGAGCGCAAGGCCGTCGCCGAGATCGCGCGGCTCCTGGCCGAGGAGTACGACGCGAAGGAATCGGTCCTCAGCCGGGACTGCGCGGCTCTGGCCGGCCGGCTCAGCAAAGAAGGCCTGCTCGAGCGCGCGTGAGCATCGTCTTCGTAGAGCCCCCGAGCCCCCCCGGCTTCGTCGCTTTCCGGCACTCCCACGGCGGCTACGGCGAGCTCTGCCGCGGCAGCCGCCTGCGGTTTCCCACCCTCGACCTCTTCCATGGCGCCTCGCTGCTGCTCGATCACGGCATCGCGGCTTGCGTGATCGACTCCGTGCTCCAGGGGCACGCTCCGCAGGACTGCGTCGCCGCCATCCTCGCCGAGGATCCGTCGATGGTCGTCTTTCGCACGAGCTCGGGCTCCTGCCCGCACGACCTGGCCGTGGCGCGCCTCCTTAAGAGGGGGTTCGGCGGCCCGATCCTCTTCTACGGGCCGCACGTCGGCGTCGAGCCGGAGGCCATCCTGGCCGACCCCGCCGTCGACGCCGTGCTGCTGGCCGAGGCCCCGGCCCCTTTCCTCAAGATCGCCCAAGCCGGGGGCTTCGCCGGGATCCCGGGGGTCTGGTTCAAGCGCTCCGGCCGCGTCGTCAAGAATCCCTCGGCGCCGAGGACGGACCTCGACGCCCTGCCGATCCCGCGCTGGGACCTGGTCGACTACCGGAAATATTCCTACGTGACGTCGCAGACGAGCTGGGGCTGCCCCTTCGGCTGCGGCTATTGCCCGTATCCGCTCACGCAGGGGGCGCTCTGGCGGGTCCGCTCCAACGCCTCCGTCGTGGGCGAGTTCACGGCGCTGCGCCGGCGCTACGGCTTGCGCTTCGTGCTGCTGCGCGACCCGGAGTTTTCTCTCGAGAAAAAGAGGACCGCCGCGCTCTGCCGCGCGCTGATCGAAGCCGGGACCCCGCTGATGTGGGGCTGCGAGACGCGCCTCGACACGCTCGACGACGAGCTCATGGACCTGATGGCGCGCGCCGGCTGCGTCCGGGTCGCTTTCGGCGTGGAGTCGGCCAGCGCCGCCGCGCTCAAGAAGATGGGGCGCCGCGCCCCGGCGCCGAGTCGCGTCAAAGAGCAGGTGGCGGCGCTCAAGAGCCGCGGCATGCTGACCTACGCGATGTACATCATCGGCTTGCCTGAGGAGACGGAGCGGTCCACCAAAGACCTCATCGAGCTGGCCGTCGAGCTCGACACCAACGCGGCCTCCTTCTCGATGGCCACCCCTTTCGCCGGGACCAGGCTCGAGATCCTGGGGCGGCAGGCCGGCTCCATCACGGCCCCGGAGCCCCTGCACCTGACCAGCTCGGTGGCGTCGATGCGCAACGCGGCGCTCTCGACTTCCGACGTGGAGCGTCTTTACGCCTTGGCTAAGTCGACGTGGAAGCAGCGCAAGTCAAACCCAGCGATGGCGGTGTCATGAACAAGAAAAAAGAAAAATCCGGTCCCGCGAAGAAGAAGGCGAAGAAGAAGTACGCCAAGCCCAACCTGGTCAAGCACGGCGTCCTATCGATCGTCGAGGGAGACTAAGCCGACGCGCCGCCTGAAGGCTCCGCTCCTCGGGCTCGCTTGCGCGGGGGCGGTCCTCGAGCTCTCGGCGAGGCTGCTTTTGGGCCTGGCCCCGCCCGACCCGGATAGATTCGACCATGACGTCGCTTGGCGGCGGGCCTGGACGCGCAGGCACAGCGCCCAGACCGAGATCTATTACGGGTTCGACCGCTATGATCCGGCCGCGGGCTGGGCCGTCAAGCCGGACCTTCCCGGCATCGAGGTGTTCGACCATAAGAAGCTCACGACCGACGCCCACGGCGTCCGGGGCCTTGGGCACGCCTATGACAAGCCGGCCGGCAAAAGACGGCTCGTGGTCTTGGGCGACTCCTTCACCTTCGGCGACGAGGTCGGCGACGAGGAGACCTATCCCGCCCGGCTCCAGGCCCTCTTGCCGAAGGCCGAGGTCATCAATCTCGGCGTGCATGGCTACGGGCACGACCAGATGCTCATCCGATTCAACGAAGAAGGCGTCAAGTATCATCCGGACCTCGTCCTGCTGGGCTTCATCGGCGGCGACATGCCGCGCAATCGGCTGGCCTTCCGCGACTACGCCAAGCCCAGATATGAGCTCTCGGGCGGGACGCTCAGGCTGACCAACCAGCCGGTGCCGCCGCCGGAGGCCGTGCTCCGGGCTCAGCCCTTCAGGAGCGCTTTCCTGGATCTGCTGGCGCTGCTTGGCCACCGGTGGTCATCGCATCAGGAGCAGACGGAGCGCATCACGACGGCCATCCTCGACGAGTTGGCGGCCGCCGTCAAGCGGGCGGGGGCCAAGCTGGTCTTGGTCCAGCTTCCCGACCGGCCGGATTTCGCGTCCCCTTCGCCGGGGAACGCCTTCTTCGAGAGCTATTGCGGCTCTCGTGACGTGCCTTGCCTCTCTTTGTACGCTCATCTCGACCGGCCGCTGGTCTTTCAAAAAGAAGGCCATTGGGACCCGGCCGGACATCGCATGATGGCCGAGGGGATCCGGGACGCTCTCCGCAAGGCAGCCCTGCCATGAGGCCGGTCGGCGCGTTCAAGCTTTCCTTGGGCAAGCCGGAGCTGGCGGCGATGCGGGAGGCTTTGGAGAGCGGCTGGCTGGGCACCGGGATCTATACAAGGCTCTTCGAGGCCGCTCTGGCCCGCGAGACGGCCCGGCCGCTGGCCTTGGCCACCAATTCCGGCACCGCGGCCCTGCACCTGGCGCTCAAGGCGCTGGACGTCGAAGGCGGCGAGGTCATCACGACGGCGGTGACGAGCGTGGCGACCAACCATGCCATCCTTTATAACAAGGCCGCCCCGGTATTCTGCGATGTGGAGCCGGAGACGGGGAACATCGACGCGGCCAAGATCGCGCCTCTGATCACGCGCAAGACGCGCGCGATCGTGGCCGTGCACCTGGGGCAGGCTTGCGACATGGACGGGGTCTTGGCCGTCGCGCGCAAGCGTGATATCCCCGTCGTCGAGGACGTCTGCGCCTGCCACCCGGTGGGCGGTTTCTATAAGGACCACCCGCTGGGCTCCATGGGCGACATCGGCTGCTTCAGCTTCGGCCGCTTCAAGGGGCTGACGACCTTGGACGGCGGCGCGCTGGTCCACAGCCGCAAGCGATGGCATGAGCGTTTGAGCCGGCTGCGCCGCTTGGGGCATGGCGAGGATGAGGGGGGTATGGCCGAGGGGCCGGGGGGCGTGACGGAGCTGGGGTTCCATTACCGGATGAACGACCTAGCCGCCGCCATCGGCCTGGCTCAGCTCAAGAGAAGACAGCCGCTGCAGCTAAGACTGGACGCCGTCATGGCGCGCTATCGGTCGGGGCTCGAGGGGGTTGCGTTCTTGGAGGTCATCGAGGCGAAGTCTTATTCGCGCGACGTGCGCGCTTATGCCGCCTTCAAGGTCTTAGGCGGCCGGCGCGACCTGCTGCGGCGCTTCTTGATGAAGAACGGCGTCCAGGTCAACGACAGCCTCTATCCGAGCCATCTCTACAAGCTGTATCGGCCCTTTCACCGGCGCCTGCCGGCGGCGGAGAAGTTCTGCCGGGAGACGCTGCACCTGCCGTATTATCCGGCTCTCAGTGACAGCGAGGTCGACCGCGTCGTGGAAACGGTCCGCCGTTTTCGGAAGTGATCGGGCTGGCGCGGGCGCTCTCTCAAAAGGGAAGCAAGGTCGTCAGCGGGCCGCGCTTCGAGACCGCCCACCGCTCGTCCAGCGCGATCTCTTGACCTTATAGATTTTTTTACGTTCTTTGACTTTGGATATTCCCGTCCGAACTTCCTTGGGAACAGGGGATGTCTTTGATTCAACGATCTTAACCACTAATTGACCGCCGACGGCTTTGGCAATTTTATCCAGTGTCCCAATGGTGACGTTCTGCTCACCGCTCTCGATTCTGGAGACATTCTGTTGCCTGTCGCCGATTTCGCGGGCAAGTTGTCCCTGCGTCATGTTAGCCTTCTGCCGAGCTGCGACAATCTGCATGGCGACATGCCACTTAACGGAGGCCTCATCGTAATGCCGCTTGAATTCGGGATCCTTGAGTTCTTCGTCAAGCCATTCTTTTAGAGGAACACCCCTTCTCTGTTTCACTTTCATATATCCCCCTCAACCCCGTGATAGCCAATCAGCGCGCAACTGTCTCGCGCGTTCGATTTCGGTCTGCGGGGGCGTGGCCAGACGGGGTCTCGTAAAAGACCAGCTCGTAAGACATTGCTTATAGTGTATCTCGTATATGATGTATTGTCAAGGGACTGCAGGTCCGGGTTCACGGGGTTTTGCGTGAGCTGTCGGGGCGCTGGTGACAGGGATGAAGTGCCCTTGGCGACAAGTGTTAGGGTCAGGGATGCAGTGCGGTCGGCACCGTCGGAGTCGTGGATAAAACAGCCTATCCCGGTCAGCCTATCTAGGCTCGGCAGCCGTCCGCCTTAGGCGAGTATTCTTCCCCGCAAGAAGCTCCGCGGCGGCTTCGGCCCTCAAGCGCGAAGGCAAGGCGGCGGCTCGCTCCGGCGACCCCAGCGCTTTCACCGCCGCCGGCAGGAAGCGCTCCAAGCGGCAGGTTCGGCGGTAGGTCGCAAGCCCCTGAGCGGCGATGGCGGCGGCTTGCTTGCGGCCGCGCTCGGACGATAGATAGTGGCCGATCGCCTCGGGAAAATCCTCGAGCTTGGCTTCCACGAAATCCCGCCCGGCCTTGAGCGGTCCCCTGGTCAAGACCGGCTCGCTGAGGACCAGCGCCCCCTGGGCGATGCCGTGCAGGGCGATGCGGTGCCAGGCGAAATACCCGGTCTCCTGACGGTGGACGTTCAGCACGATCTTCGCCCGTTGGGCCAGGCCCAGCCAAGCCTTCGTGTGCCGCGGCGCCGCTTTCCCGTGGCGCACGTACAGCGCGTCGTCGACCAGGCGCACCACGCTGCGGTGGCCCGCGAAAAGGCCCCTCTGGGCCGCGAAGAATTCCTCCCTGCGCGGCACGCTGCTGCCCAGGAACAGCAGGTCCAGCGGACGGCCGTCCAGCCCGCGCGCGCCCGGAGGCAGCCCGCGCGTCAGCGGCAGGTCGGGCAGGCGGCGCACCGGCCTGAAGAGCGCGCAGCCTTCGACCCAGCCCAGCGGCAGCCGGCTCATCTCCCAGACCGCATGCGCGCGGGGCCGAAGCTTGTCGATCGCCGCGGAGCAGGCATGCCCCGGCTGCTCGCTGTTGTAAAGAACCACGCCCGGGGGCCAGGGCTTTCGCTGAAGGCGGCGTCCGCGGCCCAGCGAGAAGAACTCCTGGGCCCCTACCACGATATGCCAGTCGGCATCCGCCCAGCCGCGCTCGTCGGCCTCGACCGCCGAGGCGCCCCACTTCCGCAGCCCGCAGGCCAGAAGATGGCGGATCTCCGCCCAGAAATAGTTGCCCGCGGAGCTCGAATAGACGGCGAAGCGGCCTCGGCCGGGCGCCAAGCTATCTCTTGTCCCAGTCCTTTTTCACCGCCGCGGCGATGGCGGAGGTGAAGAGCTTGAAGCCGTGCTCGTTGTAGTGGCAGCAATCGTCGCTGTAGATCGTCTCGGACCTGCCGCTGAAGAGCTGCGTCAGATCATGGTACTTCACGCCGCCTTCGACCAGGGTCCGGCCGGCTCTGACCAGGTAGGGGTAGCCCGTCTCGGCGCCGGGCTTGAAGGGGCTGCTTTCCAGGAAGGCGTTCTTGAGCTCTTCCCGGTTGAGCTTCTTGCTCCCCGCGAAGTATTGGTTCGGCTGGAGGATGTGGAAGTACTGGGCGCCGTTGGCCCGGCTGGCCGCGGCCATCAAGAGCGAGGCGTTCGCCCAGATCTGCGCCAGATGCTCGTAAAGCTCGTTCTGATCGCTGAAGAGCCTTCTAGGGCCTCGGGCTGCGTAGGCCTCCGGTCCGGCCACCTGGCTCAAAGCCCTGGAGCGGATGCGGCCCAGCCAGCTTTGCAGGAGGCGGTCCGAGCAGCGCCAAAGGAAAGCGGCGGTGTAGCTGTAGCGCCAGGGGCGGCGGGAGGCGGCCGAGGCCAGACCTTTTCTGACGTCGATGACCGTCGCTTGAAGAGCGAGGTTCTTCAAGAGGGCGGGGCTGGGGATCGGCTGGGTCCTCAAGTGCCAGGACCGGGGGAAAGCCGGGAAAGTGTCCTTGGGGACGTTTTCCGCGATAGGCAGGGACACCTCGTTGAAGCCGTCGATATTGATCACTACGTCGAACTGGGCTCCCAGGGTCGATAGGTAGCTCAAGAGCATCAACTGTTGAGGCTGCTTGTAGCCGGGGACGGCCAGCCGGAGCAGGACGATCTCCTTGCCCTGGGCGCCGGGCAGCTTCCGGAGCTCTCTCTTGAGGATGTCGCCGCCATGGTTGAACGTCAGATAACCCACCGAGCCCCCGAAGACCCCGACGATCAGCTTTTTGGGCGAGCGCTTCTGGACCGGGTCGACGGCGTTGCCCAGTCCATAGGGGTCCTGCAAGGTCGGTCCTTCCGGGACGGACCCGGTATAGGGATGGATGACCTCGGCGCGCATGAAGCCCGGCATCTCTTGAGGGCGGTTGGTGAAGAAGGCGCCGGGGTTATAGAGGATGCCGGTCTGCTCGGCTAAAACCCCGGAGCTGGGGAGCAGCTCCCGGGTCGCCACGCAGAGGAGCAGCAGGGAAAAGGATTCGACGGCCGCCGCGGCCAGAAGGGCCGCCGCGGCGAGGGCGAGAACGGCCTTCTTGATCCAGCTCATGCTCAAAGGATTCTACCATTTATGTAGAATCGGCCCATGCGCCGACGACGGGTCCTTCCGCTCTGGCTCCTCTGCGCCGCGCTGGCCGCGCCGCTTTCGGGCGCCCACCCCGACGCCGAGGTCTTCGAGCGCATGTACCGGGAGGTCTTGGGCTTCGACGGCGGCTACACCCGCCTTGACCCGGTGGCCGGCTTGCTCCACAGCGCCGATTACCGCCGGAAGGTCCCTTGGCCCGAGCATCCCGCCGGCTCCTTCGAGCTCAAGACCAACAACCTGGGTTTCCGGGAGGACCTTCCGACTTCCGTCAAGAAAGCTCCCGGTGTCTTGCGGGTCCTGGTGGCCGGCGACTCGCACACCGACGGCCTGGTCGACAATGCCGAGGCTTTCCCCAATCTCGCCGAGGCGGACCTGGCGGGGCGCTACGGCGCCGGCGCCTTCGAGGTGATCAACGGCGGCGTCACCCACACCGGCTTTCGCGACTACCTAGGCTTTTATAAGCGCCACCGCCATCTCCAGCCGGACGTCTTCGTCGTCGCCGTCTATGCCGGCAACGACTTCATCGAGGCCGCGCGCTACCTCGAGTATCGCGAAGGACTCGAGCATTCCCAGGAGTACGTCCCGCGCTTGACCGAGGCCGTGGGGGTCCATGAAGGCGCCGTCTGGCAGGGCTTCAACCAGATCGCCTACTTCAAGTCCGCGCCTAAGATGAAGGGCCGCGTGCTGCGCTTGGCGCAAACCACGCTGCGCGAGATCCGCGGACTCTGCCGCAAGGACGGGGCCGAGCTTCTGGTGATCGTGCTTGCGACCAAGCTGGAGATGGAGTGGGATTCCGACAGCGAGAGGCTGGGCCGGCTGAAGGCGCTGTTGGGATTCTCTGACGACGATCTGAAGCTCAACGCGGCGCTTCGGCGGGACCTGTCGCGGGCGCTGCGCCAGGACGGCATCAATGTCCTAGATGCCGCCGACGCGCCGCTCCCCGCGAAGGGACCGCCGCTGTTCTGGAATATGGACTACCACCTCAGCGTCGTCGGGCACCGCTGGCTGGCCGGCTTGCTCGCAAAGGAGCTAAGCCAGCGTCACGACCGGCCGGATGCGGTCGATACGCATGAACCATAAGAAGCCCGTCAGCGGCAGGTCGCGGATCGAGAAGAAGTGCCAGACGCCGACGCCTTCCTTCAGCGCGATCCAGGAGAGCTGAAGCGCGACCAAGGCGTGATGCAGGACGCGCCAGCGGCTGGCGGGCGCCAGGCCTAGGCGATATTCGACCGCGCCCTCGCGCCGGGCGGCAAAAGGTTCATCGGCGCTCCTGAGAAAGCAGGTGATGAGCTTGCGGCCGCGGGTCTTGAAGCCGCGGGCGATGTCGCCGGCCAACGCCAGGGCCGTCTGGTCGCCGCCCAGCTCCCACATCACGCAGGCCGTGGCCGAGGCGGGCGCGCGCAGGCGGGCGGGGTGGCCGTCGTGGATCTTCAGGTAGTCGTCGACGGCGCGCTGCCAGCTGAAGCGCTCGCTTGCGCGCAGCGCCGCGGCGGCCAGGCGTTGCCGCAGTTCGCCGTCCTCGTAAAGGCGCTTCATGGCCGCGGCCAGGCCCGAGACGTCCTTGGCCTCCACGAGCAGGCCCTCGACGCCGTCTTGCACCAGCTCGGGGACGCCGCCCACCCGGGTGGCGACGACGGCTTTGCCGGCCTGCATGGCCTCGATGATCGCGCCCCCCAGGCTTTCACGGCGGCTGGGCAGGACGAAGAACAGGCAGCGGCGCATCAGCGCTTGGACTTGGTCGTGCGGCAGCTGCCCCAGCCAGTGGACGCGGTCCTGCAGGCCGAGGCCGCGGGTGAACCGCTGCAGGCCGCCGGCTGAATGGTCCTCGCCGCAGAGGACCAGGTGCAGCGAGGGGTCGAGGGCGGCGAAGGCCATCACCAGGATGTCGAGCCCCTTGCGTTCGGCCAGGCGCGCCGCGCAGAAGACGAAGGGCTCCGGCACCGGCGGGGGAGAGGAGGCGCATTCCCCCTGCGGGAGCGAGGCGCCGTAGTAGATGACCGGCACGCCTGCGGTCTCCTGCGGGCAGAGCTCGGCGGCGACGCGCAGGGTGAACTGCGAATTGGCGTTGACCGCATGCGCGCCGGAGAGCAGCCGGCGCAGGTCTTGTCGGGAGTCGGCCGGACTCAAGGGCTTCCCAAGAATCCTGAAAGACAGCTCATATCCCGCAGGTTGAGGAGCCGAGTCTTGTCGCCGGCGAGATCCTCATAGGTCATCTTGTCCAGGTCCGACTCCGTGAGGTCCAGGAGGCTGTCGGGTTTTCCGCGCGCCACGAGCGCCAGACCGTAATCGAGGTCCAATACGCATACTTTGAGATTGTCCCAGCCGCTCCTTAGGCGGAGGATCGTCTTCCAGACGTCGCCGCACCATTCTCCCGTCCATCCCGGGATGTTCAGCTCCGCGGCTTGCTCCCGCGTGAGCGGGCTGGGATGGGCGGCGGCCCGATGCGGCGGCAGGCAATCGTGGAGGAGGATCACGCCGTCGTCGTTCAGCCGGTCCAGGGCGTTGAGGGCGTCCTTCAACGACTGCGCGTAGGTGTGCAGCCCGTCGATGAACACCACGTCGAACCGCTCGGCGGGGTTGCGCTCGAAGTAGAGGTCGCTGGTGGACTCGTGGAACTCGGCCATCGCGTTGAAGGGATTCTTGAAGGACCACTTCAGCCGGGCCGCGCGCGTGATCGCGAACCTCGGGTCGACCGCGATCTTGCGGCGAGCTTTCAAAGGGAAAAAGCTGGTTCCATCGGCCACCCCGATCTCAAGGTAGGTCCGGGCCTTCGTCTTGGATATGACCGCCTGGATCACGTCCCCTTTGTCCATCGAGCCTACAGCGGGACTTTCAGCGAACGTTCTTCATAGGCGAATGCCGCGGAAGGATGGAAGCCTTCCGTGGAGAAGGTGCCGTCGACGACCTCGCCGCATCTCTTGAGGAACAGCTCCACGTGCTCCGCCAGCCGGGAGCGGTAGAGATGATAGACCCCGCCTTGGAACACCGTGCCGATGCCGTAATACCCGAGCGGCCCCAGGGGCCACAGCCCCTCGGACGACTGGCCCTCGAAGTGCGTGGGGAGCAGGGCGCGGTACCGGAGGCCCTTTTCTTCGGCGAGATAGCTGAGCTCCTCGGCGGTGTCCGATCGGGCGGTCTCGGAGAAAGAAGGCCGTCCGAGGCGCTCGTAGGCCGACCTTGCGATGACGAAGAAGCCCGGCGCGGCGTAGATGTGGCTCTTGGGGGGGATGTGATTGGCGACCTGGGCGAGGCCGACGAAGGTGCCGTGCTTCTCGGCGAAGCGGATGGCGTCGGGTGCGGCTTGCTTGTTCAACGGGATGCAGTCGGGCTCGATGAAGACGATGACGTCGCCGTCGGCGGAGCGCAGGACGCTGTTCATCCAGAGCCCGTGATTGAGGTTCAGGCCGTGGTATCGGACCTCCAGGTCGAAGTGCTTCATCACCTTCTTGTGGGCGTCGACCATCCGGGGATCGACGTTGTCCCAATGCAGGCAGTGGAAGGCGACTTTCCGGGCCATCGGCCATTTTACATATAATGCCCATTATGAAAGTAGTCGGCAGGAGGATCGCCCTGGCTTGGTTCGACCTGGCCGATCCGACCGACCGCGCCGTCGCCCGGAATCTGGCGCGCGAGCTGCGCGCGCTCGGACATCGCGTCTGCCTCGTCGGCCCCAAGCGCCGGGCGGGACAGCCGTTCCGCCGTCGGGTCGCAGGCGTCGCGGCCTACAGTGTCGGCCCTTCCCCGGCGTTGGCGGACGCTCAATTGGCGGAGATCCACCGGCGGGAGGCCATCGACGTCTGGCATTGCCACGTCTTCGCCCGCGACCACGGCCCCTGGCTGCGCGCGGCGCGGCGGGGCCGGTGGCCGGTCGTCGTCACGCTGCATCTGGTTCTGAAGGACTATCTCCCGTTCTTGGGAGGGCTCCAAGGACTGCGCCGGCTGCTGGCGCAGGCGCGGCGGGTCACCTTGGTCTCCAAGGCCGCGCGCGGGGAGTTCCTAGGGCTTTGCCCGGGTTGGCGGCGGCGCTGTTCGGTCGTCTACAACGGCGTGGCGCCGGCGCGCGGCGCGGCGCGGCCGAAGGACAAGCCGTATGTGCTTTCCATCGCCAGGCTGGCGCCTTATAAAGGGCAGGACCTGCTGTTGATGGCCTTCGCCAAGGTCTTGGAGCAGAGGCCGGACCTGCGTCTGGTCCTCTGCGGTCGCGATCAGCTTAAGGGCGCCGTCCAGAAGCTGGCTAAGACCTTGGGCTTGGAGCGCCGGGTCACGTTCACGGGCGGCGTGACGCCTCGGCGCGTCCGCGGACTCTTGAGCGGCTGTCAGTCCTTCGTCCTGCCTTCCCGGCGCGAGAATCTCCCGTTAGCGGTCTTGGAGGCGATGGCGGCGGGCAAGGCGGTCGTGGCGACTAGGACGGGCGGAGTGCCTGAGATGGTGCGTCATGGCAAGGACGGACTTCTCGTCGCGCCCGGCGACGTCGACGGGCTGGCGCGGCGGCTGCTTCAGCTCAGCGGCGACTCGGCGCTTCGGCGGCGCCTCGGCCGGCAGGCCGAACGCCGCAGCCGGAACTTCAGCTGGCGCGCGGCGGCGACGGCCTACGTCCGGCACTATAAGAAAGTGATCTAGTCGGGCGCGGTGTTTCCCCTATCGCGCAACTGTTACCGGTAACAGTTGAATCCTTGGAAACGCTATTTCACCCGCCCCGGGACCAGTAACGCCGCAGGCGGCCCCGCCAGCCCTGAGGTCCCTCGACGGCGGCGCGCTCGCTCGGCGTCGGCGGCGCGTCGTCGAGCTGGAAGTACCAGCCCGCCGTGCCGTGCCGCGTCGACCGGGGCATGTCGATCCTCTTCGAAAGGGCGCTGTAGTGGGCGATGAAGGCCTTGCGCTGCATCCCCGGCACTTTCGCCGCCGACCCGCGATGCGCCAGGCGCCCATGCCAGATCAAGACGTCGCCTTTGTCGGCTAAAAAGCGCCGCGGCTTGGTCCCGCGCTTCTCGATCTCTTCTTCGAAGACGGGGTTCAAGATGCGTTCCGAGTATTTCGGCCAGGACGGGTCGGTCCGCTCCTTCGGAGTCAGCCGCTCGAGGACCTTCTGGCCTCGCAGCGCCCGCCATTTATGCGAGCCGGGGACATACTCGAAGGGTCCGGCGTCGGCGCTGATCTTGTCGAGCGCGAACCAGACGGCCGTGTACCAGGAATTGATGAAGGGGGGGTTCAAGTAATCGTCCTGGTGCCAGTTGCGCTCCGTGCTGACCCAGCCCGTCAGGTTCAGGTGCATCCCCATGTCTTGCGAGATCAGCTCCTTGAGCTTGTCGGTCAGCGGGCCGTAGCAGCCGAGGTCGCGGATCTCGGGGTAGTGCATGTACGGCGTCGCGGTCCGCCAGCCGCCGGGCTGGCCCAGCTTCTCGCGCAGGCGGCAATATGGATCGATGACCTCCGGGGGGATAAAACCGTGCAGGATCAGGCAGCCCTCGTCGCGCC
This sequence comes from uncultured Elusimicrobia bacterium, assembly GCA_964510095.1. Taxonomy (GTDB): domain Bacteria; phylum Elusimicrobiota; class Elusimicrobia; order UBA1565; family UBA9628; genus JBBTLF01. The sequence continues at coordinate 139,717 of CAZEAE010000001.1, read as the reverse complement.
AGGTCTTCTGGTCCGGCGTCAGGCGCGACTCGTCGACCTCTCGCTTGTCCAAAGGCGGAAGGAGGTCGTCGGCAATCTCCTCGGTGAGGTCTTCGAAGCAGGTCCTGACCGGCGCCGCCTGAGCGTCCTTGGGCCGAGCCCAGACCTGGAGCTGCTCGTCGCCGGCGGCGCCGCCGGTCGCGGTCAGCTCCGCGCAGTCGAACCCCGCCTTGTCCAGCAGCAGCCGCATCGTCTCCGGGCTGAAATAATAGATGTGCCCGAAGGGGTCGATCGGGGGCCACTTGCGGCCCAGGTCGCGGAAGGCTTTGCTGTCGATGTTCGGCGTGGTCAGAAACAGCAGCCCGCCCGGCTTCATGAGGGGCCGCACCTCCCGCAGCGCGGCCAGCGGATCGGCCAGGTGCTCGATGACTTCGACGGCGACCACGGCGTCGAAGGAGCCGGGTTCAAAACCGCAGGCCGAGGCCGGCGCCGGGCGGACGTCGAGCTGCAGATACTTCCGGGCCCAGTCGCGGGCCACCGTGCTCGGGTCCACCCCCGACACGCTCCAGCCGCGGGCGCGGGCGACGTCCAACAGGTAGCCCACCGAGCAGCCCAGCTCCAAGAGCGCTCCGCGGCGCGGGGCGAGGCGCTCGACGGAGTCTAGGAGGTCGATGAAGACCTGGATCGAGACTTTGGGGAAATAGTCCCGTTCGTACCAGGCCGCGTCGATGGCTTCATACGGCTGCAGCTTCCTCGGGCTGACGTAGACCAAGCCGCAGGCCGCGCACCGGACGATGACGCGGTTCTCGTTGGACGGCTTATCCTCGCAGACCAGCAGAGGGGTCTTCGAGGCGGAGCCGCAGAGGCCGCAGCTGATGTCTACCACGGCAGTATTATGTAAAATTGCCCCATTAAGCGGAATCTTTACTTTCACCTGTATCCCGTCAAAGGCTCGTTCTGGGGCTGGCACCTCGACCAACTGCGCAAGTCCTGGCCGGTCTTCAACGGCAAGAAGATCGTCGCCGTCGCCACCGACGGCCGGACGGTGTCCTGCGCCGCCGTCAGGCGGCGTTTGACGGGGCTGGACGCGCAGGTCCTGGAGGTCGTCAACGACCCGGCGCGCGGGGAGACCCGTCATTTCTTGAAGGGCTTGTCCTTGCTCCGCTCCAAGGAGCGCGATGAGATGACCTTCTACGCCCACGGCAAGGGCGTGACCCACCGCGGGCTCAAGAGCCTGATCATGCAGTCTTGGTCGGAAGCGATGTATGCGATGAACCTGTCCTGCGTCGACGACGTCGAGCGCCTGATGCGGCGCCACGACGCCGCCGGCTGCTTCCGCCAAGAGCTGTCTCACGGCGGCTCGCGCTGGCATTTCTCGGGGACCTTCTTCTGGTTCAAGCATTCGGCCGTTTTCTCCCGGGATTGGCGGAAGATCAGCCGGGGGCGTTATGGGGTCGAAGGCTATCTCGGTCGGCACATCCCCATCGCGAAGTCCGTCTCCTTGACTCCTTACCGCCATTTCGTCGACCTCTACGGCCACGTCATCACCCGCGGCGAGTGCCGCCGCTGGCGGCAGGACCTGCGCCGCCGATGAAGACCGACCTCGCCTACCGCTGGGACCTTTTTTGGATGCTGACGCGCACCGAGTTCCGGCTGCGCGACCAGGGGACCATGATCGGCTTCTTGTGGACGCTCCTGCACCCGCTCTTCATGTTCATGATCCTTTACTTGCTCTTCACCCATTGGATGGCGCCGTTGATCCCTAACTACGCGGGCTGCCTGCTCATCGGCATCGTCCAGTGGAACTTCTTCCTGTCGGGCACCGACGCCGGTCTGACCAGCCTGCGGCGCAAGGCCGGCCTCGTCGCCAACTACTCGTTCCCAAGGATCCTCATCGTGCTTTCCTCCGTCTGCGCCGTGCTCCTCTCCCACTTGATCGAATGGGCGGTGCTGCTGGCGGCTCTGCTGATCATGGGCCTGCGCCCGACGGCTTGGTGGCTGATGCTGCCCTTGATCGTCGCCCTCGAACTGGCGCTGGTCACGGCGTTGTCCTGCCTGCTCTCGGTCTTGGCGGTCGAGCTCCGGGACCTCGACCGCGTCTGGAGCCTGCTCCTTTACGGCTTCTTCTTCCTGACCCCGGTCTTCTATACGGCGGAGGCCATGGGCGGGCCGGCCCGGCGGATCTTGGCCTTTAACCCGTTAGCTTGGATCATCGAAGCCACGCGCGCGGCCGTCATCGGCGCGCCCTATCACTCGTCTCCCCGCATCCTGCTGCTGGGCGCGGCGATCGCGGTCTTTTGCGCGCTCTCGCTGGCGCTCTTCCCCCGCATGAGCCGGAGCGTCGCTCAAAGCTTATGAGCGACACCGCGGTCAGCGTCGAAGGCCTGAGCAAGCGGTTCGACCACCATCTGCCGCGCTACCGCACGCTCATCGGCCGCCTGCGCTGCGCCTTGGGGGGGCGGAGCGCGTCGATCCCGGTGGCGGCCCTGAGCGACGTCTCTTTCGAGGTGGCGCGCGGCGAGTGCCTCGGCATCATCGGCCCCAACGGGTCGGGCAAGAGCACCCTGCTTGCGATCATCGCCGGCATCCTCGAGCCGTCTTCGGGCTTGGTCCGCGTCGCGGGCCGGACCAGCACCTTCTTCAGCCTCAACGCCGGCGTGCAGGGCGAGCTCAGCGTCCGCGACAACATCGAGATTTGCTCTATACTGATGGGCCTGCGTCGGCGCGAAGCCCTGCGGCGCATGGACGCCATCCTCGATTTCGCCGAGATGACTCATCTCTCGGAGGTCCGCATGGCCGAGCTCTCCAGCGGACAGGCCGCCCGGGTGGGCTTTGCGGCGGCCATCCACTCCGACCTCGACCTGCTTTTGGTCGATGAGGCCCTTTCGGTGGGCGACCGCGCCTTCCAGGATAAATGCCGCGAGGCCTTCTTCCGCCTGCGGCGCGAGGGCAAGACGCTGATCGTGGTTTCCCACGACGAGGACCTGCTGCGTACGCTGGCGTCCAGGCTGCTCTTCCTGCGCGCCGGGAAGGTCGAAGCGGTCGAAGAGCTGAGCACCGAGGGGGAGCCCGCCCATGGCTAAGGCCGTCTCCATCATCGTCTTGTGCCATGGGCGGTGGGACGAGGCGCGCCGCTGCCTGGAGTCCCTGCGGCGTTCGACCGACCCGCGGCTCTATGAGGTCCTGGTCTACGACAACGCCTCCCCCGACGGCACGCTGGCCGGACTCAAGGCGCTGGCCCGAAGCTGGCCCCAGTTGCGGGTATTCTCCAATGCGCGCAACCTGCCGTTTTCCGAAGCCGTCAACCGCGGCATGCGCGACGCGCGCGGGGATCATTTTCTTTGGCTCAACAACGACACGGTGCTGTCTCCCGGCTGGCTTGAAGGGCTGCTGACGGCCGCGGGCGGCCAAGACGTCGCCGCCGCGGGGCCCATGACCGACCATATGGCCGCCCCGGACCAGCTCTGCAAGCCCTTCAGGAGCCGTTCCTCGCCGCGCCCGGCGGAGGCGAACTTCCTGGGGGGGTTCTGCTTTTTGCTCAAGCGTTCGGCCGCCGAGCTTGTCGGCCCGCTCGATGAGCGCTTCGTCTGGGGCTGGGAGGACATCGACTTCTGCCTGCGCCTGCGCCAGGCCGGCAAGCGTCTGATGCTGGCGCGCGGCGTCTTCGTCCGGCACGAGGGCAGCCGCACGCTGTCGAAGATGGCTCAAGCCGAGCGCGAGCGCTCGGATCTGGCCAACCGGAGCCTGTTGACGGCTAAGTGGAGGGACGAACTGCCCCTGCGGACCGACCTGGCCCGCCTGATCGCCCGCTGCCCCGCTCCTTGGCAGCCGCCCGCTTCCACGGTGTCGGTCATCGTCGTCTGCAGGGAGAATTGGGCCGTCTCCATGCGCTGCCTGGACGCGGTCCGCCGCTGTGCGGGAGCCTTGCCTTACGAGGTCGTGACAGCTTCGTTGGACGGGGGGGCGAAGGCGGCCGCCGGCCTCAAGGCTTTGGCTTTGGACTGGCCGCAGGTCAAGCATCTCGGCGATTGGACCCGCATCCCGTACTCGCATGCCGTCAACCTGGCGATGCGCTCGGCGCAGGGCGACTATCGCGTCGTTCTGGCCGATGATTTCCTCGCCGCGCCCGGCTGGCTCGAAGGGCTTGTGGGCGCCGCCAAAGCCGACTCGGCCGCCGGCGTGGTCGGCCCCAAGTGCGACGGGCTCCTTTTGGCTTGGCAGGGAGAGGACGGCGCTGAGGGCTCCGGGACGGCTCCGGTCCGCTACGTCCGAGACGCCTGCCTGCTCATCACTCGGGCCGCTTGGTCGAGCGTCGGCGAGCTCGACGACCGCTTTCAAGGGCTCTTGGGCGCGGAGGATTATTGCCTCCGGGCCCGGCAGCGCGGCTTCCACGTCCTGCTCGCCGGAGGCGTCCGGCTCAAGCGCATCGGCGACGGGGGCAGCGTCCGCGAGAAGGTGCGCCGCAAGGATGCAAGGCTCATGTTCGAGAAATGGTCCGGCCACCCCTTGTTCCCTATGGAGGCCAGGCTGTGAGCGGGGCGCTGCACCGCGCCGTCCTCAAGACGCGGCGGGTCCCCGGCCTGGAGGCCCTTTACCGCGGGGCGTACGCGGCCGCTTGCGCCCTTTCCTCGCGCGCGCTCGGCGGACTGCCGGGCATCTCGGGCGTCTACCTGCACCGCGGGCTGACCCGCCAAGGCTGGGAGCCGGGCGTCAGCGACATCGACCTTATCCTGCTGCGCGAGGAGGCGGACGAAGGCGGGCTGCCGGCGTTGGCCGCCCGTCTCAAGACGCTCCGGCGGCTGCTGCCGATGTTGGGCGACCTCTGGCTAGGCTCGCCGGAGGAGGTCTGCGCCTACCTGCGCTGGGGCGGGCTGCGGGCCTGGGAGGACGCGCCGGACTGGAAGCTCTTGCGCGGGCGAGGCGTCGACGCCCCGGCCTTGGAGGAGAGCCCGCTCAAGCGGCGCTGGCTGGACCCCTGGGCTTGGCTCTTCGTCAGCCATATGGAGCTCAGCCGCCGGTATTTCGCCGAGGGCGAGGCGGACCTCGAGAAGCGGGAAGCCGACCTGCGCAAGATGTACTGGGAAGTGGTCCGCTACTCCGATTTCATACTCGCCGAGGGCGACGCCGCGCCTCGGACCCGCGCGCAAGCCGCGCTGCGCGCGCCCGCGGCGCTCAGCGCGCGCGAGCTTTGGTTGGACTCATCCTTGCGGCTGGGCTGGGCCTCGCGCTTGGTCCTGGAAAAGACCGCTTCGGCCGAGACGTCGGCGGCGGAGCTTCCCGCGCCTCCGCTGCAGCGGCGGGAGGGTTTGCGCCGTCTGCTGGCCGAGAGCGGCGGACGCTGCGTCGTGTCGGATATGCCCTATCACACCTACCTCATCCTGGCGGAAGGCGCCGATGCCGGCGACTACGGGCGGGCCGCGGCGGCCGTCTTCAAGGAGCGCCCCGCCGGCGTGGCGCTGGTCCTCGAGCCCTCGGCTTGGGCGCTGGCCCTTCAATCTTCCTATCTTGGCGCGCCCTTGGGCTGGCTGGGCAGCGGCGGAGGCGTGGCTTCGGCGGCCGGAGAGGCGCTGTTCCCGGGGTGGGGAGCCGGCGTCGTCGGTGAAGAGCTCGGACCGCTGCCGCTCTTGCCGGCGCGCCTGCGCTGGGAGAGCGCGGCGGAGGCGGCTTCCTGGATGCTGCTCTGGTGGCGGATCCTCTGGATATCGCCGGGCTGGTCGAACCGCTTCGTGCTCTATCATCTCTATACTCGCGCGCTGGGGCTGCGTCTGCTCTTGGCCGGCGAGGCCAGCGGGCCGTTCTGCGATTGGGAGCTGCTGCTGGCGCGCCTGACGTCGCTGCTGCCGGAGCACCGGCGCTTCCTGATACGGACCCGGAGCCTTCTGTTGGGAGCGAGGCCGCAGGCCCTGGGCGCCACGCTGCGCGGCGAGCTTTCCGCGGAGCATCCCGAGGCGTTGGCTCGGCTGATGGGCGGCCTGCGGGAGTCCTTGGCCCGGCCGCCGTGTTGAAGCCGCGGGACCGCGCGGCGGCCGCCGGGCTGAGGTTCGCCTTGCTGGCCGCGGCGTTGGCGGTCGCTTCGGCGCTGGCGCACTCCAAGGCCGTCTTCTCGCCGCTCGAAGGAAGGCGGCTCTTCGAGCGGTCTCGCACCGCCATCCAGGAGGGCCATCCGGAAGCCGGCTTGGCCCTGGCCGAGGAGATGCTGGCGTTTCGACCGGAGGAACCGCTCTATCTGACGCTGCGCTTCCGGGCGCTGATGATCATGCGCCGCTGGCCGGAAGCCGTGAGGGCGGGTGAAGCGGTGGCGCGGGTCTCGCCCAAGACCGAGCAGATCTGTCCGGGCCTGGGCCAGGCTTATGCGATGGTCGGAGATCTCGAGCGGGCGGCGAAAGCTCAGAAGCGCTGCCTGGACAGCGCGCCGACCCCGGAGGCGCTGTTCGAGTACGGCCAGGCTTTGGAGCGGCTGGAGCAGTTCGACGAGGCGGTCAAGGTCTACTCCGCCGTCCATGCGGCTTCGCCTACGTTCATCGGCGCGTCCTTGTGCATCGCCCGCATCAGGGTCAAGCAGGGGCGCCTAGCCGAGGCCGAGGGGATCGTCCGGAAAGTGCTGCGCCTCAGGCCGGGCCATCCGGGGGCGCTGGCGATCGAAGCCTTGGCGCGCAAAGCACGGACCGGGAGGTCCGCGCCATGAGCCGCGGCATGGGCATCGAGACGGCGGCTCGAGCGGGTTTGCTCTCCTGGGCGCTCTTCAGCTCGGTCTTCGCCCTGCTTTCTTATGTGCCCTTCAGCTGGCAGCTGCTGGGAAGCCGGCTGGTGCCGCGCTGGGTGGAGCTTGCTCTTAGCCTGCATGCGTGGTGGTACGCCGCGGTCTGCCTGGCCGGCGGTTTCGTCCTTCGGCGGCGGCTGTCGCGCCGCGGAGGCTGGCGGGCTTTCGCCGGGGTTCAGGCCGTCTTCTTTGTCGTCGTCCTGATCCATCCTTGGGCTGCGCTGACCAGCCGGCCTTTGAGCTTGGCGCTGGCGTTGCTTGCCTGGGAACCTCTGCTCGCTTGGGAGGCTCTGCTGCTGTTCGACGGGCCGTCCCTGCGTTGGACGTTGGATTCGCCGTCGGAGGCGGGGGAAGACCGACTGCTGCTCGGCTGTCTGCTTGCCGGCGCCTGCGCCTGGCTTTTCTTCTCGGCGGCGGCGCTGGCTCGCGACGCGTCCGGGGGCGCGGGCGTCTTGATGGCGTTGGCATGGAGCTTGGCGCTGCACTTGGTCCTGGCGTTGGCGGCTTTCGCTTGGCTCAGTCTCTTGCGCCGGCTGGCCGCGAGCGCCAGGATGGAGAGCTTGCTGGTCTTCGGCTCGCTCTGGCTGGCCGGATATTGGCTTCTGGCGGAGGTCGCTTTCAACGCCTTGTCGTTTTTCGGTGTTCCGGCGCATGCCTGCGCCGCGGTCTTTGCCGCCGGGTTAGCGGCGGCGCTGGCCAGCCAATGCCGGCTGCTCGCCGCAGAGGTCCCGGTCGCGGGGCTGGCTTTGATTTGCCTGCCGGCAAGGCGTTTGCTCGACCGGTCGCGGTGGCTGGCGGCGGCGGGCGGGGCAGCGGCCGTCTTTGTGCCGGCTTGGCTGCTGACCGGGACGGCCGCGCTTGATTGGAACGGCCTATTGGCCGTGTTGTCGGCGGCGGCCGCTTGGCTGGTGCTTTTCGGCCTGGCTCATGAGGCGCTGCCGGAGACCCTGGAACTGCCCGGGCGCGGCTGGGTCGTCGCCGTCATCCTGGCCGTCGCCTGCGCCGACGTCTGGGCGGCTTCTGCTTTCGCGGCGGCCTTGGCCCGGCAGGGCGCGCCTTTCGCCGAAGCGCTGGGCCGCCTTGAAGGCCGCGAGCCGTCCCTGCGCGCCGCCAGGCTCTTGTTCCGCAAGGCCGGCGGCAAGGCGCCGCTGTACTCATTCTTGAAGGCGCGCACCAACATCCTCAGCGAGACGCCGGTCCGCCCCTTCGAGCAGGACTTGGTCGACTCCTTCGGCCCGGGGTTGTCCGCTAAGCCTGATATATTCATCTTCGCGCTCGATAGCCTGCGTCCTGACTACATCGGAGCTTACAATCCGGCGGCGACCTTCACGCCTCAGATAGACCGGTTCGCCAAGGACAGCCTGGTCGTGCGCAAGGCTTTCGCGGCCTATGGGGGAACGGGGCTATCCCAGCCGTCCCTATGGTCCGGCTCCCAACTCCTTCATAAGCAGTACGTGGAGCCGTTCGCGCCGATGAACACGCTGGAGAAGCTGCTCGAGCATGAGGGTTACCAGCGCTGGCTGACGCGAGACATCATCCTGAGCGCGATTCTAAAGAAGCTGCCGGGCGACGAACGGCTCGACGCCGGACGCGTCGGCGACTATAAGCTTTGCGCCACGCTCGAGGAGGTCTCGGCTCGTTTGCGGCGGCGGCGCGGCGGCGCGCCCGTCTTCGTCTTCAGCCGCCCGGAAGACCTCCATATCTCGATCCTCGAACGCGACGGCCGGGGCAAGGATTCCGATGCCCGCTTTCCCGGCTTCTACGCGCCGTATGCCGAGCGCCTGCAGGCGGCCGACGCCTGCTTCGGGCGCTTCATCGCTGGGCTCAAGCAGGCCGGCCGCTATGAGGACAGCCTGATCATCCTGACCGCCGATCATGGCGAGTCCTTGGGCGAGCTGAGCCGCTGGGGCCATGCTTATACCATCTACCCCGAGGTGCTGAAAGTCCCGCTGATCATCCATGCCCCGCGCCGCCTGTTGGCGGGCAAGCGCGTCGACCTCGACCGTCCCGCCTATCTGACCGACCTCGTGCCCACGCTCTACGACCTGCTGGGCCAGCCCCCTACTAAGGAAGGTTTCCCCTTCGGACGCTCCCTGCTGGGGTCGGCCCCGGCCGAACCTCGCCTGGTGGCCTCCAGCTACGGCGCCGTCTACGGAGTGATCGACGCCGCCGGCCGCAGGCTCTATGTCCGCGACGGCGTGGATTACGGCAGCTTCCTCTTCGACCTGGACGATCCCCGGCCCCAGCTGGGCGCCGACGCCCCTCCGGAGGCTCAGGACGAGGGCGACGTCTTCATCCGCCGGCGCCTTGAGGAATTGGACCGCCTCTACGGGTTCTCGCCCCGCTAGATCAAGGAACCGGCATGTTTCTGAAATGGACGCGCTTCCTCTTCTACGGTGCCGGCCTTCTGGTCTTCACCGAGGCCCTCCTGACCCTCGGGCAGCGCCTCTCGGCCAGCCCGATCTTTCCTTCGCCGGTCTTCGCCGGCGGCCGGACCTCGGAGGAGGCGGTGCGCGACGCTTTGCGGCGCGCGCGCTATAAGCCGCATGCCCGGCGCTTCGACAAGGCGCTCAACTCCGGGGGGTTCGTCGATGATGAGCCCTTCGCCGCGGGAGACCGCGACTTGGTCATCGCCCTGCTGGCGGACTCTTTCGGCGTGGGCGTGGTCCCCTTCGCCTACAATTTCGCCACGGTGGCCGAAAGGCGGCTGCGGCATGCCATCGGAGGCAATTTCGCGCGCGTGGCCGTGCACAATTTCGGGGTGGCCGGCGTCGGCCTCCCGGAGTACTACTATCTGATGCGCACTGAAGCGCTGGCCACCAAGCCTTCGCTGGTGGTGGTGTGCCTCTTCGTCGGCAACGACATCGAGCCGGGCTTGGGCGGCCGCCCCGCGGCGGGCCGGACGTGGCTGCGGGACCGGCTGGTCTTGCGGGTCCCAAGGCGCGTCTGGACGTTCATCGACGAGCGCCGGCGCGGCGGCGCCCGCGACTTGGGGACGGACGACCGTTTTCGCCGCGATGTCCCGGCCTACGTCCGAGACTTCAGGCTGGAGCCGCCGTCGTTCACCCAGCGCCGCTATCTGGAGATCGAACGCCAACGTCTCGAGGTCTGTCGGACGGACAGTCCCGAGGTCGACAGCCGTTACGAGGGCGTCTACCGCCTGCTGCGCGAGTTCCAGGCCGCGCTTGGAGGCAAGCTGCTCGTGGTCTTGATCCCCGACGAATTCCAAGTCAACGACTCCCTGTGGGCGGAGGCGGCCCGCAAGCCCGCCGGGCTCGACCGGGCGCTGCCGCAGAAGCGCATCGGCGCTTTCTGCCGGAGGAGCAAGATCGCCGTGCTCGATCTCTTGCCCGTGCTCACCGCGGCGCAGCGCGGAGGGCCGGTCTACCACCTGCGCGATACCCACTGGAACGCGCGCGGCAACCGCCTGGCCGGCGAGGCCATCGCGGATTGGGTCGTCAAGCACGGGCTCTGACCCCGGTCGGCCGTCGCCAACGGCTTGCTTTGCGGCGCCCTATTTGTTATCCTGTCAATCATGTACGCTATCATAGAGACGGGCGGCAAGCAATATTGGGTCGAACCGGGTGAGACCATCCGCGTCGAGAAGCTGGAGGCCGAAAAGGGCCAGGAGTTGACCCTGCCCGCGCTGTGGGCGGTCGACGACTCCAAGGAAGGCGCCGAGCCCTCCCGCAAGGCCAAGGTCAAGGCCGAGGTCGTCAAGCAGACGCGCGGCCCCAAGATCATCGTCTTCACGAAGAAGACCAAGAAGGCCTACAAGCGGATGCAGGGTCATCGCCAGTGGGTCACCGACATCAAGATCAAAGAGATCTCGTTCAACTAATTTATGGCACACACTAAAGCACAGGGTTCTTCCAGCAACGGCCGCGACAGCCACGGCCAGCGGCTCGGCGTCAAGCGCTACGGCGGCCAGACGGTCTTGGCCGGCGCGGTGCTCGTCCGCCAGCGCGGCACCCGCATCTTTCCGGGCGTCAACGTCGGCTGCGGCAAGGACCACACCCTCTTCGCGAAAGCTCCGGGGATCGTGACCTTCGAGTGGTCCCATAAAGACAAGAAGCGCGTCAGCGTTTACCCGCCCTCCAAGTAAACCCGTCGTCGTTTCCTCCGGCCGTCCTGCCAAGCCATGAACTTCATAGACAAGGTCCGCATTTTCGTCACGGCCGGCAACGGCGGCAACGGCTGCCTCTCCTTCCGCCGCCTGAAGTTCCTGGAGTTCGGCGGCCCTAACGGCGGCGACGGCGGCAAGGGCGGCGACGTCTACCTGGAGGCCTCTCCCCAGCTGACCACCCTGCTCGACCTCTCGCGCAAGCCGCATGTCCGCGGCCAGGACGGCAGCCACGGCAAGAGCGCCAACTGGACCGGCGATTCCGGGGCCGACATCGTCCTCTTCGTGCCCATCGGCACCGTCGTCTATCGCGACGGCATCCTGCTGGCCGACCTCCTCGAGCCCGGTCAGCGCCAGCTCATCGCCGCCGGCGGCCGCGGCGGCCGCGGCAACAACTCTTTCAAGACCATGAAGAACACCGCTCCCAGGCTCTATGAGAAGGGGGCGCCGGGCGAGGTCGCCACGCTCCAGGTCGAGCTCAAGCTGATCGCCGACGTGGGCTTCGTCGGTTTCCCGAACGCCGGCAAATCCAGCCTTTTGGCCGCGATCTCCGCCGCGCGGCCCAAGGTGGCCGATTACCCTTTCACGACGCTCTCTCCTCATCTGGGCGTCGTCAGCCACAAAGGCGTGAGCTTCGTCGCCGCCGACATCCCGGGCTTGATCGAAGGGGCCCATTCCGGCAAGGGCCTGGGCGTCGGGTTCCTGCGCCACATCGAGCGCACGCGCATCCTCGTCCATCTGGTCGATCCCTCCGGCTTCGGCAGCTTCGATCCGTTCGAGGGCCTCAAGGTCATCGAGGGCGAGCTCAAGAAATTCTCTCGCGGGCTTTCCGGTAAGACCCGCCTCCTGGCCGTCAACAAGATGGACGTGGACGGCGCGGACAAGGTCTTCAAGAAGCTCAAGGCCCGCTTCCCTAAGAAGACCTTCGCCATCTCGGCGGCCACCGGCGCCGGGCTGACCGAGCTGCTCGACCGCATCCTGCTCGAGCTCTCGCGCCACAAGGCGCCGGTCGTCTTCGAGGAGAAGCCGGCCATCGACAAGTTCCTGAACCTCGATCGCGGCTTCGAGGTCAAGCCCCTGGGCGGCGGCACCTTCGAGCTGACGGGCCAGTACGTGGCCCGGGCGTCGGCCATGCTCGACCCGACCTTGCCCGAGGCCATGGACCGCTTCCAGCGCACGCTCAAGCGCATCGGCGTCGACAAGGCGCTGCGCCAGGCCGGCATCCACGACGGCGACCGCGTGCGCTGCGGCGAGTTCGAGTATGAGTGGGCGGACCGGCCCTACAAGGCCTTGCCGCAGCTCAAACGGGACAAGCGTACGCGCATCGGGGTGGGTAAGAAATAAACACCCTGAAGGCGTACGAGACCAAGCTCGTCGACCCCGGCGACGTGGCCGGGGCCTACGCCTTCTGCGCGGAACTGGCGTCTTCGCACTACGAGAACTTCCCGGTGGCCTCGCGCCTGCTCTCAAAGCGCCTGCGCCGCCACGTGGCCGTCCTCTACGCCTTCGCCCGCATCGCCGACGACTTCTCCGACGAGCCCGAGTATGAGGGCGTGCGCCGGGAGCGCCTTTTGGACTGGCGCGCCCAGCTCAACGCGGTGGGCAAGGAGTCGCCGCGCCATCCGGTCTTCCTCGCCATGGGGGCGACCCTTAAGGAGTTGGATATCCCTATCCAGCCTTTCGACGACCTTCTGAGCGCTTTTCTACAGGATGTGGAAAAGAGCCGCTACGCCACTTTCGACGAGGTCCTGGACTACTGCCGGCGCTCGGCCAACCCCGTCGGCCGGATCGTCTTGATGATCCACGGCTACCGCGACCCGGAGCTCTTCCGCTATTCCGACGCGATCTGCACCGCGCTGCAGCTGGCGAATTTCTGGCAGGACCTGGGCGTGGACCTCAAGAAGGACCGCATCTACATCCCGGAGGAGGACTTCAAGACCTACGGCTACTCCGAGGCCGATCTGCGCATGGGCGTCGTCAACGAACGGTTCATCGGCTTGATGAAGTTCCAGGTGCGCCGCGCGGGCTCCCTCTTCGAACAGGGCCGCCCGCTGCCGGACAAGCTTTCTTGGCCCCTTTCGTGGGAGATCCGTCTGACCTGGCGCGGCGGCCGGGAGGTCCTGCGCAAGATCCGCAAGCTCAACTTCGACACGCTCACCAAGAGGCCGGCGCTGACCAAGTGGGACTGGATCCCGCTCTTTGCCCGTTCTTTTTCCTCGTGAACGCCGCGCCTTCCGCCCCCGCCGCGCCCGAGCGCAAGTCTAATTTCTTCCTGGGGTTTTTGCTGCTGCCGCCGCGCAAGCGCGCCGCCTTGTCCGCCGTCTACGGCTACTGCCGCCTGATCGACGATATCGTCGACGAGGGCCTTAAGAAGGAGGACGCCGCGGCTCAGCTGGAGTTCTGGCGCGCCGAGGTGGAGCGCCTCTATGAGGGCCGGCCGACCCACCCGGTGTCGCAGGCGCTGCTGCCGCACCTCCAGGAGCAGAATCTGCCGAAGGACGCCTTCCTCGAGATGATCCGGGGCTGCGAGATGGACTTGAACGCCGCGCGCTACGAGACGCCCGAGGACCTGGAGTCCTACATGCACGGAGTCGCCTCCTCGGTGGGCTACATGACCGTGGAGATCTTCGGGTATAAAGAGACCTCGCCCGACCATATCCGCGAGTTCGCGCGCTGCTTCGGCTATGCGTTCCAGCTGACCAACATCATCCGCGACGTGGGCGCCGACCTCGAGCTGGGACGGGTCTATCTGCCGGCCGCCGATATGAAAGAGGCGGGATATTCGCTCGAGGCGCTGCACCGGCGGGAGCACTCGGACGCTTTTATACGCCTGATGGAGATCCAATACAAGCGCGCCAAGCAATACTACCTGCGCGCGCGAAACATGGTGGACCGCCGCGACCGCAAGGGCCTGCTGCCCGCCGAGGTCATGGCGCATATCTACGAGGGCCTCCTCGAGGAGATCCGCTTGGGGCGATACCGCGTCCTCTTCCAAAAGCAGAGCCTGTCGCCCTGGCGCAAAGCCCGCTTGGCCTTCAAGGCCTGGCTGTACTGCCATGGCTTCTAGCAAGGCCGACGTCCTGGTCCTGGGAGGCGGCTTCGCCGGCCTCTCCTGCGCCGCCTTGCTGGCGGAGAAGGGGGCCAAGGTCGTCCTGCTCGAGAAGAAGCCGCATCTCGGAGGCCGGGCGTATTCCTTCAAGGATCCCGCCACCGGCGAACCGGTCGACAACGGGCAGCACCTCTTCATGGGCTGCTACCGGCAGACGCTGCGCTTCCTGAAGACCATCGGCACGGCCGAGCGTCTGCGTTTCCTCGACCCGATCCGCGTGGATTTCGCGGACGCTCAGGGCGGACGGGCGGTCTTGCGCTGTCCGCAAGCGTTCGGCGCCCCTCTGCACCTGGCCTTGGGCGTTTTGGGCCTGCGCGGCTTATCCTGGAAGGATAAGTGGGGCCTGCGCCGCTTGGATGAGAGCCTGAGGCAGATGCGCGCCGGCGGCGTGCCGGAATCGCTCGACCGCCTCACGGTGCGCCAGTGGCTCGACTCCTTGGGCCAGTCCCGGCGGATCCAGGAGCGGCTCTTCGACCCGATCGCGCTCGGCGCGCTCAACGACGACCCCGGCGTGGCCGCGGCCACCGGTTTCGCCCAGGCGATGGCGCAGATGTTCTTCTCGGACGTGCCGAGCTCGCGCTTGGGCGTGTCGGCCGTGGGGCTCAGTGAACTTTATACCGGGGCGGCGCCGAGGTTCATCGAGGCGCGCGGCGGGCGGGTGGTCGCGTCCAAGAAGCTCTATGGCGTCAACGCCTCGGGCGGGCGCGTCACGGGGGTGGTGACCGATACCGCCGAGGTGTTCGAGGCCGACACCGTGGTCTCGACGCTGGCGCCTTGGGACCTGGCGCGTCTGGACCTTCCCGCGCCGCTGCGCGGGCCTTGGGAGGCGCTCAAGCCGGCTCCGATCGTCAGCCTCTCCTTGTGGCTGGACCGAGTTGTCATCGACGAACCGCTTGTGGGATTGCTCGGGACCGAGATCCAATGGGTGTTCAACAAGAGCCGCCTGCTGGACCAAACGGGTCCGGGGCAGTGCTTGAACCTGGTCATCAGCGGCGCGCACCGGCATGTCGCGCTGGACCCCAAGGCGCTCTTAGCCATCGCCGAGCGCGACCTGGGCAAGTGTCTTCCCGCTTTCAAAAAGGCTAAGATAACGGCTTGGAAGGTCGTGAAGGAACCCTTCGCCACCCTGTCGCCCGTGCCGGGCTCCGATGCCCTGCGCCCGCGCGCGCAGTCGGCGCTGCCGGGGTTCCTCTTCGCCGGCGACTGGACCAAGACCGGCTTGCCGGCCACCATAGAGAGCGCGGTGACCAGCGGCCACCTAGCGGCGGAGCTCGTCTTGAAAGGAGAAGCCCATGCTGAAGTCGGATAAGTGGATCCGCCGGATGTGCCAGGAAAAGAAGATGATCGACCCGTATGTCGAGCATCAGGACGGCAAGGGCAAGATCTCCTTCGGCTTGTCTTCCTACGGCTATGATATCAGGGTGGCTGACGAATACAAGATCTTCACGAACGTCTATGGCGTGGTGGTGGACCCGAAGGCTTTCGACGCGAAGTCCTTCGTCGACCATCAGGGTCCGGTCTGCGTGGTGCCGCCGAACTCTTTCGCGCTGGCGCGCACCGTGGAGCGGTTCGACATCCCGCGCGACGTCTTGGCCATCTGCCTTGGGAAAAGCACCTACGCCCGCTGCGGCATCATCGTCAACGTCACGCCTTTGGAGCCGGGCTGGACCGGCTATCTGACCATCGAGATCTCGAACACGACCCCCCTGCCGGCCAAGATCTACTCCAACGAGGGCATCGCCCAGCTCCTCTTCTTCGGCGGCGACCAGCTTTGCGAGACCAGCTACTCCGACCGCAAGGGCAAGTACCAGTCCCAGGTCGGCGTCGTCCTGCCCCGCATCCTGACCAAGTGAGATTTGGGGTCAGGCCTTCAATTATTGCAATTGTTGGATTTCTGATAATTGCAATAATTGAAGGCCTGACCCCGATCTTCGCGCAAGAGTCGCACGAGGCGCCGGCGCCGAGCCTGGCGGAGCGGCCCAGGGCGGTCTCCAGCGACCGGCAGAACACCTTGGCCGAGATGTGGCAGCGCCGCATCCTGCCGCCGGATTCCGACCAATGGAGCCCGGCGGACCTGGCGCTGCTGCAGCGCATACTCGCCGCGGAGCGTTCGGGCGCGCTGACCCTGCTCCGCAGCCGCCTGCGCCGGCTGCAGGGCCTGACGGCGCCGCGCAAGCGGGGCTCCAGCGATCCCCTGCGCTTGACCAAGGAAGGCTATGAGCGTTACCTGGCCGTGAAGTCGCAGGACGCGCTGAGGTATTTCGAGAAGCGCGAGATCGAGGCGAAGTGGGCTTTCCAGCTGCGGGACCTCGACGGCAAGCCCTTGTTCGACGCGGGCTCAGGCCAGCTGACCGAGGCGGGCGACCTGCTCTACACGCGTGCTTCGCTGGGTGAGCCGACTTTCTGGCGCAATCCCTCCGGCGAGGTCCAGGGCAACCGCCCGCCGTCGCAGGCGGCGCAGGCGCAGTCGACGAAGGCTCCGGCGGCGCAGTGGAGCGATTATTTCCCGGTGCGCAAAGGGGAAAGACGCGTCTATATGGTCTACGACGCCGACCGCAGAGCGCCGGCTAAGCGCGCCCTGCACATGGCGGCCTATTGGGAAGAGGTCGTCGCGGAGGAGGCTCTCGGCGGCGGGCTGCGGGCCGTGGTCCTGCGCATCTCCGAAGGCAAGCTGGCCAAAAGCGACGCGGGTTGGGATTACGGCCGCCCCGAGAAGGCGCTCTCCGAAGAGATCTACTTGATCGGGCCCGACGGGGTGGATTGGCGAGGCGCTTATGCCGCGGCTTCCGAGGCCGAGTATGTGAAGACCCGCGAGACGGCGTTGTCGAACCTGCGCAAGCAGCCTCTTGATGCTTTGAAGAAGCTGATGGACAATTGGATCCTGCCTTTCCCGGCGGCTCCGGGCGTGGGCCGCAGGTCCAACGACGGCAAGAGCAATTTTCGCGTGCGCGCGGGCACCGATCCGGCGTTCCTCAAAGCCGAGCTGCGCGGCAAGGCGGTGGCGGTGGTGGCGTCGGCTCCGGGCGACGTGATGGTGACGCGCTGGTTCGTGCCCGGACGGGGCTTGGTGCTCCTCGAGCAGGGCAACGCGGACCCGAAGAGCAACGGAGAGTTCCCCGTGCAGGTCCGTGAGCTGCTCGATATCCGCCGCTAGCCCTATGAGCGTGCGTGAGACAAGGCCAAGTAGCCTGGCCTGGTTGATTGCCGGCGAACTTCCGCATCAGTGATGCGGAAACCGCTCCTTCAACCTCGACGGCTCCCAAGCAGGTGACGTGTGCGTTCCAGCTCGCGCTCGAGGGCGTATTCATCGGGTAGGATGGTCCGATATTCCGCGGCGACGATCTTGTTGGGGAGACCATCAAGAGCGTAGTGCGCCACTGCTGCATCCTTGGCAGCGCAGAGGATAAGGCCTACAGGTGGGTTTTCGCCCCTGTGAGTCCAATGCTCGCGTGCGTAATTGAGGTAGAGGTGCATCTGTCCGGCGTCGGCGTGGCTGAATCGGCCAAGTTTTAGGTCCACCAGCACCAGGCAGCGCAACCTCCGGTGATAGAGGACTAAGTCCACTCGATACCACTCATCACCTATACGCAGACGCTTCTGTCGCCCTACGAATGTGAAGTCTCCGCCCAATTCCAGCAGGAAGCTCTCCAGGTGGCGGATCAAAGCCTCCTCTAAATCGCTCTCTGAATACTCGTCTTTAAGGCCGAGGAACTCAAGAACATATGGGTCTTTGAGCTCGCTTTCTGCCGTGGTTCCGTAGCTTGGCTGGTGACGCCGTCCTTTTGATAGGATTGCAGCCTTGTCGTGTGAAAGGATCGTGCGCTCGTAGAACTGTGATTCGATTTGACGTTCTAGTTGGCGAACGGACCAGCCACCGTGGAGGGCTTCCGTCTCGTAAAAATCGCGCGCGGTCTCTTTTTCCAGACGAAGGAGACACGTATAGTGGGTCCAAGACAAAGAGAGGGTCGAAGTCGTTGGAAAGGAAGACGATTTCCGCACCGCTGGTGCGGAAATCATGGTTGAGCCGCCGAGTTCTGATTTCCGAGGCAGAGCTTCGGAAATCTTATGAGCGGGCCAATAGAGGTAAAAAAGACGCATCCGTTCCAGGCTGTCCTGGGAAAAGCCGGGGCCGAGGCGGTCCGTTAGATCGGCCGCGAGCCGCTTGAGCAGTTTTCTCCCATAGTCGGCGCGATGACGCCCTTCCTGTTCGTGCTCGATGAGTCGGTGGCCGATTTCCCAATACGTCGAGGTAAGGATCGTGTTAGCGGCTTTGGCCACCTGACGACGGGCCTGTTCTAGAAGGTGTTGAATGCCGCTGGCGAGGGCGCTGTAGCCAGCGGCATTCTTATCTTTGCGTGATTGGGGCCTCACATACTTAATACGACTAAGGGCCCAAAATGGTTCCCTCCTCGTCGGAGCTAGCGTCCTAGGATCTGGGCGAGTAGTCCGGCCTGGCCTAGGCCGACCAAGACGCAGGCGATGCGGAAGAGCCGCTGCTTGCGCGTCGCCAGGCGCGCGCGGATGACGATCTGTCCGATGATATCCTCGTAGTACTGTGTCGAGGTGATGCCGCCGCCGAGGTATTTTTCCAAGCGGCCGATGAGCTCCCCGTGGGAGTATTTCGCCAGGTCGTCGGCGGTGATGAGGCAATCGTCGATGCTCGGCCTTCCCCGATGCGGTTCGAGGAAAGCGAACCATCTTGGTCCTCCGCTCAGGGGGGAGAAGGCGAAGACCCCCAGCGGCAGCGCGGCCGACAAGGACACCTGGCTCAGCAGGCGGAAGGGGCCGGGCGTGGTCAGGATATTGGCGAAGACCAGTTCCGCCAAGGCGAAGACGGTCAGGGCCGCCGTCTTCTGGTCGGTCCATTCGACCGAGCGGCTCATGCTTTCCAGGATCAGCCAGAGCCGCCGCTCTGGTTCCGGCGTCAGATGAGTGGAAACGCTCATTGAGCGCAGTGTAACGGGAAAAGCTGAGTTTCGCAAGGCGGGACTGGCCCCGGGGCCAGAGAAAGCGATTTTTAGCCAAGCGCTGACGGAGGTTCCGGGCCGGCGGCTTGCCGTCTCAAAAACGCTTGTGCGCCCCCTCTCGAATATGTATCATCTCATCTATGCCTCAGAAAACCACCCTCTGCAACACCAAAGAAGCGGTCGCCTCGCGCCGCTGGCATCTCATCGATGCCAAAGGACAGGTCTTGGGACGCATGGCCACCGGCGTCGCCACCCTCCTGCGCGGCAAGCACAAGCGGAACTACACCGATTGGACCGATTGCGGCGATTTCGTCGTCATCACCAATGCCGCCCTCATCAAGTTGACCGGCAAGAAGCTCGACCAGAAGCAGTACTTCAGCCATTCCGGCTACGCCGGCGGCGCCAAGACGACGCCTCTGCGGCGCGTCATGGAGAAGGACCCCCGCAAGGTGGTCTACCTCGCCGTCAAGCGCATGATCGCCGATAACCGCCTGCGCGGCAAGCAGCTGGCCCGGCTCAAGATCTATCCCGGCGAGAAGCATCCGCACATCGCCAGCATGTCCGTCGCAAAGGCAAAATAAAATGAAACCAAGCAACCACATCTGGGCGACCGGCCGGCGCAAGACCTCCGTGGCGCAGGTCCGCATGGTCCCCGACGGCGACGGCAAGGTCACCGTCAATAAGAAGCCCATCGAGGCCTACTTCCACAACAGCGCCCATAACCAGCGCGACGTCCTGGCGCCCATCAAGCTGGTCGAAGCCGCCAAGAAGTTCGACTTCATCCTCAAGATCATCGGCGGCGGGCTCAGCGGCCAGGCGGGCGCGGCTCGTCACGCCATCGCTCGCGCGCTCGTCAAGCTCGACGAGAAGAATCGCAAGATCATGCGCGCCGAAGGCTTCATGACGCGCGACCCCCGCATGGTCGAGCGCAAGAAGAGCGGTCAGCCGAAGGCTCGCAAACGGTTCCAGTACTCGAAGCGCTGACGCACAGGCGTCTTCGTTCCAACGCCCCGCGGGCAGGCCTCACTCCGCGGGGTGTTGTTTTTCCGGTCTCGCAGGCAAATTGGAAAAGATAAAGATCCGCGGCTTGGCCCGCATCCCCGCAGGCGTCTTCGGCGTCTGGGGCGCCGTCGTCTCGCTCAAGGCCCTCTACGACCTTTTCGCCGGCGAGCCCGAGGCCAATCTCTACGCTCCCGAAAAATGGGCCTTCGTCACCCAGGAGCAGTGGCTGCGCTATGCCGGCTTCGAGCTGGCCTACGGGGCCGCTTGCCTTGCGCTGGCTTGGGCGCTATTGCGCTATAGCCGCTTGCTTCCAGAGACCATGGAGCGGCCAAGGCGCCCGCCCGCCGTGCGCCTTTTCGAGTAATGCTGCTTAAAACCGGCTGCGGCAGCTTCCCCGTCGGCCGGGCCCGCTATTTCGCCGAGCTTTCCGCCGTCGAGATCGGCTCGACGTTCCATAACCTCCCCCAGCTTTCCACCGCCCGGTCTTGGCGCGAGGAGGCTCCCAGGGGGTTTGAATTCTCCCTGCTCGCCTGGCAGGTCATCACGCATACCACCTCCAGCGCCGGCTTCGCCAAGACCCGCTTGGTCGATGTCCCGGAGCGCAGGAAGGCGTTCTACGGCCATTTCCGCGCCAGCCCCGAGGTTTTGCGCGCCTGGGAGTCCGTCAAAGCCGTCGCCGAGGCCATGGGCGCCCGCTTCGTCGTGTTCGACACGCCTTCCAGCTTCTATCCCGACGCCGACCATTTGCGCGATATGTACAAGTTCTTCAAAGGCATCGATCGCGGGGCTCTCAAGCTCGTCTGGCACCCTCGTGGAGCCTGGACCGACCTGATGGCCGACCAGATCTGCCGGGAGCTGGGTCTGCTGCGTGCCGTCGACCCCTTGGCCGGCGGTGCGGTCAAGCCCCGCTCAGGCGCCGCGCGCTATTTCCGCGTGCTGGGCGCCGGCGGCGGCAAGCCCCAGCCCGGGCGCGGCTTCGACGACCGTGCGCTGGCCGGTCTCTTGGACGTCTGCGCTGAGAAGCCTTCTTACGTCATTTTCGCCAACCGGACCGCCTGGCAGGACGCCCGGCGGCTCCAGGAGCTCTCCGCCGGTGTGCGGGATCTGCGGCGTCTATAACCTCGGCGGCGTCCCCGCCGACCGCGAAGCGCTGCGGCGCATGCGCGAGAAGCTCGTCCATCGCGGCCCTGACGACGAGGGCGAGCATCTGGACGGCGGCCTGGCCCTGGGCTTCAGGCGTCTGTCCATCCTCGACCTGGAAGGCGGCCATCAGCCCATGTCCTCAGCCGACGGTTCGATGGCGATCGTCTTCAACGGGGAGATCTACAACCATCCCGAGCTCAAGCGGCAGCTCGAGGTCGAAGGCGTGCGGTTCAAGACCCGCTCCGACACCGAGACCATCCTGCGCCTTTATGAGCGCCACGGCGCCTCCGCCTTCTCCCGCTTGGAGGGGATGTTCGCCGTCGCTCTGTGGGACCGCCGCAGGCGCGAGCTGATCCTGGCGCGCGATCCGCTGGGCATCAAGCCCCTCTACTACCGCTTCGACGGCAAGTCGCTGGTGTTCTCCTCGGAGCTGCGTTCGCTCCTGGCCTATGGCTTGGACCCCGCCTTGGACCCCGCCGCCGTCCTGGACTACTTGGCTTACGGCAAGGTGCACACGCCGCGCACGATCTTCCGCGATATCCTGAAGCTGCCGCCGGCCACCATGCTGAGGTTGGGCGAGGAGAGTCTGCGCTTGGAGACCTATTGGCGCGTGCCGCCTTATCGCCGCCCGGCCAAGGCCCCGGACCTTGCGGAGAGCATCGAGCGCTTGGACGGTCTCTTGTCGGACTCGGTCAAGAGCCATCTGCTCAGCGACGTGCCGGTGGGGGCTTTCCTCAGCGGCGGCGTCGACTCCAGCCTGATCACGGCGTATATGGTCAAACATGCCGGCGCCCACAAGGTGCAGACCTTCTCTATCGGCTTCTCCGGCGCTCCTGCAGGCGTCGACGAGTCGTCTTACGCGCGCGAGGCGGCGCGTCATCTGGGTACCGAGCATCATGAGGAGATCCTGCCGGCCGACATACTCCGCCGGCTCGAAGAATCGATCGGCCTGCTCGATGAACCCATCGCCGATTCCGCCATCCTCCCCACCTACCTCCTCTCCAAATTCGCCCGCGCCCGCGTGAAGGTGGCCCTGAGCGGCGAGGGGGCCGATGAGCTTTTTGCCGGCTACAACCGGCACAAGGCGGCCTGGGTCAACGAGGGCCTGCAGCGTCTGCCGGCCTGGGGGCGCAAGCTGGCCGCGCCGCTGGCTCGGCGTCTGGGGAAGGGGGCCGTCTTCGACAGCTTGCCTTTCGCCGATGCCTCGCAGTGGGCCGAGGCCACGGCGTCGGCGCGCGCCGAGGACCTGCGCGCCGTGCTGCGCCCCGACTTCTGGGAGGCCGCTCAGCATGGAGACCGCCTCGAGTGGCTTAAGGATTTCGAGGGCATGGACCACTTGAACGACGCCTTGGCCTTCGACCTTAAGACCGTCCTCGTCGACTCCCTGCTGATGAAGGTCGACAAGTCCACGATGCGGGCGTCTTTGGAGGCGCGCGTGCCGTTCTTGTCCAAGGCCGTCGTCGAATACGCCGCCGCCCTGCCTTCTTCCTTCAAGATCCGAGCCTTCAAGGGCAAGTATCTGCTGCGCAAGGTGGCCGAAAAATACCTGCCGCGCCAAATCGTCTGGCGGCGCAAGCACGGCTTCATCGTCCCGTGGGAGGGCTGGGTGCGCGACCCGAACAACGAGAGCGCCCGGCGCCTGCTGCAAGACCCCGCCTTCCTGGATTGGGGGGTCTTCGACGGTGAGAAGCTGGAGCTTTTCAGGCAGGAGTTGGCGCGCGGCAGCCGCGACATCGAGGCCGGCCTCTTCTTCAGGATCCTGGTGCTCGGCCTTTGGCTGCAGTCGATCAGGGCGGAGGTCAGGTCCTGATGTTCGAATCCCTCAAGCTCTGGTGGCACCGCCGCAAGACCCGGTCCAAGATGGAGCGGGTCTTCGGGCGGGGGCAGGACCCCTTCGGTTATCGCCGCTCTTCCTACGAGACGGCGCGCCTGGCGGCGATGGAGGCGGCCTTGGGCGGGCGGCGCTATGAACGGGCTTTGGAAGTGGGCTGTGCCGAGGGGGATTTCACCGAGAAGCTGCTCGCGGCGTCCGAGCGCGTGACGGCGGTGGACATCTCGCCGACGGCCATCGGGCGTTTACAGAAGCGCCTGGGAGACCGCCGTTTGGAGCTTTTTACCGCCGACCTGCGTGACTGGTCGCCGCCTGCCGGAAAAAACTTCGACCTGATCGTGCTGGGCGACGTCTTGTATTATCTCGACAAGCCCATGGTGCGCGAGCACTTTGAGGCCGTCTTCCCGAAGCTGGCCGCCTGGCTGGCGCCGGGAGGGAGGCTGGTGCTGGCCCACGGGTTCGCCGGCGATACCGAGCGGGCGCACCGCCAGGGATTCCGGGAGCGCTTCGAGCGCCAGGGCCTCAAGCTCATCTCGGAGGCCGTCGTCGCCGAAGGGCTCTCCGCCGGCCCGGTCTCCTGTCTGTTGGGCGTGCTTGAACGTGGGAAATAGTTCAAAAAATGTACAATGCACCGTGCCGCGACGCAGTCCTAGCCCCAAGCCGGTGTTGGGCCAATCCCAGGGCGTGGTGACGCTGACCACGGGCGCCGCGCGCTTCTTCCGAGACCCCTCCACCGCCAACGCTTTCGCCGCTTATGAGGCCAAGCTGGAAGTCCGCCGCCTGCGCGCTTCGGCTCGCGGCGTGACGGGGCCCGAGCGTGAAGACTGGCTGGCGGTCTCCCGCTTCTTGGCCCTGTCCTCCGACGAGGCCGCCTGGGCCGTCGAGGAGACGGCGCGCTTCAAGGCCGACTGTGACGAATCCTTGGCCGTCATGTCGGCCGGCCTGCGCGACGCCGCCGTGGACCTTGCGGCGGCGCTCGGCAAGCTGAGCGACCCCGCGGCTTGCCAAAGCCTGCTCGCCGCCGCCAAGGCCCGGGCCTTGGACGTCGAACGTCTGCACCGCAAGGCGCGCTCCGCCGCCCATGAGTCGGCCAACGTCGTCAGCGGCCTCAAGTCCCAGGAAGTGGCCAAGCGCCTGTCGCAGGCCGCCGAGGCGCTGCAGCAGGCCGCCGACCGCATCGCCGAGATACTGGGGGTCCGGGCATGATGAAGCTTGCGACCCTCCTCATCCTCGTCTTAAAGGTCGCCGCCTCCGCCGCGGCGCCGGTCAAGATCGTGGTTTTTCACACCAACGACATCCACGGCTGGATCATGCCGCGGGAGGAGGGCGAGGGGGCTCAAAAACGGTCGGTCGGCGGCGCCGCCGCGCTGGCCGCCGTCATTCGCAAGGAACGCGGTCCCAAGCTCGTGCTCGACGCCGGGGATTGGTTCCAGGGCACGCCCGAGGGCACCCTGAGCCGCGGCCAAGCCATGGTCGACGTCTTCAACGCCGTCGGCTATGACGCCGTCACGCCGGGCAACCATGACTATGACCTCGGCGAGAAGAACCTCCAGGCGCTCGTCGCCGGCCTCAAGATGCCGGTGCTGGGCGCCAACGTCCGCAAGAGCTTCGACGGCAAGCGCGTCGGCTACCTGAAGCCTTGGATCGTGAAGAAGGTGGGCGGCGTCAAGGTGGGCATCTTCGGCTTGGTGACATCGCGCATGCGCCTTTGGAGCTTTTCCGAGAACATCGCCGGGCTCGAGTTCTCTCGCGAGGTCGACGCCGCGAAGGAGGCCGTCGCCGCCTTGAGAGCCCTCGGCGCCACCGTCATCATCGCCGTCACGCATATGGGCTTCGAGCGGCCCGATGTCCCGGTCTTCGAGGGCGACCAGACGCTGGCCGCCGAGGTGGAAGGCATCGACCTGATCGTAGGCGGCCATTCCCATACCGTGTTGAAGGAGCCCTTCCGCGACCCGGTCCATGGTACCTGGATCGTCCAGGCCGGCACGACGCTGGCCGCGGTGGGGCGCGCCACCCTCGAGGTGGACCCGGCCACCGGCAAGGTGCTTCACGCCTCCGGCCGTCTCATCGAGCTCGACGTCGACAAGACCGGCGAGGCCCCCCTGGTCAAGGAGGCGGTGCGCGTCCACCAGGCGGCCGTCAGCAAGATCTTCGACACCGTGGTCGCCACCGCGACGGTGGCCTTGAGCCGCAACCGCGACGCGGAGTCCGCGCTCGGGGATTGGATGATGGACTGCCAGCGCGCCTTTGCCAAGACCGACGTCGCCTTGCAGAACGGAGGGGGCATCCGGGCCGACATGGCCAAGGGGCCGGTCACCCTGCGCACGCTCTTCGACATCATGCCTTTCGACAACCGCCTGGTGAAGGTGACCATGACCGGCAAGGACCTTCGGGCGACGCTCGATCATGGCGTGGCGCTGGCGAAGATCGTGCAGGTCTCCGGCCTTACCGTCGTCTATTCTCGCGCCGCGAAGCCGGGCCAGCGCTTGACGGCTGTCCGGATCGGGCGCATGGATATGCTCGAGCCGGCGCGGCTTTATAGCGTGGCCGCCAACGATTTCATGGTCCAGGGCGGAGACGGCTATGCGGGCTTCGAAGGCGCGGAGAAGGTCGAGCCCACCGGGACCCTGGTGCGCGACATCCTGCGCGGGTGCGCCGAACGGGCGCCCGAGATAGCTCTTCCGGAGGCCGGCCGGTTGATCCCGGCCGGGAGCTGATATGGTGCTCAAGAACGTCCGCGCCAAGGTGGATACGGCCTGGACCAATACGAAGAAAGTCCTGGCCGTCATGAGCGCCTGGGGCCTGATCTTCAGCCTGGTGACCATCTGCAAGCTGGGAGTGGCCTTCGATTATGACGACACCCTGGTCTTCTCCACGCCGGCCTTCGCCAAGGCTTTTGCCAGCGTCTCGCAGCCCTTCACGCCGGAGTTCTGGGCGGCCGTCAATCACGCCTACGACATCGAGCAGCCTAAGGTGCTGGCCTCCAGCCTGGCCTGGATGTTCCGGGCTTTCGGGTTCCGCGTGTCGGTCATATGCTCTCGGCCGGCTGTCGAAGGCGACGCCCTCAGGAAGGAGTGGCGGCGGCTGGTCGCCCAGCGGGATTTCATCTTCGCGGGCGACCGCTCCCAGAAGCACCTCTACCTCTCCCATGGCAACACCATGCTGTACTTCGGAGACAGCGACTCCGACATCCTCGAGGCCCGCAAGGCGAAGGTTTTCCCGGTCCGCATCCGGCGCAGCCCCAAGTCCTCTTACAAGGAGGATTATCACCCCGGCACGATGGAGGAGTGGGTGATCCCATTCTCGGAGTATTAGGGAGTTGACTCGGCGCGGTATTTCCGCTAGACTTTTTCCGCTGGAGTAGATGTGGTTCGGCGTTGTGGCCAATTTGGCCACATTTGGAGGAGCCCATGACCGATGCTTTGAGACGGCCTTTGATCGCCGGCAACTGGAAGATGCACCTGAGCCTGGCCGAGTCGGCGGCTTTGGCTAAGGCCGTAAAGGAAGGCGTCGCGGGCGCCGCCGCCGCGCCAACGTCGGCACCGGCTTCGCCGGAAGTCGCCCTCTTCGTCCCTTTCACCGCCCTGACCGTGGTGGCCCAAGTGCTTAAGGACTGCCCCGTCAAGCTGGGCGCCCAGGACGTCTACTGGGAGGCCCAAGGCGCTTTCACCGGAGAGGTCTCCGCCCCTCAGCTGGTCGACGCGGGCTGCCAGATGACCTTGATCGGGCATAGCGAACGCCGGCGTCTTTTCGGCGACACCGACGAGGCCGTCAAGAAGAAGCTCAAGGCGGCTTTGGCGGCGGGGTTGACGCCCGTCGTCTGCATCGGAGAGACCCTCGATGAGCGCCAAGCGCAGCGGACCTTCCGGGTGCTCGAGACCCAGATGACCGCGCTGACGGGATTTTCTCCGGCCGACCTCTCTCGTTTGGTCATCGCCTACGAGCCGGTCTGGGCCATCGGTACCGGGCAGACGGCGACCCCGGCTCAGGCGCAGGACGCCCATCTCTTCATCCGGAAAACGGCGGCCAAGCTCTATGGCGAAGGGTTCGCCTCCGGCCTGCGCATCCTCTATGGCGGCTCGGTCAAAGCCGAGAACGTCGACTCTTTGATGGCCCAGCCCGACTTAGACGGCGCGCTGGTCGGCGGCGACAGCCTCAAAGCCGCCTCGTTCATCCGCATCGCCAATTTCAAGGCGGCCGCCGAGGCCAAGTAGCGCATGGATCCTGACCCCGAGCTGGCCAAGAAGATCGCCGCCGATATCGCCGTGCGCATGGAGCGCTCGAAGATCGATATCCCCATCGGTGTCTCCAACCGGCACTGCCATCTGACCGAGGAGCATTTCAAGACCCTCTTCGGGGCGGGCTCCGCGCCGAAGCGGGTCAAGGACATCAAGCAGCCCGGCTTCTGGGCCGCCGCCGAGGCCATCGAGGTGCATGGCCCCAAGGGGGCGCTCAAGAAGGTCCGCCTCGTCGCGCCTTACCGCTCCCACACGCAGATCGAAGTGGCGGTCACCGACGCCCTGGCCCTGGGGCTCAAGCCTCCCGTGCGCGAGTCCGGCGACGTGAAGGGTTCCGCCGGCGCCACCCTCGTCGGGCCGGCCGGCAAGGTAGAGCTCACGGAAGGCGTCATCATCGCTCAGCGCCACGTCCATTTCAGCCCCAAGGAAGCCGCCGCCATCGGCGTCGAGTCCGGCCAGATCCTGCGCATGCGCTGCGGCAAGGGCGGCGGGCGCTCCACCATCTTCGAGGATTGCATCGCACGGGTGTCCGACAAGTACAGCCTCGAGTTCCATCTGGACACCGATGAAGCCAATGCCGCCGGGGTCAAGACCGGCGACCTGTCGTGGATCGTTTAGCTTAGGAGGACACATGAACGCACTGGGAATGATCGAGACGCGGGGGCTGGTCGCCTGCGTGGAAGCCGCCGACGCCGCCGTGAAGGCCGCTGATGTGCGCATCGTGGGCTACGAGAAGGTCGGCACCGGCTTGGTCACCGTCCTCTTCCGGGGAGAGGTCGCCGCCGCCAAGGCCGCCTGCGACGCCGGCGCCGCCGCCGCGCAGAAGGTCGGCGAGCTCATCGCCGTGCACGTCATCCCGCAGCCTCATCCGGACCTGGAAGGCAAGATGCCGATCTCCTTGCCGGAGCACCTGGCCCGCAAGAAGTAACGCGCATGATCTTCGCGCGCGTCACGGGCAACGTCGTCTGCACCTTGAAGGACGAGAAGCTGACGGGAAGCAAGCTCATGCTCCTGCAGCCGGTCGACCTGCAAGGCAACGCCAAGGGCAACCCCTTGGTGGCCGTCGACGCCGTGGGGGCGGGCGAGGGGGAATTGGTCTTGGTGGTGCAGGGCTCCTCCGCCCGCCAGACCTCGCGCACCACGGGCAATCCGGTCGACGCGGTGATCTTCGCCATCGTCGATTCGGTCGAGCAGGACGGCAGATCGGTGTTCCGCAAGTCCCAGGACAAGAATGCAAACCGATGAGATAGCCAAGATCGTCGGCGAGGTCTTGAAGCGCCTTGAGACCCAGGGCGTGGCGCTAGGCGGCGCGGCCGCGGCGCCGGCGGCCTGCGCGGGCGTGGCGCATGCGACGGTGGATTCCGCGGTCAAGACGGCCCAGCGCGCGCAGAAGGCCTTCCAGGACCTCGGGCTGGAGAAGCGCCGGGAGATCATCCGCGCCATGCGCAGGGTCTCGGTGGCCAACGCCGAGCGCATGGCCAAGATGGCGCGCGAGGAGACGGGGATGGGGCGCGCCGAGGACAAGGTGCAGAAGAACCTGATCTGCGCCTTGAAGACGCCCGGGCCCGAAGACCTGCAGTCCAGGTCGTTCACCGGCGACAAGGGGCTGACCTTGGTCGAGTTCGCGCCTTATGGCGTGGTGGGGGCCGTGACGCCATCGACCAACCCGGTCGCCACCGTCATCAACAACTCGATCTCGATCCTCTCCGCGGGCAACGCCGTGGTCTTCGCCCCGCATCCGGCGTCGATGAAGTGCTCGACGGAGATGATGCGCCTGCTCTGCGACGCCATCACCGCCGCCGGCGGACCGGCGGGGCTGATCACCACGGTGGCCCCGGCCTCGCAGGAGACGACCAAGGCCCTGCTGGCGCACCCCGGCGTCAACGTCAACATGGTCACCGGAGGCCCGGCCATCGTGAAGGTGGCGATGACGGCGGGCAAGACCTGCAAGACCATCGCCGCCGGGCCCGGCAACCCGCCGGCCGTGGTCGATGAGACGGCGCTGTTCCCGAAATGCGCCTCCGACATCATCTTCGGCTGCAGCTTCGACAACAACGTGCTTTGCACGGCGGAGAAGGAGGTCATCGTCACGCAGGCGGCGCGGGAGAGGTTCTTGGCCGCGATGCGCGGCGACAGCCGAGCCTTCGAGCTTTCACAGACGCAGCTCGAGGCCGTGGTCAAGCTCGTCATCAAGGAGGGCGGCAAGGGCTGCAAGGACCCGGTCTTGAACCGCGACTACGTCGGCCGCGACGCGGCGGTCATCGCCAAGGGAATCGGTTTGGACGTGCCGCCTGCCACGCGCTTGTTGTGGGCGGAAGTGCCTAACGACCATCCGCTGGTCTGGACCGAGCAGCTTATGCCTTTATTGCCGGTGACGGTCGTCCCGGACATCGACGCCGCCATCGAGCTGGCCTATCACGTCGAAGGCGAGAACCACCATACGGCCTCGATCCATTCGATGAACGTCGACCATCTGACGCGGATGGCGCGCCGGATGCAGTGCAGCATATTCGTGAAGAACGCTCCCAACTTGTACGGGCTCGGCATGGGCGAAGGCTACGCCACCATGTCCATCGGCACGCCGACCGGCGATGGGCTGACCAAGGCCAGCCATTTCGCCCGGCCGCTGCACTGCAGTCTCGTCGGTTATTTCCGCATCGCGTAAAGGATAAAAAACATGCTCTCCAACATCGCCATCGGAATGCTCGAGTCCTCGTCGATCGCCAAAGGCATCGAGGCCGCCGACGCCATGGTCAAGATGGCGTCGGTCAAGCTGGTCAAGACGACCATCGTGGCCCGCGGCAAATACATCATCCTGATCTCGGGGCCCACCGGCGAGGTCGAATCGTCGCTGCGCGCCGGCCGGCAGATGCTGGGCAAGACCTTGGTCGACGAGGTCTTGATCCGCAATATCCACGCGCAGGTGCTGGCGGCCTTGGACAAGCGCGTCCCGGTCGAAGTCCTGGACGCGGTGGGCATCATCGAGACCAAGGAGGCCATCGCCACCGTGCGCGCCGCCGACGCCGCCGCCAAGGCGGCCGCCGTGCATATCCTGGAAGTCAAGACCGTGGTGGGCGGCGGCAAGGGCTACGTCACCATGACGGGCTCGGTCGGAGACGTCCGCTCGGCGGTGGCCGCCGGCATCGGGGCCGTCCCCGACGCCATGCTGGTCTCGCACGTGGTGATCCCTCAGCCCGACGCGCAGCTCCTGGCTTCGGTGGGAAAATAGATTGAAGCTCGTCATCGGCTGCGACCACGGCGGCTTCTTGGCCAAGGCCTTCGTGAAGGCCTTCCTGCAGAAGGCCGGCCATGAGGTCACGGATTTCGGCTGCCATTCCACCGAGGCCGTGGATTATCCGGACGTGGCCCAGCTGGTCGGCGAAGCGGTGGCGGCCGGCCATTTCCAAAAGGGCGTCCTGATCGACGGCTTCGGCGGCGCGGTCTGCCTGGCCGCCAACAAGGTGCCCGGCGTGCGCGCGGTGGGCTGCTATGACTCGGTGTCCGCGCGCTTTGCCGCCGCCCATGACGACTGCAACGTCCTCTGCCTGGGCGGCAAGACGCACGGGGAACTCGTCCTAGGCGAGATCCTCAAGGTTTTCTTCGGCACGCCGTTCGAAGGCGGCCGTCATGAAGGGCGCCTGGCCAAGATCGCCGACATCGAGAGGAAGTACTCCCGGTGAAGCTCGCCCGCGTCGTCGGCCGCGTCTTCTGCGCCCGCCAGGACCCCGGCATCGACAAGAAGACCCTGCTGCTCATCCAGCCGCTGCGCTGGGAGGACGAGTCCCCGGTCGGAGACCCGCTGGTGGCCGCCGATTCGGTGGGCGCTGGTTCCTCCGAAAAGGTCTTCTGGGTGGCTTCCCGCGATGCCGCCGTCGCCTTTCCGGACGCGCCTCCGGTCGACGCCGCCGTCGTCGGCATCGTCGAGGGTCACCAGGTCAAGGATTTCCGGGGAGGCCGCTGATGTTCATCGGCGAGGTCGTCGGCAACGTCTGGGGCACCCGCAAGAACAAGGGCCTGGTGGGCAAGAAGCTCCTGCTCGTGCGGCCCATCGATCCCTTGACCGAGGCGCCCCTGGGCGACGCGGTCATGGCCGTCGATGACGGCCTGGGCTCGGGGCCCGGCAGCGTGGTGCTCGTCCTTGACGAGGGCGGCTCCGCGCGAAGCATCCTCAAGGACGAGACCGCGCCCGTCCGGACCGTGGTCTGCGCGGTGGTCGATTCCGTCATCTCGGGCGGCAAGGTGAAACGCTATGCGTGAACAAGAGCTTCGCAAGATCGTCGAAGAGATCGTCGGGGTCCTGGCCCAGAGGGGCTACCTCAAGGATTGTGCCTGCTCCGGCGAGGCCTCTCCCAAGAGCCCTGTGGCCAAAACGGCCCCAGTCACCACCTACGGCACGGCCGGCAAGGTGTTCACTGAGGACTGGAAGCCCACAAGGCGCCCGGCCTCGCCCATCGCACCCAAGCCGTCGACCGAGGCCGAGCATGAGCACACCGGCTCCGGGGCCTGCCCGCAATGCGCGCCTTTGGCGAAAGTCAGCGAGCAGGACCTCAAGGCGCTGGGCGTGGGCCGCATCGCCGTCTGCCACCCTACCAAGAAGGGGTCGATGAGCGTGGCGCGCATGGTCGACCATACCCTGCTCAAGCCTAACGCCACCCAGGAGGAAGTCGCCAAGCTCTGCGAGGAGGCCCGCAGCTTCTGTTTCGCCTCCGTCTGCGTCAACCCGACCTACGTGGCGCTGTGCTCCAAGCTCCTGGCCGGCTCCGGCGTCAAGGTCTGCACCGTCATCGGCTTCCCGCTGGGCTCGACGACCCCGACCGTCAAGGCGATCGAAGCGCGCGACGCCATCGCCAACGGCGCCGATGAGGTCGACATGGTCATCAACGTCGGCGCGCTCAAAAGCGGCAACGACGCTCAAGTCTTCGACGACATCCGCGCGGTCCGAGACGCCAGCCGCGGCCGCGTGCTCAAGGTCATCCTTGAAACGTCCCTGCTATCGAACGAGGAGAAGGTCCGCGCCTGCGCGCTGGCCAAGAAGGCCGAGGCCGACTTCGTCAAGACCTCCACCGGCTTCGGCGGCGGCGGCGCCACCGCCGAGGATATCCGCCTGATGCGCCAGACCGTGGGGCCGCTGATGGGCGTGAAAGCCTCCGGCGGCATCCGCGACGCGAAAGTCGCCCAGGAGATGATCGCCGCAGGCGCGACCCGCCTGGGCACCTCGGCCAGCGTGGCCATCGTGACGGATTCCGGCGGGGGCGCGGCGGGCGGCGCCGCGAAGGGGTATTAGCGCGATGGCCAAGAACAAGCCGGTCAAGTTCAAGCTGAGCGTCGATATCCAGTGCGGGTCCTGCGGGACGCTCAGCCATATGCAGGGCGAAGTCTTCCCTAAGTTCTGCCCCTGTTGCGGCGTGGCGATGGAGCGCTTCTGCTTGAAGTGCCATAAGCGGGCGGACATGTTCTTCGAAGAGTGGTGGCCGGAGGAGGACGAGTGCCTTCGCACCTACGGCCCGGCCAAGCGCTGCAGCAAGTGCAACGCCGTCCTCGAGATGGAGACGGAAGGCAAGCAGGACTATCAGAGTTAGATCATAGGAGGCCTCATGGCGGAAGGCAAGGAAGCGCTGGGTTTGGTGGAGACGAAGGGTTTCGTGGGGATGATCGAGGCGTCGGACGCGATGGCCAAATCGGCCAAGGTCCGGCTGCTCGGCTATGAGAAGGTCGGCAACGGCCTGGTCACGACGCTCTGTCGCGGGGAAGTGGGCGCCGTGCGCGCCGCCGTCGACGCGGCCGCGGCCGCGGCGCAGAAGGTGGGGGAGCTGGTCTCGGTGCACGTCATCCCGCGCCCGCATGACGACCTCGAGAAGTACCTCGACCGTATCGCGATCCACTTGGCGAAGTAAGAGCGGCCCCGGATGTTGACCCAGGACGATCTGATCGATCTGATCGTCGCTCACCTGAGCCGCACCGTGCCGCCGGCGGCGCCGCCCTCCGAGGCCAAACAGGCCCCGGAGGGTGCGCCCCCCCGGGCATCGCGCGGCCGCCTCTTCCTTTCGGAGTACGACATAAAAAAGAGGTTGACGGTTCAGTCGGAACACCTTACAATACCAAAGGACGCCATCCTCAGTCCGTTGGCCCTCGACTGGCTGGCGCTCAGGCGGATCAAGATCATCCGGGAGTGATTTTTGAGGTATAAGGAAAAGCGGTGGCTATAGACATCAAGAGCCTGTTGACGCTGATGGTCCAAAAGGACATCTCGGACATCCATTTCAAGGCGGAGTCCTTCCCGGCCCTTCGCGTGCATGGCTCGATGATCATGGCGTCCAACCTTCAGAAGCTCAGCGGCGAGGACATCAAGGCCATCGCCTACCAGCTGATGAACCCCGAGCAGACCCAGCAGTTCGAGACCACGATGGAGCTCGACATGGCCTATAGCCTGGAAGGCGTCTCGCGCTTCCGCGTGAACGTGTTCCGGCAGAAGGGGACCGTGGGCTTGAGCTTGCGCGTGGTGCCGATGAAGCTCAGGACCTTCGAGGACCTCAACCTGCCCGCCGAGCCGCTGCGAAAGCTGGCCTTGAACAGCCGGGGCCTGATCCTTTTCGCCGGCATCACGGGAGCCGGCAAGACGACGACGATGAACAGCTTCCTGCACTACCTCAACGAGACGTACCAATACCGGATCATCACCATCGAAGATCCCATCGAGTTCTATCACACCGACATCAAGTCCTCCATCGTCCAGCGCGAGGTGGGCTACGACACCAAGTCGTTCGGCGCCGCGCTCAAGCATATCCTCCGCCAGGACCCCGACGTGGTGGTGGTCGGCGAGATGCGCGACCTGGAGACCATGCAGGCCGCCATCTCCGCCGCCGAGACCGGCCACCTGGTGCTTTCCACCGTCCACACGATGGACTCCGTCCAGACGGTGGGGCGCATCGTCGACGCCCATCCCGCCCACCAGCACAACCAGGTCCGCCAGCAGCTGGCCAACGCTCTGCGCGGCATCGTCGGGCAGCGCCTGGTGCTGTCCAAGGACGGTAAAAGCCGCTTTCCCGCCACCGAGATCCTCATCGGCAACAGCCTGATCCGCACGCACCTCCTCGAAGGCCACTCCACCGAGGTCTATCGCGCCATCGAAGGCGGGGCTTACTATGGCATGCATTCCTTCGATCAGGACCTTCTGCGGCTTTTCCAGGAGGAGAAGATCGACGATAAGACCGTCATCGAGAATTCCACGTCGCCGCAGGACGTGGCGTTGAAGATACAGGGCTTGTCTGCCGGGGCTTGATGGCCGCATGCCCGAAGAGAAGAGGGAGAACGACGCCGAGATCCAAGCCATCCTGAGCGATCTGGATGCCATCTTGTCCCAGATCCCGACGACGCCGATAGATCCTGCCGCCGCCGCGCTGGAATCCGTCCTGCCGGCCGCCGTCCCCTCGGTGGTCAAGCGGCCGCCGCCGGTCGTAGCGCCGCCCCGGCCCGCGCCCGCTCCGGTCGCGGCGCCGGCGCCCAAGCCGCCACCGCCACCTGCGCCCGCACCGGCGCCGATCCCTGTTGCTCAGCCTCTGCCCGCGCCTGTGCTTGCTCCCATCATCATGCCCGCTCCGGTCGTTGTGCCGGCGCCAAAGCCGCCACCGCCACCTGCGCCTGCACCGGCGCCGATGCCTGTCGCTCAGCCTGTGCTCGCTCCGATCATCATGCCTGCTCCGATCGTTGCGCCGGCGCCCAAGCCGGCACCTGCACCGGCGCCGATCCCTGTCGCTCAGCCTCTGCCCGCGCCTGTGCTTGCTCCCATCATCATGCCCGCTCCGGTCG
>CAZEAE010000001.1:0-104659 GCA_964510095.1 uncultured Elusimicrobia bacterium | reverse complement strand
TTGTGCCGGCGCCCAAGCCGGCACCGGCACCCACGCCGATCCCTGTCGCTCAGCCTTTGCCCGCGCCTGTGCTTGCTCCCATCATCATGCCCGCTCCGGTCGCGGCGCCGGCACCGGCACCAGCACCCACGCCGATACCTGTCGCTCAGCCTGTCATCGAGCCGCCGCCGCCGGCTTTTACGATCGAACTGGTTCCTAAGCCTGTCCCTGCGGCCCCCGCGCCGGCTCCGGCGCCAGCACCGGCGCCGCCCGAACCCGTTGCCGTGGCGCGCGCATTCACGCCGCTGGCCGCCGCCGAGGAGGTCCCGGTGCTGGCTCCTCCCGAAAAGACCCCGAACAATCAGATCCGGCGCGTCGCCGTCGTCTACTTGGCTCGCTACGGCAGCGAGCGCGATATCTTCGCGAAGACGTTGGACAAGGCGGCGGAAACGATCTCCAAGAAGCCGCTGTATCTGCGCAAGGTCCTCTATCAGGTCGTCACCGCCGGCAGCGACCCTCGGCAGGTCGTCGAGCGCGCCAAGGCCGCCGACGCGGTCTCGGTGCTGGGGCTGCTCGAGGGTTTGCCGGAGCAGAACATCCGCGAATTGACGGAAGCCGTCGCCGCCGCGGGGCTGATGTTTCGCAGCGTGGCGACCGCCGACGTGCCGAAGCGTTCGATGGCCGTCGATATCATCGTCGACATGATGCTGCTCCCTCACGAGGCCTAGCATGGAAAAGTGGACCATCATGCCCGCGCCGAGCCCCCATGATGAGCACCGTCACGTGCTGCGCATCAAGGGCGCCATGACCGATATCACGCGCATCATCAAGCGCTTCGGCGCCATGTGCGGCCGTCCCATGAAGGAGACCACGCCCGAGGGCTACAACTTCAGCTTGTATCTCCATCAGCTCGACCAGGCAGGCTGGGAGAAGGTTTCCAAAGCGCTCGAGGGAATGGCGCCTGGCACCGCGGTGCGCGCGCAGGCGGCGAACCCTCTTCCGATCCCTACGCCGCCTCCGGTCATCCAACCGCCGCCGGTGCCTGTGATCCAACCTCCACCGCCGGTGCTGGCTCCGCCGCCGATGCCGGTGATGCAGCCGCCGCCACCGCCGGTGCTGGCTCCGCCGCCGATGCCGGTGATGCAGCCTCCGCCGGTGTTGGCTCCTCCGCCGCCGCCGATGCCTGTGATCCAGCCGCCGCCGGTGCTGGCTCCGCCGCCGATGCCGGTGATGCAGCCGCCGCCGGCACCCGCGCCCGCGCCTGCACCTGTCGTCGCGGCGGCTCCGACCTGGGCGCCGCCGGCTGCGGCCGTCCCGGCCCCGGCTTCGCCCGTCTCCACGCGGCCGCTCTGGGGGCTAGTCGAGACCATCGACGAGAAGCGCAATTTCGACTCCCTCTCCGTCGGGGCCTACAACCGTTTCGCCCACGCCGCCGCGATGTCGGTCGTCGGCGCTCCGGGCTCGATGTACAACCCGCTCTTCATCTACGGCGTTCCCGGCGTCGGCAAGACTCATATGCTCCATGCCATGGCCGGCGCGCTGGGCAAGGCCATGCCCGGGGAGACCGTGCTTCTGACCTCGGGCGCGGCTCTGGCGAGAGCCGTCTCCGGCGCGGTCTCCACGGGACGCCTTGCCGAGATCGCCGCGCTGGCGGAGAAGGCCAAGGCGCTCGTCGTCGACGACATCCACCTGCTCGCCCTCAATGAGCTCAACCAGGTGCCGCTGAGCAAGCTGTTCAACGGCTTCTTCGGCAAGAACCTCCAGGTGATCCTGTCGTCGGTCTATCCGCCGCGGGCCCTGGGCTCGCTGGAGGAGGCGCTTAAGATATCCTTGGCCAAGGGCTGGTCGGTCGACATGAAGCTTCCCAACCCCACCATCCAGGCCGACATGATCTACGCTTTCTCGGAGCGCGCGGGCATCACCATATCCGTCGACGACGCTAAGAAGTTCCAGGAGAAGGTCGGCGCCGCCTATAGCGATTTCCCGGCTTGGCTGCGGCGCTTTGCGGCCCTCGCTAAGATAAGGGCCGCCAAGGGCGAGCCCGCGACTTCCGATGACGTTTTGGGGATCCTTTCGAACCCCGGCGTTCCTTCGAACAACGTCGATATGCCTGCCGAGGCCGACCTGGCCCAGTGCCGCGGCTTCATCCCGCCGCCGCCTGGCCCGGCGGCCGTCAACCTGGCCATCCTCGTGCCCAAGGGCCAGGAGGCGCTGTCTCCTTGGCTCGGCTATCGCTTCTATGAGACGGCTAGGACCTTCGGCTTCGCTCAGACCTATCGCCACGTCCTCGTGGACGTCTACGACGCTGAGCAGCCCTTCGGCGTGCCGTTCCAGATCGGCGAGCTTTGCCAGCGCTCCGGAGCCCAGGCCGCCCTGGTGCTGGGCCCGCCGCAGGAATCCAAGCTGGCGGCCCGCTCGGCCGAGTTCTCCCACGCGGTCGGCCACATCCTCGACAGCTTGCGCATCGTCATGGGCTTCGTCCCGCACCGCAGCACTATGGCCTGGGGGGCCTTCCTGCAGGCCCACTTGGACTGCCTGGAGGCCGGCAAGCCTTGATCGTCGCGGTCCTGTTCGTCTTGACGGCCGGTCTGGCCGCTTTCGCCGCCTATTGGGTCTTCATGTTCACGCGCCTCTTGCCGTTGGAGCGCAGCCTGGGCGCGGCGCGGGAGGCCAATGACGATCTGCGCCTCTTCACGCTGGAGCTCCTTGATCCGGATGCGGCTCCGGTCGCCGCCTCCCAGTCCATCAGCGACCTGGGCCAGCGGGCCGTGGCCGCGCTGCAGCGGCGCTTCTCGGGCCTGTCTTTGTGCTGGCTGCGACGCCGAGACGACGGCCTGGGGACGATCGTCGCCCACCGCGGGCGCATCTGGTCGGAGCTGCCGGCGCAGGCTTTGGGCTTTGAGACGGCCGCCTCGCTTGAAGCTCAGCGGCGCGGCGGTTGGACGCGGGAGCTGACCTCTCCCGCGCCGGAGGAGCCCTTGTTCGACGGTCTCATGCGCCACGGGGCTAGGCGCCTGCGCCTGGCGCCTTGGGGGGGCGGCAGCGCCGCGGGGATGCTGTTGGCCGCCGACCCCGAGCCGAGCGGCCAAGCGCTGGCGGCCGCCGGCCCCTACTTCGACATCGCCTGCCGCATGGCCGCCGCGGTGGGCCGTTTGGCCGACGAGCTCCAGCAGGCCGGCCGCGCCAAGGAAAGGCTCCAGGGCGGGCTGTCGGCGGCCATCGATGAGCTCAATGATACGCATAGCCGGCTCATCGCCAAGTCCCGGGAGGTCAAGACGCTCCATGACGTGGCGCTGACCCTGGTCTCGCGCAACTCGCAGGTCCAGTCGGCCTTGAGCGCCATCGTCTCGATCGTGGCCAAATACCTCCAAGCCGACCTGGTCGCTTTCCTGCTGCTCGATGAGGCCACCGGGGAGCTGGTCAGCCAGCCCGGCGCCTATGGCTTGGAAGGCGAGGACCTGCTTTACCGCATCTCGCTCAAAAGCGAGAACTCCTCCTCGGTCCGCGCCTTCGCCACCGGGCAGCCCTTCGTCACGGGGGACGCCCAGAACGACCCTCAGGTCAACGCCCACTATGCCCGGCTCTGGAAGATCCATTCCCTGATGGTCATCCCCTTGAAGCTGGGCGATCGCTGCCTGGGGGTCATGCGGGTGGGCAGCTTCCGTTCGGAGGCTTTTTCGCCGGAACAGGTCGATCTCATGATCGTCATCGCGGAAGAGGCCTCCGTCCTCGTGGAAACGGCCATTTTGAACCGCAGATTGTCAGAGGTGGCGGAACAATTGGCGGGGCTCAGTCGTATAAAGGATGAGTTCGTTTCGACCGTCAGCCATGAGTTCAAGACGCCTTTGACCACCATCATCGGCTTCGTGACCGTGATGCTCGACGGCGACACGGGCAAGCTGACGGCGGAGCAGGGTCGGTTCCTAGGCATCATCAAGGCGGCCGCCAAGCGCTTGGGCGGGCTGGTGTCGGACCTGCTGGATATCTCGAAACTTGAGGGGGGAGGGAAGATGGAGATGAAGCCGCTCGAGCTCGACCGCCTGGTGCGCGCCAGCCTCGAGACCCACCTCCCCCAGGCCCATATCGCGGGCAAGACCGTGGCTTACGCGTCCGGCGGCCGCCTGCCGCCCGTGGTCGGCGACGAGCGCTGGCTGACGTTGGTGGTCGACAACCTCCTGTCCAACGCGCTGAAGTTCAGCCGAGAGGGCGGGGCGGTGCGCGTCGAGCTGGCGGGCAAAGGCGACATGCTGATGGTCAGCGTCGCCGACGACGGTATCGGCATCCACGCCGAGGATAAGGAGCGCGTCTTCGAGAAGTTCTACCGTGCCCGCAACCGCGACGAGGTCGCGGCGCCGGGCACGGGGCTGGGGCTGGCCATCGCCAAGGAAGTCATCAACAAGCACGGCGGCAAGATCTGGTTCGATTCCGAGGCGGGCAAAGGCTCCAAGTTCTATTTCGTCCTGCCCGCGCAGAAGGAGGGCGCGCTGATATGATGCGCAGGGTCCTGACGCCGGTCCTCTCGGCGGCGCTGGCGGGCTGCGCCGGCGCCAAGCTGGAGCTCGGCCTGCGCAAGGACGGCCTCGTCGTCGAGGCCGAAGGCGCCGTCGAAAGCGTGCTGCCGCTTTATCTTTCCAGCCGGACCATTTCGGGCTCAGCGGAGGTCTTGCGCCGAAGCATACTCGCTCAGCCGTCGGCCTACATCAAGAAGACCCAGGCGCAAGGCCCCAGGCCGCTGGCGCTCGTCGATCTTGGCAGGCTCCGGCGGCAGCTCGATGCGCTCGGCTTGACCAAGCCCGGAGGCCTTCAGGGTATGCCCAGGGTCCTGATCTCCCTTGTCGAGCGCGGCCCGGGGGCCGGCGCCGACGTCGGCCGAGCCTCGGATTGCCTGCGCCGGGCGTTGTCGGCCCGGGGCTACGAAGCTTTCGACTACAGCGACCAGCTCAACAAGAAGCCGCGCAAGACCGGTTCGCAGGAGGAGGCTCTTGCGGCCGGCCTGGCCCAGAAGGCGGATGTCGTGGTCTCAGGCGCCGCCGAGGCGCAGGAGCGCCAGGACCTCGCTGCCGGCGGCTATCGATCGTTTCGGGCCCGGATCTCGGCCCGGGCCCTGGCGCCCGCCACGGGCACGGAGCTTTTTACGCTCGAGGCCGAGGCCGACGCCATGGACCTTCAGCCGGCAGGCGCCGCCGTCAAGGCGCTGGAGAATGCCGGAGGCCTCGCCGCCGAGCGGCTGGCGGGCCGGCTGGTCGAGCGCTTCCAGGAGCGCACCGAGCTCGGGATATCGCTGATGCGGCCTCCGGACTGGCGGACGCTTCTGCGCTTCCTGGATGCCTTGCGGGGCATCCCCGGGGTCGCCGCCGTCTCTACGGCGGGCCTGACGTCGAAGGAAGCCCGTCTGCGGGTCTTTGTCGAGAAGCTCTCCACCGAGGACCTGGCCGCGGCGGTGCGCACCCTCGGCGTCTACCCCGTGGAGCTGACCGTCGTCGAGCCCGATGGACGCTATATCGAGATGGAGTGGGGGAGGGAGTGATGCTCGCCAAGATATTCTCCTTCGGAGTCCGCGGCGTCCAAGGCTATCCCGTCTTAGTCGAGCTGGACCTGGCCAACGGCTTGCCCGCCTACGCCACCGTCGGCCTGCCCGACAGCGCCGTGCGTGAATCGCGCGAGCGCGTGACGGCGGCCGTGCGCAACTCCGGCTACCGCTTCCCCGGCAAGCGCATCACGGTCAACCTTGCGCCGGCGCAGGCGCGCAAGGAAGGCACGCATTTCGATCTGCCCATCGCTTTGGCTTTGCTGTCGGCTTCCGGCCAGCTGGCGGCGGGGGACTGGTCCGGCCGGTATTGCTTCATCGGGGAGCTGGCATTGGACGGGGCGCTGCGCCCGGTGCCCGGCGTGACGGCCATGGCCCTGCAGGCGCGCGAGCAGGGCTTCGCGGGCATCGTCATCCCCGCGGCGAACGCGGCGGAAGCCCGGGCCATCGGCCTGCCGGCTTATGGCGCGTCTTCGCTGCGCGAAGTCGCTGATTTTTTGCGCGCAGGAGGCTCTTTTCCCCCGGCGCCGGCGCCGCCTGCGGCAACCCTGCCCCAACCGGCGGTCGAAGACCTTTCCGAGGTGAAGGGCCAATCGTTGGCCAAGAAGGCCCTTGAGATCGCCGCCGCCGGCGGCCATAACATCCTCTTGATCGGGCCCCCCGGCGTCGGCAAGTCCATGCTGGCGCGCCGTCTGGTCGGTCTCTTGCCGCCCCTGACGCCCGGAGAGGCCTTGGAGGTCACCCGCGTCCATTCGGTCTCTCAAAAGGCGGGCGCGGCGGCGGGGCTGGCCACGGCGCGCCCTTTCCGGGCGCCGCATCACACCTCTTCACACGTGTCCTTGATCGGAGGCGGGCCTTCGGCCCGCCCGGGCGAGACCTCCTTGGCGCATGGGGGCGTGCTGTTCTTAGATGAGCTCGCCGAGTTCAACCGTCCCGCGCTCGAGTCTTTGCGCCAGCCGCTGGAGGAGGGCCGGGTCTGCATCGCCCGCGCCCGCGACTCGGTCGAATACCCGGCGCGCTTCCTGCTGGCGGCCGCCACCAATCCCTGCCCCTGCGGCTGGCGCGGGCACCCGCAGCGGCCTTGCGTCTGCACGCCGCCCGCCGTCGCCAAATATCTCTCGCGCCTTTCAGGCCCGCTCTTGGACCGCATCGACCTGCAGGTCGAGCTCTCCCCCTTGGCCTTCTCCGATTGGGCGCAGACGCCCGAGGCTTCGCCGGAGGAGAGCACGGCGGTCGTGCGCGCGCGGGTCTTGGAAGCCCGAAAGCTGCAGCGCCGCCGTTTCGAGAGCTCGGATTTTGCCGTCAACGCCTACATCCCGGCAGGGCTGCTGCGCAAGCATTGCTTTTTGGACCCTAAGGCGCTTGAGCTGCTGGAGCTGACCGCCGGCCGCTTGGCGCTTTCGGCCCGGGGCCTCGACCGCCTGCTTCGGGTGGCGCGCACCATCGCCGATCTGGGCGGCAGCCGGGCCGTGCGTTCGCAGGATCTTGCCGGCGCCAGCCGGTTTCGCAGCCTCGACAGCCTGGCGGCAGCCGTATGATAGGAGAGAAGATGAATATCATGATGATAGCGTTGGTCGGTCTTGTCGCTTCCGCCCAGGCGGCCCAGCACCAAGTGGTCTCGGGAGAGCACCTCTGGAGCCTGGCGCAAAGGTATTACGGCAATCCCCACCGCTGGCGGGTCATCGCCGGCGCCAACGGGAACATCAAGGACCCGCATTGGATCTTCCCGGGTCAGCTTCTGGAGATACCGGACGCCGCCTCCCTGCCGGCGGCGGCTCCGGTGGAGGCATCCGCCGCGATCCCCGAGGGTTTAGCGCCGGTCGAACCGGTAGAAGCCTC
Source organism: uncultured Elusimicrobia bacterium (assembly GCA_964510095.1). Classification (GTDB taxonomy): domain Bacteria; phylum Elusimicrobiota; class Elusimicrobia; order UBA1565; family UBA9628; genus JBBTLF01. The sequence goes on along the minus strand of CAZEAE010000001.1, from coordinate 97,314 downwards.
CGCGCCCGAGCCGGCCGCCGCCTTCCAGGAGGCGCCCGCCGCTTATGCGCGTCCGTTGGCCGACGAGCTGCCGCCCGCGCCTCGGGACCTGGCCGTCCCGGACAGCCTCTCGACGGAGATCCCGAAGTCCTTCGCGGGGCAATATCCATCCATGAGCCGGGTCGCGGTGCCCGAAGGCTGGAAGCCCAGCGGACTTATCACCGGCTTCGACGGCCGGGAGATCATGGCCGGCCAGGGCGACCGTATCGACGCCCGGCTCACGGAGCCCGCCGTCATCGGCGAGTTCTATTATATCCTGCGGCAGGACGCCGCTCATGAGAGCGACGAGGACCGGAAGGCCGCGTACTACCAGCGCGTCGGCCTCGTCAAGGTCATCGCGGACCTGGGCAAGTTCAATTATCGGTTTTTGATCCTTAAGTCGGGCGATGCCGTCCAGCTCGGCGATCTATTGACCAAAGAGGGACTCTGAAATGAAGAAGTATCTCCTTGCCGTGGCCTTGATCTACGCGGCCTTCCACTACGGCGCGAAGTATCTCAAGTTCGACGACACCCTGAAGTACGCCAAGCAGAACAAGGCGTCCGATTGGGCTGAGCCGACGGACTATTACGTCGGGATGATCTACTACCAGAGGTCCGAGTACCCCAAGGCGCAGGAGGCGTTCACGCAGCTGCTCACCGATTATCCGACGGGCCAATACGCCGCGCGGGGCCTGTTCATGCTCGGCAACACCGCCCAGTACAACCGCGATTGGGAGACGGCCAAGACCTCCCTGGCGCGCTACGTCGAGGAGTTCCCCGCGGGCGCGGACATCGAGCTCGCCAAGAAGAACCTGGAGCTGGTCAGGTATCAGCATGGGCCCTAAGCCGCCCTTCGCCCTGGTGGTCTCCGAGGGCATGCGCAACCGCGGGTTCACGCTGCGGGGGCTGTGCCGCGAGGCCGGCTTGGACCCGTCCTTCTTCTCGAAGATACTGTCGGGCAAGCGCAGCCCGCCGGCCGAGGAGGACGTGCTGAGGCGCCTGGCCGCGCTGCTGGACCTTGAGGCCGCCGAGCTCATCGTGGCGGCGGGACGCATCCCCTCGGAGTGGCATGCCTTGTGGAGCGACCCCGTCCTCTTGCGCGACGTCCATGCCAGGGCTTCGGGCGGCCATGCGGCGCCCAGGGCCCTGCCGAAGAAGGCTCCGGCGGCGCGGGCGGCGGCGCCTGAACCCGTCCTGCCGCGCCATAGCGGCGGCTTGTCCGAGGAGCTTCTCTGAACTCGATTTTGAGCGTCGAAGCGGAGCTCGACGACTGCCTCAGGCTCAACGCCCTGCGCCAGGGCAGGGCGGTTTTCGACGTCGGCGCCGAAAAAGAGAAGGCGCGCAAGCTTGGCGTGCGCCTGATACCGGCCTCGGACCCCCTTTATCCAGACCTGCTGCGCTGCGTGGCCGGGGCCCCGCCGATCCTCTATTGCCTGGGGGAGCCGCCGACCGCCAAGGACACGCTGGCCTTCGTGGGCTCCCGCCGGCCCACGCCCTACGGCTGCCGGATGGCCCGGCGGCTGGCCGGCGAAGCCGTGCGCGCGGGTTTTGCCGTCGTCAGCGGCTTGGCCAGGGGCATCGACACCGAGTCCCATACGGCCGCCCTGGACGCCGCTGGCGTCACCTGGGCCGTCCTGGGCTCGAGCCTGGACCGGGTCTATCCTCCGGAGAATGACGGGCTGGCCCGCCGGATCGCGGCTTCCGGCGGCTGCGTGCTCAGCGAGCTTCCCTTCGGCTCTCCGCCTTTGCCCGAGAACTTCCCCAAGCGCAACCGCATCGTCTCGGGCTTGTCTTGGGGCACTATCGTCGTCGAGGGCCGGATCCGCTCGGGGTCCCTGATCACGGCTCGTTTGGCGATGGACCAAGGGCGCGCTGTCTTTGCCGTGCCCGGGCCGATCGATTCTCCGTTGAGCGAGGCGCCCCATCTTCTGATAGGAGAAGGCGCTAAGCTCGCTTCCTCTATAGCGGACATAGTCATCGACCTGCCCCCCGGCTGCCAGGCGGCCTCTTTGGCGGCCCGCAGCCGCAGGCCGTCTCAAAAGCGGCCGCCACTCGCCCAACCGCAGGAAAAAATCCTAGAATTGATAGGGTCGGGGTCGGCTACTATGGAAGAGCTGGCTTTGGGGATGGGCCTTGACTTATCCGGCCTTTCCAATATACTTCTCGAACTGGAGCTGCAAGGTCTGATTTTCGCCGTTCCCGGTCAACGTTATGCCAAAAAAGCCAGCTAAAGCCGCTAAAACGCCCAAAGCCGCCAAAAAGCCGCTGAAGGGCCCCAGCCTCGTCATCGTCGAGTCTCCGGCGAAGGAAAGGACCATCTCCCGCTTCCTGAAAGGTGAATATAACGTCCGCAGCTCCTTTGGCCACGTCCGCGATCTTCCTTTGAGGAAGATAGGCGTCGATGTCGATGATTCTTTCGCGCCGCAATATGTCGTGCTGGCTCGGGCCAAGAAGATCCTGGCCGAGTTCAAGACGCTTGCCGCCAAGTCCCCCTATGTGTACCTGGCCACCGACCATGACCGGGAAGGAGAGTCCATCGCCTGGCACTTGGTCGACCTGCTGAAGCTCGCCGACGAGAAGGTCCGCCGCATCACTTTCCACGAGATCACGCCCGGCGCCATCAACGAGGCTTTGGCCGCGCCGCGCAAGATCGATGAGAACCTGGTCCATGCCCAGCAGGCCCGCCGCGTCATCGACCGGCTGGTCGGCTATAAGCTCTCGCCGCTGCTCTGGGCCAAGATCCAGAGCGGGCTCTCCGCCGGCCGCGTGCAGTCCGTGGCCGTGCGCCTCTTGGCCGAACGCGACGGCGAGATCAAGGCTTTCGGCTCGGAGACGTTCTGGACCCTGTCGGCTCTGCTGGAGAAGCCGGGCACGCCGCCGCCCTTCGAGGCCAAGCTGTCGCTTTGGAAAGGGGAAAAAGTCGAGACGACCCGCACCTTCGACCTGTTCTCCGAGCAATACCGCGTGAAGGGCACCACCCTGCCCGATAAGAGCGACGCCGAAGGCGTCGTGGCCGCCTTGGGCAAGGGCGCCTTCAAGGTGGTCAAGGTCGAGAAAAAGGAAGTCCGCCGCCGCCCGCCGCCGCCCTTCTCTACTAGCACGCTGCAGCAGGCGGCCTCGCAGAAGATGGGTTTTGCCGCCGAGCGCACGATGCGCGTGGCCCAGTCGCTCTACGAAGGCATCGACCTCGGCGCCAAGGACCCCGTGGGTCTGATCACCTACATGAGGACGGACTCCTTCTCGATCTCCAAGACCGCCGCCGAGGAGGCCGCCGTCTTCATCAAGGACCAATACGGGGCTACCCATGTCCCGGCGACCCCGCCGACGTATCAGACGAAGTCCCGCGGGGCGCAGGAGGCGCATGAGGCGATCCGGCCTACCAGCATCCTGCGCACGCCCGACGAGCTCAAGAAGTTCCTCAACCCCGACCAGATCAAGCTCTACGACCTCATCTGGAAGCGCTTCGTCGCCAGCCAGATGGTCGAAGCCGTCTATGACACGGTCTCCGCCGACATCGAGAACGGCCAGGCGCTCTTCCACTGCACCGGCCGGACGCTCAAGTTCGACGGCTTCCTGCGCGTCTATAAAGGCGCTCCGAAGAACCCCGACGAGGAGGCGGACGAGGAGGAGGCCGAGGAAGAGGAGGCCAGCCGCCTGCCCGCCTTGGTCGAAGGCGAGACCGTGAGCCTCGTCGAGATGAAGCCCGAGGAGCATCACACCAGCCCGCCGCCCCATTACAACGAGGCCAGCCTCATCCGGGCCATGGAGAAGCACGGCATCGGACGCCCTTCGACTTACGCGCCCACGATCAAGACCATCGTCAACCGCGGCTACGTGCGCCGCAGCCTGAAGGACAGGAAGCTGATCCCCTCGGACCTGGGCATCCTCGTCACCGAGAAGCTCAAGGCGCACTTCCCCGAGGTCGTCAGCCTTTCTTATACGGCGGAGGTCGAGGAGCGCCTCGACGCCATCGCCGAGGGCAAGGACGTCTGGACGAAGGTCGTCGACGACTTCTACTCGCCTTTCAGCACCGCGCTTGAAAAGGCCTCCAAGGAGATGGAGGTCTCGCGCATCGAGCCGAAGATGTCCGACGAGAAGTGCCCCATCTGCCAGACGCTGATGCTCATCCGCGAGAGCCGCTTCGGCAAGTACCTCTCCTGCTCGACTTTCCCCAAGTGCAAGGGCAAGATCCAGCTGACGCCGGAAGGCCAAAAGGTGGTCCTGGAGACCACGGGGGACATGTGCGACCTCTGCGGCAAGCCCATGGTCATCCGCGCCGGCCGCAAAGGGCGCTTCCTGGCTTGCTCCGGCTACCCCCAGTGCAAGAACACCTACTCCCTCGACGCGGAGGGCAAGAAGATCGAGGGCTCGCGTCCCTTGGCCACCAGCCGGCGCTGCAACAAGTGCGACGCCGTCATGTGGCTGCGCCTGGGCAAGCGGGGGCATTTCCTGGCCTGCTCGGGCTTCCCCAAGTGCCGCAACATCAAGCCCGTGTCCAAGGACGACGGCGTCAAGCTGCGCGCCGAAGGCGAAGCCCTGCGGGCGGAAGCCATCGCCAAGCGTGCCGCAGAAGCCGCCGCCGCTCCGCCCGCTCCGCAAGCCTAGACCGTGCCCGAGCCCAAGCTCCGCAGGTGGGTCGACCGGTTCCTCACGCATCTGAGGGTGTCGCGCAATTATTCGCCCCAGACCCTGCGCGCCTACGAGAGCGACCTGGCGCATTTCGCCGCCGCCTTTCCCGAGCTCGAGCCGGCGCAGGTCCAACGGGTCCAGGTCCGCGCCTACCTGGCCGACCTGCAGGGCGTCTCGGGGCTGCAGCGGAGCTCGCTTTTGCGTCGCGTCTCGGCGCTGCGGTCCTTCCTTCGTTTCTTGCGCCAGGAAGCCGTCATCGCCCATGACCCCTTCGCGGCGGTCCCCTTGCCCAAGCGGCAGAAGAAGCTGCCGAGGTTCCTGACCGAGGCGGAGATGAAGGACCTGCTGGCAGGCGCCGGCAAAGGCCTCCCCTGCCCGGAGCGCGACCGGGCCATCCTCGAATTGCTCTACTCCTCGGGCTTGCGGCGCTCGGAGCTCAGCGGGCTCAACGTGGGCGACGTCGATTTCTTCACCGGGCTGGCGCGGGTCTTCGGCAAGGGCTCTAAAGAGCGGATGGTCCCGGTCGGAGACGTCGCGCTGGGCTGCCTGCGCGCTTATCTGGCCACCCGGCGCTCGGACGCCTCGCGCGGCGACCGGCCGCTCTTCGCCAACGCCCGCGGCGGACGGCTCTCAGGCGCCGGCGTCGCCTTCGTCCTTAAGACCTGGATCCGCTCCGCCGGCTGGCACAAGGCCGTCACGCCCCACATGTTCCGGCACAGCTTCGCCACGCACCTGCTCAACTCGGGCTGCGACCTGCGCTCGGTGCAGGAGCTTTTGGGGCATAAGAAGCTGGAGACGACGCAGGTCTACACGCATCTGTCCCTGGAGAAGATCCAGAGCGTCTATCGCAAGGCGCATCCGCGGGGCGCGGCTGCCGGGGAGTCGCCGTGATACCCGACAATATCGCGCTCCTGATGGCCGAGACCGGCTGCGACCAGGCCGAAGCCGAGCTGGCCCTGGAGATGTGCGGCTACGAGGTGGAGCTGGCGGTCAAGGCCATCCCGCGCCTGCTCAAGAACATCGTCGTCTTGAAAGGGAAGTTCATCGCGCCCGAGCTGAACCAGTTCGGCTTGCTGCTGGTGATCTTGAACATCAAGACGCGCAAGCTGGTGCGCAGCCGGGCGGTCTTGTCCTACAATCCCGCCGTTTACGCGGTTTCCTTGGACAAGGACTGGTTCGAGTTCGAGAAGCACCTCTACGGCTGCCGGCTTTGGGAGGGCAGCCTGCAGACCGAGAGCTTGGAGGTCGAGCAGTCTTTGGCCCATCATTTTCGCGCCGGCGCCGCCGCCGGAGCGAAAGACGACATCCTGAGCGTGCTCAAGAAGCTCCTGCGCGGTCAAGCCGTCGAGCTCAAGCTCAAGGAGGATGTCCTGGACCTGGGGCAGTTCCAGAGCCTGCGCAGCGACCCGGCACCCGCGGGTAAGACTCGCGGGCGCGCCAGCCAGGCCTGGAAGGAGCAGGGCCTGCTCATCCTGAAGGTCTCCCTCGAGGAGGACCCCGCCGGCATACCCGCCGGCGAACTGCGCGCCGGAGACATGGTGGGCGCCGTCATCAAGGACCCCCGCGACATCGCTCAGTATCTCTCGAAGCTATTCGGCGGCCATTCGGAGTCCGGGCCGGCGCCGATCCTGGCGCCGGTGGAGGCCATCGAAGGAGACGCCGGGGGCCTGCTGGCCCGGGTGCGCTTCTCGGTCGGCGTCTGCGGCGACGCCGTCTTGCCGATCGACGGCCGCTTCAAGGTCGTTCGCAAGGGCGCGCCTGAGATCGAGAACGTCTCTTGGTGGCGCCGATTCTTCAAATCTTAAGGAGATCCTTATGCCGGCACTAGTGGTGGTGGGAGCGCAATGGGGCGACGAAGGAAAGGGGAAGATCGTCCATTATCTCAGCGGCCAGGCCGATCTGGTGGTGCGCTACCAGGGCGGCAACAACGCCGGGCATACCGTCGTGTTCGACGGGAAGACCTTTGCTCTGCATCTGATCCCCTCGGGCATCCTCCTGCCCCGGGCCCAGAACGTGATCGGCAACGGGGTCGTGGTCAGCCCGCAGGCCTTTTGCGAGGAGCTGGCGATGCTCGTCAAGAGGGGCATCAAGGTCCGCGGCCGCCTGCACCTGAGCACGCGCGCTCATATGATCCTGCCCTACCACATCTATTTGGACACCCTGCGCGAAGAGGGCGGCCGCGGCATCGGCACCACCAAGCGCGGCATCGGGCCCTGCTATGAGGATAAGGTCGCCCGCATCGGCATCCGTGTCGCCGATTACATGGAGCCGGAGACCTTCAAGGCCCTGGTGGCGCAGAACCTGAAGGTGCGCGCCGCCGAGCTGAGCAAGGTCAAGCCGCTGGCGGAGATCTCCCGGGAGGTCTTCAGGGATTATGACAAGATGCGCCGCGCCCTGGCCCCTTTCTGCGCGGACACCCCGCTGGTGCTCGAGAAGGCGGTCAAGGCCGGCAAGCGTATCCTTTTGGAAAGCGCCCAGGGCTCGATGCTGGACCTCGACTTCGGCACGTATCCCTTTGTGACCTCGTCGAACCCGATCTCGGGCGGCGCCTGCGTCGGCGCGGGCATCGGACCGACGGCCGTCGGCGGGGTCATGGGAGTCACCAAGGCCTATACGACGCGCGTCGGCCTGGGGCCTTTCCCGACGGAGATCGAAGGCCATGTGGCCAAGTATATAAGGCAGGTGGGCAAGGAATACGGGGTCACCACGGGCCGCCCGCGGCGCATCGGCTGGCTGGACCTGCCGCAATTGCGCCATGCCATCCGCGTCAGCGGCATCACGGCTTTGACCATGACCAAGCTCGACACCTTGGCCAACGTCCACCCGATCAAGGTCTGCACGGCCTACAAGCTCCGGGGCAAGAAGCTCCTGGATTTCCCGGCTTCGCGCCGCGACCAGCTGGAGGCCGAGCCGGTCTATGAGAGCTTCCCGGGCTTCTCCGGGGACCTGACCGGCGTGCGCAAGTTCGCGGACTTGCCGGTCTCGGCGCGCGACTACGTCGAGCGGGTGGAGAAGTGGCTGGGCGTTCCCATCGCCATCGTCTCCGTCGGGCAGAGCCGCGAGCAGACCATCGTGCGCCTGCCTAAGAAGATCTGGACCTGACGTCCTGCCGCCCGGCCTTGATTAACGGGGGGGATTGTGTTAAAATGGAATTGAAAACTCCATATTGAGTCTTAAAATGGAATCAATAGACCGATTTTTTAAACCGCCTAAGGGGAGTTTCTTCCTTTTTGGTCCAAGAGGCACTGGGAAATCAACCCTTTGCCAGACGTTGTTCCCAGAGGCCCGGCGCATCGATCTGCTCGCCCCGGACGCCTTCCGCAGCCTAAGCGCCCGACCGGAGCGCCTGCGCGAGACGGCGCATGGGGGGCCCGCAGGCGGGGTCTTCGTGATCGATGAGATCCAGAAGGTCCCGGAGCTGCTAAGCGTCGTCCATTCTTTGATCGAGGAAAAACGCGGCCTGCGGTTCGTGCTGACCGGCTCAAGCTCCCGGAAGCTCAAGCGCGCGGGCGTGGACCTGCTCGCGGGTCGCGCCGCCGACCGGACCCTGCATCCCTTCATGGCGGCTGAACTTGCCGGCCGCTTCGACTTAGATCGCGCGTTGCGCCAGGGGCTTCTACCGGTGGTCATGGCCTCGGCGGACCCAGCGGAGGCGCTCAAAGCTTACTGCTCGCTCTATCTGCGCGAAGAGGTCCAGATGGAGGGTTTGGTCCGTAACGTCGGCAATTTTTCGAGGTTCTTGGAGGCAAGCAGCTTCTCCCATGCGGCTCTACTGAACGTCAGCAACATCGCCCGCGAGTGCGCCGTCGAACGCAAAACAGTGGAGGGGTACATCGCGATCCTCGAGGACCTGCTCTTGGGTTTTCAGGTTCCGATTTTTTCCAAGCGCGCCAAGCGCGCGCTGATCTCTCACTCCAAGCTTTACTTCTGCGATGCGGGGGTCTTTCGCTCTCTTCGACCCTCCGGGCCTCTGGACCGGCCCGAGGAGAGCGACGGGCAGGCTCTGGAGGGTTTGGTGGCGCAGCACCTGCGGGCGTGGCTCGCCTATCGCGAAGGGGAGGATCGTCTCTACTTTTGGAGGACCCGTTCGGGGCTGGAGGTGGATTTCGTGGTCTACGGCGAAGGCGGGCTCTGGGCCGTCGAGGTCAAAAACTCAGGACGGGTCCGGCCCGAGGATCTGCGCGCCCTGCGGGCTTTCCAGGAGGATTATCCCGAAAGCCGGACTATCCTGCTTTATCGAGGTCATGAGCGGCTTAAGACCTCGGGCGTCCTCTGTCTGCCCTGCGGGGACTTTTTGGCTCGGTTGCGGCCCGACCGAAGCCTCGACGAGGCGTCCTAGGTTGGACGCCGCAGGTCTTGACAAAAAAAGTTTGCGGCCCTAAGCTTGGGGCATGAGCTTATCGGCCGCAGCTGCAGCCCCGGAAGACCAAGGCGCGGGCCTCGTCGCCGCGCCTTTTGCCTGGGCCCTCGTTGTTTTCTCGTCGATGGTTGACGAGTCAAGCGATTGGGTCTTGACAAATCCCGGGATCGTGTTATACTGGCGATAGTCGCAAGTTGTACCGATAAGCCGGCAAACCTTCCGAAAGGGGGGGGCGCAAAGCCAAGGGCCTCAAGAGAGGTCGCCAGGCTACCGAAGGCAACTGGTCTGAAGCGGAAATCGCTTTTACAATATCCGCCCGGTCCTAATCAGCTATCTTCGGGATAGAGGGGTAAGATAGTTGGTGGGGCCGGGCCTGTTTTTTGTAGGGATGCTGGAAAAGAGATGACGAACCGAGACTGTCTCCTGGGAGTCCTGGCCGCGGCGCTTCTCACCTGCGCCCCCGGCCTCTCAGCCGAACAGCCGGTCGGGCTCGAAGCCCAGGGAGTCGATCCCTGGGCTGCTTTACGCAACCCCGCCGGGCTCGACGTGCGCGACGCCTTGGGGCGCCCGGTCTCGGTCAAGGTCATCGAGTCGCAGCTCACCGCCGCGCGCTCGGAAGCCGCCGCCCAGGACGCCTTCGCCTCCCGCCTGCCGCAGGCCCAGGCGTTGGCCCGGCTGCTCGACCGCCTGAACGCCTTCCAGCTTTTCTTGGCCACCGCCGCGGCCAACTTGCCGTGGCGCCGGATGTTCGCTTTGCCGGCGGGCTCCCGAGGCCAAGAGAAGTCCCTGCCTTTGACCTTGATCGGCGCAGGCCTGCTGGCTCTGGCCGCGCTGCGCCGAGCTCCCGCCCCGCTCGCTCTGTGTTGTCCTCCCGATCAGGCTAACGCCGTCCTGCGCTGTTAAGCCCACCGACGCAACCCCACCTCCTTACCGAGCACGACGGTCCCGGCCGCAATGATTCCTTAACCAGAAGCTAAGGATTTAACGGTACTATCCGATGAAAATGACCAAGCAGGGGAGAGCTCCGTCCCGTTTCGCGCGCACGCGCTACTATAGCGCCGCCGCCCTCCTCGCCGGACTCCTGCTGGCCGCCTCCTGCGCTTTCGCCGCCACCACCGCCGAGTCGATCCAGGCTTTGAGCTCCCCGGACCTCAAGGTCGCCGCCGCCGCAGAGGCGGCCTTGCTCGAAGCCGGAGACGCCGCCGTGCCTGAGTTGGCCGTGGCGATGCGTCGCGGCTTGGCGCAAGCCAAGACGGGCCGGGTGCTGGCCAAGATGGGGCGCAAGGGCATGCTGAAGCTCTTGGAACTCTGCGATGACCCGAAGCTGGGCTCCGACGCCGCCCAGGTCGTTTTTTGGATCGCCTCGCCTGCGTTCCGCGGCGAGATCCCGGAATTATTGGCCTGCATGAATAAACCTGCTCTAAAGCACCAGTGCGGGAGGGCCTTGGTCAAAGCCGTCGATGAGAAGGCCGTCAAAGCGGTGCCCTTATTGGCCGCCAAGCTCCTGGACCAAGACCCCGACATCCGCGCCTACGCCGCCGCGGCGCTGGGGCAGGCCGGGCCGCGGGCGAAGGCGGTCGTGCCTGCCTTGCGCGTCGCCTTGGGAGACCCGTCGTCCAGCGTGCGCCTGGGCGCGGCCGTGGCCCTGGGCAAGGTCAAGGCCCGCGACGCCGAAACGCTGGCGGCCTTGGAAAAGGCGGCGCAGGACCCGGACTCGGAGGTCCGCAATTTCGCCGTGCAGGCGTTGAAGGCGGGCCGCAAGAGCAGAAAAACATAGACCATGATCGCTAAACGGGCGACGGCGGGACTGGCGGCAGGGCTCTTGGGAGCCCTGCTGAGCGTCTTCGCCTCCCCCGTCTCCGCCGACCCGACCTGGACGCCCGGCACCGGCCGGGTGCTGGCCGACGGCTCCGGCGCCACGACGGCTTGGGCCGGCCAGCGCAACGTGGTGCACGTGCCGGGCCAGGGCTATTGGGCCTTCTACATGACGGTCAACTCCGACCGCGGCGTTTGGCGCTACTCCGCTGACGGCTTCACCTGGACCGACCCGGTCGACGTGTTCCCGTTCCTGTCGCTGGCGCCCGACGCCGCCGCCGGCACGATCAGCATCTGGCCCATGCAGGACAACACGGGCAAGCACTTCATCTACGCGGCGGCGCCCGACGCCAACGCCGACATCATCGGCAACGGCGACGGCAACGCCAACCCCTTCACCATGAGCGACAACGCCGGCAACAAGGTCTTCATCCGCCGCGGCGAGCTCTGCTTCGCCGCCGACTGCCAGCCCGGCAACATCAAATGGAGCTCCATCCGGCGCCAGCGCATGAGCTTGGGCGGGCAGAGCTCCCTCTGCCAGATACACGATAATAACGACGGCGGAGGCGGCAGCGGGATCATGGACCCCTTGGCCCAGCGCTCCGTCAGCGTGATGTATTCCAGCGGCACCAACAACGCCGCCGGCTACGTGGCTGTCTTTGCTGACGCGCGGCACACCCGCTCGGACTATAACGGCGGACTCATCGGCGTCACCAACATCAAGGCCGACCTGAGCGACTATCTGACGACCAATTCGCCCCAGATCTACACCTACTGCGTCGCCGACGGCAACGCCACGGGGCCGACCAATTTCGGCATGGACTCCTCTCTCGACTCGATCAGCTTGCCCGTCGTCGTGCCCCTGCGCGACAACGCCGGCGTCGCCAACACCGCCAAATTCCTGCTGGGCTTCCGCCTGCCCAATAAGTTTCAGAACCAGGCCAACAACGCCGACCCCATCGGCGGCGCCTTCGCCGTGCGCCTGCGCGAGACCAGCAACCGGCTGACCAACGATCCGGTCGACGGCGCGGAGCCCCCGGGCCGGCGGGAGTTCTCCCCCACCGCCGCCGCCGATCCCCTCGTCGGCGGCGGCTTGCTGCCGGCCAACCGGGAGATGACCGGCGGCGTCGCCCTGCTGCCCGAGCCCACCGGCACCGGGACGAACACGCCCGTCGTGCACTTCGTCTGGAGCGACTCCTCGGGCTCCATCCGCTACAACCGCCGGCTGTCCACCGGGGCCTACAGTTGGCACTCCGGGGCGACCAACAACGCGGAAGGCACCTATATACCCATCCTCACGTCTTCTCCCATCATCAACGGCTGCACCCTCAACGGCTGCGCCAACGGCAACGGCCGGCCGCTGAACACCACCGGCGCCTATCCTTTGGGCCAGCCCAGCCTGGGCCTGGTCTATAACCCGGAGACCTTGGGCTACGACGTCTACACGGCCTACGCCAGCAGCGCCGGCATCCACATCTCGACTTTCCCCGGTAACATGGGCAGCTATAACACGCGCGGCGCTGCGGTCGGCGTGGTCAATCATCTGATCGATTTCCGCAAATCCGAGATTCCCGGCACGCAGTACGGCTCTTTTGGTTCCGCCGACCATCCCAAGCTGGGCTTCTACGCCCGCTCCCCCGCGCCCCTGCCTCTTATATGGAGGAACGGCAGACAGGTCGTGTTCGACTACGTCGTCACCTCGACCTACGTGCCGCCGGTGGTCAGCACCTTCACCGTGGAGATGGTAGGAGACACCACCGCTTATCTGCTCAAGCCGAACTTCTATCTGGATATATGGGGCAGCAATATGCAGAGCTTGATCGGCCTGATCCCCGGCGCCACGCCTTATTTCCAGATCTTGAAGGACACCGTCAACTACGAGAACGTCAACAACGTGCCGCAGTACTCGGACGTCCAAAGCGAGATTCGTGTGGACTCGGCCACCTACTCCAATCAAGGGTTGGTGCGCGCCCATATCGTCCTTTCCACCTACGTCGTGGCCGGCTCCTCCCTGGCCGTGAACCCGGCCTTTTATAACCTGCGCTATGTCCAGGGCGACGGCCAGGCCTATCCGGCGCACTACGACCGCTATGGTCGCGGCAGCCTGGACATCAGCACGCTGACCTTCAGCCTGCCGCTTCCCTATATCGCCAGCGTCACCGTCCCCGGAGCGGGCAAGGTCTCGGCCGGCGTCGTCCTGCGCAACGACGGCACGGAGGCCATCAGCCGCCCCTTGATCTTGAACGGCACGAACTTCTTCAATTGGAACGGTCCCAGCTTCGTCGGGGTCAACGTGCTGCCCAGCACCAGCACCATCCGGCTGGCTTTCCAGCGCGCCAGCGACAACTATATCGAGCCGGAGATCACCGTCAGCTCGCTGGCTTATCTGGTCATGGGGGGCACGAAGGTCATCGCCTATCTGCACGTTTCCACGAACGTGGCCTTGGGCGGGCGCTACCATGTCCTGGTGACCAACCCCTCTTCCGGCACCTGGTCGACGCGCACCACCTTCGATGACCTGCAGGCGGAGGGGGGGCTTTTTGCCGGCGGCACGTTCTACATCACTATCCCGACGGCGACGATCACCGGACTCGGCGGGTTGACGACGGGCTTTTCCGTCGTCACGGGCACCGTCGGCTTCAACGACTCCGGCCAGGCCATCGTCTCCGGCGCCGACGTGAGGATCCAGAAGAAGGGCTCCAGCCAGTTTTGGAACGGCGGCGTCATGACCGACCAGGGGTTTGCCACCGAGGAGGCCAAGTGGAAGCCGGCCATCGTGCCGATCTCGCCCGGGAACACCTACTACTATTACACCGATTTCAACACCAACGATTTGATCAACATCCCGGAGGACGGCGAATACATCATCTCCGCGCGCGGGCGCACCTCCGACGGCGGCCGCGGCAGCCCGGACGGCTACCCCGACCTGAGCCTGCCCATCAGCACGACGGTCGTCAACCTGGACCGCTACACTTCCACCGTGACCTACGTCGTTCCGACTCTGGCCGATACCGCGCTGAAATTGGTCGACCATATCACCGTCAAGTTCAACGACCTGGGCACCGGGGTCACCACCACCCAGATCCTCATCCAGGACATCACCACCGACGCGCTGGACCCGCTGACCTGGGTCTCTTTCAGCACGGCCGGCAATTTGGGCCCCGTCGGCGAGCACATCTGGCTTTCCACCGCCGGCCCTAACACCAGCGCGGCTTGTCTCGCCGCGCCCAATTGCTCGCCTAGGACCATCTGGGCGGGCTCGGTGGGCGACAACACGGTCGACATCTCCTCCGGGGCGACCTCTATCGCCATACCGCACTGGGTCGACGGGCGCAAGTACCGCATCTCCGCCCGGGTTCAGGACGGCATCCTCGGCCATACGGTCGATCACTCCACGACCACCAATTCCCAGACCTACGTGTCCTTCATCTACGATGTCACCGCGCCCAGCGCCACGGTCAGCATCCCTTATAACCTCCCCACCAGCTCGAACTCGGCCCAATGGGTGACGGGCTTCAGCGTGCTCTCGGGCACCATCACCGACAACGTCGCCGACAACATGGACAAACAGCACGTCTGGGTCAGGATCGCCGAGCTTGATAAGAACTCGGCCGGGGTCGGCAACGTCGACGGCGTGTCCAAGTGGCTCAAGGCCAACAACACGTTCGAGAACTTCGGCACCTTGCCCGACGCGGCCTATTATTTCGACCAGTACAACGACAAGCTCACCCTCAATCCCGACCCTTGGAGCCGGGTCATCCCTCCGGGCACGCTGCTGGACGGCAAAAAGTACCGCATCGAGGTCTACTCCACCGACGGGGCCGGCAACTCCAGCGGCACCGCCGTTTCGCCTCCCTATAAAGGCTACCTCCAGCTGGACAACACGCCGCCCGTCCTCTCCAAGATCGTCTGGAGCACCGGCGTCTATACCGACAACGGCAGCGTCATCATCGCCACCAACGCCAGCGTCGGCCCCTACACGATGAAGAACCCGTTCGACGCCAGCCTCTCGACGGCCATCCCGCTCAAATCCATCCGCTTCCTGTTGAGCCCGGGGACGGGCTCGGACCTGGCGACGGCGCGCTATTACCTGCGCTACAACGACATCTTAGGCGACAACCAGTGGGACCCCGCCCATACCATCGAGGCCAGCGCCAACAACTGGTCGCTGCATCCCGATCCCAACAACCCCTCGGCCATCCCGACGCCTTACGTCTACCGGAACATGCTCTCGACGACGGCCGTCCCCTTCGAGGTGGCCAGCGTCTCCGACGTGGTCTGGCTCAACGGCCATAAATACTACATGCATGCGGAGTTCACGGACGTGGCCGGCAACCTGACGCCCTACGACCTGCTCTTCGTCTACGACAGCTCGGCTCCGGTCTTCACGCAGACCATCACCACCGGCACCACCTTCGGCGGCCCGACCTTGAGCCTGCCTTCTTCCTTGAACGGCACCGTGCTCGACAAGCCCTCCGGCGGCGATACCTCGGCGGCTGGCGTCAACCGGGTCGGCGTCGGCGTTCGGCGCCTGAGCGACGATAAATGGTACCGCCAATCGGCCTCCTGCGGCTCCAATTGGTGCGCGGCGCGCGCCGACCCCTTGATAGCGTCGTTCTCGGGCGACAATTGGACGCTGGGCTTGGGCGCCGACACCGACGTCTTCTGGGACAACACCGTCAACCATTCCAGCGACACCTATTACACCTACATCTGGGCGGCCGACAACGTCGTCTCCACCTACACCAACGTCAGCAGCTCCCTGACGCTCTCGACCGTCTTCCATTGGGAGGTCTCGCCGCCCAGCTCGACCTTGAGCCTGCCGGTGCATGACGTCTGGTACTCCTCTCACGCCGGGTACAATCTGCCGCAGATCGTGGGCACGGCTTTCGACCAGCCGAAGAGCGGCTTGGCCTATACCAATGCGAACTGCCAGGCGGGCGGCGCGCCCAACGTCTGCCTGGAGGAGTTCGAGCTTCAGGACACGGACGCTTCCCAGGGCTGCTGGAGCCTCAGCAACGCCTTCAACGCCACCTGCGGCCAGCCCGCGGCCTTCATCGCGATGACGCCGATCGGCGGCGATTATAAATACGACACGTCGTTGGGCGGGCTCTGGAACGCGCTGGTCAGCGGGCGGACCTACCGCGTGCGCATCCGCGGCAAGGACGCGGCCAAGAACTCCGGCTTGGGCGCGACCCCCAACGTCGAAAGCCCGTCGGACGACGGCCTCACCAAGGTGCAATGGAACTCGGGCTACACCGCCGTGAAGTTCTTAAAGGTGGATAAGTGCGCGCCGACGACGGTCATCACCGGCCCGCTCAACAACGCGGCCATCACCACGGTGCCCTCCATCGACGGCACCGTCACCGACGGCACGGTCGCCAACGGGCCCAACTGCACCGCCATCAACGGCGAGTCGGGCATCGGCAAGACCTTCGTGGCCGTCTGCGAGGACATTTCCGGCAATCCCGACCCGGCCAAGTGCTTGGACGGCACGGGGGGCGGGGCGACCTTCACCAGCGGGGGGCCGTATTTCTTCGAGGCGCCGGGCGGGGCCTCCTGGAGCCTCAACACCACCGCCGTGGCCGCCTGGAACCCGGGGACGGTCTACCATGTGCTGACCCGCTCTTCCGACACGGTGGACAACGTGGAAGGCATCCTGCCGACCGCGGCCAGCCTGAAGAACCACATCAAGTTCTCCTTCGTCACCGGCGGGGCTTCCGGCGCGTTCACCAAGCCTTCCGTCGCCGATAACGCGAACCTCTTCTATAAGCCTAGCGGAACGCTCCCCAGCCTCACGCAGATCGCGGGCACGGCCGTCGGCAACACACATGCCCAGGTCCTCATCCAGGACAGCGACACCCCGCTCTATTTCGACGGCACGGTCTGGGTGCCCGGGCCCACCTGGGTGCCCTCTTCCCCGGTGCTGATCAACACCGGGGACACGACCTGGACGTATAACTTCCCGGCGACCTGGCGCGTGAACCATAACTACGTCATCAAGCTCCGCGTCTGCAACTCGGGCGGCGCCAGCTGCACCGGCACGGAAGGCGCGCCGCTGGCCTCCCAGACCTTCGTGATCGATTCCTCGGCCCCGGTGCATGCGCTGGGCAACCCCTTGATCGCCTCCGTGGGTCAGAAGGGGGGGTCCTTATATACGCTTTCGGCCACGGTCACCGACCCCACGGCGCCGACCCAGCCGACCAGCCTCAACCAGGGCTCGGTGCACTTCCGGGTCACGCGGGTCAAAGATGACAAGGCTTGGCAGTTCCTGGCTTCGACCTTCACGGCTTTGGGCGTCGCCAGCGACATGGTCGGAGACCCCCAGGGCGGCGGCCTGTTCACCTTCACGACGGACTACCTGCAGACCAACGGCATGTTCGAGAACGGTCTCCTTTATAAGGTCAGCATCATCGCCACGGATAAGGCGGGCAACATCAGTACCACGACGAGCTCGGGCATCGGCTTCCGCTGGGACGTCGCCTTGCCGACCGCTGCGGTCACCGTGCCGACGCCGACGGCCTTCATGAACATGACCTCGCTGATGGCCTTGAGCGGCACGGCCCGCGACCCCAACCCGAACGTCTCCGACCCGGACAAGCTGTCCTCGGTCAACGACAAGGTCCAGCTCACGCTCCAGAAGCAGCAGAACGGATCGTATTTCAACGGCTCCAACTTCGGCAGCGGCTCGCCGGTCTGGCTGTCGGCCGTCGTCAACGAGTCGGCGCCCGGCATCGCCAATTGGTCCTATTCCAGCCCGGTGCCCACCGACCTGACCAACTCCTTGATCAGCGGACGCTACACCGTCATCGTGCGCTCCAGCGACACGGCCGGAAACGTGCAAAACGCCTGGACGGCGGCCGGCTCCTCCTTCACGTTCACGGTCGACGCCGACCCGCCCCAGATCGTCATCGCCGCCCCCAACGCGGCGGCCTTCACGCCGACCACGGCGGTGTCGACCGGCGTGCGGGTCTGGGCGGCGGACCCGCTCGTCAACGGCACGTCCTCGAACCTTTTGGCCGACGGCATCGACATCCGCCTCTGGTACTTGCAGGGCAGCACCAGCTGGTACTGGAACGGCACCATCTTCGACACGGTCTACACCACCGTCCAGGCCAACATCGGCACCCAGGCCATGATCTTGGTGCCCTCCGCCGGGCAGTTCGCCGCCCCGGGCGACAAGACCTTCTACACCGAGGCTCGGGCCCATGACGGCTCGACCTTGCCCGACGGCAACGTCTCGGCCTCCTCCGGCAACCTCAGCGGCTGGACGGCGGTGCGGTCCTATATCGTAGACGGCACGCCGCCTATCTCGACGATGACCTGGCCGGTCAACGACATCTTCACCAACGCCATCACCTCGATGACGGGCACGGTCGACGCCCAGCTTTCCGGCGCCAAGAAAGTCGAGGTGCGCATCACCACCGACCCCGTCACCGGCCCCGACTGGAACGGCGCGGGTTACTCTTTCGACGTCGTGCCTTTCTACAGCACGGCGACGATCACGGGCGGGACCTGGGAGTTCCCGGGCGCGCGGGTGGACCCCAACGGCCTGGTCGGCGCCTTCACCGATGGGCGGGTCTACTTCCTCTATGTGAAGGCCACCGACAACGTCGACCAGAACCAGGCCGTGCCGGCCGTCTTCAAGGTCAGCTATGACGCCGGCGCGCCGTCTGCGGGCATCAGTTTCCCGGTCAGCCCGCCGGCTCAGCCGCCGTACTCCAATAACGCGGAGGCGACGCGCGTGAGCACGTACACCTGGGGCACGGTCTCCGACACCGGCGGCGCCGCCGGCTCGGGCATCCGCCAGGTCTGGGTGGCCATCTCGGGAGGCTCTCCGATCGACTCCTGGTGGAACGACGTGACGCGGACCTTCGTCGCCGACACCGGCACCATCCTCTGGTCCACCGAGGTCTATAAGGCCGGCGGCGTCTGGAACTACTCGGCGCCGGAACTGGGCGGCCTGCTGCTGGACAATAAATCCTATAAGGTCTACGCCAAGGCGCTGGACAAGGCCGGCACCTGGGTCAACAACGTCACCAACCCCGCCCTTTCCACGATCGTCCAGCCGTTCAAGTATGATGTCACGCCTCCGACGTCGACGGTGCTGACCCCGGTCAACGGTAGCCAGGTCAACGCGGCGCAGGCCGGCTCCGCGGTCTTCTTCTCCGGAAACTCCTCGGAGCTCGGCGCCGGGCTCTCCGGCGCCGCCACGATCTACATGGCGATCCGCCACGTGGAAGGCGCCGCCGGCAGCCGCCCGATCGGCTGGTGGGACTGGAGCCTCAAGGACTTCAACCCCGCCATCCCCGCCACGCCGGCGCCGCCGCTGCCGGCCAGCGCGCCCAACGCCTGGACGCAGGTCTCCAGCACGACCCTTCAGAACCTGTCCTCCTTGGCCTGGTCGACGCCGGTGGTGGCCGGGCTGACCCCCGGCATGCTCGAATCGAGCGGCACCTACCGCGTCATCGTGGCCGCCATCGACCAGGCCACCAACCAGCAGGTCAACCCGGCCTTGCTGGGCGCGGGCGCGATCTTCCATTATGATACGCAGGCTCCCACCGCCGCCATCACGACGCCGCCTTATAACGCCTACCGCAACCTCGCTTCCTTGGGCACGCTCGGCGGCACGGCTAACGACGAGCTGACCGGCGCCTCCGGTCTGCAGTCCGTGCAGATCCTGCTCAAGGCCCAGGACGCCGAGGCCTACTGGGACGGCAGCAACCTCGGCACCTTCGACGACGACTGGGACACCACCGCCGGCACCAAGTACCTCAACTGGCAGACCGTGACCGGCTTGAGCAGTTGGACCAAGGGCTTCCCCTCTCTGACGCCGGTGGACTCCCGTCAATTCCGGCTCTGGATCCGGGCCACGGACAAGGCCGGCAACTCCAGCGAGACGCCCGACGACACCGAGCTCGACGACGACCAGCAGGCCGACGGCGCCACGCTGGCTTACCGGTTCATCTATGACAACACGCCGCCGATCTCGCGCGTCACCTTGCCGGAGGTCTACACCAGCACCTTCCCGACGCTGATCGTCGGCACGGCCGCCGACGCCTTCCCGTCGCTCAACCCCAGCGGCATGAACGACGTGCGCCTGAAGCTACAGAGCTCGGATACCTTGCTGCCTTATTGGGACCTCTTCAACCAGATTTGGATCGGCTCCGACCCGGGGTTCTCCAACGTCAGCCGCAGCGGGCTCAATCCCTGGACGTTCTCGGCCTTGAGCGGCGCTTTTGCCGACGGCTACCGCTACACGGCCATCTCCTCGGGCCGCGACGTGGCCACCAACGACGAGACGGCCACCGTGCCCTATACGTTCACCGTCGACCGCACGACGCCGACCTCGAAGGTGGCGGTGCCGGCCCATAACGGGTTTGTCACCGGCACGGTCGTCGTCTCCGGCACGGCGGAAGACTTGTTCTGCGCGCTCAACGTCGCCCTCTGCGACAACCCCGGTGCCGGCCGCCGCTACGAGTCGGGCATCGCCGCTTCCAGCGTCACCGTCGCCCTGGAGCGCGTCGATGACGGCTTCTTCTGGAACGGCAATTCCTTCGTCGACACCACCGGCACCTCGCTCTGGTCGACGGCCACCTTCGTCGGGACCTCCAGCGGGATCTGGACCTACAACCTGCCGCCTTCGGCTCTGACCAGCCCGAAGAACTACAAGGTCAGCGCGCGCGTCAACCATGACCGCGCCGGCAACATCCAGACCGTCATCACCACCAACACCTTCACTTATGATACGACGCCGGCTGTGTCCTTGGCCACCGCGCCCTTCGGCATCAAGGGCAGCGTCAACGTCATCTACGGCACGGCGCGCGATGACGCTCCCGGCGTGCTCGACGTCGTCAAGATCCAGATCAAGGAGACCGATTCCGACTGCTCGGCGGGCTGCCACATCAACCAGTATTGGAACGGCGTCGCCTGGCAGGGCGGGCCGGTCTGGCTGTCCTCGGGCGTCATCGGCGCTTTGATCGTCGATACGACCCGCGCCTGGACGATGGACACCTCCACCGTGCTGTGGGACAATCAGTCGACCTTCACGGTGACGGTGGCCGTCCTGGATATGGCGGGCAACCTCGAGGCCAGCCACACCGACCTGACCTTCAAGCTGGAGACGCCCCAGGCCACCGTCACGCTCACCAACCCGCCCTTGCCCGATGACCTGCAGTACGGCCCTGACGCCGGCGCCCCGGTCAACACGATCAGCGGCACGGGCGTCAACCTCAAGCCGACGGGCGGCATCCGGGTGGCGCTCAAGCGGTTGACCGAGCCGACCAGCTATTGGCACGATACGACGACCAACTGGAACAACGATCCCTCGACCTTCACGCCGGTCGACACCGCCGGGGGCGTTTGGGGACTGACCCTGACCGGTCCCTACAGCGTCTTTAATGCCTCCTACAGCGTGACGGTGACCCCGGTCAACGGCGCCAACCAGGTCGGCACCTCCAAGACGCGCATTTATATCTTCGACAAGACGACGCCCGTCGGCGAGATCACCCCGATCAGCCTGCCTTGCGTGGCGGGCGTCGACACCTGCATCGGCTCCCTGGGGACCTTGGCCGGCACGGTCACCGACCCAGGCAACGTCCTGCCTCCCTCCGTATCGCAAGCCAACGTCAAGATCCGCCTGAAACGTCTGGTGGACTCGACTTATTGGGACGGCTACACCTTCCAGGGCGCGCCTTTCGACTTCACGGCGGGCAACTTCAACTCGGCCGGCAACCCGCCGACCTTCAGCTGGAGCACGATGACGGAGGCAGGCGTCGCCCTCAACGACGGCTACAAGTACCAGATCCTTGTCCACGCGAAAGACTCGGCCGGCAACGAGCAGGGCGGCCCGGGTCTCGCCGAAGCCCAGATGACGAGCTACCGGGTCCTTTACGACACCAATCCGCCGACGGCGTATCTGCTCCAGCCGTCCTCGGGCCAGGTCTACCTGAACATGACGGCGATCTCCGGCACCTCGCGCGACTACTACGGCAACACGAACCTGGACTCCGGGATGAGCCGCGTCGAGGTGCAGATCCGCCATCCGCTCAACAACGTCTGCTGGTCGGACGCCAACGGCGCGTTCAACGTGGGCTGCCCTAACTACATCCCGGCCGTCGGCCTCAACCCTTGGACCTACAGCCATGCCAACCTCACCGCCCTGCTGACCTCGGGCGCGACCTATGTCATCACGGCGCGCGGCGTGGACCTTTCCTCCAATACGCAGGTGAGCTTCGGCGTCCCGGTCTCCAGCCGTTCCATCTCGGCCGACAAGACGCCGCCCTCCTCTTGGATCGTCAAGCCCGCGCCGCCTTCCACCTGCGGCAGCCCGGCGCGCGGCTGCTCCTACAAGAGCTCTCAGCTGACCGGCGGCTCCGCCTTGACCGGCACCGCTTCGGACCCCCAGGTCGCCCTGTATCCTTACGCGGACGCCTTGTCGACGGGGCCCCACGTCGTGATCTGGTACCTGGAAGACCCCACCAGCTATTACTTCAACGGTATCAATTTCGCGCCGGCCACGGAAGCGGCCAGCTGGCAGAGCGTGGGCTCGACCGACAGCTGGAATTTCCTGTTCACGGCGACCTGGGTGTCGGATAGGCAGTATTTCGTCAAATCGCGCGCGCGCGACCGGGCGCGCGACGCCAACGGGTCCATCCCGGGCAACGTGTCGACGACCTATATCCCCAACCAGAACTACACTCCCTTCGTCGTCGACGACACGGCGCCGACCTCGCTGGTGACGGGGCCGACGGCCGGCGGCTTCATCCAGAACCTCAATACGGTCAAGGGCACGTCGAACTCGGACCTGGCGGGGGCCAGCACCTATTACCTGAGGATCTACTACACCGACGGCGGCAACGACTATTTCTGGTGGGGCGGCGGCTGGGGCGCGGCCAACGTCCAGACCCAGCTGCCGGTCCTGATCACGGGCTCGACTGGAGCCGTGGCCTGGAGCTATCCGCCGGTCACGCCGGCGGGACACTCCGCGCCGACCATCACGCAGCTCGACGGCACGGTCTACTCGATCTCGGTCCAGGCCATCGACCTGGCCGGCAACATCGAGGCCGCCACGACCGCCCAGGTCACCTTGGACCGCGTGGGCCCGGTCGTGCTCATCTCGACGCCGATGCCGGCTGTCCCCAATTACGGCGCGGGCCGGCTGCTGACGACTTTGACCGGCACCGCCGTTGACGCCCCCGCCGGCGTCGAGCATGTCGAGATCCAGCTGACCAACACCTCCGACGGCAAGAAGTATGACGGCGACTCCTGGGAGGTCCTGGGGTCCACGTACCTCTATACCATCGGCCAGGCGAACTGGCAGCTGGCGGCGCCGACCTGGGTCTATAACAAGGCCTATGAGGCCCGCGCGGCCGGCGTTGATGTCGCAGGCAACCGGGGCGCCGACGTCTTCACGACCTTCGTCTATGACGTCAACCTTCCTTCGTCGACGATCCTGGCGCCCTATGCGGCCTATCAGAAGCTCTCCGACGTGACGACGCTGTCGGGCACCGCCGTCGACTGGCTGAGCCCCGGCGACAGCGCCAAGTCCGACATGGAGCGCGTCGACGTCAAGATCGTCGTGCTGACCGGCGCCGACGCCGGCAAGATCTACGACGGCGCGAATTTCACGGCCGGCGACTCCGAGACGAAGTTCCGCCCGACGAACATGACCGGCTCCGTGGGCGGCCAGCGTGACTGGACCTATCCCTTCGGCGGCGACGTCATCCCGACCTGGCAGACCGGCATACAATACGAGGTCCGCGCGCGCGCCTCCGACAACACGGGCAACCATGAGATCCCCGTCACCCGGCAGTTCACCTTCGACGTCAACGCGCCGACCACCACGGTCATGAGCCCCAGCACGGCCTTCGTCACCGCGGTGACCAGCATCACCGGCAATTTCTCCGACGCCTTGAGCGGGGTGGCGCGCGTGCAGCTGGCGATCAAGCGCCAGGACGGCTTGTTCTGGGATGGGGCTGATTTCACGATCGTCTGCTCGCCGGCTTGCAGCCCGAACCCCTTCCAGGACGCCCAAGTCCATGTGGCGGGCTCCAGCTGGTCGTACACGAACCCGACCCTGAGTTCGTACCTGGCGAGCCTGGTGACGCCGATCGGCTTCACCTCCTACGTGGCCGGCACCGACGCCGTGGGCAACGTCAATCGCTCCACGGTGACGACCTCGGTGGGGCCGACGGGCCCCGGCAACAACTTCTTCACGGTGGACCATTTCAAGCCGGTCTCGCTGACGACCTACCCGGCCGTGGCCTTCACCCAGGGGCACGTGACCCCGATCGCCGGCACGGCCTCCGATGAGAACGCCGGCTCGGGCGTGGCCTCGGTGGGCATCAAGGCTCTTCAGCTCGACAGCGCCGGCACGACGAACTACTGGGACTTCCTGGGCCAGTGGACCACCGACTCCGGCTTCCACGGCGTCAGCTTGGTGGGCGGCTCTCCGGGCGGTACGACCGGCGCCTGGCAGGCCGACGCGGTGACCGCGCTGCCCGAGAGCGCTTTCGCCGACGGCTACCGGTTCAAGATCATCTCGCGGGCTCAGGACCTGGTCAGCCCCACCAACGTCCAGGTCGTCTTCACCACGGTGTCTTTCATCGTCGACCGCTCCACTCCGACGCTGGTCTTGAACGGCCCGGCGCGCGCCTCGATCTACATGAGCACGGCGAATTTCTACGTTTCCTCCGGAACCTACGCGGACATCGTCACGGGCGGCGGCGTCTACTCGGGCGTCACCGACGTCGACCTCGAGCTGCAGGACGTCTCGCCGGCGCCGCACGGCTTGTCCGGGGACTGGTGGACGGGCGTCGGCGGCTGGGTCCCCGGCGAGGCGCCGGTGGCCGCCGGCGTGCACCCGAGCTCTTGGAGCTACACCTCGCTGCCCACCGACTGGATCCGCGGCGACGCCTCGCCGGACGGCCGGCAATATGAGCTGCACGTGCTGGCACGCGACGCCGCCGGCAACGAAGGCACGTTCCCTAACCTCCAGACGGTCGTGGCGCGCGTCACCTTCGACACGAAGAAGCCCGTCTCCGGCGTGACCTTCCCGCCGGGGCCCGATGACGCGATCGCGACCACGCTGGTGACCATCAGCGGCACGGCCTCCGACGTCGAGGTCAACGACTCTTCGTCGGCCATCAAGACGGTCTTTCTCAGCATCCAGAACGCCCCGACCAACGGCGGCGACCCGAACAACTCTCTCTATTGGGACGGGGCGGGCTGGGTCTCGGGACAATTTTGGAACCCGACCGCTTGGAACGCCGGGGCCTCTCAGTGGACCTACAGCTCCGCCGCCTTGGACCCGCTGCTGAGAGTCAACTCCAAGTACATCATGATCTCGAGCGCCACCGACAACGCCGGCAACGCCCAGGCGCCCTTGCCGGTCATCACGGAGCCCGGCTTCCGGCGCCTGCGCTTCCAGCCCCCGCCGGCCTTGACCACGATCTCGGTGCCCGCCAGCCCGGCGGATTACTACAATGAGTTGATCGCCTGCCAGGGCAGCGCCAACGGCAACACCACCAAGGTCCAGGTCAAGATCCTGCGCCAGGACACCGGCCAGTGCTGGGGCGGCGGAGCGGATTTTAGCGGCAGCCCTTGGGTCGGCTGCGCGACCTCCACGGGCACTCGGACCGTTTATCCCTCGGGCGGGTCCTGGGGCTATCCTTTGACGGGCGAGCAGATCCCCACCTGGAACACGGTCAACAACACCACCTTCACCGTGATCGTCACGGGCTTCAACTCGGCCGACATCCCGGAAGACCCCTCCGTGCAGACGGACTTCTTCATCGACCTTTCTTCCCCGATCGCCACCGTGGCTTCTCCGGTGGATGGCTCTTTCGTCAGCGCCGCCCCCGTCATCGGCGGGACGATCTCAGACCCCGTGATCAACGCCGTCGGCTCAGGAATCAAGGCACAGAACGGGGTCAAGATCCGCCTGAGGAAGACCGGCGGCAACCATTGGGACCAGGTGACCGGCACTTGGGTCGGAGGCGTCGTGCCCAGCACGGCGGCCTACTTCGTCGCGGCCTCCTCCTGGGAGTTCGTTTCGAATTCGCCGTCGGTGACCTGGATCGAAGGCATGACCTACACGCTCGATGTCCAGGGCATCGACCGCGTCATCGGCGGCAACGGCGGCAATGCCTCGGTCCCCGTCCCCGCGCCGGCCCTGACCTTCAAGTATGACACCACGCCGCCGACGTTGACCCTGCAGAAGCCGGGCACCTACCGCAACAGCGACTTGACGCCGGTGTCGATCTCGGGCATCGCCGGAGACACCGCTCCCGGAGAGATCGACAAGGTCGAGGTCCGCGTGCTGCGCAACACGGGGCTGGCCTTCTATCTCAGCCCGGCTTTGCTGACCTTCAGCGTCGACCCCGGCGTGACCAACCCGGAGCTGACCTGGATCAAGGCCACGTATGACACGGACTGGACGGCGTGGAAGCTCTCCAGCGCCATCCCTTGGGTCAGCGGTGAGAGCTACGACGTGATGGCCCGCGTGAAGGACCGCGCCGGCAACTACGTCGTCGCTTACCAGACCCACACCTTCAAGTTCGACGTGACGCCCCCGGAGTCGGGGCTGAGCTACCCGACGAACAGCTCCTATGTGAAGTCTTTGGCCTCCTTGTCCGGTACGATGGCGGACTATCCGCAGGGCGGCCTCTTGTCCTCGGGCACGGTGCCCACCATGCGCCTGCAGGTCCAGCGCAAGACCGACCACTTCTACTGGGACGGCGGCGGCTGGTTCTCCGGCGTGCAGGTCATCCAATCCGGCGCCGCCGGCATGGAGGTCTGGCTGGATTCCTGGACCATCAAGGCGCCCAATCTGCCCACGCTTACCAGCGGCGTCTCCTATTATCTGACGACGTCTGGCCTCGATGACGCCTCCGTGGGCAATCCCGAGGTCTACGGCCACGTCCGCTCTTCGACCTTCACCTTCGACAACACGCCGCCGGTGACGACGATCATCCTGCCGGTCAACGGGGCGACCTACCAGCCCTTGTCGCTGGTCACCGGCGTGACCACGGACGCCATCGGCGTCGACACCGTCGCCATCAGCCTCCAGAACACCAGCATCGCTCCTCCTAACTGCTACCGCCCCGTGCAGGACGACTTCGCCGGGACCTGCCCGAACTGGTTCGGCGCTCAGGGCACGCCGCTTTCCTGGAACTATGACACGACGCAGGTGCCCTGGGTGACCGGCGACTTCTACCTCTTGAAATCATCGGCTACCGATCTAGCCACCAACCTCCAGACCGCGCCCGTGGGCCATTCCTTCAAGATCGACAGCGGCTCGCCGGCCGTCGGGCTTACGGTCCCGTCCGGCGTGGCGGGCTACCTCAATCCCACCCAGACCACGATCGTGGGCACGGCCTCCGACGTCGACGACGTGCTGTCGATCGACCTGGCCATCTCCAGCAGCGTCAGCGGCATCGCCTCCTGGTATGCCGCCGGCGCCTTCACCTCGGATTTCTCCGCCGCCGTCTACATGACGACGAGCACCTACACGCCGGGCGGCACCGACAGCTGGACGCGCAGCCTGACGGCGCCGGCCAACATCAACGCCTTGCTCGAGAACGGGAAAACCTACGTGGTCCGCCTGCGCGCCCGGGACAAGGCCGTGCCTTTCAACGAGAGCCTCAACGACTTCACCTTCCTTTATGACACGGTCAAGCCCGTGGCCTCCATCTCCGACCCGGTCCAGGGCGTCTTCAAGAGCGCGCTCTTCACGCTCTCCGGCGGCTCCAGCGACACCGACCCGGATGGCGGCGGGCCCCTGTTGGCTTCCAACGCCAGCGCCATCTCCATCTCGATCCAGCGCCAGGGCGGGCTCTGCTACCTGCCGGGCTTCGGCTTCACGGAAGGCTGCCCGAACTGGTTCACGCCGGCCGGCGCGCCCGGGGCCTGGAGCTACACCCCGACGCCCAATCCCTACGCCGACGGCCAGGTCTATATCGTCACCGCGCGCGCCACGGATTTCGCCGGCAACGTCCAGAGCGGCTTCCCCGGCGGCACGAGCCTCAACAGCTTCACCTATGACACGACCAAGCCCGGCGTCTCGGTCCAGGCTCCCGGCGCGCCGCGGGTCAAGGCGCTGACGACGCTTTTGGGCACCTCCTCCGACGCCGCGCCGGGCGTCCTCAACCAGGTCCAGCTGCGCGTCTTGCGCAACTCCGGCCTGGCCTTCTACCTGAGTCCCAGTCTGCTCACCTTCAGCGTCGACCCCGGCGTCACCGACCCGGAGACGACCTGGTTCAAGGCGAACTACAACGGGGCGGACTGGACGAACTGGCAAGCCTCCAGCGCCATCCCTTGGGTCAGCGGCTCCTCCTACACGGTCATGGCGCGCTCCCAGGATCTGGGCGGCAACTACTCCGTGCCGATCTCCAGCTGGGGCTTCGTCTACGACAACGACGCGCCGCAGTCGGGCTTGAGCTTCCCGGCCGACACGGCCATCATCAACTCCCTGGCCTCCTTGTCGGGCACAATGGCCGATTTCCCGCAGGGCCCGTCGCTCTCCTCCGGCAGCGTGACGACGATGCGCCTGCGGGTCCAGCGCAAGAGCGACGGGAAATATTTCGACGGCTCCGACTGGCAGCCCGGCGTGCAGACCATCCAATCCGGCGCGGCCGGCATGCAGGTCTGGATCGACTCCTGGACCATCAAATCGGCGAACCTGCCGACGGTGACCAGCGGGTCTTCCTATTATCTGACCTCGGCCGGCATCGACGACACCTCCGGCGGCGGCAACGCGGCCGCCTTCGACCTGGTGGGCTCTTCGACCTTCACCTTCGACAACAGCCCGGCGACTTCCTCCATCGCCGTGCCGCTCGACGCCAGGAGCTATCAGGTCCTGACGCTCTTGAGCGGCGGCGTCGCCGACAACATCGGCGTGTCCACGATCTCGCTGTCGATCCAGAAGGTCGGGTCCAACTGCTATCGCGAGGTCCTCAACGACTTCGCCGGCGCCTGCCCGAACTGGTTCAAGGCCTTCGGCACGCCGGCGGCCTGGACCTACAGCTTCCCGAGCAACCCGTGGGTCCAGGCGGCGCAGTACGTCGTGCGTTCCTCGGCCACCGACCTGGCGACCAACATGCAGGTGGCGATGAGCTCGGCCGGCTTCACTTATGACATCGGCGTGCCGACCTCGGCGCTGGTGGCCCCGGCTTTGAGCGGCTATTTGAACGACGGCCAGACTACGCTCTTCGCCGGCAGCGCGGTGGACAGCCCGGCCGGTCTCCTGTCGGTCGATGTCGCTTTCTCCGATAACGGCGGGGCGGCCAATTCCTGGTGGAACGCCGTCAACTTCACCGGCCTCTCTCCGAGCTTCCTGGCCACCGGAGGCACGCCGGCCGCCTGGACGCTGGACCTGACCCCCTTGGGCCTGGCCAACGGCAAGACCTACACGGCGCGCGCGCGTACGCGCGACCTGGCGCTGCCGTTCAACGAGCGCTTGATCGACGCCGCCTTCCTGTTCGACAACGCGGAGCCCACCGCGTCGGCGGCCGTGCCGGCCAACGGCTCTTTCAAGAACAGCAATTTCACGCTGTCCGGCGGCTCCAGCGACCCCGATCCGGACGCCGGCGGCCCGCTGGCCGCCTCCTTGGTGTCGACGGTGTCGGTCTCCATCCAGAAGCTGGGCACGGCGACCTGCTACGAGTACGGCGTCGGCTTCTCCCAGCCTTGCCCCTACTTCACCCCGGCTTTCGGCGCGACGGCGGCCTGGACGTTCTTGCCCAGCCCCAACCCTTACGTGAACTCCGGCAAGTACATGGTGCTGGCCCGGGCCGTCGACAACGCCGGCAAGACGCAGTCGGCTTTCGCGCCCGGCGTCAGCTCGAACGTCTTCACCTACGCCGACGTCACGCCGGACTCGCGCGTGTCCTTCCCCAACACGGTCACGCGCTCGGCGGTGGCCGACATCAACGGCACCGCCGCGTCGGCGGGCCAGCTGTCCTCGCTGCAGGGCGTCGTCGTCTCCATCGGCCAGGTCGTGGGCCCGGCCACCAGCTACTGGGACGGCGGCGGCTACAACTCCGGCACCGAGATCTTCGTACCGACGGCCTTCGTGGGCTACACGAGCGGCACCTGGAGCCTGGCGACCACGCCTCTGACGACCGGCTTGCGCTACCTGCTGCGCTCCAAGACCACGGACTTCGCCGGCAACGTGGAGAATTTCGCCGCCGTCCCGCAGACCGTGTTCCTCTACGACCTGACCAAACCCACGGCGGCCGTCGTCAACCTGGCGGCCGCGCCGCCGTCGGCTTACCAGCTGGCGATGAACCCGGTCACCGGCTCGGCTTGGGACGGGCCGTCCGTCTCCTCGGCCGGCTTGGCGGCGCTGGCGGTCGGCGGCGTCCAGGCGCGCATCCTGGAGACCAATGGGGCCAGCTATAATTATTGGAACTCCGGCGTCGGCCTCTTCAACCAGCCCGACGGCAGCCTGGCTTGGTTCAACGCGAACTCCGGCACGCCCTTGTCCTGGTCCTATTCCCATGCGGCGCTCGACGGCCAGCTGGTGTCGGGGCGCAATTACCTGGTCCAGACGCGCGCCGCCGACGCGGCCCTGCCTTCCAACGTCGGCCCGACGATCAACGGGGTCGATTCCCTCTTCACGCTGAGCAAGGACTCCGTGCCCTTCACCTTCGATAACGTGCCGGCCGCCTCGACGGTCACCACGCCCCTGCCGGGAGCGGTCATCTCCGCGCTGGCCAGCATATCCGGCACCGCGGCCGACGCCTTGTCGGGCATGGCCAACGGCTCCCTCATCGAGGTCAGTCTCCAGGAGATCGCGCCCGGCGGCGCCTATTGGACCGGCGTCGTGCCCGGCACCTTCACCTTGTCGGGAGCCGAGCCCTGGTATCCGATCAGCACGCTGACCGGCGGCGCCTTCGCCGGCGGCCTCTGGAGCTTCACGGCGCCCTTGTTCACCGACCAGTTCACCTATCGCGTGCGGGTGCGCGCTCGCGACAACGCCCAGCCGGGCGGCAACCTTCAGCCCGTGGTCTCCTCGATCACCTTCACGATCGACTCGAGCCTGCCGAGCGCTTCGGTCACCTATCCGATCGGTCTGCCGGCCAGCCAGGGCAACCTGAAGGCCTTGACCGTCATCAACGGCGCGGCCGCCGACCAGTTCGGCATCCAGGCGACCTCGGTGTCGATCCAGCACGCCGGCACCCTGAAGTACTATGACCCGGGCACGGGCCTCTTCAATTCGACGCCGGCGAAATATCTGGGGGCCACGATGTCCTCGCCCGGCTGCACGAACTGCACTTGGACGCTGGCCGCAGTGGGCCTGGCCGACAACTCGACTTACACCATCGTGGCGGTGGGCTGGGACGTTTCCGGCAACCCGTCGCCGCCTTCCGCGCCGGTCCAGATCCGCTTCGACACGACGCCGCCGACGTCGGGCGTGGTCGCGCCGCTGACGGCCGGCTTCATCAAGGACATGACGACGGTCACGGGCACCGCCCTTGACCCCAACATCGAGGGCTCGCAGGTGGCCGGCTCGCAGATCAACATCCAGCGCGGCTCCGACAGCAACTACTGGACGGGCTCGGGCTGGAACTCCTTGATCCAATGGCTGAGCCCGGCGGCGGGGTCGCCGTGGACGGTGGCCGCCGGCCTGCCGCCTTCGACCAACAACGACACCAGCGGCCTGAAGGACGGCCGGCAGTACACGATCAGCGTGCGGGCCTTCGACGTGGCCGGCAACACCCAGACCGTGATCTTGGGAGGCAACAGCTTCAACGCCGATTTCTCCTCACCGACGGCCTTGGTCCAACTGCCGGTCAACGGTTCGCGCAAGAACACGCTTCCGGTGCTCTCCGGCACGGCCCAGGACACCGACCCCGACGGCGCCGGGCCGCTGACGGCTTTCAACGTCAAGTTCCCCGAGATCCGGATCTACGATGCCACGCTCAACAAGTATTGGAAGGGGGGGCCGACGGGTCCCTGCGGCGCCACCCCTCTGCCGGACTGGGTCACCGCCGGCTCCTGCCCCGGCTTCCCCGAGATCTGGAACGTCGCCGTCGGCTCGACTTCGTCGGCCGGGATCTTCACCTGGACCTATGATTCCTCGGCGGTGGTCTGGCAGCAGCGCGACGCCGAGCACCGGGTCGAGGCGCGCGTCACCGATGAGGCCGGCAACTGGAGCATCGGCGCCTCCACCTTCAGCTTCGACAACACGCGCCCGGTGTCCTCCATCGGCTATCCGCCCACCGACGGCCTGCTCTTCTCGTCGATGACCTCGCTCTCGGGCACCGCCCAGGACGGCACCTCGGCGATCAGCGAGACGCGCATCAAGATGTACTACCTGAGCGGACCTACGACCTATTACTGGTCGCCCGGCCAGAGCCCGCGCTGGCAGGCCTCCGACCCCGGCTTCATCTCGATCGTCGGCTCCGGCGGCCCCAAGCAGACCAATAACCCTTGGGGCTACACGAGCACGGACTTCACCAACCCGGCGTCGTTGACCTACGCCTGGCGCCAGGGCACCCATGACAGCGCCGTGGGCCCGAGCTTCGGAAACGGGAAAACCTTCTACGTCGTCACCCAGGCCAACGACGCGACGGGCAACGACGAGGTCGTCTTCACGACGCGGACGTTCTTGTTCGACAACCAGCCCCCGGGCACCGGCCCGACGGCCCCGAACCCCAACCAGGCCTACAACAGCCTCGCCACGCTCTCGGGCACGTCCGTGGACCTGACCACGAGCGTCGTCTCGGCGGCCATCTCCATCCTGGGCGAGGATGACGGCAACAAATATTTCGACGGCGGCGGCTTCAACTCGAGCGTGGAGCTGATGCTGCCCATCCTCCCGCTGCAGCTCTTCCCATCGTCGTGGACCTTCTCCAACGTCCCGGGCTTCATCAACGGCCGCCATTACGTGGTCAAATCCTCGGCTACGGATTTCATCGGCAACCAGCAGAATCCCGGCACCTCCGCCCGGATGCTCTTCGACACGACCAAGCCGCTGTCGACCGTGCAGGACCCGGTCAATACCGTCACCTATCAGGATACCAAGAAGCTCACCGGCGAGATCACCGACCCCGGGTTCACCAGCGGCATCGACGGCACGGGCTCCGGCGTCTTCCCCAGCCTGGGTTGGCATGCCGGCAAGGTCGAGGTCATGGTCTTCCGCGACACCGTGCCTTATATGACGGTGGGCGGTCCCATCAACCCGGGCAACGAGGACACCTCGGGCTATTACTGGAACGGGTCGACCTGGGCCGCCGGGCCCGGCGCCTTCCAGCCCGCCGCCTTCACCGACGCCACGCACTGGCAGTTCACCGGCACGCAGTGCCCCGGCACGAACTGCTGGGTCCGCGGCGACCAGTACGTGGCCTGGGTCCGCGCTACCGACAACGCCGGCAACCTGCAGACCGTCGTCTCGGCCGGCCCGAAGTTCCAGATCGCCGCCGACGCCGTCAGCTTCCTGCTGTCGATCAGCTCGGACCCCTCGACGGCCGGCGCCGACATCAACCTCACCGTGGAAGCCAAGGACGGCGCCAACGGCGGCGGCGCGCGCGCCACCGCCTATGACAAGACCGTCAATTTCTACGTCGACGGCGTGCCGGGCGGCCCGGAGGTCATGGACAACGACGGCGTCCCCGACGACCTGACCGGCCTGCCTCAGCAGTACTCCTTCACGGTCGGCGCCGGCGGCAACAACGGCATCAAGACCTTCCCGATCCGCCTGCGCAAGGCCGGCGCGCGCACGCTGCGCGTCGAGGAGAACGTCACGCAGTCGCCCGCCGGCACGCTCAACGTCACGGTCCAGCCCGCCGGCGCCGAGAAGATCCAGCTGATCGCCGACTACGACCCGGCCGGCGAGCAGCCCGCGCCGGGCAAGATGGCGCCTTCGGGCTTCGAGGGCCGCACGGGCACGCCGCGCTCGAAGCTGGCCGGCAGCCCGGTCACCTATCTCGTCCAGGTCGTCGACCACTATTGGAACCTCTCGCTGTCGTCGGCGGCCAGCGTGACGGTCTCGGACACCGATCCCAACAACGCGGCCTGCGCCCCGGTCAACCCGGTGGTCTTCACGGGCTCCACCACGGTCACCTGCACGCTGGTCTCCGCCAGCGTCGACGGGGCGCGCAAGGCCCAGGTCGACAACTATGCCTTGAACGAATCCAACCCGTCCTCCGTGATCACCGTGACCGGCCAGCCGGCCGACCGTCTGCTGGCCCTGTTCCCCGGTGAGACGCGCGTGCAGGGCAAGACCGCCGCGCCCGCGGGCAAGACGACGCCGGCCGCGATGGATTTCCAGGCCGGGTCCATCACGACGGTCACCGTCGTCGGCGTCGACCAGTACTATAACACCGACACCTCCGCCGGCATGCTCGTCACGGGCAACGTCTTCTCGGACCCCAACGACGTCAACCCCGCCGCGCTCAACCTGGTCGGCGGCACGACTCGCTTCTTCTTCGTCCCGGTGACGGCGTCGACGCACAACGTCATCGTGCA
This sequence comes from uncultured Elusimicrobia bacterium, assembly GCA_964510095.1. Lineage (GTDB taxonomy): Bacteria > Elusimicrobiota > Elusimicrobia > UBA1565 > UBA9628 > JBBTLF01. Next base: position 63,017 of record CAZEAE010000001.1, on the reverse strand, counting down.
GAGCGCCAGCCTGCCGGCTTTGACCTCGACCTATATCACCCCCAACCCGGTGACGGTCTGGTGGTCGCGGCCCGAGAAGCTCCAGGTGCTGGCCGCCGGGCAGAAGGCCTCCCCCGGCGCCCAGCCCTACGACCAGGACCCCACCACGGGCGGCCGCGCCGCGGACCTGCCGTCGGCGCTGACGGCAGGCGTGACGACGCAGATCACGGTCAACCTGGTCGACCGCTACTTCAACGTCGTCAAAGGCACGACGCCGTTCCTGCCCCAGACCGTCCTGCCGGTCTCCTCTTATACGGCGGCCATCGAGATGCGCTTCCCCAACGACACGAACATCCAGCTGCGGGGCCTGGCGCCGGCTCTGTATCAGAAGGCCTTGGTCGCCGGCACGACGAACTTCAGCGTCATCCCGGTCACGCGCAACGGCTCCTTCCAGGTCAAGGTCGTCAACGCCTTGGCGGGCACGACCTTCTATTCGGACACGGTCGCAGGCATCGCCGTCGGCCCGAACAGCGCCATCGGCCTGCAGCTGCTGGTGCCTCCCGAGACGGCCTTGGAGGGCAGCCCCACCGGCAAGACCGCGGCGACCCCGGGCCCGCTGGTGGCGGGCACCCCGTACACCGTCACGGTCAACGCCGTCGACCTTTATAACAACCTGGCGAACGACGGACGCAACGTGGCGCTGACGAGCAACGACATCTACGCGACGATGCCGGCGCCGGCCATCTTGTCGGCCGGCACTAGGGACTTCGGAGGCTTCATCGTCAGCGCGGCGACGGCGAACCTGACGGTGACCGTCACCGACAGCGATATCATCGGGCCCCCGCTGGCTTCGCAGACCACGGCGAGCATCTCGGTCGTGCCGGGCGCCCCGGTCAAGCTCTTGACCGTGATGCCGGGGGAAACCCTGGTGGCCGGCAAGACGACGGCCCCCCAGGGCGTCAGCGGCAACGCCTCGACGCAGACCGCGGGCGTTTTGTTCGACGCCGGCGCCTACGCCGTCGACAGCCAGTACAACTGGGTGCCCACCGTGAGCCAGACCGCCATCCGCGTCGTTTCCAGCGACGCGACCTTGCTCGGGCCGCCGGTGGGCTTGGTCGGCAGCTTCGCCATGGCCAACGGCAGCGCCACCATCAAGAACGTCAACCTGATCTCCGCCGGGTTCCCCACGCTGACGGCCACCGACCTCGACGGCTCGGCGCCCAACCTGACGGCGTCTCCGGCCAAGGTCTTCCCGCTGGTGCCCGGCAGCCCGAACCATCTGCGCGTGCTGCTGCCGACGGAGACCCGCAGCCCCGGGTCCGTCGTCACGACCACCGGCCGCACCGGCGCGGCTTTCAATACCCAGGCCGGGCCCGTGTTCTCCTTCCCCGTCATCGTCGACATCGCCGACTCCTACTTCAACCTCACGCCCGGGGCGAGCCAGGAGATCCGCCTGACCTCCGACGACCCCTTCGCCGTCATCGTGCCCACGACGCAGGTCGTCACGACGTCTGCGACCTACACCGTCTACATGAAGCGGGCCGGCACGTCGAAGTTCTTCGCCGAGACGGTCAATCCCGGCATCGTCTCCCCTTGGGTCTACGCCGTGACCAAGGACACCAGCAGCGTGATCACCATCGCCGCCGGCCTGCCGACGCGCTTGCTGGTCAAGCTCCCCGGCGAGGATTTCAGCCAGGGCTCGCCCACCGGCAAGTCCGGGGTCGCCGTCTCGCAGAAGGCCGGCACGGCGCTGGGCAGCCAGGTGGGCTCGGGCATCGTGCCCGACCTGCGCGTGGGCGTCGTCGACGACTTCTTCAACCTGGTCAAGGACTGCCCCGCCAACCCGAAGTGCGTGGCCGAGGTCAAGCTCGTCGCGTTCACCGACGCCTTCGCCGCGTCGATCACGACGGTGGCTATCGACACATCGTTGGGCTTCACGCCGGCCTTCACGGCGGTGCTGCGGCGGGCGGCGACGGACCACTTCCTGCAGGCTTTGGACTTCAACGCCACCGGCTTGTTCGACGACATCCTTTCATCGACTTTCACGGTGGCCGCCGCCGAGCCGGTGGGCCTGCAGATGCTCCTGCCCGGACAGACCGCCCAACCGGGCTCGGGCAACTACCTGAGCGGCCCGCCTTACGGGGGCCTGACCGGTTCGATCTCGACGGGCACGGCGGGCTCGACCTTCACGGTGACGGTCAACTTCGTGGACCGCTTCATGAACTTGGCCGCGCCGACCTGCTCGCCGGGCTGCCCGGGCATCAACGTGACGAGCAACGATCCCTACGCGCCGAGCTTCACCGACGTCGCGCTGAGCGCGGCCGGGACCCTGGCGATCACCGACTTCAAGCTCCTGCGCAAGACGACGTCGGCGGTCATCTCGGCCAGCCTTTTCGTCAACGACCCGATCTGCCAGGACAGCCCGCCGACCACCAACACCTGCCACGCGCAGGCCGCGACGAGCCCCCAGTTCAAGGTCTATGCTTCCTCCGCGGTGGCTCTGCAGGTGCTTCTGCCGGGGGAGACGTCCGAGCCCGGCTTCGGCAAGACCGGCATCCCCACGCCCTTCGCGATGACCTCGCCGCAGACGTCGTTCCTGGCGGGGGTCAACCTGGTCGACTCCTACTACAACGTCTGCACCGACATCGGCGTGGGCAATCCGCTGCAGGACACCAACCCTCCGGCCGTGATGCCGGCGGTCTACATCACGCTGCCCGGCGACCCTTTCGCGACGCCTCCGGCCAGCCAGAGCTTGTTCCTGGGCAAGCGCTCCTTCTCGGTCACGCCGCGAGCGGCCATCTCGACCTACACCATCGTCGCTTCGACGGGGCTCGCCCCGGTGGTCGATTACCGCTCGGGGACCTCGGCCCCGCTCTGGGTCCTGCCCGGTCCGCTCCATCACTTCCGCCTCTATAACGTCGCCGCCAGCACGACGGCCGGCTCCTTCATCACGGTCGACTTGAGCGCGCTCGACCAGTTCGACAACATCCTGTCGACGGGCCCCAACGCCTACCGGGGCACGGTGCAGTTCCTGGCCGAGATGTTCGGCGGCAACCAGGACCCGGAGTTCACGCCGACGAGCGTGGCCTTCTCGTCCGTGACGGACCAAGGCGTCAAGAACCTGATCAACATGGTCAAGCTCAAGAAGGTGGGCAGCCGCTGGATCGAGGCTTACGACTCGGTCTTGCAGGGCATCACCAGCAGCGTGGCCCCCGCGGTCAAGCCCTTCGTCGTCATCTCCCCGGCCGCGCCCGATTCCGTGAAGGTCACGCCCAGCGCCGACCAGCTGATCTCGGCCGGCTCCCTGGTCCCCAACAACCCCGGCATGATCCAATTCTCCGGCCAGCTGACGGATGCCTTCGACAACCCGATCACCAACTCGCAGGCCGTCCAGGTCCAGCGCGTCGCCGTCACCGGCGCACCGGGCCAGTTGGCCTGGGACACGGGCGCCGGCTGGCTGCTCGTCGGCGGCTCCACCCAGGTCGTCACCGACGCCGCCGGCAAGGTCGGCTTGGGCACGCTGCTCTCCTACTTCGTCGGCACCAAGGCCAGCAGCGACACGGCGCGGGTCTGGATCGGCACGATCTCGGCTCCCACCGACCCGACCGCCCTGCAGGGCTACATCAACGCGGCGAAGAACATCTCCGGCGCCTTCGTGACGGTGGGCGGCCTGCCGACCCGCCTGCTCTTCATCTCGACGCCTACGGCGGCCACCGCCGGCATCAACGAGGTGGCCGCCGCCGGCGGCGCCTACGTCATCGAGCGCCATGACGATTTTGACAACATCACGCGCCAAGGCGACACCTCGGTGCTCCTTAAGGTCGCGCAGACGGCCGTCCATACCGCCCGAGGCTACGCGCTGGGGGTCTTCGGCAACACCGGCGACTACGGCTTCCGCGACTCCGGCAACAACAACTTCATCACCGGCTACACGATCTTCGACGGCTTCACCGGCGCGGAGACGACGTTCCGCTACCATGATCGCTTCAGCTCCTATTCAGGCGTTTCGCCGTCGTCCAATACGGCGGAGAGCGGCCGCCCCGGACGCTGGACGATCCAGGGCTGGATCGGCGGCACCCTGCTGGCCTCCCATGACCTTCGCATGGACCCCAACATCACCAACAAGGTCAACTTCGCCAACGCGCAGAACTCCGAGGTGGCGGGCAAGATCGTCGATTTCGCCAACGCGCCGGCCGTCTTCCGGGCGCAGCTCCAGGACCAGTTCAACAACCCCACGGTGGCTACCCAGACCTACGTCGTCACGCTCACCACCATCACGCGCCAGAGCACGCTGCTCAACGACTTCGTGGGCTTCTCTTCCGCCCCCTACGTCTCTCCCGGCTCGCGCTTCGGTGCCCCGTTCTTCACCTACTCGACGAAGACCCTGACCGTGCCGCTGGACGCCTATCAAGCGACCTTCTACTACATGGACACCACCGCTTCCACGCAATACGCCGCCGGAGGCGGCACCAAGCCCGTCATCAACATCTCCGTGCCCGGCCTTTTCCCCGCCAGCCAGTCGGTGACCGTGATCGCCGACGTCATCGACCGCATCGCCTTCTCGACCGGCTCCGGCCAAACCTTGCTGGCGGGCGCTACCTCCCAGGCCTTCTCGCTGGAGACGCGGGATTTCTACGGCAACCCCTCGCCCCTGCGCCCCGGTCAGGACTTGGGCGAGGGCGTGGTGGCCTTCCGGCTGGACACCAACTCCTCCGGCAACGTCCGCTTCTCCACGCCTGCCACCGGCAACTTCATGACCGCTCCCGTCAACGCCTATATCTCCGTCGGCCAGTCGGCCACCAGCTTCTACATGATCGACACCCTCCTGTCGAACCCGACGTTCCAGCTGACCGTCACCGGCGTGACCTATCCCGTCTGGGACCCGGGCGTTTCCTCCTACTCGGTCACGGCCGGCCCTCCCGCCCAGATCGGCTGGGGCACGCCGTCGCGCCGCCTGATCGCCGGCACGACCATCGAATACAACCTCGGCGTGCCGACCGGCACCGTCGTCGCCGCGCGCTTGATGGACCAGTTCGGCAACACGACCACCTCGACGGAGACCTACATCATCCGCTACAACTCGTCTCGCAACTCCACCTACGCCGGCATCGACCCGACGGCCGTCATCGTGGGCACCGCGCCCTCGGCGGCTTGGAACAACATCACCCCGGGCACGCAGATCGACATCGACATCCCCGGCGGCTCCGGCCTGAGCCAGGCGCCGTTCTACTTCTGGGACACCATCGCCGGCACCGTGACGATCTCCGCTCGGGCCCAGCTCAACAGCGCTTTCGTCTTCACGACGATCTTCCAGGATGAGACGATCACCTCCGCCAAGGCGACCTATCTCACGATCCACCATCAGTTCTCGGAAGGCAACCCGCTGAAGGTCACGCAGCCCGGCACGCTGACCCGGCTGATCGGCGCCGATCAGGTCGGCATCACGGCGCGCGACCTTTTCGGCAACATCGCCAAGGGCGACCCCGTCAACGGCCAGTACTATACCAGCCAGGTGAACTTCCAAAGCTCGGGCTCGACGGCCACCGTCAGCCTGCGCGACACCATCGCCAACACCACCTATCATATCTTCACGCCGGCCGAGCAGGGGTCGTTCAACAACATGCGCTTGGTCGATCTGGTCCAGGAGGTCCTCAAGATCGGGGTCACCGATTACAGCAACATGGCCATGACCGGCTTTACCAACGACGTCGGCCGGATCGGGCTGCCCGCCGACCCGTCCAAGCGCTCCGACGGCGACGTCAACCTGGCCGGCGTCGTCGTGACCCCGAGCGATTTCTCGCCGGAGTCCACGCCGCCGCCCGACGGCCCGATCCCGCCGGTCAAGGTGGCCTTCGGCGTGACCAAGAAGGTGCTTAACCAGGGCGACGGCAACGTGGCGTCCTCGCCCGACCCCATCCCCATGCTGCGCATGGCGATGCAGGTGACGCCGGGCGCGCCCAGCCCCGCCTTGCCCGCCCAGTTGTCGCAGATGCGCATCAACAGCCGGGTGGAGGGCAACCTCAACAACAGCCATATCACGGAAGTGGCCATCTACCGGGACAACCCGACCACGCCCAACGGACGCTTCGACGCCGCCGTCGACGTGTTCCTCGCCAGCGGCGCCTACAGCGCGGCCGACGGCGCCTGGTTCTTCGGCAACCCCTTCTTCGGCCAGGAGCGCATCGAGCAAGCCAAGCCTACGGAGAGCACCCTGGGCCAGCTGCCGTCCTTCTTCTTCATCACCGTGCGCGTCTCCTCCAGCGGCTACGCCGTCGGCGAGCTGCCGGCCAGCTTCGGCCTGGAGCTGACCAACCCCTCCTACATCACGCTGTCGACCGGCAGCGCGGTGGCCGTCGGCCTCAACAACTTCGGCGTGCGCACGGCGACCTCGTCGGTGCAGCGCGAGCCCGCCGCCATCAACGTCAAGGGCACCGACATCAACGCTTTCTGGCAGCCGCCGGCCTTGTCCTTGTCGACCTATTCCTATATCAACCAAGGCGAGGCCAACGTCGGCATCATGAAGTTCGACATGTGGACCGACGTGTTCACGGCCGTCTTGAGCCGCCTGCGCATCACGCATACCGGCAGCGGCCTCGACCGGCACATCAAGCTGGTCAAGCTCTTCCAGGACACGCAGGCCAACCAGAGCCCTCCGGGCAACGGCGTCTTCGAGTTCTCCATCGACAAGCTGGTGGCCTCGGCGTCCTTTCCGGAGGGCGAGGAGCGCACCGTGACGCTGGCGATCGCCAACCCGAGCGGCTCCAACGGCACGATCGGCGCTTCGACCCGCACCTATTTCGTCGCCTACGATTTCGACGCGGCCGCGGAATCCGGGCAGACCCACGGCGCGATCGTGACGCAGTCGGACGTCATCCCCTTGCTCGGCAACGGCACGGTGAACTCGTTCTCCCCGGTGGCGTCCACGCAGACGATCATCATCGCCACGCCCGACCTGGTCAAGCTCTCCGACGTCAACCGCCAGGGTTTGGACGCCAACCTCGATCCCATCGACGCCATCCCCTCGAAGATCTCGCAGAACGATAAGAACAAGCCCGTGGCCAAGCTGACGATGAAGGTGGACACCGGCTCCGCCGAGTGGACGGGCGTCAAGCTCGACCGCTGGATGGCCTCGACGCTCAACAGCGGCACGGGGCTCTACGACCCGCTCTTCGCCTTGAACAACAAGGCCGCCGACGTCACGAACATCCGCATCTGGCGGGATATGGACGGCAACGGCCTGCTCAACGTCTCCAGCGACACGCAGGTCAGCCCGTTCAACGCGACGATCCATAACTTCCCTCAGACCACGCTGCGCGACCCCTTGAGCTCGGTGGGGGTCAGCAGCCTGACGCCGGTCAGCATCGCGGTCAACAGCATCCTCTCCCTTTATCCCGCCGACAACCCGTTCTCCGGCGACCCGCAGCAGCGGCTGGTGCTGGGCGACGACACGGCCGACGAGACGAAGAAGGAGGTCGTCAGGTGCTACTCGGTCGATCTGGCCTCCAACACCTACAACGACTGCTACCGGGCCCAGGAGGGCACCATCGGCCTAGATTTCGCCACCGGCACGGTGCTCTCCGGCTCGGCCCGCATCCCGGTCGTCGGCCTCATCGGCGGCGGCGGCCAGATCCTCACGACGGAGAAGCAGGACTACTTCATCGCCTATGATATCGACGCCTTCGCCTCGGTGTCGCCGGCGGCCAACCTCGGCATGATCATCGCCAACACCACGTATCTGCAGGTCAAGGCCCCTAAGTCCATGTCGACGCTCAACATCGGCATCCCCGCCGTCAACGGCGGGCGCACGGTGTCGTTCATCTCGAACGTGGCCGAGGTCAAGGACCTGGTGCGCGTGATCTCCTCCGACACCATCGACGGCTCGCTGGGGCCGTTCGTCCAGCAGCTCAGCACCGTGGCGGTCGGCGTCTTCACGCTGGACACCGACATCGCCGACTCCGGCTGGCGCTGGATGCTCTTCTACGCCACCGGCACCGCGGCGGCGCAGGGCAGCATGGCCGGAGACGTCGACATGGTCTCGCTGTGGTACGACGCCAGCGGCGATGCCATCTTCAACCCGGCCTCCGGCGACGTCCTGGTCGGCACGGGCACCTTCGGCAACTACTCCGGCCTGCCTTTGGTGGCGCAGGTCAACCTCTATCCCAAGCGCAAGATCGTCACGGCCGCGGGCGCCTCCCAGCCCCAGCGCTACTTCGTCGCCTATCATATGTCGCCGACGGCCCTGCCGGTCGACCCAGTGACGGCCAAGCCGCGCACGGTGGGCGTGCAGATCCTCAACACCTCCTTGCCGACCTTGAGCTCGGTCACCGACGACCCGCTGCAGAACTCGCTGACCCTGCCCAACGTCTTCAACCCGGCCTCGCCGGTGCCCTTCGTCTCCAAGCTCCGGGCCATCATCGCCTCGCCCCAGATACTGTACGTCAGGTCGACGCCGATGTTCAGCAACTCCAGCGGGACCTTCCCGGCGCCCCTGCTCGACCCGGCCGGCGCCTCCGTGTCGAGCCAGCCCGTCGGCGCCGTGGACTCTTTCTGGGTGCTGAGCTCGACCCAGGGCCTGCCCATCCCGCTCGTCGGCGCCACGACCTACGCCATGATCGACGGCGAGATCATCAGCTATACGGGCTTCCATCCGACCCTGCCCTTGCTGCAGAACGTCCGGCGCGGAGAGCTCAACAGCATCCCGACGGCGCACTCCACCGGCACGGTCATCGGCCCGCAGATCGCCCAAGGCGAGCGGAACCTGGCCATGATGAAGCTGGAGCTGTGGTCGGGCAACTTCCAGATCCAGCTGAGCGGACTCAAGCTCAACCGCACCCTGCCCGCCGGCCTCAACGGCGAGGACTCCGACGTCGATGTCGTGACGATCTACAAGTCGGCCACGCCCGACGGGGTCTTCCACCGCGACCCGGATACGGGCTTCAACCTGAGCGACTACGTCATGGGCTCCAACCGCTTCGGCGTGCCGCCGGACACCGACGGCCGCACGACCATCCCCATCGACGACCCGACGCTGGGCCGGCCGGGGTATGCGCTGATCACCTCCTCGACCAAGACCTACTACGTGGCCCTCGACGTCTCGCCGTCGGCCAAGTTCTCTCATATCACGTTGACGCCTCCCAACGAGGTCTTCGGCGCGGCCGTCACCGACGGGGCCAAGTTCCTCTTGACCCCGGCCAACGCCGGTCACGTGACCATCTTCCAGGCGCCGGTGGCGGCGCCCACCTACGTGGTGACGCCGACGCTCAACACGATCAGGGCCGAGTTCGACCAGATCTCGGGCAACAGCGCCCTGCAGAACGATATCAACGTCCCGATGGTGCGCCTGCGGCTGAGCACGGACCGCAACTCGGCCATCGTGCAGAAGCTCCGCCTGGACCGCATGGGCGCCAACGGCCTCGACAGCGACGTCAAGCTCATGAAGGTTTGGCGGGACGCCAACTCCAACGGCGTGTTCGACGCCGTGGATTCCACCCGGACCGGCGCCGGCTTGACGCCCAACCTGCTCTCCTTCGGCAACGAGACCTATAGCTCGGGGACGGTCAACATCACCCTGCGCCAGCCGATCCTGGTCAGCACGGTGCCGGCCGATTATTTCGTCACCTACGACATCTCCGAGTTCGCGGCCGAGAACGCCCAGACCGGCGTGCAGATCGCGGGGCCGGCCTATTTCACGATCCAGGTGCCCAACGTCGTGATCTTCACGACGCCGACCTTCCAGAGCAATCCCCTGGTGACCGTCAAGAAGGTCATCTCGCAAGTGACCCTCGGCGTCAACAACGTGGCCTCCGAGATCCCCGGCGTCACCCAGGCCCAGACCAACGTGCCGTTCCTGCGCTTCAATATGGCCACCAACATCGCGCTGGCCCCTTGGCGCGCCTTGCGCCTGGAGCGCGGCGGCGGCTCGCAGGACCCGGCCAAGCCCCTGGGCCGCAACACGGACGTCAAATTCATCCGGATCTTCAAGGACATCAACCAGGACGACGTCCTCGGGCTCGAGGATGTGGACATCTCCCAGGTCAACACGTCGCTGGCCGTGGCGGTGTCGATCACCTCGGCTCCGCCCTTCGGCATGGTCGTCGTCTCCACGGCGGGCTTCCCGACCGACACCGACGGCAGTGCGATCGGCGGGCGCGTCTTCGTGCATGGAGCCGAGTTGATGACGTTCGCGGCCGGCGGCTGCTCGGACCCGGCCACGCCCACGCTCAGCCGCAACACCGGCCTGCCCTGCCTGTGGATCACCTCGCGCGGCGACCGCTTGGGCACGAGCCCGACGCCCACCCTCGATATCCCGGTCGGCCGCAACGTCAAGAAGGTCGACGTCTACGACCAGACCAACGACGCCAACGTCCAGTCGCTCATCACGCTGAAGAACGACCAGTTCATAGGCCCGTCGGCGCAAGCCTTCTTCGTGGCCTACGACATCGGAGACGCCGCCATCCAGAACGACCTGGTCTCGCTGGTCATCCGAGACCCTTCCTGGATCGTCATGCCGCGCGGCGACAACGTCCAGCCTTCGGTGCGCACCGGGGTGACGCGGTCCAATACCCTGGGCACCGGCACGACGTCGTATCCGTTCGTCGGCACCAACATCGCCATCAATCCGATCAACCTGGCGGTGGCGGGGTTCACGATCGCGCCGGCCGGCGCCGGCCAAGGCGCGCAGAACGTGCCCATCCTGCAGATGACGATGAAGGTGAACTCCGACTTCGTCAACGTCTCCAAGATCCGCTTCGCTCAGCTGGGCACGATGGACGTCGGCGTCTCGACGAAGGTCGGCGACGGGGACTTCTCCAAGGTCAGCGCCTGGCTGGACAACGGCGACAAGGTCTTCACGCCGACGACCGACGTCCTCTTGGGCTCGGTCACATGGTCTGCGGGGGGAGCTTTCTCGGACGGCGTGGCCGTCGTCAGCCTGGCCCAGAACGGCATCCCCTACCTCCGGGTCTCGACGGCGACCTCGCTGGTCTACGTGACGGCCGATATCGGGTTCTTCGACGAGGTCCCGCAGTCGACGCTGGACCACACGGCGGGGCTCAAGCTGGTCGCGTTCACCGACCTCCTGGGTTCCGACGGCGCGCCGGTGGCCGCCGCTCCCGACCCGGTCATCCGCCCGCCGTTCGAATCCCGGCTGGTGAGCATCGCGCCTTTGACCCTGCCGGCGGTCTCCATCAGCTCCTCCGGCATCCCGATCATCTTGACGCGGGCCGGCCTCAATGTGTCGTCGGTCACCGTGGGCTACCCGGCCTACGCGCAGGTGGACGCGGTCAACTGCAACAACGGCCGGGCGGCGGGCAATCCGCGCAACAACATCTGCCGCGACAGCAACAACAACCCGAAGGCCGACGCCAGCAAGTGGCTCTGCGCCGACGGTCGGGCCTGGTCGGCCTTCTGTCCCACGAAGCCCCCGCTCATCGACGTCAACGGCGACGGCGTCCCCGACAACTTCTCCATCCTGGGCAGCACGATGGCGACCCGCGTCACCCTGGTCGGAGACGGCAGCCCGTCTCGGGATATGACCAACACGGGCGTCTACGACATGGATATGAACGGCGACGGCATCGTCGACATGGTGTTCAGCAACGGCTTCGGCGGCCTCCAGATCATGCTCGGCAACGACGTCACCGACCAGGGCAACGCGGCCAAGGCCACCCCCGTCCCCGACCAGGGCTTCTCGCCTTCGGCGATGACGGACAAGAGCGGCCAGTTGGCCATGCTGCTGCCGGCCGTCGCGGTCTCCGGCCATTTCGAGGTCGCCGTCGGCGCCTTCTACGACGCGCCTTTGACCTACAGCATCAACTGGTCCTCGGTCACGGCTCCCGATATCACCGGGCTGACGGCCGAAGCGTTCTCTTCCTTGTCCGCGGGCTCGCCGATGACGGCCGCCCGGGTGACCGGCCTGGACCTGCCGGTGCCCAACATCACGAGATTGGCCACGGCTCTGACCCCCGACGCCACGACGTTCTTCGTCGATGACGCCTCCAAGCTGAACCTGCCGGGCATCATCTACGTCGGCAGCGAGGTGCTGCGCGCCGAGCGCCTCAGCAGCACGCTGCTGCGGGTCGTGGGCCAGGAGCTGGACCCGCCTCCGGGCACCGGCCGCGGGCTGCGCGGCTCGGCGCCGATCGTGCATATGGCAGGCGAGCCCGTCTCCGACTCGGCGGCCATCTTCTTCGCGCGCTACGTCCCCATCAGCGGCAATCCCTCGGCGGCGCGCGCGATGGCGGTCTTCCGCGTCGCGCCGGGGGCCCCGGTCGTCGACCTGTCGGTCTCCGGCGCCAATATCGCGCCCGTGGGCGCGGCGCAAGGCCAGCGCAACGTGCCGCTGCTCAAGATCGACCTGCAGACCAACCTCAGCACCGTCCTGATCTCGCGCATGCGCCTCACCCAGCAGGGCACGATCATCAGCACGACCACCGGCTTGGTCGACGCCACCGGCTTGGGCGACGGGGACCTGGGCCGCATCAGCATCTGGCTCGACAAGGGCGACGGGGTCGTCACGCCCAGCACCGATACCCCGAACACCGACGTCCTTCTGGGCACCGGCGCTTTCGCCGGAGGCTCGCTGGTCGTCAACCTCACGGAGCAGGCCAATCCTTATCTGATGGTCGGCGTCGCTCCCGTCACCTTGCTGGTCTCCGCCGACATGCCGGTGATCGGTTCGACGGACGCGGCCAGCCAGTCGACATTGGGGCATAAGATCGGCGTCCTGCTCGGGGCGTTCGCGGATTTGATCGGCCCTAACGGCGCGCCGCTGACGGCCGCCGCCAACTCCTCCAAGCGTCCGCCGCTGGCCTCCGGCTTGGTGACCATCGAGCTGGTGGGCGTCCCCGAGGTCTCGATCAGCTCTCAGCAGATAGCTTCTCCGGTCATCATGACTCGGGCGCAGGCCGGCGTACCGGGCATCGCGGTCGGGTTCCCTGCCTTCGCCAAGGTGAGGCCGTCCGGCTGCGCCGGCGCCGCGGTCAGCAACCCGAGGAAGAACATCTGCCGCGACGCCGCCAACAACCCGATCCCGGACCAGAGCAAGTGGATCTGCATCGACGGCTCGAGCTGGACGGCCAACTGCATCACTCAGGGCCCGCTCATCGATATCAACGGCGACGGCATCCCCGACAATTTCAAGATCGGCGAGAGCACGCGGGCGACCCAGGTGTCCTTGGCCGGCGACGGCAATCCTTCCCGCGACCTGACCGGCACCGGGGTCCTCGACATGGACCTCAACGCGGACGGCATCGTGGACATGATCATGGACAACGGCTTCGGCGGCTTCCGAATACTCCTAGGCAACGACCTCACCGATCAGGGCAATCCCGCCAAGGGCACCGAGATGCCCTCCCAGGGCTTCGTGCCCTCGGCCTGGAGCGGCAAGAGCGGTCAATTGAGCGCTTCTCTCCCCGTGATCTCGACGGCCGGTTATTACGAGGTTTCAGTCGGCGCGTTCTACGACAGCCAATCTTCCTATAGCAACAGCTGGTCGAGCGTGACGCTGATCTCCGCCGCGGGGCTGAGCGCCCAGAGCTTCGGGGCGCTGGCCGCCGGCGCTCCGGTCACGACCGCCAAGATCCCGAACCTGAGCCTGCCCGTGCCCAACGTGATCCGGCTGACGGTGTCCTTGACCCCCGATGCGACGATGCTCATCGTCGATGACGCCAACAAGCTCAATCTACCCGGCATCGTCTACGTCGGCAGCGAGATCATCCGGGTCGAGAAGGTCGATAAGACCACCTTGCGCACCGTGGCGCAGGATGGCGACCCGGCGCCCGGCAACGGACGCGGGCTGCATGGCTCGGTGGCCATCACCCATTTGACCGGCGAGCCGGTCTCGGATTCCGCCGCCATCATCTTCGCGCGCTTCGTGCCTGCCGGCGCCGCCGCCTCGGCCGCCAAGCCGGTCCTTATGTTCCGTCCCGATACGACGGCGCCCTCGGTCCCTGGCGCCGCGCAGCCGCTGGAGCAGGGCAAGCCCGTCTACGGCCTGCGTTGGGCGGCGTCGCTCCAGGCGAACTCCGGGGTCGCCGCCTATGAGGTCCAGGAGCGCGGCGGAGAGGCCAAGGACCTCTCGGCGCAGGTCATCTGGCGCACGCTGGGGATGGTCAACGGCAAGCAGGCCACTTACGGCGTCGGCGACCCCGCGTTCCCGGGCGAGGGCCCGCGGCCGCCCGGCCAGTACTTCTCCTATCGCGTGCGCGCCCTGAGCGCCGCCGGCGTCTTCTCTCCCTGGTCGCCGCTGGCCACGAGCGTCAACACGGGCGTCAACTCCGTCATCGTGGCCGGCGTCAGCAACTACCCCAACCCCTTCGACACGCGCAAAGGCGGCCCGGCCGGCAAGACCACGATCACCTATACCTTGGGCGCCGACTCCGACGTGACGATCACCATCTATGACCTGATGGGCTACATCGTCAAGACCATCTCGATCACCCCCGGCGGTGAAGGCGGCCGCTCCGGCCCCAACTTCGTGCTCTGGGACGGCAAGAACGGCGCGGGCATGTTCGTCTCCAAGGGCGGCTACATCGCCCGCATCAAGGTCAAGTCCCCCGGCGGCAGCAGCACCGTCATCCGCAAGATCGGCGTCATCCACTAAGCAGGCGGGCGGGGCCAGGCACCACAGTTGTTCGGTTATTGGGGACACTGTCGGCAAAGATTAAATACCGAGCTTTTTGTCCGATTTAGGAAGGACGCGACCTCTGCGACCTTGTAGCCGTTCGCTGCTGCCATTGAGGCGAAGAGCTTTCTCGCGGGAGTAAGGCTTCGTAGGCGTCTGGGCCCGAGCATCATTCCTGCCGATACCCCTGTTCGCCCCGCCGCTTGCTGCGCCAGTTGTGCTAGAAGACTGTGGCGAGCTTCCAGCCGAGGCTTGTCGGTGAAAACGTGACGCTCGTCTTCTTCGGGCATAGCGTTTCTGTGGCTGGTCTGGCTCTGATCGAACAACAGGAGGCCGGAGGATGAGTCTATCAACCCCCATCCTGGAGGGTCCGCCATCTGATTATGTCCGGACCAAGGCCAATCTTCGGGGCGGGAGACCAATCCGGCTCGGACTGGATTATTATGGATGTACTTCCTCAGCGAGTGGAAATAGGAATCTGTGGTGCATGGGAATGCCTTGTAGCGGCCTTGGAACACATGGCCGACATGGCCGTGCCGGCGGTTGAAGTATTGGGCATAGCAGGTCAAGAGCCGCTGCATGAATACCGCAGGGGAGTGTGAAAGCGTCTGGGTAAGCAGATGAAAGTGGTTGGGCATCAGGCATTGGGAGTAGAGTCGGAATGGGAACATCTTCTTCGTTTGAGCGAGCAGCCGGATGAATTTTAGGAAATCCTCAGAATCCCTAAAGATGGCTTGTTTGTCGTTGCCGCGGGAGAGGATGTGGTTTATGGCGCCTGGCGCGTCGATCCTGGTTTTTCTGGGCATACCTAATCTATATACGATTGAACCCCTCATTTTGTTCCACTTTTCAGCAATAACCGAACAACTGTGGTGCCTGGCCCCGGGGTTGACCTTAACTATATAGGAAAGCTAGAATCAGCCGATGCGACCATGGCCTGTCCTGGCGGTATTCTTTCTTTTCTTGTTCCTCGGTCTTCCTCGGCCTTCCACGGTAGTCGCGGCTGAGCCTGCCCCGACCGCCCCGGCCCCCATCGACCACTACCAGGCGGCGCTGGGAAAGCTTAAGTCCGACAACCCGATGCTCCGGCGCCAAGGGGCCGAGGAATTAGGCCAGCTGCGCCGCGGCGACGCCATCCCAGCCCTGCTTGAGACGATCAGCGATCCCCACCCCCTCGTGCGTTCCATGGCCGCCGATTCGCTCGGCATGCTCCATGCCAGCCAGGCCTTGCCGGGCTTAGTCAAGATGCTGACCTCCGATAAAGAGCCTTCGGCCCGCCAGAGCGCGGCGACTGCGCTGGCCTACCTCGGCGACCCTGCGGCGGCCGATGCCTTGATCGCCGCGGTGGGAGATCCGGTTCCCGGCGTGCGCTACGCCGCCGTGAGGACCCTGGGGGTCCTGCGCGCGCCCAAAGCGGCTTCCGCCTTGGTTCGGGCCTTGTCCGACAAGGACTCCGGCCTGCGCCGTTCCGCCGTGGCGGCGCTGGGGCAGCTGCAGGCGCTGGAGAGCATACCCGCGCTGCAGGGCTTGCTCGCCGACCCGGACAACGACTTGCGCGCCGCCGCCGTCAGAGCTCTCGGCTCCCTCCCGGACCCCTCTGTCCTGCCGGCCTTGGCCGCGGCCCTTCAAGACTCACAGCCGTCGGTCCGGCTGGAGGCGGCGCAGGGCTTATCGCGCTTCGGCAACGCGGCCGGCTTGCCGGCGGCTTTCGAGGCTCTCAAGTCCCGCGACCCCAACAGCCGGCAGCAGGCCGCCTCCATCGTGGGCATGGTGGGCGATGAGAAGCAGGGCCTGGCGGCCCTGGACGCCGCCTCCGCGGCGGAAAAGGACGTCAACACGAAGAGCGTGATCGATTTCTCCAGGAGCCAGCTGCGCGCGCGCCTGAAGCTTCCGCCTCCTCCGCCCGTCGAGATCAAGCCGGCTCCCGGGGCCGCGGCGAAGTCCAAGATCTCCCCGAAGCCGGCGGCTAAGCCCATGAAGGCTCAACCCAAGAAGGGCACGCCATGAGCGCTGACAAGAAAGCGGAGAAGCCGGCCGAGAAAAAGGGCAAGCCGCGGTTTCCCCGCAACTTCTCCATCGTCTTTTCCGTCTTATTCCTCATCCTCTATTGGCCCGGCCTCACCGGGCTGGATATCGATACCGGGGTGTTCGGCCATGCCGAGGACGTTTGGACGGATCGGCTCTTCGTGCTGCGCAAGGAAGTCCTGCCGCCCGCCGACCCCAAGATCCTGCTGGTCGCCCTTGACGCCGAGACCGGCGGCAAATACGGCTTCCCGGTGCCGCGTCCCGTGCTGGCCCAGCTGACGGACAAGCTCAAGGCCTTCGGCGTCAAGACGCTGGTCTTCGACGTCATGTTCTTCGAGCCCCGGGAGGGGGACCGGGCGTTGGCGGCCGCCACCAAGCGCTTCAAGCGGGTCATCCATCTTTTCGTTTTCGAGGGCAAGCTGGCCGTCGACTCCGAGGGCAACGAGCACGGCGAGGTCATGTCGGTCACCGAGCCCATCGGCGCTCTGAAAGCGACCGCTCAGTACCTGGGCCACCCGAACATCCAGGCGGTGCTCGATAGCGACGGCCACATCCGCCGTTCCCAGTTCGTCGACTCGCGGGTGATCGACCCTAAGACCGGCAAAGGCCCCGCGCTTTCGATGGACTTGGTCGCCGTCGCCAGCTACCTCGACAAGCCCGTCGAAGAGCTCATCGAGCGCTTCACCCATGAGGGGGGGGGCGTCATCGAGCACCGGATCAACTTCCGCCGTCCCAAGGATTGGCTGCAGCATGCTTACGCCGACGAGGCTTCCAGCACGACGGTGATGAACCTGGCGACGATCTCCGCCCCCTACCAGACCATCTCGGCGCTCGATGTCCTGGCGGGACACCTGACGGCCACGCAGAAGGCCGACCTTAAGAACTCGATCGTCATCGTCGGCTCCACCGCGCTGGGCTATTTCGACCACTATCCGACGCCTTTCGTCGCCTCGGCGCCGGGGCCCGAGCTGCATTGCAACAACATGGACAACATCCTCCATGACGACTTCCTGCGGAACACTCCGCGGATGTACATCCTCCTCATGCTGTTGGTGATGATCTGGCTGCCGCTGCTGCTGCTGCGCTTTTCGCCGGCCGTCGGCAACCTCGCCGTCGTCGGGGTCCTGGGCGGCTGGTTCGCCTTCACCTACTGGAAGTTCGGTCAGGGCGTCCGGATCGACTTCATCGCGCCGGCGCTGGCATTGGTCAGCTCGTTTTTGGTCCAGACCGTCCACCGCGTGCTGACCGAGGGCGCGGAGAAGAAGTTCATCAAGCAGACCTTCGGCCAGTTCGTCTCCCCGGACATCGTCGAGAAGCTCGTCCAGGACCCCAGCCTGGTCAAGCTCGGCGGCGAGAAGCGGGAGATGACGGTGTTCTTCCTCGATATCGCGCATTTCACGACCATCTCCGAGAAGATGTCGCCCGAGGGGCTGATCATCTTCTTGAACCGCTATCTTTCCGCCCTCAGCCACGTCATCCAGGAGCGCAAGGGCACGGTGGATAAGTACATCGGCGACTGCATCATGGCGTTCTGGAACGCCCCGCTCGACGACGCCGATCATCACGCCAACGCCTGCCTGGCGGCCATCGAATGCCAGCAGGTCATGGCCAAGCTCAACGAGAACCTGGACCCCAACCTTCCGGAGATGCCGGCCATCCGCATCGGCCTCAACTCCGGCGACATGACCGTCGGCCTGACCGGCTCCGAGAAGAAGCTGGCCTACACCGTCATCGGCGACGAGGTCAACCTGGCCTCGCGCCTGGAGGGCGCCAACAAGTTCTTCGGCTCCCATATCATGATCAGCGAGGCTTGCTACAAGGGCGCCGAGAGCGTCATCGAAGCTCGCGAGCTGGGGCGCGTGCGCGTGGTCGGCAAGGCCATCCCCATCCGCGTCTACGAACTCTTGGCGAAGAAAGGGGAGCTTTCCGCCCAATGGCGGCAGGCTAAGCCGCTTTACGAGAAGGGCTTGGTCTTGTTCAACAAGGCCGACTATGAGCAGGCTGTCACGGTGTTCCAGGAGGTCCTCAAGCTGCTGCCTGACGACGGCCCCGCCACCCTTTATCTCAACACCTCCAAGGATTACGCCGCGATCCCGCCTGACGACAAGGAAATCGTCTTCAACCTGACGGCGAAATAGATGCTGATCTTCTGGCGGCTGCTCTTCGGGCATCTGCTGGCTGATTTCACGTTCCAGACGAACTTCATCAACCAGTGGAAGCGCAGCAGCTTCTGGGGCATGATGGCGCACTGCGCCACCCATCCGCTCTTCTACGTGCTTCTCACCTATCCTTATCTCAAGGAATTCTGGATCAACACGCCGGTCGTGAAGCTCACCGGCTGGGCCTGCGTGCTGATCGTGTTCGTGGTGCATTTCATCGAGGACGAGTGGCGGGTCTTCACCATCTTCAAGTACAACACGCCCGACAACACGCTCTACTTCCTTTGGGACCAGGTCATCCATTACGCCGTCATCTTTGCCGTCATCCCGGTCGCCTTCCAGAACCCCTCGGTCAGCCTCTTGCCCGAGAAATGGCCGGTCTTGGGCTGCCTCTTCGTCGCCGTCACGCATGCCTGCACGGTGCTGGTCTATTTCATCGAGAAGGACCTTTACGACGTCTCGTTCCCCGGCTTCGAGGAGAAATACTTGGCCATGGTGGAGCGTCTCGTCTTGGCGATGCTGTTCCTGGTGCCCAACGGGGGCTGGCTCATCCTGGTCCCCGCTTGGCTGGTCCTCATGTATGTCCTGCGGGACAGGCGGCTGCTCGATCTGTCTTGGTTCAATTATTACCTCGGCGGCGCGGTTGCCGTCGGGGGCGGGCTTTGCGCCCGTTTCGTGTATTATCTGTAGGCCTGGCGCCAAGGGAGCCCACCATGGAAGAAGTCCTGATACTCTCCGCCGTCCGCACCCCGATCGGCTCGATCAACGGGGCCTTGTCCGCCTATACCGCTCCCCAGCTGGGCGCCAAGGCCGTCGCCGCGGCGCTCTCCGCGGCCCAGGTCAAGCCGGAGGAGTTGGGCGAAGTCGTCATGGGCAATGTCATCTCCGGCGGCGTCGGGCAAGCCCCGGCCCGGCAGGCTATGGTCTTGGCCGGCGTGCCGGCTTTGGTCGGCGCCACCACCGTCAACAAGGTCTGCGGCTCCGGGATGAAGGCCGTCATGATGGTCGGACAGTCGATCCGGCTCGGCGAGCAGGCCTACGGCTTGGGCGGCGGCATGGAGTCGATGTCCAAGGCCCCTTTTCTCCTGGACAAGGCTCGCGGCGGCTATCGCTACGGCAACGCCACCCTGCTCGATGCCATCCTCAAGGACGGCCTGACCGACCCCTACACCAACACCCATATGGGAGATTGCGGCGAGCTCTGCGCCGAGACGCACGGCATCAGCCGGGAGCAGCAGGACGAGTTCGCGGCGCGCAGCTATCAGCGGGCCCTGGACGCCCAGAAGGAAGGCGCCTTTTCCGCCGAGGTCTGCGCGGTCGACGGCCTCGTCCTCGACGAGGAGCCGGGCCGGGCCAAGCTCGATAAGATCAGCAAGCTCAAGCCCGCCTTCAAGGCCGGGGGCACGATCACCGCGGCCAACGCCTCCAAGCTCAATGACGGCGCTGCGGCGCTGGTCCTGTGCGGTGCTAAAGGCGCCGCCGGCAGGAAACCGCTGGCGCGCATCGTGGATTGGGCCACCTTCAGCCAGGAGCCGCAGTGGTTCACGACGGCGCCGGCCGGGGCCATCGAGAAGCTCTTGAAGAAGACGGGTTGGCGCGCCGATTCGGTGGACCTCTTCGAGGTCAACGAGGCTTTCGCCGTGGTGTCTTTGGCCGTCATGAAGCTGGCCGGGCTGCCCGCCGAGAAGGTCAACGTGCGCGGCGGCGCGGTGGCCCTGGGCCATCCTTTGGGCGCCAGCGGCGCCCGTATCCTGGTCACCCTGACCCACGCGCTGCGCCAGCGCGGCGGCAAGAAGGGCATCGCCGCCATCTGCCTGGGCGGCGGGGAAGCGGTGGCGGTCGCCATTGAAGCCCTCTAATCCTTT
This sequence comes from uncultured Elusimicrobia bacterium, assembly GCA_964510095.1. Lineage (GTDB taxonomy): Bacteria > Elusimicrobiota > Elusimicrobia > UBA1565 > UBA9628 > JBBTLF01. The sequence continues at coordinate 42,366 of CAZEAE010000001.1, read as the reverse complement.
CGGCCTCGGCGGCGCCACGGCGCTGCCGGATCTCGTCGCTGTCGCGCAGGGCGGCCGCAAGGTCGCGCTGGGCTCCGGCGCCAAGGCGCGCGTGGCCGCGTCGCGCCGTCTGCTGCTCAAGCTGGCCGCCTCCGGCGCTCCGCTCTATGGGGTCAACACCGGCTTCGGCGAGCTGGCCTCCAAGCGCGTTCCGGCCGGGTCCTTGGCTCAGCTGCAGCGCAACCTGGTCCTCTCTCATGCCTGCGGCATCGGGGAGCCGCTCTCCGAGGCCGAGGCGCGCGGGATCATGTTCCTGCGGGCCAACGAGCTTTCGCGGGGCTATTCCGGCGCGCGGGCCGAGCTCATCGAGCTGATGGCCGCGCTGCTCAACGCGGGGGCGGCCGCCGTCATCCCCAGCCGGGGCTCGGTGGGCGCCAGCGGCGACCTCGCTCCTCAGGCGCACATGGCGCTGACGCTCATCGGGGAGGGCGAGCTTACTCTCAAGGGAAAGCGATTGAAGGGCGCAGCCGCGCTCAAGCGCCTCGGGCTTAGGGCCGCCGTCCTGGAGGCCAAGGAAGGCTTGGCGCTGCTCAACGGCACCCAGGCCATGCAGGCCGTGGGCGGCTTGGCGCTGCACCGCTCCGAGCTGGTGCTCTCCGCCGCCGACCTGGCGGGGGCGCTGAGCCTGGAAGCGATGACCGGCACGCCCGCGCCTTTCGACGAGGCTGTTTCGCGCCTCAAGCCCCACCCGGGGCAGGTGGAGACCGCGCGCCGGCTGCGGCGCCTTTTGGCGGGCAGCCAGATCCGCGACTCCCACCTCGAGAACGACCCGCGCGTCCAGGATCCCTACAGCCTGCGCTGCATGCCGCAGGTGCACGGCGCCGTGCGCGACCAATTGGAGCATGGGCGGCGGACCTACGAGATCGAGCTGGGCAGCGTCACCGACAACCCCTTGGTCGTGAGCGGCCGCGTCATCTCCGGCGGGAACTTCCATGGCCAGGCGTTGGCCTTCGCCTGCGACGCTGCGGCCACCGCGATGACGGCCTTGGGGGGGATCTCGGAAAGGCGGGTCTTCCAGCTCATCAGCGGCCAGGCTCCGGGCTTGAACCCGTTTTTGGCCAGGGACCCCGGCCTCGAATCAGGCTGGATGATCGCCCAGGTGACGGCGGCTGCGCTGGCCTCCGAGAACAAGACCTTGGCTCATCCCGCCTCGGCGGACTCGGTGCCGACCTCCGCCAACAAGGAGGACTTCGTCAGCATGGGGATGTGGGCCGCCCTTAAGTTCAAGCAGGTCGTCTTCAACGCGGCCCAGATCGTGGCCATCGAGCTGCTCTGCGCCGCCGAGGGCGTCGAGGTGCACGCTCCGCTCAAGCCCGGGCGCGGCGCGGCCGAGGGCTTGCGGCGCCTGCGCGCCAAGGTCCCGCCGGCCAAGGGAGACGAGGTCTTCGGGCCGCGGATGGAGCGGGTGCGCGAGCTGATCCTGGAAGGATATTTCGCATGACCTCCATACGCGCGGCGCGAGGGCGCAAGCTGTCCTGCAAGGGCTGGGCGCAGGAAGCGGCGCTGCGCATGCTGATGAACAACCTCGACCCCGAGGTGGCGGAGCGTCCTCAGGACCTCGTCGTCTACGGCGGCCGAGGCAAGGCGGCGCGCGACTGGAAGAGCTATCACGCCATCGTCCGCTCGCTGCGGGCGCTCGAGGGCGATGAGACCCTGCTCGTGCAGTCCGGCAAGCCCGTGGCGGTCTTCAAGACCCACGACCAGGCGCCGCGCGTCTTGATCGCCAACTCGAACCTGGTCGGGCGCTGGGCCAACTGGGAGCACTTCAACGAGTTGGAGAAAAAAGGCCTGATGATGTACGGCCAGATGACGGCCGGCTCCTGGATCTACATCGGCACCCAAGGCATCCTGCAGGGCACCTACGAGACCTTCGCCGAGGCCGCGCGCCAACGCTTCGGCGGCACGCTGGCGGGCCGGCTCGTCGTCAGCGCCGGCCTGGGGGGGATGGGCGGCGCCCAACCGTTGGCGGCGACGATGAACGGAGGGGCGTTCCTCGGCATCGAGGCCGACGCCACGCGCCTGCGCCTGCGTCATAAGACCCGCTACCTTGATTTCATGGAGACGGACCTTGACCGCGCGCTGGCGCGTGTCTTGCGGGCGAAGAAGGACAAGGAAGCGGTCTCGGTCGGCCTGCTCGGCAACGCGGCCGAGATCATCCCGGAGCTGGCCCGCCGCCGTGTTCCCATCGACCTGCTCACCGATCAGACCTCGGCTCATGACCCGTTGGTGGGCTATATCCCTAAAGGCCTGTCCGTCGATGAGGCCGCAAGCCTGCGCAGGCGCGACCCCAAGGCCTGCCTCAAGCGTTCGATGGCCTCTATCGCCGAGCACGTGCGCGGCATGCTCGCGCTCAAAAAACAAGGCGCGGTGACCTTCGACTACGGCAACAACATCCGCACGATGGCCTTCGAAGCCGGGGTTAAAGAGGCTTTTTCCTTCCCCGGCTTCGTGCCCGCCTTCATCAGGCCTCTGTTCTGCCAGGGCAAGGGACCTTTCCGCTGGGTGGCGCTCTCCGGCGAAGCGGCCGACATCGATGTCACCGACAAGGCCGTGCTCGAGCTCTTCCCCAAAGATGAGGCCTTGGCGCGCTGGATCCGCCTCGCCGGCGAGAAGGTGGCTTTCCAAGGGCTTCCCGCGCGCATCTGCTGGCTGGGCCTGGGGCAGCGCGCCGAGATGGGGCTCAAGATGAACTGGCTGGTGCGCAAAGGCAAGGTCAAGGCGCCGATCGTCATCGGCCGCGACCATCTGGACACGGGTTCGGTGGCCAGCCCTTATCGAGAGACCGAGGGCATGAAGGACGGCTCCGACGCGGTGGCCGATTGGCCGATCTTGAACGCCTTGCTCAATACGGCCTCCGGCGCTTCATGGGTCAGCTTCCATCATGGCGGCGGCGTGGGCATGGGCTATTCGCTGCATGCCGGCCAGGTCACCGTCGCCGACGGCACCAAGGCGATGGACCGGCGGCTCGAGCGCGTGCTGACCAACGACCCCGGCCTGGGCGTGGCCCGCCACGCCGACGCCGGCTACGCTCTGGCCGCAAAGACCGCCCGCCGTCAGGGCCTGAAGATACCCGGATAGGAGGAAAACCATGGCTTCCGATTTCTCGTTCGACGTCGTCAGCGAAGTGGACATGAACCTGGTCACCGAGTCGGTCCAGGTGGCGCTCAAGGAGATCTCGAATCGCTACGACTTCAAGGGTTCCGTCGCCGACATCGAGCTCAACGCGAAGGACAAGAAGCTCGTCATCCGCGCCGAGGACGAGATGAAGATAGACGCCGTCTTCGACATGCTGATGACGCGCATGGCCAAGCGCGGCTTGCCGCTGAAGAACTTCAAGAAGGGAGACACGCTCTCGGCCTTGGGGCAGACCTCTCGCGCCGAGGTGGCGATCAACGCGGGCATCCCCACGGATAAGGCCAAGGAGATGCAGGCGGCCTTCAAGGCGCAGAAGATGAAGGTGAACGCTTCCATCCAGGGCGATCAGCTGCGGGTGTCGAGCAAATCCAAGGACGAACTTCAGGCCGCCATGGCTTTCTTGCGCCAGGGCAGCTTCGGGGTCGATCTGCAGTTCAAGAACTTCCGCTGACCATGCCGGAGAGAACGGCGGGCACGGCCATGCTGCGGCGCTTCATCGACATCGACGCCCAGCAGGCGGCGTTGTCCTTGGAGGCGCAGTCTCCGGCCGCGGCCGCTTCGCTGCTGCGCGAGCTCGGCATCCCGGCCTCGGCGGCCTGTCTTCAGCACACCCAGCTGGCCTTCACCGCCCAGGTCCTAGAGACCCTCCTGCCCGAGCCGGCCAGCTCGATCCTGGGGCGGATGTCTCCCGACCGCGTCGCCGACGTCTTTCGTTCGATGTCCGACGCGGCCCGCCAGGCTTCCGTCGGGGCTTTGACGCCCGAGCTCAAGACGCAGGTCCAGGAGATCTTGAGCTATCCCGAGGACAGCGCCGGGCGCATCATGAAGACCGACGTGGCGGCGTTCCACAAGGACCTCAAGGTCAAGGAGGTCATCGCGCGCTTGCGGGCGCAGAAGCGCTTCAACACCTACACCTACGTCGTCGGCGACAATAATAAGCTCGTCGGCGTGCTCAACATGCGCGACCTGATCCTGGCCGACGCCTCGGCCACGGTCGAGAGCATCATGCGCACCGAGGTCTTCTCCGTGGCGGCCTTCACCGACCGCGAGGAGATCATGCATCAGGTCAGCGGCAAGAACCTCATCTCGATCCCGGTCATCGACCCTCAGGGGCGCCTTATCGGCGCCATCCGCAGCGAGGACCTTCTCGAGAGTTCTCATGAGGAGGCCACCGAGGACCTTCAGATGCTCTTCGGCGCCAGCGGCGAGGAGCGCGTCTTCTCCCCCTTGGGTTTCAAGGTGGGCCGGCGTCTGCCGTGGCTGACGGTCAACCTGGGCACCGCTTTCATCGCCGCCGCCGTCGTCTCCCATTTCGAGCCCATCATCGGCCGGGTCGCGGTCTTAGCCGTGTTCCTGCCCGTCGTCGCCGGCCAGGGCGGCAACGCCGGGATCCAGACCCTGTCGGTCGTCCTGCGCGCCCTCGTCATGCGCGAGGTGCGGCCTAAGGATGACGTGGCCGTGCGCTTGATCTTGACCGAGGTGGGCGTCGGCCTGGCCAACGGCGTCGCCATCGGCGTGGTCACGGCCCTGGCGGCCTGGCTCTGGAAGGGCAACCCCTATCTTGGGCTCGTCGTGGGCTTGGCGATGGTCGTCAACATGGTGGCCGCGGGCCTGGCCGGCGCGGGCATCCCTTTGATGATGAAGCGCCTGGGCTTCGACCCGGCTCAGAGCTCCGGCATCTTCCTGACCACCGTCACCGACGTAGTTGGGTTTTTCGCGTTCCTAGGATTAGCGACCATGCTCGAAGGCCGCCTGCTCTAGTGGGTAAGGCGACCCTCGTAGTCAATATCGCGGAGCTGCTGACGATGAGCGGCCCCGACCGCGCGCGCTGCGGCAAGGAGATGTCCTCCTTGGGGCTGGTTCGCGACGGCGCCGTTCTGATAGAGGACGGCCGCATCCTTGCGGCGGGCCTCAGGGACCTGGTCTTGCGCGACAGCCGCTGCGGCAGCGCGCGCCTCATCGACGCCGGCGGCCGCGTGGTGCTGCCCGGCTTCGTCGACAGCCACTCCCATCCGGTCTTCGCCGGGCCGCGGCTGGATGATTTCGAGGGCCGGATCAAGGGCCGGAGCTATGAGCAGCTGGCGGCAGGCGGCGGCGGCATCCTGTCCACCGTCGACGGCGTGCGCGGCGCCACCCAGGCCGCATTGACCGAGGGCCTTCTCCAGAGGGGCCAGGGCTTCCTGGAATGCGGCACGACCACCCTCGAGGCTAAATCGGGCTACGGCCTGGATCTAGACAACGAGCTCAAGATGCTGCGGGCCATCAAGGCCGCCGGCGAGCGGGGCCCGCTCGAGTTGGTCGCCACCTTCATCGGCGCCCATGCCTTGCCTCCGGAGATGGCTGGGCGGCAGGAGGAGTACGTCCGGCAGGTCTGCGAGTCGATGATCCCCGCGGTGGCGGCCGAGAAGCTGGCGGCCTTCGTCGACGTCTTCTGCGATCGGGGCTACTTCACGCTCCCGCAGGCGCGTCAGGTCCTGGAAGCGGGTCTCAAGGCCGGTCTGCGCCCCAAGATCCACGCCGAGCAGCTCTCGCGCACCGGGGCTTGCTCCCTGGCGCCCGAGCTCAAGGCGGCCTCCGCCGATCATCTCGACTGCCTCCTGGACGACGACCTCGGCGGCTTGGTCGGAGGCCAGACCGTAGCCTGCCTGGTGCCGGGCTCGAACTATTTCCTCGGCAAACCCTACCCCCCGGCGCGCAAGCTCATCGATTCGGGGGCCGCGGTCGCGCTAGCCACCGACTTCAATCCGGGGACCTGCCCCTGCTGGGACATGCGCATGATCCTCTCGATCGCCTGCACGCAGCTCAAGCTCTCCGCGGCCGAGGCGCTCGTCGCGGCCACGATCAACGGGGCTCATGCCTTGGGCCTGGGAAAGTCGCATGGCTCCCTTGAGGTATCGAAGACGGCGGACCTGCTCTGCTACGATGCCGAGGACCACCGCGAGATACCTTACTACTTCGGCGCTTCAGGAGCGGCCTGGGTCATGAAGCGAGGCGCGGTGGTCCATTCCCGCGACGGCCTCAAGCTCTGATGAAGGTCCTGCTCTTCGACATCGACGGCACGCTGATCCGCGCCGGAGGCGCGGGACGCAAGGCTCTCAACCTGGCGGCCTACCGGCTCTACGGAAAGAAGGGCGCCTGCAGCGAGTTCAACCTGGCGGGTCGCACCGACCTTTGGAATTTCCGCCGGGCCTGCGAAGTCTCTTTGTCCCGGCGCGTGCCGGCCAGCGAGGTGGAGCGCTTGCATCAGGAGTACCTTCGGCTCCTGCCGCGCTACGTGCGCCGCGCGATCAGGGAAAAGGACTATATCCTGCCGCCCGGCATCCGCGCCTTGCTCAAGACCCTCCACCGCCGCGACGAGGTCTTGCTGGGCTTGGGCACGGGAAACATGGAGAAGGGCGCCCGCATCAAGCTTGAGCCCTCGGGCTTCAACGCCTATTTCCGCTTCGGCGGCTTCGGCTCCGACAGCCTGCATCGGGCGAACTTGCTGAAGAAGGCCGTGGCACGCGCCCAAAAGCTCACCGCCCAACGGATCAGGCACGCCGACGTCTACGTCATCGGAGACACCCCGTTGGACGTGGCCGCCGGCAAGAAGGCGGGCTATAGGACCGTGGCCGTCGGCACCGGTTTCGCCGCTTGGGATTGCCTCGTGGCGGCCAAGCCGGATCATCTGGCGCGAGATTTCAGGGGGATCGAAAAATGGCTGAAATGGTTCAAGATCGAGTCTTAAACGCGCGTGAGGCGCACGAGCTGGTCGGGCGCATCGCCAAGGCGGCGCCGATCGCCGCGGCGCTGCCTTCCCATGCGCGCGCGAAGATCCTCCTGTCGATCTCCGAAGGCCTGGAGAAGGATGCCGAGGCCTTCGCCCGGCTGATCGTCACGGAGGTCAAGAAGCCCCTCAAGGAGGCTCGCCGGGAGGTGGGCCGGGCCGTGTTTTGCTTCCGCTGGGCCAGCGAGGAGGCCAAGCGTTTCGGAGGCGAGATCCTGCCGCTGGACCTCGACGCCAATTCGGAAGGGCGCATCGCTCTGACGCGGCGCTTCCCGCGCGGCCCCGCGCTCTTCATCACGCCTTTTAATTTCCCGCTCAATCTGGTGGCGCATAAAGTCGCGCCCGCCATCGCCGTCGGCACGCCCTTCGTGCTCAAGCCCGCGCCGGCGGCGCCGCGCACGGCGCTCAAGCTCGCGGCCCTGATCCTCGCCTCCGGCTGGCCGGAGGAGGCCATGGCGGTGGTGTCGGCCCCCATCGAGGCGGCCGAGGCGCTGGTCCGAGACGAGCGCTTCGGAGTCCTCTCGTTCACGGGCAGCGCGAAGGTGGGGTGGTTCCTCAAGTCTATCGCCGGCAAGAAGCATGTGGTGCTCGAGCTCGGGGGCAACGCCGGGGTGCTCGTGGCGAGCGACGCCGACGTGCCTTGGGCGGCGGCCCGCTGCGCCTGGGGCGCCTACTACTACTCGGGGCAGGTCTGCATCTCGGTGCAGCGCATCCTGGTCGAAGCGCCGGTCTACGCCGAGTTCAAGGACCTGTTCCTCAAGAACGTGGCCGAACTCAAGACCGGCGACCCGATGGACGAGAACACCGACATCGGACCGCTCATCGACGAGGCCGCCGCCGTCCGCGTCGAAAGCTGGATCCAGGAGGCGGTGGCCGGCGGCGGCAAGCTCGTCCTCGGCGGCAAGCGCAGCGGCGACCGCGTCGCGCCGACGCTCGTGGAGGACGCGCCGGATTCCTGCAAGCTGTCCTGCGAGGAGGCCTTCGGCCCGGTGGCGACTTTGGAGAAGGTCGCCTCGCGCCAAGCCGCCCTCGACAAGCTGGCCAGCGGCTCCTACGGCCTGCAGGCCGGGCTCTTCACCAACGACATGGGCGCGGTGTTCCGCTCCTGGGGCCGCCTGCCCGTCGGAGGGCTGATCGTCAACGACATCCCGGCCTACCGTTCCGACGCCATGCCCTACGGCGGCGTGCGCGACTCGGGCACGGGGCGGGAAGGCGTGCGCTACGCGATGGAGGAGTTCACGGAACTGCGGACCTTGGTCCTCAAGCCTTGAGGGACTGGCCGCACTCATGGTTTCCTGCTATACTTGTTAGGTTAATATAACAACTGTAATGTATGCCTAACACTCCTCTTCATGAAGACGCTCAATCGCGCGTTTTGAGGTTTCTTTGGCGCAGCCAAGGCGAATGGAGCGGACGGGAGATCGCGCGCAAGATCGGCCTGAGCGCGCCCGCCTGTCACGAGACCCTCAAAAAGCTAGACGCCCGGGGGCTTGTCCTTTTGAGGCGGGTCTCAAACGTCCATCTCTACAAGATCAATCCCGACAATTATCTCATCCGGAATGTCTTCGCGCTACTATTTAAGGCAGAAGCGGCCATGCCCAAGCAACTTGAGGCCGTTGTTAGGAGGTCCCTGGTCGATTCCCGCGGGTCCGATATCCTCGCCATCGTGCTTTTTGGCAGCATGGCGCGAGGCACGGAGCAGCTCGGCAGCGATCTTGACCTCCTGGTCGTTATTCCCGCAAAGGAAGGCCTGGAAGCTCTGGAGCCGCGCGTCGAACGGCTCAGCGCGCTGTTGTTCAAGCGCTTCAACGTCCCGCTGTCTCACTACATTCAAACCTTGCCGGAGTTGCTGCGCAAACACCATCAGAAGCTTCCGCTGATCCGCGAGATTCTTAAGGATGGACGGACCATTTACGGCAAGGACATCAAGGAGTTGCTGTCATGACCCCAAAGAAGCTCAAGACGCGCACCGTCTCTCGCGAGCGCCATGGGACGTATCTTAAGAAGGCGCTGGAATTCCTTCGAGCCTCGGAGTCGGCCTTGAACATAGGCGATTGGGACGCCGTGGGCTTAAACGCCGTTCATGCGGCGATTTCGGCGGCGGACGCGCTCTTGGTCTACTATGGCGGCGTCCGATCGATAGGCGACTCCCATCATGATGTTGCCGGCCTCTTGCGGCAGCATATCAAAGACGACCAACTCGGCTCCAAGATACAGACTCTTTCGAAAGTGCTGGGATACAAGAACCTCTCCGCCTATGAGGATCGGGAAGTTACCGAGGCGGAAGGCAGGGATGCGGAGAAGCTCGCTCGGCGGTTCTTGGAGTGGGTGCAGTCGCGCTTGGCTTGATGCCGGCGGTGCGGCCTTGAAGGATTGGTGGAAGGGCTTCTTCAGGGAAGGGGTCTATCCGCTTGCCAGCCTCATCGATATAGACGCAACCCAGCTGGAAGTCCGGGAGTTAAGACGCCTTTTGCCGGCTGGGCGCGGCGCGCGGGTCTTAGACGTCGCATGCGGGGTAGGCCGCCATAGCGTGCCGCTGGCCGCGGCGGGCTATGACGTCACCGGTTTGGACTACTCGACCTCTTACCTCAAGCAGGCTCGCCGCCGGGCGCAAAGGGCCAAACTGGCCGTCCGATTCGTCCAAGGCGACATGAGGCGGCTGGGCTTTGAGAAGGCCTACGACGTCGTCTTGAACCTTTGGACGAGCTTCGGCTACTTCCCGAGCCGCGCCGACGACGAACGGACCCTGCGCTCCATGCGTCGGGCGCTCAAGCCGGGGGGGTGGCTGGTGCTGGAGGTCGTAGACCCGGCGCGCTTCACCGGCGGTTTTCCGCCGCGCCATTGGGACCGCATCCGGGGCTATTGGATGCTGGAGGCGACCTCGCTGCGCGAAGGCAAAGACCCGGCGATGATCGCCGAGCGCTTCATCATCGCCCCGAACGGCCGGACCAGCCGCACCAGGACCTTCGTGCGGATGTACTCACGGCCGCGGCTGAAGGCGGCGCTTGAGAAAGCCGGCTTCGAGCGCGTCGCCCTTGGCCGCGGCCTCATCGAGCAGGGCGCCGGCGCCAAGCCCTCCCGCATCCTGGCCCTAGCCCGCCGCCCCTTCTAGCAACCGGTGCCAGGCCCTCGGTTATTCGGTTATTGTTATAATAGGCCTCTTACAGGAGACTCCCATGAGCGTGCTCGTCGAATGCGTTCCTAATTTTTCGGAAGGCCGGGACAAGGTGAAGGTCGGCAAGATCGTCGACGCCGCCACCGCGGTGCCCGGAGTCTCCTTGCTCGACGTCGAGATCGATGCCGACCATAACCGCTGCGTGCTGTCCTTCGTGGCTCCGCCGGAGGCCGCGCTCGAGGCCTGCTTCAGGGTCGCCCAAAAGTCCAAGGAGCTCATCGACTTGACGCAGCATAAGGGCGAGCACCCGCGGATGGGCGCCGTAGACGTGATCCCGTTCATTCCCGTGACGGGCATCACCATCTCGGAGTGCGTCGCGCTGGCCGAGAAGCTGGCCGAGCGCATAGGCCGTGAGCTGGAGATCCCCGCCTATCTTTACGACCAGGCCGCCAAGGTGGAGGGGCGCAAGGATCTGGCGGCGGTGCGCAAAGGGCAGTTCGAAGGCCTGCGCGAGCTCATCGGCAAGGACGCCTCTCGGACGCCGGACTACGGCCCCGACCGGATCCACCCCACCGCCGGCGCCGTGGCCGTCGGCGCGCGCCAGCAGATCATCAACTTCAACCTGAACCTGGACATCCATGACATGGCCGCCGGCAAGGATATCGCCAAGCGCCTGCGCGCCTCGGGCGGGGGCCTGCCCGCCGTGCGCGCCAAGGAGATCGATCTGGCGTCTCGCAAACAGGTGCAGATCTCCACCGTGCTCACCGATTATAAGAAGACCTCGATGGTGCGCGTCCTGGCCGAGACCATGAAGCTGGCCGCAGGTCATAAGGCCAAGATCGTCTCCACGGAGATCGTCGGCCTTCTTCCTCGCCAGGCCTTGCTCGACTTCGCGCTGGACACCCTGGGGCTCGAGCATTTCGATCCCGCCGTGCAGGTCTTGGAGGAGCGTTTGGCGGCCGTGGGGGCCTCGACGGGACCGGGCCTGGACTGGCGGAAAGCGGCCCGCGTCGTGGCCGACGCCTTGTCCAACACCGAGGCCACGCCCGGCGGCGGCTCGGCGGCCGGCATCGCCGCCGCCATGGGCTGCGGCCTGGGCATGATGGCTGTGGGGATCACGCTCAAGTCCAAGAAGCTCGATTCCGCTAAAAAACCCGCCCTCGAGGATGCGCATACGGCGTTCAAGCGGTATAAGGCGGAGTTCGATGAGCTGACCTCCAAGGACGCCGCGGCCTTCGACCTCTTTATGGCCGCCGCGGGCATGCCTAAGGATGACGTCGATCGCGCCCCTCGGATGCAGGCTGCCCTGATCCATGCCGCGGAGGTCCCGCTTCAGACGACGGGCAAGGCCGTGGAGGCCTATGGTTTGGTGCTGGCGACTCTGCCCTTATCGGGCAGCGCGGTGGCTTCCGACATGAACTGCGCCGCGCACCTGCTCAAGGCCGCCGCTCATTGCGCCGCGGAGAACGTGCGCATCAACCTGGGCGGCATCAAGGACCAGGCCAAGGCTCAGAGCCTGGACGCCGGCCTCAAGGGTTCGTTGAGCCTTATCGCCGGCTAGCGCGCGCCGACTTTCTGCTTGAGGCGGCCCTTCAGGGCGTCGTATTGCTGCCACATGGAGACTCCCAGGCGTTCGCCGAAGGTCTCGAAGAACTTCTTATGGCCTTCGAGCTCGCGCTCCCAGTCCTCCGTCCGGACTTCGACGAGCTTCTCCATCGTGCCGGGCGCCAGTTTCAGGCCGGAGAGGTCGATGGCGTCGGGCGTCGGCACGAAGCCGATCGGCGTCTTTTGCGCCTTGCCCTCGCCGCGGGTGCGGGCTAGGACCCATTCGATGACGCGCAGGTTGTCGCCGAAGCCGGGCCAGAGGAACTTGCCTTTCTCGTCCTTGCGGAACCAATTGACGTGGAAGATCTTCGGCGGCTTGGGGATGCGCGTGCCCATGTCCATCCAATGGGCGAAGTAGTCGGCCATGTTGTAGCCGCAGAAGGGCAGCATGGCCATGGGGTCGCGGCGCACCTCCCCGAGGGCGCCTACCTGGGCGGCGGTCCGTTCGGAGGCCACGGTGGCGCCGACATAGACGCCGTGGTTCCAGTCCAAGGACTCGTAGACCAGGGGCGCGACGGTCTCGCGCCTTCCGCCGAAGACGATGGCCGAGATCGGCACGCCCTGAGCGTCTTCCCAATGCGACGAGATCGACGGGCACTGCGCGGCGGGGGCGGTGAAGCGGCTGTTGGGGTGCGCGCCAGGGATGGCCTTGCCGTTGGCGTCCTTCTCGCCCGGATGCCACTCTTGGCCGCGCCAGTCCCAGGCGTTCTCGGGAGCCGGGCCTTCGCCGTCTTCCCACCAGACCGAGCCGGCCTTGGTCAGCACCGTGTTGGTGAAGATCGTGTTCTTTTGGACGGTGGCCAGCGCGTTAGGGTTGCTCTTGCTGTTGGTGCCCGGAGCGACGCCGAAGAAGCCGGCTTCGGGGTTCATCGCCCAGAGGCGGCCGTCGGGGCCGATGCGCAGCCAGGCGATGTCGTCGCCCACGGTCCAGATCTTGTAGCCCTTGGCCTTGAGGCCTTCGGGCGGGATGAGCATGGCCAGGTTGGTCTTGCCGCAGGCGCTGGGGAAAGCGGCGGTGATGTATTCGACGCGGCCTTTGCTGTCCTCGACGCCCAGGATCAGCATATGCTCGGCCAGCCAGTGCTCCTTGCGGGCCAGAAAGCTGGCGATGCGCAGGGCCAGGCACTTCTTGCCGAGCAGGGCGTTGCCGCCGTAGCCGGAGCCGACGCTCCAGATGGCGTTGTCCTGGGGGAAGTGGAGGATCAGGCGGTTGGTGACGTCGAGGTCGGCCTTGCCATGCAGGCATTTGGTGAAGAGGCCGTCCTTGCCGAGCTGGTCGATGACCTTCTGGCCGACGCGCGTCATGATGCGCATGTTGAGGACGACGTAGATGGAATCGGTCAGCTGGACGCCGATCTTGGAGAAAGGCGAGCCTACGACGCCCATCGAGAAGGGGATCACGTACATCGTGCGGCCTTTCATCGAATCGCGGAAGATGTCGGCGGCTTTCTTGTAGCCGTCTTCCGGGGACATCCAGTTGTTGGTGGGGCCGACGTCTTCCTTCCTGCGGGTGCAGATGAAGGTCAGATGCTCGGTGCGGGCGACGTCGTTCTCGTCCGTGCGATGATAGAGCCCGCCGGGGTGCTTCTTCTGGTCGAGCCGGACCATCTCACCGGAGGCCACCGCCTCGGCCTCCAGGTGCGACCTTTCTTCTTCCGAGCCGTCGATCCAGACGACTTGGTCGGGCTGGCAGAGGGCGGACATGTCGTCGACCCAGGCTTTGAGCTTTAAATTGTTGGTCATGAGCCGATTCTACCACAAAACGGGCGAAATCGTATTGAGGCCCGTCAACGCCAAAGAGCCTCGCGACCCCGTCTTTGTGATGTATCATCTAGCGGATGGCGACGACCCGGCGCGTGCTGTTGCTCGCGATGAGCGGGCTGCGCATCCAGGACGCGCGCTTGCAGAAGGCCGGCCTCACGCTGCCCGGGTTCGTGGAGCGCGGCCGCGTCATCGCCAGCCTGCCGAGCCTGTCTTTGCTGACGCTCGCCGCGCTTTGTCCGGCGGACTGGGAGCCGGTCTACCGCGAATATGACGAGCTCCCAGAGGGGGCGGCCGACGCCATCGCCTTGGAAGGATTCGACCTCGTCGCGATCTCCAGCCTGTCGCCGAGGATCCTGGAGACCTATCGTTTGAGCGACCAGCTTCGCGCGCGGGGCGTCGCCGTCGCGCTCGGCGGACTCCACGTCTCGGCGATGCCGGAGGAGGCCGCCGCGCACGCCGACGCGCTCGTCGTCGGCGAGGCCGAGCCGGTATGGGCGGGCCTGCTCGAAGACGCCGCGGCCGGGCGGCTGCGCCCTCTCTACCGTCGGCGCGCGCGGGCTCTTTGGACGAGACCGGCGCCTCCGCCGCGCTATGAGCTGCTGGAGGTCTCGCGCTACAACCGCCTGACGCTGCAGACCGCGCGCGGCTGCCCGCTCGACTGTTCGTTCTGCGGCGCCTCGCGCACGATCAGCCCCTACCGGCTGAAGCCCATCTTCCAGGTCCGGCGCGAGCTCGAGGCGCTGCTCGCGCGCTGGCCCCGGCCGTTCCTCGAGCTCGCCGACGACAACAGCTTCGCGAGCAAGCCCTGGTCGCGGAAGCTCGCGCGGTTGTTCAAGGAGTATCCGCTGCGCTGGTTCACCGAGACCGATATCTCGGTGGCCGACGACCCCGAGCTGCTCGAGCTGCTGGCCGAGTCGAACTGCGTCCAGCTCTTGATCGGGCTGGAGTCCGCCTCGCCCGAGTCTTTGCGCGGCCTTGATAGCCGCGATTGGAAGCGCCGGCGATTCGACGGCTATCTGGAGAAGATCCGCCGCATCCAGTCCTATGGGATCAGCGTCAACGGCTGCTTCATCCTGGGGCTCGACTCCGACGGGCCGGAGTGCTTCGACGAGACCGAGCGTTTCGTCTCGGACAGCGGGCTGGCGGAGGTCCAGATCACGGTCCCCACCCCGTTTCCCGGGACCCCGCTCTTTCGGACGCTCGAGTCCGAGGGTCGGCTCCCGACGGCGCCTTTTTGGGATCGGCTGACCCTCTTCGACCCCGTCTTCACGCCCCGGCGCATGAGCCTGGGCGAGCTCCGGGACGGTTTTATATCATTGATGGGTCGGCTTTATTCGAAGACCGCGGTCGCTCGCCGCCGCGGCGCTTTCCGCGATTGTCGGCGAGCCAGGAGGACTCATGAACGAGCCGCAAGCGGCGTTTGACCCGCGTGTTTTGCCTTGGACCGCGCTCTGGCGCGTGCTGTTCATGCGGGCGACGGCCGACGAGGTCCGCGCCTTCGGCGGCCGGGAGCTCGCGGTCGGCGCGGCCGCATGCTGGATCGTCGGGATCGGACGCTGGTGGGACGACCCGACGGCGCAGCTCGTCCAGAAGCTCGGGCTGGGCTCGGTGGCTTATCCCTTCGTGCTGGGCGCGCTGCTTTGGCTCTTGTTCTGGCCGTGGCGCCTGCCTCATTGGCGCTATAAGGCGCTGGCGGCCTACATCGCCCTCTGCGCCGCGCCGGGCCTCCTTTACGTCGTCCCCGTCGAGATGTTCCTGTCGACGGAGGGCGCGCTCGCCTATAACTCGGTGGCGCTCTCCATCGTCGCGTCCTGGCGCGTCGTGCTGCTCCACCGCTATTTCCGCGTGGCGGCGGGTCTCTCGGGCCTGTCGGCGCTCGTCGCGACGCTGCTGCCGGTCGCCGCGATCGTCATGGGGATGACGATGCTCAACGTCTCGAGCGGCGTGATCGAGGGGATGGGGGGGTTCCGCGGGGATCCCAAGGACGCCTTCGCGGCCCAGATCGGGATCATGGCCAGCGTGCTGCTGATCTGGCCCTTCTTCGGAGGGGCCCTGTATTACTTAGGCTACACGATCAAGGTCTGGGTCTGGCCGGAGCCCAAGGGTTGACCTTCAGAGAGCTCGCAGTTGTCCAGGGCTCAGCGACCACCGCAGCTTGGCCGCGCCGGCTTTGACGGGACCGGCGAACTCCAGGAGGCAGGCCTGCCCCTTCTTCAGCTCGGTGAAGGGCGCGGTTCTTCCGGTGCAAAGCAGCGCGATCAACCGGCTCAGGTGAGGTTCGTGGCCGACGAGGGTCACTTTCTCCTGCTTGAGGGTGGACAGCCAAGCCAAGACCGCTTTCGGGGGGGCCGCGGGGCTAAGAGCCTCGGTCAGAGTCAGCGGCGGCTTGCCTAGCGCCTTGCGCAGGAGCTCCGCGGTCTGCAGGGCGCGCGCCAGCCGGCTCGAGGCCAGCAGGCCGGCCCGACCGAAGGCTTCGGCCAGGCCCGGCGCCTCTTGCTTGAGCTTGCGTCGCCCTTCCTTGGTAAGCGGGCGCTCGGCATCGTCCTTGCCGGCCTTGGCCCAATCGGCTTTGTCGCCGGCCAAGCCATGTCGTATGATGAGCAGTTCCATGGGATCGCCGGCCTCAGTGCTTGATGAATTTGGCGGGCATGTCGGTGAAAGAGGTGCTGAAGCCCCGGCAGAGGTCGAAGCGGGGGGCGATGGCGCGGTAGGAGGCCGCCTGCCGGCACTGCAGGACGTTGACCAAGTCCTTGCGCGCGTCGTCCACGCCGAAGAAGCAGAGCGCCTCGGTCCCATACACCCGGTCGGACACGAAGACGTAGTCTTGGAGCCGCCAGGCCGTGTTATGCTTCTCCGTGGGATAGTTGTCGGCTCCGGCGGCGTGCAGGAACTCGTGGAACAGGACGCCCGCAAGCCCCGTGGTCCCGCTGCCCATGCAGCCCGCGACGTTTTCGAGCGACAGCAAGGAGAGTTCGGTCTCGCGGCGATAGCCGCGGCTGCCTATCGAAGCGCGGATTCCCTGGGTGACGTGCGCGGCGCAGGAGGGTTCGGAGTCCGAGGGGTCGAGCGGCGGGCAGTCGACGTAGATGCCCTTCTCCCAGGAGGCATTGACCAATTCCGCGCCCCACTCCGGGTTGAACTTGGAGAGGCAGCCTCCTTTGTCCAAGCCTGCCGTCGGGCTGATCTTCCGCTGCACCAGTTCGAGCGCCGCCAGCAGCTCCGAGGCTTTGAAGCGCTTATCGCTGAAGCACCGCGCATCGACCAGCCAGCCTCCCGGATGGACATAGGCCGACCCTCTTTGTCCATCGACGGTGGTGACCTGGGTCAGGCAACCGCCCTTGCGTGACTGGAGCCAGTCAGCGGGACAAGTCTTCCGGCCGACGCTCTCCGGCCAGGGAGCGGGGTTCGAGGAGGGCGTGGCGGGCTTCTTGAGGTTTCCGAGGCAGTCTTTGCCCTCCCCGGCCTCCTCGCAGAGTCGGATGGATGTCCCCTCGGCGAAGATCCGCGGTGTCCCAAGGAGAAAAGCCATGGAACAGAGAGACATGACGCATAGAAGCCTGGATCGAACCGGCATAAGGCTAGTATAACCGGGAGGGCGGGATTATCAAGGGCCCTAAGGACTTTTCATCGCCTCGTAGAATCTACGGCATTCTTCTTCATCCTGGAAGGATTCGGAGTCGGCGCTTTTGACCTCGATCTTGCGATCCGGCAGCTTGAGGGTCAGTATGTTCCAGAGGTCGAGCTTGTAGGCGCCCGTGGTCACGTTCTTGTAGCAGGCCGGCCGGAAGATCCCCGTCCGAGGCTTGATCTCAAGCTCCGCTCGGACCGAAGGCTCCAGCCGGATGCGCACCGGCGACGCGTATTCCCGGCCGCCCCCGCTCCTGCAAGGGGGGATGTCCTTGGGGTCCAGGACGGCGAAAGGGAGGCGGTTGCCGGTCGAAGCGTCGCTGAGGAAGATGGGCGCTCCGGGTTGGTCGGCGTCCATGATGGGGCGGTAGCCGGCCTCCAGGACGTAGAGATAGCCGATCTTGCTCTTTTCCGTGGTGATATCGAGCGAGGGGCCGAGGTCTTTCGAGACATCGGCCAGCGCATAGCGGGGCGTGCCGTCGGCGCAGGTGCGGCTGAAGCTCAGTTCGGCCTGCACGACCGGCTGAGGGCCGCGCACCGGGACGCCGGCCGCGGATGCATCCATCGCCAGGATAAGAAGGCTGATCATCGCCAGACTTTCTCGCCAGCGCTTCATCTTAGAAGTCGAACAGCCTGCGGACGATGGTCTCGATCACGTAGAAGCCCGTGTCGTCGCCCTTTTCCGGGCTCGAATAGATATTGGCGCCGGCGACGCTTTGGGCCAGGTGGGGGTAGTATTGCTTGAGACGTTTCGAGGAAGCGCGCAGGCTGAGGTTTTGGTACAGCTCGAAGCGGCCGCGGCTTTGCGCCATCTCCTCCAGATAGCCGCGCGCGCGGTCGATGTTCTCCGGGAGGAACATGTCCTTCCGGGGGAAAGCGAGGATCTTGTCCTTGGCAAAGCAACGGTAGCGCCCATCCGGGGCCGCCACGATCAGAGCGGCTTTTTGTAGTTTTTTAAGAGCCGCCGAGATCGCCTTCACATTGTGGCCGAGCAGGTGGGAAAGCTCCAGCGTTCCCCAGTCCCGGCCGTCATTGCAAAAAACCTCGAAACACCAGTAGGCGGTCCGGTCGCCCTCGATCACGGCGACTTGCTTGTCGGTCAGCCAGACCTGTTTTAGCGCGACGCTTGTCTTCAGGGCCTGGCTCAATGGCGCGTCGTCCTGTCCCTGCGCCGAAGGCCCCCCCGAGAGGGCCTGAAGGGCCAGTTCGAAAAAATCTTCATCCTTGAGCAGCGCCCTGAAATAGGCGGTGATGAACTCGCGGCCCTTGGCGTCGCGGGGGAAGAGTTCCAGCAGGGCCATGATCTTGCGGACCAGGGTGGGCTTCGGCGTCGAGCGGCCCGCCTCGATGTTGAGGTATTGCGCGTAGGTGCAGCCGAAGGTGCCCTGGGCTCCGACGGCCCTATAAAAGTCGCGGGCGGAGGAGTAGCCGGCCTCCTTTCTGAACTGGGTGAGGACGGCGGCGAAGGCCATCGGCTTATTGGTCACGGGACGCTCTCCGGGAAAGTATACGTCATTACAGCCGGCCCTTCAGGGCTTCTTCGAGCAAGGCTTTGAGATTCTCCAGAGAAAAAGGCTTCTCGAGGCAGCGCGCGAAACCGGCTTCTTGGGCGCGTTCCAGATTCTTGGGATCGCCGGAAGCGATGATGACCGACAGCGACGGCAAAGCCCCTAGAAAGACACTGGCCAAGGATATACCGTCGCCGTCCGGCAAGTCCACGTCGCAAAGCGCTAGGTCATACCGGCCTTCCTTGAAGAGCATGATAGCGTCGGCCACGGTGGTGCTTACGTCGGTCTCCCAACCCCACGCGGTCAAATGCCGCCGCAGGATCTTGGCGACGTTTACGTCGTCGTCTACGATGAGAGCGCGCATGATGGGGTCAGCGCCCGCGGGACGCCGCGTCCACCGCGTGTTTGAGCTCTAGGGCGGACTCCTCGCATTTCTGGGCGGCGGCCTCGGCGTGCTCGAGCGCGCGTTGGAAGCGCGCGAAGGAGGTCGCCAGATCCGACCGGCGGAAGACCTCGGCTCGGGGGAACGCCTCCTGCCAGGCGAGCCAGAGGCTGCTACGCGCGGCGAAGATCATGTCCGGAAGGAAGGAGACGCGGTCTTTGATGGAAATGAGCGCCGGCGCCCGCGCGATGAGCCCCCTCAGGTCGCGGTCGAGCCCGGCTAAATCGGAATCCAGGTCCTGCGTGTGGTCTTCCAGGGCCTGAAGCTCCCGGCCCAGGGCCGGGTCGGCCGGACGCGCTTGGGCCCGGGCGGCAAGGGCATTGGCGTCGGCGCGCAGGCGCATGACCCAGACGCCGGCGGCCGAAGCCAGGGCGTCGGCGTCCGAGAAATCCTTGATCGCGGCGTCGGCGACGGCGACGCGCGCCTGGGCGAACGCGGCCTCCAGGGAGGCTTCCAGCGGGGCCGGCGCGAGGCTTGCCGCGCTGAGCGGTTTGCCCGCCGCGGAGAGGAGCAGCAGACTCAGACCGGCGGACAATAGGGGGCTATGTTCCTGGCGTTTCATTTTTTCCTCCTGGTTGAACAGTCTTTCAAATCCGCGATCTTCAAAAAAAGACTCTCTTTCATCCCCAAAAAAGCCAAGGGCAATCGAACGATATTCAGCGGGGGGCTGAAGGAGGCTTCAGCGACGCCGTTCGAGAAAACATGCTCGATCTTTCCTTTTTTTCCTGCCTTGAATTTGTCTCCACCGGAGTCATGGTCTTCCTTCAAGCAGACGGCCTGCCCCGCCCGCATGCCATCGATCTCGCCGACTTCGAGGAAGATGTCCTCAGCTTTCTTGATGACATAGGTCGGAGCCGTGGTGTCTGAGTAATCAGAAGTGGCGACCCAGCGGCTTCGTCCCTCGAAATAGAGGTAACCTTCTTCATAAACCCCCAGGATCTTGGAGGATAAAGGCGCGATTTTATCATAAACTAAAATCGCGTCTCCTTTTTTGATTCCAACGGGCTCAAGGATTTCCGCTCGGATCTCGGACTTCTTCTGAAGCCACGAGGAGACTCTCAGTTGATTCTTGCGGCGGTCGGGTTCTAGAACGGCGGTGTCGGGGTTCTTGTCTCCCATATACAACCCGGCGACTTTGTTCACGAGATCAAGCACGGGGCGTCCCGTTTCCAGCACCGCCGCGCCGGTGGGTGAGACGGCGGCCGGCGTCTGTTCGGCCAGGCGCTGATGAAGCTGGAGCACGGGGTCGCCGGAATTCCAGTCGACCGGGCTCTGGGCCGAGCCCGTCGCGGCCATGGTCCCCAACGTACAGAGTATCAGCGCAACGGGAAGCCCGGCGCGGCGCGTCAAGATCATCTTTTTCATATCTTCTCCTTTCATATCCTCAGTGTAATCCCATGTCGGGTTCTCGGCCTGGGGCTGCGGGTAAGGCGGCGCGCGGCATTGGCTCCAGAAGCGCCGTTATGCATTCCGACGGTCGCTGAAAAACAGGGTTTGACAGGCCCGATTTCTTGTCTGGGCCGACCCCGCCGCGGCGCATCAAGATCGTCTTCTTCATATCTTTTCCTTAAAGTTCTCGCGCATGCGGTTCAATACCTTAAGCAGTAACGGCCGGCTCTCCAAGAATGGCTGCCGGTCGAGCAAGGCGTAGAACCTGGGGTAAAAGCTTCGGATTGATTCGCGCGGTATCTGCCGGTCGCGCAGCATTTGATCGACCTCGTCGAAGCCCTGGCCATCCATCGGGTAGGTGAAGCCCTGGACCCAGAGCGCCCTCTCATAGAACTCGAGCATGGACTCGATAGAGTCTTTTTTTTGCCGTTCGTTAAGCAGGGTATGCAGCCGCAGAGGCATCAAAACTGAAAAATAGGCGTTCGCGTCCGTGGTGTCGCGTTGGCTGATCCTTCCGAGAGCGTACTGAGAGCGCTCAAAACTCAATCGGACCAACTCTCGCCTGCTTCTGTCGTCTAGGAATGAGGCGAGATGAGTCCGGAATATCGAGGCCCAGCGATGCCAGTTCTCGTCGACGCTTATGGGGTAGTATCTTCCGAAAACCCTGACGCGGCGCGGGAAGCTCAGCAGGTCGTACATTCCCTGGGCCAGGCGTGCCTTCTCCGATCCATCCAAGGAAGGCTCCAAGCGAAGCAGTGATTGCAGCCCCTGGCCCCAGGACTCGTACAAGCCTCCGATGCGGTCGGCGACCTTGTACAGCGCGTAGGATCGGGCTGCGGTCGCGGCTAACGTCAGGAGCGCGACGGCCGCCAAGACGGGCATGTTCCACGCCAGCGTGAAGCCGACTATCGGAAGCAGCATCCAATCCATGTGCGACACCAGCGCGGAGCTCAGGCCGTTCGCGTGTCCGCTTAGGAATTCGAGCCGGGCGTGAGCGGATCGATATCGTTCGGCGCGCTCGTCCATGAGGGCTTCGAAGCGGTGCTCGCGCATTCCCTCCGGGGAGATCTGGCCTGCGCCGCCAGCGGCGGCCTTGGGCGTCTTCAGGCCGCTTGCTGCCTTGCGGGTTGCGGGCACAAAGCCCCCTTCTCCTGGCGTCGTGGCTGAAAGTATTCGGTCGGCTTCGAAGATGCGGCCCAGGCCCGCGGCTTGGTCGCCGATATCCCGGGAGGAAACGATTGCCTTGATCTCGTCTCCAAGAGAGGAGAGCCGCTGTTGCCAGGAGGCTCCGGGCTCGACTGCGGCGGGGACCGCCGCGGGGGCGGCCGCGCCCGCAAGCGTCGGGAGCGCCGTGGCGCTTGATTGGGGATAGCCTCTAGGCAGCGTTAGCGCGGAGGTTAAGGACGGCGGGGGCAAAAGCCCCGGCGCGGTCAAACCTGCGCCCTGGTAAGAGACAGGGAGGCGTCCGAGCGATCCCGGATTGAAGCTCATGGCGCTGGACGGCGGCGTCACCCTCACGATATTGAAACTGGCAGCCGCCGCTTCAAAGCAGCTCAAGCCCGGAGCCGTCAGGATCAAGGAGAGCGACAGGAGCGGCGCGATGGGCTTCATTAGGAGTCTCATGGTTTTTACTCTCTTGCCCAGAGAAGGTAGGCGGCTATGCCCGCTAGGGCCAGAGTAACCGTCCCGGCCGCCACTCCTATGAGAGCCTTGCCGCTGACGGCATAGATGTAATCTGCGACTTCAATAGGGACTTGGGGCAGGAGGGAGGCGAAAAACCCGGTCAATATTCCCAATGTGCCCAAGAGACCGGTTATGCTAAGGAGTCCGGTCAGCGTCAGCACGACGTTCTTTGTCGAGAGTCCGGAGATTCCGGAGTTTTCTGAAGGCGTTTTCGGCTTGCCTTCCCGGGAAACGATCCCTTTGAACGCTTCCTTCGCGTAAGCGATCACCAGGTCCATCTGCTCGGCGGCGTCCATCTTGTCGGGGTCGGCATCGCGCGGGAGCCAGGTCGAAGGCTTGTGCCAACGAAACTGCAGTTCGCGGATCATCTCCCCGGCCTCGTGCAGATAGAACATCGTCCTAAAGCCGTTGGCGCCCTTCATCAGGATCATGGGGTTGCGCGGGTTGGATCGGATTTCGACGGTGATATTGATTTTGCCGTCGAGCGCCGCCAAGTCGTTCCGTTCGGCGCCTTCCAGGACGCGCAGGGCCACGTCCGGGCGGAGCTTCTTGTCGACGAAGATGACGGGCGTCTTTTCCTCCGGATTGTCGCCCTGGCCTTTTGTGGCGGCGTCTGTCGGCGCCTTGGATGTCCCCGCGATGCGGCTCACGGCGGGAAAGCCCGCGATGACGCGGATATCCCGGCCGCTGATCCCCTGGACGGATATCTTTCCGCTCCTGTGGTCGTGCCGGTAGGAGGCTCCTTCGAGCTCGGACAAATAGTAGACCAGCTGGTCTTCCTCGGTCACGGAAGGATGAGCTATCAAGCTGACGGTCACGTCATAGACGTTCTCGGGCCGCAGCATCCTATCGAGCTCCGGGGATATTTTTCCTGCGGTCCTATTCTTGAGGGGCGACGAGCGCGGGGCCACCGCTCCTTGGGGCTGAGTCCGGACGTATAGGCCTTCGAGCGTGTCGAGGCGTCGGGACTCGGATATCTCCAGGACCTCGGGCATCCTTCGCGTCCGCGGAGAGCCAATGGAGGCGGCTTTTGGCGCGCCCTCGGGAGTCTCGGGCGCGACTGAAAGCCTTAGGCCGGCTTCGAATATGCGGCGCAGGACCGCGGCTTGGTCGCCGACATCTCGGGAGGAAACGATTCCCTTGACCTCTTCACCAAGGGCCGAAAGCCGCTGCTGCCAAGAGGGGCCCGCCTCGACTGTGGCCGCGATTGCCGCGGGGACTGCCGCGCCCTCAAGCGCCGAAGGCGCCGAAGGGCTCAATTGGGGGATGCTGGCAGGCTGCGTCAACGCGGAGATCACGGGCAGCGGCGTCAAAAACCCCGGCGCGGTCAAACCGGCGCCCTGATAAGAGACAGGGAAGCGGCCGAGAGCTCCCGGATTGAAGCTCATGGCGCTCGACGGCGGCGCCACTCGCAAGGCTTTGAAGCTGGCGGCCGCGGCTTCATAGCAGCCCAAGCCTGGGGCCGTCAAAATCAACGAGAGCGACAGGAGCGGCGCGACAGGGTTCATCAAGCGTTTCATGTTCAACCTCGAGGTGTTTCGTCAGCGGGCGGCTCTGTCATAGTGACAGGTGTAGTCTTCATCGTTGGAGAGCAGTGCGCCGGCCGGCACGACGGTCTCGGAATGCTTCCAGACCAAGACGTCCTGGCTGGTCAGGCGCAGGCCGGTGTATTCATGCACTACGCTGAAGATCAGCAGCATGAAGCCGTTATGGGTGGTGCGCACCTCTTTGCCGTCGAATGCCGTTTCGGTCACGGCTCCGCGGTCGACCTCGTCCGGTTCCTTGACCAGGCGAGAGGGGGAGAAAGTCTTGAGGAGGCGGTATCCAGGATACTCGCCGTCGGGTCCCTCTTCGTCGTCCATCTTCCCGAAGACGGTGACGCGGCGGGAAGGGTCGTCGAGCACGACCCTGAGGCGGTCGGGGCAGTAATGCGAACGCAGTTTTTCAGGGAAGCCCTGGGCGCGGATCTCCTTGAGCCGGTAGTCTCCGGTCAAAGCGGGGTCGGCGATCCCGCTAACCTCCTTCTCCTCGGGTTTGATGGACACGGGCCTGGCCGGTGGAGTCGCCGCGGCGGGCTGTTCGGCCAGGCGCTGCTGAAGCTGGATCACCGGGTCGCCGGCGTTCCATTCGACCGGGCTTTGAGCAGAGCTCGTCGCGGCAAGAATCCCCAGGGCGCCTAGGATCACGGCGACGGAAGACCCCGCGCGGCGGATGGATATCGATTTTTTCATATTCCCCCCTTCATTTCGTTCAACGCTGGACCGCGGTGTAGCGGTCTCTGGTCAGGATCTCTGATTTTGCGCCGACGCGAAAGCGGACGCGGCCGTCCGAGAAGAGCTGATCCACCGTTAACGTATTGTTCTCCGAGGTGATGATCATGGAGCCTCGCGAAACTTTCTGGCCGAGGTGGGGGAAGTCCGACTTGACATATTCCTGGACCTCGCGCTTGAGGCCGCCTTTGGCGATATAGAAGCTGTTTCTCACCTTGTACTGGATGCGGCAGGCCGGATCGCGCAAAGCCCGCGGGTTGCGCGTGCAGAAGATGCGCATGACCGTTCCGATCTCATTGTCGGTATCGATCACCGTGTCCCCGGTCCACACGCCGTCTCCATGTTCCTGCTCCAGGGAAAGATAGTTCGAGATATAGACGTCGCTCCCGACCTGATAACGCGCGGCTCCGTTTGGATAAATCTCGATGATTTGGCCGACCCGGTCTTCTTTGTCCATGACCCAATGGCCAATTCCAGGGGTGACGACGACGTCGTCCTCATCCATATCGGCGGGCTTCGAACTTTCCGCGGCCTGGTCGAGCCGCGCCCTGCCGGCTTGGACCGTCGCCTGCAGGGAGATGAAGGCTTCGCTGAGGGATGTCTCCGCGGCGGCGGCCCAGCTGGAAGCGCACAGCGCCGTCAGGGCCAGCGCGATCTTGAGGCGTGAAGTCGTCATCTTGTTTTTCATGGCTTCTCCTTTTCCGGCAAGTTCTCTTGAACTCATTGTAGCCCCAAGTCGGGCGCTCGGCCTGAGGCGCAAGGGCAAGCCGAGCCTGGCATTGGCCCCAGAAACGGCCCTATCCATTTGGTCCGCCGTTGGAAAGCCCGGTTTGACTGCCAGCCGAAGCGTTGTTGTCCCGCGACGATTCCTTCTGCTCTGGAGTCTCGGGGCTTGGCTCCAAGTAGATGGGGTTCGAGAAGATCCAAGGCTTCCATTCTCCTTTGAGGTTCAGCTCGACTTCGACCCGATACGCCCCGGGGTCGTGCGTCGTAAAGCCCAACTGTGCCCCGGACGCCTCCTGGACGAGCGCTCCGTTCTTGAATAGCCTGATCCTGCCTTCGCGGGGCGACATCGCGGTGAAGACCACCGGCCGATCCCGGGCCAAGCGCATGCTGTCTCCCTGTGTATACGACGATTGGCCGTCCGCGGCGGAGAATCTGAACCCCGAGGGATCGGCGAGCAGGTCGAAGGAGGTGTAGCTGCGGCCGTTCTTGAGAGCGGCCGCCAGCGCCTGCGCGGTCAGCTCGCGCGCCAGGATGTGCACGGAAGGAAAGCGCAGGGTCAAGACGTAGCGGTCCAGCTGCACCCCGAAGATCCTCATGTTCTGATGGGCGTCGGGAGCCCCGACGCCCACGACGTGCCGGCCCTGGGAGAGCAATTCGTCCCACTTCTTGAGGTGCGCGTCGGGCCTTTGCAGCCGGTCGATCAGGATGTCCTCCGTGGGCTGGTCGAACAACCGGACGCCGACGGCCCGCAGGACCAGCGCGAGGATCCTGCGCAAGGTCCCCCAGACGCAGGGCGGCATGAACTCATCGGCCAGATCGTAGATCTCCATCCCGTCGATGTTTCCGTGCTCCCAATCTTTGAAACCCAAGGGATGGGCCACGATCACAAGTTCTTCCGGGCCGCGCGGGCCCGTCAGCAGCCGCTCAAGATCTGGATTGGTGACCGTGGTCGAATCGCTCATGTTCAAGTAGAGAGCCGAGTTGCAGACCGAGGGCGGCCAGCAGTTCCCGAAGAGCCCGGAGCCTCCTTGGATGACTTCCATCCCGGGTATGAAGAGAGTGCCGCCTTGCATGCCGCGCAGCGACTTCGCGTAGACGTCCTGCCCCCGGTGATCGGAGGTCATCACGAAGTCCAGGCCGATCTCATTGGCGGCTTTGACCAGATCCTCCGGCGAGGCGTGGCTGTCGCGCGAGAGGGAGGTGTGGACATGGACGGCTCCGCGGAAGTCCTTCACGCCGTCGAAAAGGGCGTCCAAGTCCAATCCCTCGGCGGAGACGCTCTCATTCAAAGCAGCGGCGGGTTCGTGAGCTGCTTCGCTTGCGCCGGCGTCGGAGGCGGCGCGAGGCGGCGTCGCGGGTTGCTCCGAGAACATCAGGGCCAGCGCCGCGCCCAGGACGGCCAGCCCCTCTCGCGATGTTTTCTCCGGCTCGAAGCGTCCTTGCAGGCGGGCCAGGGAGGGGGTGATCCAGGCCTTGAGCTTCGTTCCGTCGCGGCCGACGACCTGGTAGTCTTGATCACGCAGGCGCTCCAAGGTCAGCGCCAGGGGTCTGCCGCCCGCTTGGCCTTCTAGAAGGAAGCCCGCGCCGAAGCGCGTGACGCGCGCGGAGACCGCGCTTCCGATCAAGGAGTAGCCGTAGGGCGGCTGCGCCGAAGAGAGCGGACGGGCCTCGAAGGCCAAGGCGCCCCCCGCTTGGCCGCGGAAATCCACGATCCCGTTGACGGCAGGGCGGCCTGTCAGGCGTATCGCCAGCCCCTGGTCGCCCACGTCGAACCATGACCCGCCCGGCAGGTAGCGCGCGCTCAGGTCGACCTCGGAGGCGGCCGGGCCGTCCGCCGCGCCGACGGGCAGGACAAGCGCCGCCAGCAGCGCGGCCAAGGCCGCGAGCGGGATCGCCTGCCGTCTCATTTCGCCGTCTGAACCGCTTCGAAGTACATGACCCGGTCCTTGGCCTGGAGTTTGGAGATCACGGACTCGAAGCACTGCTGGAACTGCTCCTTCGAATAATCGAGGCTGTAGGGGCTGAGGCCGACGAATATCTGGAACTGGCCCGCCAGGCCCGCGTCTGCGCGGATGCCGCCGGTGCAGCCCACTTTTGAGCCCGCGCCGATCTCGGAGTCGAACTCGCCGTGAAGCCCGAAGGGAAGGATCGCGACGGGCTTGATCATTCCCGGCGCGCCGGCGTCAACGGCGCACGTCGCCAGAGGCTCGCGGCCGTTGACCTGCTCGAATTGCGATGAGCACTTCTGCTTGGCGAGAAGCGTCGTCAGCGAGGCCTTGTATACGCCGCGCTCGGCGATGATCACCGGGGCGGCGCGGGTCGCCTTGAGCCGCGTCTTGCCGGCTTGGACCGTTTCCTGCACGGAGCCGAAGGCTTCGCCGAGGGAAGTCTCCGCGGCGACGGCCTGGCTGGAAAGGCACAGCGCCGTCAGGGCCAGCGCGATCTTGAGTCGTGAAGGCGTCCTTTTGCTTTTCATGGTTTCTCCTTTGCTTCAAGTCTTATCGAACTCCTGGCAGCCCCGAATCGGGCCTTCCTCCTGGTCAACGGCTCGACCTCGCCACGCGGAAGCCAACGAGGCTGCCGCGGTAGCCGGGGCCGACGTTGTTGCGGTATTTGGCCCGCAGGTACCTGGCGCCGCCGTTGATGAAGGAGCCGCCACGCCATACCCGGTAGGAGCCCGCAGCCTCAAACGCGCTGCCGTCCGCAGGCGCATCGGCATACGAGTCCTGATATTTGTCCTGCACCCACTGCCAGACGTTTCCCGCCATGTCGCACAGACCCTGCGCGGTGTTCCCGTCGGGCTTCGAGCAGACCGGCATCGTGCCCCCGCCGTCGCAGCCATAGGCGTCCTCGCCGTGCATCACGGCCCTCTCGCAGCTCGGCTCCTCGTTGCCCCAAGGGTATTTCTGGTTCCTGCCCCCGCTGGTCGCCGCGTACTCCCACTCGGACTCGCTGGGCAACCGCGCGGCCTTGAATTTCGCGTACCGGTCGGCCTGTTTCCAGTCCACGCAATTGACCGGGTGGCGCTGCCGGTCCGTCTTCCCCCAATTGCAGTACTCACCGGCGCCCGGCTCCGTACAACCGCCTTTGATTACGCACTCGGCGTATTGCTCCACGGTAATCAAGGCCTTGGACATCTCAAAGGTTTTGATGGCGACCTCGTGGAGCGGCTTGGCATCGCTATCGCCGTTGTCGGCGCCCATCGCGAATTTCCCTCCTTTGATGGCCACCCATTCGACCGCTTGGCCGGGGTGGCATGACCGCGGCGCGGCCGGGCCGTCGCCGGCCCGGGCTGCGCGCAAGAACTCTTCGACATCCAGGTTTTGCCCCGGGCCGAACCCCGCGCCGGCCCAAGCGAGGCTCGCATGGGCGAGCAGGCAGAGAACTCCCGCCAGGCTCCGATAGCTATTGCTTCTCATGTTTTTCACCTCACAGCGTCGGTCGGATTTGTCGGACATCAAAGCGCCGAAAGGATCGCCTCTAGAGCGGAGGCGGGGTCGCGGCCGGGACCCAGCGGCGGCAGCGTGAGGCGCAGGATATCTCCGCGCGTCAAAGAGAGGCCCAGGTCGGGGTCGTTCTTGAACTCAAGGCGCAAACGAACCATCCTGAATCCCGCCTTCTGCCCGAGCTTGGAGGCGGCCTGGCGCAGGAAGAGGGCCAGGCTCTCGGAGCCGTATCGGGACAAGAGGGCGGGCCAGTGCTCTTGGGGCACGCTGACCGAGACGTTGCTCGGCCAGGAGGGTTGGGAGACCAGGCTGGCCAGCAGCTTGGGGCCGTGCTCGCGCAGCCGCCCGGCGATGTCGGCGTCCTGCCGGGCCAGCTCTTCCCGGAGCCTGCCCTCGGCTCGCGCCAGGACCCGCGGGGGCGCGCTTTCCGCGCGCCGGCGCTGGTCTAGGAGGGCGAAGGAGCGCGTCAGGGCCGCCTTGTTCATCTCGCCGAGGCGCTGGCCGCGGTCCACGCTGAGCGCGTCGAGCTTCTCGGCCGCCAGCATCGCGGAAAGAAGGAAGACGTTGAGCTCCCGGCGCAGGACCTGGGCCATGAGGGCCATGGAGTCGCCCAGGACGATCGGCAAATCTTTGCCATAGGCCGCCTCGAGGGCCGCTTTTTTATCGGCGGGGACGTGCTCGATCAGGCAGGCGGAGACGGTCTTAAAATCTCCGGAACAGGCGCTGCCGAACTTCCTGTTGATCTGGTCGAGGACCCTTTGGTCTAGGGGGCCGGAGAGCAGGTCGCGGCCCACCGGCGGCAGGGGGCTGACCCCGAGGCTGTAGGCGTGAAGCAGCGCGAGGAGGGCGGGGGGCGTCAGGCGCACTTGCGCGCCCAAGACCTCCAGTTCGGTCTCGCCGATGCTCTTCTGCAGCGCGGCGCGGGCGTAGCGCGTGAAGGTCCGATCGAGGAAGGCGGGGTCTCCCACCAGGGCTTTTGCTTGGGCTAGGCCGCCGGCCCCCTGGCGAATGACCGTGATCCAGGCGGGCAAGTCGAAGTCGTCGCGGTCGGCGGGCCCCAGTTCCGCCTCGATGGCCGCGCGGGTGTCGGCCGGCAGGTGGTTATAGTAAGCGGTGAAGGACAGCCAGGCCTGGTCCTCGTTCGTCGTCTCGAGGACCGCCAGCGCCTGGTTCAAGGCCGTCTCGAGCTGGGAAAGCCCCGCGGCCAGGGGGCCGGCCAGGGCTTGGAAATCGGCGCCGCCGGCCGTGAGCTTCTCACGGCCCCCGAAGCTCGATTCTAATGTGACGCCGGCGCCGGTGCGGTATTTATCGGAGAGCTCAAGACCGACCATAACCTGGCGGCTCTTTACCTCGGCGTCTCCAAAGCGAAAGTCCTGCCGGCCGTACTCGGCGAACCAACGGGTCCTGCCGTCCGGAGCCCAGCTTGCGCCGAGGCTGGAGCGGCGGCGGTCGAACTCGATACGTCGGCCGACCTCGGTCTCCCCGGCCCCGTACACGGAGAGCCGCCCCGCGCCGGCAGGCGCGCCCAAGGAGGCCCGGAGGCTGGAGACCTCGGTCATGGGGTTGTCCTGGCGCCCCAGGTCCACCGCGTAGTCGGCCTGGCGCCAGGGGAGCCGGCCCCAAAGGGAGATATTGGAATGCGGGGCTTTTTCCATGCCGGCCTGTTGCTCCAAGCCCGAGACGGCCCGGTTGGCCCAGTCCTCGCTGAGCAGGCCCACGGCCTGGGTGACGCCGGTGAAGAGCCCGAGCGAATGATCCTGCCCTATCCTCGCCCGCAGCCCCACGCTCTCATCGAAGGAGGCGTTGGGGAAGGCTTGGGTGCGGCGAAAAACCCCGAGGGCGCTCCAGGCCGCGTCCACCGGACCGTAGAGGGGATAGGCCCGCCCGGCCTGGGCGAGGCCGCTGAAGACGTAATAGGACTCCTTGGTGAAGCCGCCCTGGTATTGCGGCGCGGGGACCTCGGGAAAATTCCGCGCCTCCAGGTTCACATAGGAGGCCTGGCCGCGGAACTGGTGATCCAGCCAGTCGCCGGAGCCGGCATGCCCCTTGGTCACGCTCCAGTACGGGCTTGACCCTAGAGCGGGGCTCAAGCCGCCTGCGGCCAGGTCTCCCACCTCGACTTCGGTGTCGCTGGAAGGGCTCTTCATATTCCAGCGCCGCAGCCGCCCGTTGGCAAAATCCGCGCGCGCGCTCCAGTCGCCCTGAAGGCTGGTCTCGGCTTCAAGCCTGCCGCCGTCGAAGAGCAGGGCCGCGCCTGTCCTCCAGGCCTCGGGCGCGGGGATGGCGGCGAGCGTCGCGGCGGCCTGGCGGTCGATCTGCGTGTCGCGCCGCGTGTCGCTCTGCGTCGAGCGGCGGTCCAGGTCGCGCAGCTCTCGGGCGATCTTCGCCAACTCCGCGCGGTCGGCGAACCGGGTCGGCTTAAGCGGCTTGCCCATCCGCCGGTCCAGGCGGACGAAGCGGCCGTCTTCGATGGCGACGGCGTAGTCGCGCAAGCGCTCGGGCCGCGCGCCCACCAGGGACATGATCTCTCCTCCGAGGCCTGCCTCGTCGATCTTGACCGGGGCGGCGAACGCCGAGGGCTGCAAGAGGAGCAAGGACAACCCCAGGAGGGACTTTCGGACCAGCCGAGAGGCTTTTCTCATCTCATCGTATTGTAACCCTGGGCCGCGATCAAGTCCTGAGGCGGAAGGGAAGGCGGTCGGCGGCATCGGCTCCAGAAACGGGGTTGCGTGTTTCGGAGGTCGATGAAAAACCGGGTTTGACTGCGGGCCTTGACAAAAGAGGGGCGCAGCTTAATACTTAGGAGAGATTCACATAAAAGCATCATGAACCTATTGAAGGTAGCGGCGTGGTTGTTTTTACTGAGCGGCTCTCTTGCCCCGCAGGCCTTCGCCGCGGTATCGATCGGGAATTCCGGGATCCGCGCGGAACGTCCCGGTTTGGCCGGGCAATTGCCCAAGATTGCCCTGGACCTCAATGCTCAGATCCTGGCCTTGACTCCGTTGGCCGGCTCTCCTCAATTGATGGCCCAAGCCCTGACCAAAAGCTTGGTCGGTCCGGAAGTGACGCCGACCCAAGCCACGGCGGGAGCGCTTCTTATCGAGGCGATCGAACGGCCGGAGGCTCTGCCCGCGGTGCAGGCGCTTTTTAGCGATATCCGATTGGACGCAGGCCTGCCGCCTGTCGGCGCCGAAGTCAACGATCATCTTCAGGCCTTCTTGCGGCCCTTTCAGGGCAACCCTAAGGCGCGGGCGGCCTTCGCCACCACGATCGCTCCCCTCAGCAAGCAGTTGTCATCTATCGGGCTGTCGCTCGATTCCCCGGAGGGGATGAAAGCGGCGCTGGACGGGTTTTTTACTGGGGAAAATACAGCTCAAGCCCTGGTCGAACCCGCTCCGAGCGTGCTTGCGCAGTCAGGCAGCCCCGCGGGCCATGACGGGAAGATACGCCTTGCTCTGGCAAGGTCGACCCCTAGGAACGCGCAAGCCGACGTCGCGGAGCCTGCCCCTCCAGGGGACGCGGCGCTGCAAGCCGCGAAGGGCAACCAGCGTTCCTTCCTTGGCCGTTTAGCGGACAAGGCTCAGTTCTGGAAGTAGCCTTCGCCTCCCGAGTTCTCACGTACCTCGGTCCGAGATATCCTGGATCATCACGCGGAGTCAGCGGGTCTTCTCGAGGCGGTCCAGGCCCGCCTCGGCATCGGAGTTCGCGGGGTCGAGCCGTTTGGCCCGCAGCCACTCCCGGCGCGCGCCTTCGAGATCGCCCTTCTGGTAGAAGATGACGCCGCTCAGGTAGTGCTGCTGAGATTCCCGGCTGGCGTCGGCGCCAGACGGTGTTCGGGCGGTCATGCCGCTTGCGGGCGGGGCCGCGGCGGCGTTCGGGCGGGCCTGCGTGAGCGATCTTGAGACGCGGGCGACGAGCTTCTGGGCCGTCACCCGGTATTGCTCGAAGCTCTCATCGCTGGTATGCTTCGTCGGTTTGCCGCCTTTGGCGAGGTACTCGTGGGCTTCCCCCATCCACTTGACGATGCACTCGAGAGCTTGCGCGTCATAGTCCGGCCGGTCGTCTCCGGCATAGACCGGGCAGCCCAGCGGTTCGAGGGAAAAGGGCGCTTGCGGTGCTTCCAGAGGCGGCGCGGCGGGTTCAGGGCGGGCCGTCTCCCGGTGTCCGGCGCAACCAGTCAGTGTTGTGAGCAAGGCCATCAGGGATATCATCTTGATGTTCATGGGCAGCCTCCTGGGAAGGGTCTTCCCTCGCCATAGGGTAGCCCCGCGATCGAGCGAATTGATTTCCAGGAGATGGCGTCTGAGTAAAAAAGCGGCAAAGAGCCCCGCGGCGGAGGGCCGCGCTCGCAAATATGTTATCCTTGCGGCACTGCGATGAGACGAGATTCAGAGAGCGAATCCGACCAGATCTGCCGGCGCCTGGGCATCGAGGACTGGAAGTACGTCGAAGTCGAGTCCAAGCACCGCGTGCGCCCCGAGGACGTCAAGGACATCCGCAAGTTCCTGCTCAAGCGCAAGAAGGTCCAAGTCGAAAAGAGTTCCTTCTTTTTCGACCAATTCCTCGATACCCCGAACATGGACGTCTTCCGCGTCGGGGCCAGCCTGCGGTTACGGTACAAAAAGGGCGGCTCCAGCGTCTATCTGCAGTACAAAGGCCCGGGCTTCCACCGCAACGGCATGCTCTTCCGCTCCGAGTTCTCCACCGAGCGGCTCAAGCACGTCTTGATGGAGGAGAGCCGGCATGATATCGTCAAGTTCTCCCGCACCTCCGTCCGCGATATCCTGGACAACCACGCCGAGCCGGCCATGGCGCGCGCCATGCGCCTGCACCTGGGCAAGAGCGTCATCGCGAGGATCAACGTCGGCCCGATCCTGTCGATATATCAAAAAGAGAAGTTCTTGGTCGAGCTCGGCAATGCTTTTCTCGAGCCGTCCTTGGACCGCATCTTCGCCTTCCATATCGGCAAGACGGGGCCGCATCCCCTATCGACCTTCTGCGAGTTCGAGAACGAGATCAAGTCGCCGGGCGGCAGCCTGGAAGCCAAGCTCGCGCACGTCGACGAGCTGACCGACTTCAACGCCGCCTTGGGCCGCGAATTCAGCCTGCGCCGCGAGCCCCTGGACAAGTACCACCGCTGCCAGTCGTTCTTCCTGAAGAACCACTGAAACGTTTGGTGCCAGGGATGAAGTGCCTTTGTCGACAAGTGTTAAGCCTTCTGCTGGGGGCGTTCATCACCGGCTGCCGCGCGCCCAAGCCCGTCGTCTGGGCCCCCGACGCGGGCGTCCAGGAACTGCTTCAGGCTCCGATGACGTCCCTGGCCTCGCTCAAGGACCTGCGCGGGCAGGTCGTCGTGCTGGAGTTCTGGGCCACTTGGTGCGGGCCATGTCTCGAGAAGCTGCCGCACATGAACAAGCTGGTGGACTCATTCAAGGACCAACCGGTGCGCTTCCTCTCGGTCACCGATGAGCCTCGCGAGACGGTGGAGGCCTTCATGAAGCTCCATCCCATGCATGCCTGGATCGGCTTGGACGGCGCGCTGGCCGGCGCCTACGGCTCGCGGGTGCGCCCGGAGGTCTTCATCATCGACCCCTACGGGCGCATCGCGCTGCGCATCAGCCCCAGCTTCCTGTACGCCTCGGACATCAAAAAAGCGCTGAAGGCCAAGGCGCCGGAACCGGCCAAGCCCGGCTAGCCGGCTTTGCCCGGAGGCGGCGTCTCGGGCTTCGCGGGCACGAGCTTCATCCCGCTGGTCATGAGGCTGGCCATGAACGCCGACAGGACGTTCGACGAGTTGCCGTCGCCCTGCCCCTGGCCGCCGCCGCTGACCATGATGTCCGGCGTGATCTTGACCTTGCCGCCGGAGACGTGCTTCATCACCTCGATGATCGTCAAAGGCGCCTGCCCCATCGCCAGCACCTGCTTGGTGTAGGCTTCGGCCGTGGCGTTTCCGATGGCCAGGATCTTCTCGCCTTCGGCTTTGCCGACGGCCGCGACGCCGGCGGCGATGCCCTCCTGCTCCAGGCGCGTGGCCTGCCCGCGGCCTTCGGCCAGGATGACGGCTTGCTGCTTCTGCTGGGCGGCGATCTCCACATCGATCTCGGCCTTGACCAGGCTCGGCTGCAGGTCGGCCTGGGCCTTGGTCTTCTCCATCTCGCGGCGGCGCGCTTCGGCTTCCTGCTGGGAGTCGTACATCGACTTCTGCTGGGAGGCCACGACCTTGTTGGTGAGCGTCAGCATCAGGCGCTCGGGCAGGCCGATCTGGCAGATCAAGACGCTGACGCACTCGACGTGGTAGCGCTTGAGCTCTTCGATGACGTGCTGCTCGGCCTTGCGCTGCTCCTCGTAGCGGTCCTGCATGAACTTCATCGCTTCCGACGAGGACGCCTGGTTGCGGAAGGAGGAGTCGATCAAGGGATGGATGACGTGCTCGACTAAGTTCTCGATGGTGCCGATGCGGGCCACCATGTGGGGCGCCTGCTGGGGCTGGACGCGCAGGATGACTTTGACCTCGACGGTCATCTCGAACCCGTCTTTAGACACGATAGCTAAGGGGTCGAAGCCGCGGGCGCCTTTGCCCGCCACCTTTTCCTCCGCCCAGTCGATGGTGATGTTGGTCGTCGGGATGATGTGCGGGGTGAAGGCCAGCTTGTTGAGGTAGTAGGTGCCGGGCCCCAGCACGTCGCGCTGGATGCCGCGATAGCCGGAGTCGACGACGTAGCGCTCGACGCCGAATTTGACCGCCTCGTCGGCCGTCATCGGCACCTTGCCGCTGAGGGCTTCCCCGGCGGGGTCCTTGCCGATGTTGGAGACGATGACGGCCACTTCGCCGCGCTGCACGCCCAGGACCTCGTCGGAGCTGATGTCGAACATCAGCGGGTTGATGTAGTAGGTGCCGGGCTTGAGGAAGTCCAGCTGCGGCCCGCGCTGCCCGCCGTTGGCGAGGAAGCCCGCCGCGTCCTGGAAATCCCGGTGGCCGGCCACGGTCTTGGCCACGTACTCGGTGGGCGGCAAGGGCTCGCCGTCGCGCGCCGTGACCAGGCCTTCCTTCTTGGCCGGGACCATGACCGCTTCGCGGACCTCGACCTGGAAGAGCTTCGAGTTGATGCGGTAGGAGCCCGGGAACAGGATGTCGATCTGCGGGCCCTTCTGGCCGCCTTTTTCAAGGAAGGCTTGGCCGTTCTGGAAGCTCTCATGGCCATCGACGCGCCGGGCGAGCAGACGTCCCGGCGCCAGCGGCTGGCCGTCGGCGGCCACCACGATGCCGATGCGGTTGTTGCCGATGTTGAGCGCCGCTACCTTGGCCACCTTGAACAGGTACGGGTTGATCCGGTAGAGGCCGGGCGGCAGGATCTGGATCTGCGGTCCCTTTTCGCCTTGATTCGTGAGGAAGGCTTCGCCGTCCTGGAAAAGATTATGGCCTTGGACGACCTTGGCGAAGATGCGGCCGGGGGAGACGGGGTCGCCGTCGATGGACTCGACCAAGCCGACCTCGGTCTCCTTGACCTCGAGCATCGGGAATTTTTCGACCTTATAGAGGAACGGGACCAGGAAGTGCAGGCCGGGGCCGAGGATGCGCGCCTGGATGCCGACTTGGGCCGCCATGGCGACGACGCGGCCTTCCGGCATGGAGCCGCCCAGCCAGCGCCGCTCCAAGACGGCGACCTGCGTGCCGCCGACGATGACGATGGTGTGGAAGAGGACGAAGAGCAGCAGGGCGGCGAGGATGGGGACGATCAGGATCCCGAACTCCCCGGCCTTCAATCCGAAGAGGGCGGCAAACGAGCTCAGCAGTTCCATGGGGCCTCCGTACGGCTTTTGCTATGAGGTCCTTAATCTAGCAATTAAGAGGGGGCTGGTTCGCTCCTTTTGGCTTTGCCGCGCAGCTCCAGGCCCGTGTCGCGGTAGTCTTCCTTGGCCAGCGCCTCGAAGTAGAGCTGGGAGCGCACCTCGGCCGCGCCGGCGGGAGCCGGCAGCTTGGTGTAGGAGCCGTCGGGCTTGAGCGTCCAGGCCTTCACATTGTCGCTGAGCCCCTTGGCCATGATAACGTCGCGGACGTAGCCTTTCAGGATGGGGTCCTTCACGGGGAACGCTATCTCGTAGCGGTTGTAGAAATTGCGCGGCATCCAGTCCGCGCTCGACAGGTAGAGCTTCTCCGCTCCGCCGGCGTGGAAGTAGTAGATCCGCGAGTGCTCGAGGAAGCGGTCGATGACGCTGACGACGCGGATGTTCTCGCTCAGGCCCTTGAGGCCGGGCAGCAGGCAGCAGATGCCGCGCACCAGCAGCTCGACGGAGACTCCGGCCTGCGAGGCTTGGTAGAGGGCCTCGATGATCTCCGGGTCGACCAGGGAATTCACCTTGGCGATGATGCGGCCGCCGCCCTTCTCTTTATGAAGGTCGATCTCCTCTTGGATCAGCTTGCGGAAGCGCCCGTGAAGGCTGCCGGGGGCGACCATGAGGTCCTCGGAGCCGGCCGGACGGCTGCCCTTCGACAGCGCGGTGAAATACGCCGCGATGTCGCGGCCCAGGTCCTGGTCGGCGGTGAGCAGGCCGAGGTCGGTGTATTGGCGCGCGGTGACCGGGTGGTAGTTGCCGGTGCCTAGGTGCAGGTAGGAGACCTCCTTGCCGTCCTCGAGACGGATGACCTGGGTCAGCTTGCTGTGCACCTTGTGGCGGCCCAAGGGCTGCACGACGCGCACGCCGGCGCGCTTGAGCTCGCCGGAGGTGCGCACGTTGTTGAGCTCGTCGAAACGGGCCTTGATCTCGACGTAGACCGTCACGCGCTTGCCGCGCTGGGCGGCGTCCTTCAGGGCCTCGATGACCGGAGACTCCCGGCTGGTGCGGTAGAGGGTGTGCTTGATCTCGTTGACTTGCGGGTCGACGGCGGCGGCCTGCAGGAAGCGCACGACGATGTCGAAGGAGTCGTAAGGGTGGTGGAGCAGGCGGTCCTTGCGGCGGATGGCGTCGAAGACCGTCGTCTTCTTGCGGAAAGGGGCGGGGATCTGGGGCTGGATGGGCGCGTAGCGCAGACGGTCGGCGCCGGGCTCGTTATAGAGGAGGGCCAGGGTGCGCAGGTCCAACGGCAGGTCGAAACGATAAAGGGCGGCGGAATCCAGGCCGAGGGCCGTGGCCAGGAAGAGCGCGCCTTCGGAATACGTCGGGGCGTCGACCTCCAGGCGCACGACGCGCGCCTTCTGGCGCTTCTGGATCGCGGTGACGATCTGCTCCTCCAGGGATTCCTCGTCGTCGGGGTGGTAGCGCAGGTCGGCGTCGCGGATGATCTTGAAGGGGAAGGCCTCGATGACCTCCAGGTCGGGGAAGATCTCGGCGGCGCGCGCGCTCAGCCAGCGTTCGGTCAAGGCGTAGCGCCGCTGCTTGCCGTCCGGCGGCAGCTCCAAGAGGCGCGCCTGGCGCTCCTCGATGGCGATGACGGCGTACTGGCCCGGGAAGCGCACGAAGACGTGGATGCGCGCGCTGGGCAAGGCCGGCAGGGGCTCGGAGGACCGGCGCAGCGACAGGGTCAGCTTCGGCAGGCGGCTTTGGATCAAGGCGTCGAGGCTGCGGTCTGAATCGAAGTCGGCGTGGACCTTGATGCCCTCGGTTTGAAGGTCCAAGAGGAGGTCATCGAGGATCTCCGCTTGGCGGCCCTTCTGCCGCAGGACCTGCTCGCGGATCTGGGCATGGACCTGAGAGGCGGTCATGCCGTCGGGAAAGCGCATCTGCGGCTGGCGGCGGGCGATGCGGGCGATCTCGGCGCCGCGGACCATGAAGAATTCATCGAGGTTCGAGCTGACGATGGTGGCGAAGCGCAGGCGCTCCAGGGCCGGCACGCCGCGGTCGGCGGCTTCGGCCAGCACGCGGTCGTTGAAGCGCAGCCAGGACAAGTCGCGGTTGAAGAGGCGCTTTTCCAGGCTGCGGGAGGCGGCCGCGCCTTCCGGCATCTTGGGCGAGCGGCCGAGCTCGACGCGGAAGGGGGAAAAGGGGGAGACGGGCTTGGCTCGAGGGGCTCTCAATGGGGGGGCCGGGGGGATTTCTCGCATTATATCAATATGAAGGGTACCACGCCCATGTGGCGGCAGGGTCAACGGTGGGTGACAGCACGGTGACAGCCGGGGCTGGAGGAAGCGGCGTCTTGTGCTGAAAATCACACCCGCGTGTAACCGCTTAGCTCTTTGATATCCCGGGCGCCGGGCCTATACTAGCCTCAGCACGGAGGCACCCTGGAGAGCGAGATGATCTGCCTGGCGGTGGTGACGGTGCTGGCGGCTTTGGCCTTCCGCTTGGAGCGTCCGGCCCCCAGCAAGAAGCAGAGGGGTACGTCTTGGACGATCTAGAGGCGGAGCTCCGGCGCTAGATGAAGCGTGAGACGGCCAGGTAGACCAGCGCGGCCGTCAGCGCGGCGCAGGGGATCGTCAGCACCCAGGCCCAGACGATGCGCCCGGCCACGCCCCAGCGCACGGCGGAGAGCCGCTGGGTCGAACCCACCCCTACGATCGCGCCGGTGATGGTGTGCGTCGTCGATACCGGGATGCCGAAGTGCGAGCAGATCAAGATCGAGAGGCCCGCGCCGGTCTCGGCGCAAAAGCCGCCGACCGGCCGCAGCTTGGTGATCTTGTTGCCCATGGTATGGATGATCTTCCAGCCGCCCATCATTGTACCCAGCGCGATCACGGCATGGCAGGAGAGGATGACGGACCAGGGTACGTGGAACTTGTCGCCCATGTACCCATTGGCGAAGAGCAGCACGGAGATGATGCCCATCGTCTTCTGCGCGTCGTTGCCGCCATGGGAGAGGCTGTAGAGGGCGGCGGAGACGAGCTGGCCGACACGGAAGGTCGCGTCGACCTGGCCCGGCGCGCGATTTCGGAACAGCCAGAAGACCGCCACCATGAGGGTGAAGCCGAAGAAGAGGCCGATGGCGGGAGATAGGAAGATGAATATGATGGTCATGGTGAGCTTTTCTTTTAGGAGGCAGGCGAAGCCGGCTTTGGCGATGCCGGCACCGCAGAGTCCGCCGATGAGCGCATGTGAGGAGCTGACCGGTATGCCGTAGTGCATCGTGATCCAGTCCCAGAGGCTGGCGCCGACCAGCGCGCCGACGATGACCGCGTTATCTATGATCTTGGGGTCGACCAGGCCCTTGCCGATGGTGTTGGCCACGTGCACGCCGAAGACGAAGGCGGCGATGAAGTTGAAGAAGGCGGCCCATAGGACGGCGTTGCGCGGCGAAAGGACCCGGGTCGAGACCACGGTAGCGATCGAATTCGCCGCGTCATGCATCCCGTTGAGGAAATCGAAGAGATACGCCAGGGCGCAGACGGAGGCGACGACGGCGAAGTGGTTGTCGAAGACGATGTTCAAGCTGTTGGCGCTAGGAGTTCTTCACCAGGATCGATTCCATCATGCCGGCGATGTCCTCGCACTTGTCGATGGCCGTCTCGCAGGTCTCGTAGATCTCCTTCCACTTGATGACTTCGAGCGGATCGGGCTTGCCGTCGAAGAGCTTGCTCAGCGCCACTTCCAGGGCGCGATCTCCCGCATTCTCCAGGCGGTTGATCTCGATGCAATAATCAAGGACGCGGCGGGTCTTTTCCGGATTCTTCATCTCCGTGATGGCGCGCTTGACGGCCTCGGTGGCGTCCACCAGGATCTCGGCCATGCCTTTGAGGTCCTCGGTGGAATGGTCGACGTGGTAGAGCTGCATGCGCGAGGAGATCGACTGGATCAGGTCGACGACGTCGTCGAGCTCGGAGGCCAGCTCGTGGATGTCCTCGCGGTCGAAGGGGGTGACGAAGGTGCGGTTGAGCTTGTCGTAGATCTCGTGGGTGGTGATGTCGGCCTCATGCTCGAGGTCGTGCAGGGTCTTGAACTTGTCGGAGGCGAGGTCCCAGTTCTTGGCCAGCGCGAGGAAGATCTTGGCCGCTTCCACGTTGTGGGCGGCTTGCGTCTCGAAGAGCTCATAGAACTTCTCTTCCTTGGGGATCAGATTCCAGGCCATCGTTCCTCCACGCTCAAGATGCGAGAGTCTAACATTTTGGGATGGTGAACGTGAACGCGGAGCCCTCGCCCAGCCGGCTCTCGACGGCGACCGAGCCGCCGTGGGCCTCGACGATGTGCTTGACGATGGAAAGCCCCAGCCCGGTGCCGCCCAGCTCTACGGAGCGGGCTTTGTCGACGCGGTAGAATCGTTCGAAGATGCGGGGCAGATCCTGCGGGGGGATGCCGGCGCCGGTGTCGGCGACGCGCAGGGCGACCAGGGCGCCTTCCATGCGAGTCGTCACGGTGACCGTGCCGCCCTGGCGGTTGTACTTGAGGGCGTTGTCGAGCAGGTTGGTCAAGACGCGCCGCAGTTGGGCGCGGTCGCCTTGCGCGGGAGGTAGGCCGGCCTCCGCCTCCACGGAGACGCGCGCGTCCTTGCGCCGGGCCACGGGCTCCAGGCTCTGCGCGACTTCGCGCGCCAAGGCGGCGAGGTCGACGGTCTCCAAGCGCGGGGCGCGCTTGCCGGACTCGATGGCCGAGAGCTCCAGCAAGTCGTCGACTAGCAGGGTCAGGCGCTGGGCGCCGGACTCGATCTCTCCCAGGAACTCGTCGCGCGCGGCGGCGTCGTCCTTGGCCGCGCCGCGCAGGGTCTCGGCGAAGCCTTGGATGGAGGTCAGCGGCGTGCGCAGCTCGTGGGAGACGTTGGCCACGAACTCGCGGCGCACTTGCTCCAGCCGGCGCAGGCGCGTGATGTCGTGCAGGACCAGCAGCGCGCCGCCGTCCAGCGGCACGGCGTGGGCCTCGAAGACGAGCTCGGCGGGGACGAAGATGCGGACCTCTCCGGACCGGGGGGCCTGCTCCTTGAGGACCGAGGCCAGCAGGACGTTGAGCTGATGGTGGCGCAGGGCCTCCAGGAACGGCTTGCCGAGGGCGTCTTCCTCTTTCACGCCGAAGAGCGCGGTGACGGCGGGGTTGACGGCCAGGACGCGGGCGTGGGAGTCGACGGCGACGACGGCCTCCACCATATTGGAGAGGATCGAGAGCAAACGCCCCTTCTCTTGGGAAAGCTCCCGGACTTGCCGCTGCACCGTCTCGGCCAGCAGGTTTAGCGTGGCGCCCAAGCGTCCGTGCTCGTCCTGGGCGAGGTCCCTGACGCGAGCGGCGTGATCGCCGCGGGCCAGTCGTTCGGCGACGGCGGACATCTCGAGCACGGGACGGCTCAGCGAGCGCGACAGCCACAAGGCCGCCAGGAGGCCGGCGACCAGCACCATAAGCGCGGCGCCTCCGATGGCCCGGCGGGTGGCCGCGACGCGGCTCTGGATCTGGGTGAGCGGCAGGGCGGCGCGCACCACCCCCGCGTGGTTCAGAGGCACTGCAGCGTAAAGGAAGTCATGGCCGACGGTGCGGCTATGTCGGATATCGAGCCCGGTCCGGCCCAGCAAGGCCGCGGCGACCTCCGGACGGTCCTTATGGTTCTCGACGGCGGCGAGCTCCGCGGGGGGGACCTCCGAATCTCCAAGCACCTTGCCGTCGGCGCTGATGAAGGTGACGCGGCATCCGCAGGCCTCGGCGAAGCGGCGGGCGTCGGTCGGTTTGCCGGACTGCGCGATGAGGCGGGCTTGGGTGATCAGGGTGCCCTCCAAGCCGCGGATTAGGTCGGCTTTGACGGCGTGGGTGATCAAAAGGTCGGCCAAGCCCATGGCCAAGGCGGTGAGCAGGCAGAAGGAGAGCGTCAGCTTCCGGGAGAAGCCCATCGAGTGCCAGTATATAAAGTTCGGCGGTCGAGCCGGGTGCCAGGGTTGTAGGACTCTATTCGGATCACTCCTGTCCGGTTAAAGTTGAAGGCACAGCTGGGGATCACTGCGTTTTAGC